>NZ_JBVHTO010000005.1:0-506112 GCF_055565855.1 Streptomyces sp. NPDC028308
AAACGCCCGGTTACATTCCGAACCCGGAAGCTAAGCCTTACAGCGCCGATGGTACTGCAGGGGGGACCCTGTGGGAGAGTAGGACGCCGCCGAACTCCTTTTATAGCTCCGGCTCTTGGGCATTCGCCCGAGAGCCGGAGCTTTTTTGTTTCCCGGCGGCGCCGGCACCCCTCCGCCTCGCTGTGTGAAGGCTGCGGGTAAGGTCAGGGGGCATCGTCGGCTCGTTTCCCACAGGAGGCCCCCGGGTGGAGGTCCAGGAGACCCGCGTCCAGACAGACCGGGTCCTCACCATCCCGAACATCCTCAGCATGGCGCGTCTCGTCGGTGTGCCCGTGTTCCTGTGGTTGATCCTCTGGCCGGAGTTCGGAGGCCCCAAGAGCGACGCCTGGGCCCTCCTGGTGCTCATGCTCAGCGGCATCAGCGACTACCTGGACGGAAAGCTCGCCAGGCGCTGGAACCAGATCAGCAGCCTCGGCCGGCTGCTCGACCCCGCGGCCGACCGCCTCTACATCCTGTCCACCCTGGTCGGCCTCACCTGGCGGGAGATTCTTCCGCTCTGGCTGACCGGCGTACTGCTGGCGCGCGAACTCGTCCTGCTGGTGATGGTGGGCATCCTCCGGCGGCACGGCTATCCGCCGCCCCAGGTGAACTTCCTGGGAAAGGCAGCCACCTTCAACCTGATGTACGCCTTCCCGTTGCTGCTGCTCAGCGACGCGAGCGGCTGGATCGCGTCACTCGGAGCTATTTTCGGATGGGCGTTCGCAGGGTGGGGTACAACCCTGTACTGGTGGGCAGGAGTCCTCTACGTGGTTCAGGTCCGCCGTCTTGTCACGGCGGACACCATGGCCGATTGAGCTCGCCCATCGGGGCGCTGTAGTGGCTCGTTGGCCCGCCGACGAAATGTGCGGGACAATTTGGACGGGTGAAGTCGGCTAGTCAGTCTCTTCAAGGAGGACGCTTCCGACATGAAGGCCGTCGTGATGGCCGGAGGCGAAGGCACACGCCTTCGCCCTATGACCTCGAGCATGCCCAAGCCGCTCCTGCCCGTGGCGAACCGCCCGATCATGGAGCACGTGCTGCGGCTGCTCAAAAGGCATGGGCTCAATGAGACCGTCGTTACCGTCCAGTTCCTGGCCTCGCTGGTCAAGAACTACTTCGGGGACGGCGAAGAGCTCGGTATGGAGCTCACCTATGCCAATGAGGAGAAGCCACTCGGTACCGCCGGGAGCGTCAAGAACGCCGAGGAAGCGCTCAAGGACGACACCTTCCTCGTCATCTCCGGCGATGCGCTGACCGACTTCGACCTCACCGACCTGATCAATTTCCACAAGGAAAAGGGTGGGCTGGTCACCGTCTGCCTGACCCGTGTGCCGAACCCGCTGGAGTTCGGCATCACCATCGTGGACGAGGAGGGCAAGGTCGAGCGCTTCCTGGAGAAGCCGACCTGGGGCCAAGTCTTCTCGGACACGGTGAACACCGGTATCTATGTGATGGAGCCCGAGGTCTTCGACTACGTCGAGGCCGACGTCTCCGTCGACTGGTCCGGTGACGTCTTTCCTCAGCTGATGAAGGAAGGCAAGCCCATCTACGGCTACGTCGCCGAGGGCTACTGGGAGGACGTCGGCACGCACGAGAGCTACGTCAAGGCCCAGGCCGACGTCCTGGAGCGCAAGGTCGACGTCGAGATCGACGGCTTCGAGATCTCCCCGGGCGTCTGGATCGCCGAGGGTGCCGAGGTGCACCCCGACGCCGTGCTCAGGGGACCGCTCTACATCGGCGACTACGCCAAGGTGGAGGCGGACGCCGAGATCCGTGAGCACACCGTCGTGGGCTCCAACGTCGTCGTCAAGAGCGGCGCCTTCCTGCACAGAGCCGTCGTGCACGACAACGTGTACATCGGGCAGCACAGCAATCTGCGCGGCTGCGTGGTCGGGAAGAACACCGACATCATGCGCGCCGCACGGATCGAGGACGGCGCCGTCATCGGTGACGAGTGCCTGGTGGGTGAAGAATCGATCATCCAGGGGAACGTACGCGTCTACCCCTTCAAGACCATCGAGGCCGGCGCCTTCGTCAACACGTCGGTGATCTGGGAGTCGCGCGGACAGGCGCATCTGTTCGGCGCCCGTGGCGTCTCCGGCATCCTCAACGTGGAGATCACCCCGGAGCTGGCCGTGCGCCTCGCGGGGGCGTACGCGACCACGCTGAAGAAGGGCTCCACCGTCACGACGGCACGTGACCACTCGCGTGGTGCGCGTGCCCTGAAGCGCGCGGTCATCTCGGCGCTGCAGGCCAGCGCCATCGACGTACGCGACCTGGAGAACGTGCCGCTGCCGGTGGCCCGGCAGCAGACGGCTCGAGGCAGTGCCGGCGGCATCATGATCAGGACGACCACCGGTGTACCGGACTCGGTCGACATCATGTTCTTCGACGGTGACGGCGCCGACCTCTCGCAGGCGAGCCAGCGCAAGCTGGACCGCGTGTTCGCACGTCAGGAGTACCGGCGTGCGTTCCCGGGCGAGATCGGTGACCTGCACTTCCCGGCGAGCGTCTACGACTCGTACACGGGCTCGCTGCTGCGCAATGTCGACACGACCGGGATCGCCGAGTCCGGACTCAAGGTCGTCGTCGACGCCTCCAACGGCAGCGCCGGTCTCGTACTGCCCAGCCTGCTCGGCAAGCTCGGCGTCGACGCGCTCACCATCAACCCCGGTCTCGACGAGTCGCGGCCCACGGAGACGGCGGACGCGCGCCGCTCGGGTCTGGTGCGGCTCGGAGAGATCGTGGCGTCCGCGCGGGCCGCTTTCGGTGTGCGCTTCGACCCGGTTGGTGAGCGGCTGTCGCTCGTCGACGAGAAGGGGCGGATTGTCGAGGACGACCGGGCCCTGCTCGTGATGCTCGACCTGGTGGCCGCGGAGCGGCGCAGCGGGCGGGTGGCGCTGCCGGTGACCACCACCCGGATCGGCGAGCAGGTGGCGGCGTACCACGGGACCCAGGTCGAGTGGACGACGACGTCGCCCGACGACCTGACCCGCGTGGGGCGCGACGAGTCGACCATCTTCGGTGGCGACGGCCGCGGCGGCTTCATCATCCCGGAGTTCAGCAGTGTCTTCGACGGCACGGCGGCCTTCGTACGGCTCATCGGGCTGGTGGCGCGGACGCAGCTCACCCTGAGCCAGATCGACGCGCGGATCCCGCGGGCGCACGTGCTCAAGCGTGACCTGGCGACTCCGTGGGCGGTCAAGGGGCTCGTCATGCGGCGGGTCGTGGAGGCGGCCGGCGATCGCTTTGTCGACACGACCGACGGTGTGCGGGTCGTGGAGGCCGACGGCCGCTGGGTGATGGTCCTCCCGGACCCCGCGGAGGCCGTGACGCACCTGTGGGCCGAGGGCCCGGACGACGCGTCCGCCCAGGCCCTGCTCGACGAGTGGTCGGCGATCGTGGACAGCGCCGGCCGCTGAGCAAGCGGCGTGCCGGACAAGTGCTCCTCAAGGGTGCCTGTCCGGCACGCCGGTGGGGCCATTCGGAGGTAGCACCGGCGACGTGGCACGATGTGCGGCATGCCGCAGCAGCCCCCCGTTCGGAGCACCCCCACGCGACCTACGCGCCCGGACGCCTCCATGTCGCTGCTCACCAACGTCATGGACCACAGTCTTGACGACGGGTACGCCGAGGCGGCCGCGCGCAAGAAGTCCGAGGAAGCCGGCGGACTGCCGAAGACCCTCCGGGCGAAGCTGGGGCTCGCCGCCGGTCTGGTGCTGGCGGGGCTGGTGGTGACCGTGGGAGCGGCGCAGGCGCGCGTCGCGGCCCCCGTGGTCGCCAAGGAGCGCCAGGAGCTCATCGACCGCATCGAGAGCGAGACCAAGGCCGCGGACAAGCTGGAGAGCGCCGTCGACACCCTTCGGGACGACGTGAGCGCCCGGCAGCGCGAGGCGCTGAAGCAGGACGGGGGCGGGGACCAGGCCGATCTGGTGGGCATCCTGTCGGGTGCCACCGCGGTGCACGGTCCCGGTGTGAGGCTGGTCGTCGACGACGCCAAGGACGCCTCTTCGGGGGGCAACGGCGATCCGCGCGAGACCTCCGACTTCTCCGACACGGGACGCGTGCGCGACCGTGACATGCAGCGCGTCGTCAACGGACTCTGGCAGTCCGGCGCCGAGGCCGTGTCCATCAACGGACAGCGGCTGACGGCGCTGTCGGCGATCCGGGCCGCGGGTGACGCGATACTGGTCGACAACAAGCCGCTCGTGCCTCCGTACACGGTGCTCGCGGTGGGGGACGGCAAGCGGCTGAGCACCCGGTTCCAGAACAGCGCCGACGGTCAGTACCTGCACGCGCTGCGGGAGAACTTCGACATCCGGACCAGCATCTCCGTGGAGGATGACGTCCGGCTGCCCGCCGCACCGAGTGTGATCGTACGAACAGCAGAGCCGAGCACAGAGAAGGGCACATCGTGATCGCCGTACTGGGCCTCGTCGTGGGAGTCGTGGCTGGATTGTTGGTCCGGCCCGAGGTCCCGGCCGTCGTCGAGCCGTACCTTCCGATCGCCGTCGTGGCGGCGCTCGACGCCGTCTTCGGAGGCCTGCGCGCGATGCTGGACGGCATCTTCGACGACAAGGTCTTCGTGGTGTCGTTCCTGTCGAACGTCGTCGTCGCCGCGCTCATCGTGTTCCTGGGCGACAAGCTGGGCGTCGGCGCCCAGCTCTCCACGGGTGTGGTGGTCGTGCTCGGCATCCGGATCTTCTCCAACGCCGCGGCCATCCGCCGGCACGTCTTCCGGGCGTGAGACCGATGAGCGACGAGGACAAGACACCCAAGGGCTCCGAGACTCCCGCGAGTTCGGAGCACCGCCTGCGCAGGGAACTGCCCGAGGAGGTCCCGGCCGCGCCGCCGGCCTCCGAGCCGGAGCCGGCACCGGGTGAGCAGGAGAAGGGCGAGGGCGAGCCCTCGCTGACCGGCCGTCAGCGGCTGGCGAAGGGCCTGTGGCCGCCGCGGGTGACCCGCGCCCAACTGATCGTCGCGCTGCTGCTGTTCGGCCTCGGGTTCGGCCTGGCCGTCCAGGTGGCCTCGAACAGCGACAGCGGGAGCGCCCTGCGGGGTGCCCGCCAGGAGGATCTCGTACGCATCCTCGATGAACTCGACGACCGTACTCAGCGTCTTGAGGACGAGAAGCAGGGTCTCGAGGACCAGCGCACCGAGCTGCGGAACAGCTCGAACCAGGCCGAGGAGGCCCGCAAGCAGACCGTCGAGAAGGAGAAGCAACTCGGCATTCTGGCGGGCACGGTGGCGGCGCAGGGACCCGGGATCACGGTGACCATCGACGACACGAAGGGGACGGTCCAGGCGGACATGCTGCTCGACGCGATCCAGGAACTGCGCGCGGCCGGGGCCGAGGCGATCCAGGTCAACGGCGTCCGGGTGGTCGCCGACACCTATCTGACGGATTCCGGCGCCGGAGTGAGCGTCGACGGGAACAAGATCACCCAGCCCTATCGTTTCAAGGTCATCGGCAAGCCGCAGGATCTGGAGCCGGCGCTCAACATCCCCGGAGGTGTGGTGCAGACGCTGGAGAAGGAGCAGGCCACCGTCACGGTGGACCGTTCGACGAAGATCGTCGTGGATGCCTTGCGACCGGCGGAGCGGCCTGACTACGCTCGGTCGTCCTCCCCGTGAGGCGCGGGCGCATGGCGGCTGCCGGGCCAGGGCATGAGGTTGCGGGGGGTCGGCGCACCGAATGGGTGGTGCGTGGTGGAAACTGTCAGGTGGATACGGACGTTGTGAGGATGTCCGGGTCGACCGGTGTGTTCAATCAGGGTTCGTCCTGCCCCACGGGCGGGTCTGTTTCGGTCAAGGGGAATCGCCCGTGAAGTTGTTTGCGAAGTTGTTCGGCAAGAGCGCACGAGAGGGCAACGAGAACGCGACTGCCCGCCACCGTGCACCGCGCCCCGGGGACGCGGAGGGACAGGGCGACCGCCCGTTGTTCCGGGACCAGGTCGCTGGTCCGGGCGGTGACGTTCCCGGTGGTCAGGGCGCGCCGTCTGTTGACCCTGCCGCGTCCGGGCGCATAGGTTTCGGGGATCCGTCGACCTCGGGTGCGGGCGGAGGGTACACCTCCGGTCCGTACGCGTCCCAAGCCCCTGGAGGGCAGCCGCGGCAGGAGGATCCGTCCATGTCGGCCCTGGTATGCACGAGGTGCGGCAACCGCAACGCGGAGAACAGCCGTTTCTGCTCCAACTGCGGTGCGCCGCTGCGGGGCGGGGCGGTTCCGGAGCGTCCGTCGGAGACGACGTCCACGATCTCCATCTCCGGCCTGGAGGCCTACGACTCCGAGGTGACGGGCCAGACGCCGTCGCCGGCGCTCTCCCCGGAGGCGCAGGCGGCCGTCGACGCGCTGCCTCTCGGATCGGCGCTCCTGGTGGTGCGCCGTGGTCCCAACTCGGGCAGCCGCTTCCTGCTGGACGGTGAGCTGACCACGGCGGGACGTCATCCGCAGAGCGACATCTTCCTGGACGACGTGACGGTGTCGCGTCGCCACGTGGAGTTCCGCCGCGCCGCGGACGGCTCGTTCACGGTCGCCGACGTCGGCAGCCTGAACGGCACGTACGTCAACCGGGAGCGGATCGACCAGGTCGCCCTGTCGAACGGCGACGAGGTGCAGATCGGCAAGTACCGGCTGGTCTTCTACGCGAGCCAGCGGGGAGTCTGACCACCCGAACTCCGTCCGGGGGGACCCAGGGAAGGTCCATGCTTCAAACACCGAGCGGCGGTGCCGGCAGCGGCACCGCCGCCGCGGACAGTGGGCTGATGAGCATCGGCACGGTGCTCAGCGCGCTGCGCGACGAGTTCCCCGAAGTGACCATCTCCAAGATCAGGTTCCTGGAGGCCGAAGGCCTCATCGAGCCACGGCGGACCCCTTCGGGGTACCGCAAGTTCAGCGCGCAGGACGTCGAGCGCCTCGGCCACGTCCTGCGGATGCAGCGCGACCACTACCTGCCGCTCAAGGTCATCCGGGAGCACCTGGACGCCCTGGAGCGGGGCGACGACGTGCGGCTGCCCACGCTGGGCCGCCAGCGCGACGTCGGGGACGGCGAGCGCCTGGGCGACCTCTTCGGGGAGCCGGAGGCGCCCACCGCGGCCCGTATCGGCCGCGACGAGCTGCTCGCCGCCGCCGAGATCGACGAGCGGGAGCTCGCCGAGTGGGAGTCGTACGGGCTCGTCACTCCACTGCCGGACGGGGGCTACGACGCCGAGGCGGTCACCGTGGCCGCGCTCGTGGTCGAGCTGGGCCGGTTCGGGATCGAGCCGCGCCACCTGCGCGCGATGAAGGCCGCCGCGGACCGTGAGGCCGGTCTCGTGGACCAGGTGGTGGCCCCGCTGCGGCGCCACCGCAACCCGCAGACCAGGGCCCATGCCGAGGCCCGTGCGAAGGAGCTGGCGGGGCTCACGGTCAAGCTGCACGCGGCTCTGGTGCAGACGGCGCTGGGTGTCCGGCTGCCCTGAGCGAGGGTGTTCGCCGGTGGCGGATCGTCCACCCGTTCTGTGCCCGACTACCCAAACGTCCCGAGCACGGCCTAGGGTTGCTGTGTGAACGAGCTCGATGTCGTAGGTGTCCGGGTCGAAATGCCCTCCAACCAACCGATCGTGCTCCTGCGCGAAGTGGGAGGCGACCGCTACCTCCCCATCTGGATCGGCCCGGGGGAGGCGACGGCGATCGCCTTCGCCCAGCAGGGCATGGCCCCCGCACGACCGCTGACCCACGACCTGTTCAAGGACGTGCTGGAGGCCGTCGGCCAGGAGCTCACCGAAGTACGCATCACGGATCTGCGTGAGGGCGTCTTCTACGCCGAGCTGGTCTTCGCCAGCGGGGTCGAGGTGAGCGCGCGGCCGTCCGACGCCATAGCGCTCGCGCTGCGCACCGGAACGCCGATCTACGGCAGCGACGGGGTGCTCGACGACGCGGGGATCGCGATCCCGGACGAGCAGGAGGACGAGGTGGAGAAGTTCCGCGAGTTCCTCGACCAGATCTCGCCCGAGGACTTCGGGACCAACAGTCAGTGACGTCCCCGCCCGCCCGCGGTTCCGAGCGGCACATGCCGGAGGCCAGTGAGGCGTCTTACGGCCCGCGCGGAGAGCATTCGGCTAGCCTTTCCCCGCGGTGGGGCACGGGAAACCACTCCTAGGGTGATTATCACTCGGCGTGCCGAGTGTGGCGATCGTTGACGCACCCCTGGCGACTGCCTACCGTCGAGAAGGCAGTTCAAGGACGGAGGTCGGCGTGAGAAGCAGCGGCGACGGTACGGCTGGGGGTGCCCCCGGACGCAGTCTGGGGGAGAGCGGCCCGTACCCGCTTCACGGCAACGCGGCCGGCTCCGCTCCACAGCGGCCGACAGCGGTGCCGGACGAAGAGTCGGTGTCCGACGAGATCGGATACCGCGGTCCCACGGCGTGCGCGGCGGCGGGTATCACCTACCGCCAGCTGGACTACTGGGCGCGCACCGGCCTGGTGGAGCCCAGCGTGAGACCGGCCCACGGATCGGGGACGCAGCGCCTCTACAGCTTCCGCGACGTCGTGGTCCTGAAGATCGTCAAGCGGTTCCTCGACACGGGGGTGTCGCTGCAGAACATCCGCACCGCGGTCCAGCACCTGCGTGAGCGGGGATTCGCCGATCTCGAGCGGATGACGCTGATGAGCGACGGGGCGACGGTCTACGAGTGCTCCTCGCCCGACGAGGTCCACGCCCTGCTCCAGGGCGGCCAGGGGGTCTTCGGGATCGCCGTGGGGGTCGTCTGGCGGGACGTCGAGGGAGCGCTCTCACAGCTGCACGGGGAGCGGGTCGACACCGGCGAGACCCTGATCGGGCAGAACCCCACCGACGAGCTGGCCCGGCGCCGCAACCGCGCCGTCTGACCTCGTGGCGCCCACGTCTCACGTGCGGCGTCGCGGGGGTCCGCGGCCGGCAGGGCATTGTCAGTGGCGTAGGGCAGCATCGGACATGTGAGAACCGCGCCCACGATCCTGCATCTCGACATGGACGCCTTCTTCGCCTCGGCGGAGCAGGCCGCCAAGCCGAGCCTGCGCGGCAAGGCCGTGGTGGTGGGCGGGCTCGGGGTGCGCGGTGTGGTCGCCACCGCCTCCTACGAGGCGCGGGTGTTCGGGGTGCACTCGGCGATGCCCATGGCGCAGGCCCGCCGACTGGCGCCGAACGCCGCCTACCTCGTACCGCGCTTCCAGCTCTACCGCGACGTCAGTGAGCAGGTCATGGGGCTGCTGCGGGAGCTGTCGCCGCTCGTGGAGCCGCTGAGCCTGGACGAGGCGTTCGTCGACCTGGAGGCCGCAGGGACCGCCTGGGACGAGACCTCGGCGCGGCTGGTGGGCGCGAAGCTGCGCGCCGACATCCGGGCCGTCACGGGACTGACCGGGTCGGTGGGGCTCGCCGCCTCCAAGATGATCGCCAAGATCGCCTCCGAGCAGGCCAAGCCCGACGGGCTGGTGCTGATCGAGCCGGGGACCGAGCGCGCCCTGCTCGGGCCGATGTCGGTGCGGACGCTGCCCGGCGTGGGGCCCGCGACCGGCGACCATCTGCGGCGCGCCGGGATCACCACGGTCGAGGAGATCGCCGAGGCGGGCGAGGACGAGCTGGTGCGGCTCGTGGGCAAAGCACACGGACACGCCCTGTACGCGATGGCCCTGGCGCACGACGACCGGCCCGTGGTCGCCGAGCGCGAGACCAAGTCGGTGTCGGTCGAGGACACCTACGAAGTCGACATCCACGACCGGGTGCGGGTGTCCACGGAGGTGCAGCGGCTCGCCGACCGGTGCGTGGTGCGGCTGCGGAAGGCCGGGCGCTCGGGCCGGACGGTGGTGCTCAAGGTGCGGCGGTACGACTTCTCCACCCTGACCCGGTCCGAGACGCTGCGCGGGCCCACGGACGACCCTTCGGTGGTGCGCGAGGCCGCCGCCCGGCTGCTGGACTCGGTGGACACGACCGGCGGGGTCCGGCTGCTGGGCGTCGGCGTCACCGGGCTGGCCGACTACACCCAGGAGGACCTGTTCGCGCAGGCCCAGGCCGCCGCGGGCGAGCTGCTGGCGCAGGAGCAGGCCGAGGAGGAGGGCGTGCCGGAGGCCGTCACGGAGGCGGAGGCGCCGGCCGAGCGGCGCTGGCCGTCGGGGCACGACGTGCGGCACGCCGAGTACGGGCACGGCTGGGTCCAGGGGAGCGGCCTCGGCCGGGTGACCGTGCGGTTCGAGACGCCGTACTCGGGGCCCGGGCGCGTGCGCACGTTCCGGACCGACGATCCCGCGCTGGAGCCGGCGGACCCGCTGCCCCTGGTCGCGCCGGTGCCGGGGGCCGGCGGTGCCGCGGAGGGCGCGGGGACGGCGAGCGGGACAGCGGCGGTGACGGATGCGAGGGAGAGCGCCGAGGAGCGGGGCGTTCAGGCCGGTCCGGCCTCTTCCGAGCCGGCGAGCCGGCCGAAGTCGCGGTCCGGCGGGGCGGGCGACGCGAGATCGAGCCCGTAGTGGTGGTAGAGCTGGAGTTCCTGCTCCGGGGAGAGGTGGCGGCCGACACCGAAATCGGGCGCGTCCTTGATGAGGGCGCGGTCGAAGGGCACCCGGAGGGTCCCCTCCACGACCTCACTGGGCTCCAGCGGGACGAACGCGTCCCGGCTGAACAGGCCCGTCCGTATGGCAGCCCACTCGGGCGCTCCGGTGGCGTCGTCGAGATACACCTCGTCGACCGTGCCGATCTTGGTGCCCTTGCGGTCGAACGCCTTGCGGCCGATCAGGTTGCGCGGATCGATGTCGGTCTGCACGGTCCCTCCTCTTGGTCGCAAAACTCATCCGTAAGCACTACGAAAGAGCACATTCAGGAAGGCGGCCACTCGAAAGCCCGTGCGTTGTCCTCGCTGGTAGGCTGGCATACGGCTGCTGACCCCGTGCGGGAGAGTCCTCCGGCGAGATCCGGAGGCGCCGAAGGAGCAAATCCTCCCCGGAATCTCTCAGGCACACGTACCGCACGGACGAGGTCACTCTGGAAAGCAGGGCGGGCGTCGTCGGCTCCCGCCCTCACCGACGGTGAAAGCCGGTCCGTCCGCTGCTGGACGGCCCGGTGAAGCTCTCAGGTTGAGATGACAGAGGGGGAGGCCGTCGGGGTACCCGCGTCGTGGTACCCCCCGAAGGTCGTGTCAGACCAGGAGGCCTCCGCAATGACCGCCCATCGCATTCCGCTCTCCGAGCTCGAACAGGGCATCCCGTTCGAGCAGCGCCACATCGGGCCCGACCACGAGGCCCAAGCCAAGATGCTCGCGCAGGTCGGATACGGCTCGCTCGACGAGCTCACGGCCGCCGCGGTCCCGGACGTCATCAAGAACGCCGACGCGCTGGACCTCCCCGGCGCGCGCACCGAGGCCGAGGTCCTGGCCGAGCTGCGCTCCCTCGCGGACCGCAACCAGGTGCTCGACTCCATGATCGGCCTCGGGTACTACGGCACCTTCACGCCGCCGGTGATCCTGCGCAACGTGATGGAGAACCCGGCCTGGTACACCGCGTACACGCCGTACCAGCCGGAGATCTCGCAGGGCCGCCTCGAGGCGCTGCTCAACTTCCAGACCGTGGTCGCGGAGCTGACCGGCCTGCCGACGTCCGGCGCCTCGCTGCTGGACGAGGGCACCGCCGCCGCCGAGGCGATGGCGCTGTCCCGGCGGATGGGCAAGAACAAGAAGGGCCTCTTCCTGGTCGACGCGGACGCCCTGCCGCAGACGATCGCGGTCATCCAGACCCGCGCCGAGCCGACCGGCGTCGAGGTCGTGGTCGCCGACCTGAGCGAGGGCCTCCCGGCCGACGTAGCCGGCCGCGAGATCAACGGCGTGCTGATCCAGTACCCGGGCGCCTCCGGCGCCGTACGCGACATCAAGCCTGTCATCGAGCAGGCGCACGAGCTCGGCGCCGTCGTCACGGTCGCCGCCGACCTGCTCGCCCTGACGCTGCTCACCGCGCCCGGCGACCTCGGCGCCGACATCGCCGTCGGCACCACCCAGCGCTTCGGTGTGCCGATGGGCTTCGGCGGGCCGCACGCCGGTTACATGGCCGTCCGCGAGTCGTTCGCGCGCAGCCTGCCCGGCCGGCTCGTGGGCGTCTCCGTGGACGCGGACGGGCACAAGGCGTACCGCCTGGCCCTGCAGACCCGTGAGCAGCACATCCGCCGGGAGAAGGCCACCAGCAACATCTGCACCGCGCAGGTGCTGCTCGCCGTCATGGCCGGCATGTACGCCGTCTACCACGGACCCGAGGGCCTGCGGACGATCGCCCGGCGCACGCACCGCTACGCCACCATCCTCGCCGCGGGCCTGGAGGCCGGCGGCGTCGAGGTCGTCCACGGCTCGTACTTCGACACGCTGACCGCGCGGGTCCCCGGCCGGGCCGCCGCCGTCGTGGCCGCCGCCCGCGAGGGCGGGGTCAACCTGCACCTCGTCGACGCCGACCACGTGTCGCTCGCCTGCGACGAGACCACCGGGCGCAAGCAGCTCGGCGCCGTGTGGACCGCCTTCGGCGTCGAGGGCGACATCGAGGAGCTGGACGCCTCGGCCGCCGACACGCTGCCCGAGTCGCTGCTGCGCACCGACGACTACCTGGCGCACCCGGTCTTCCACCAGTACCGCTCCGAGACCGCGATGTTGCGCTACCTGCGCCGGCTCTCGGACCGGGACTACGCGCTCGACCGCGGCATGATCCCGCTGGGCTCCTGCACGATGAAGCTCAACGCGACCACCGAGATGGAGCCGGTCACCTGGCCCGAGTTCGGGCAGATGCACCCCTTCGCGCCCGCCGAGCAGGCGCAGGGCTACCTGACGCTCATCCACGAGCTGGAGGACCGCCTCGCCGAGGTCACGGGCTACGACAACGTGTCGTTGCAGCCCAACGCCGGTTCGCAGGGCGAGCTGGCGGGTCTGCTCGCGGTACGCGGATACCACCGGGCCAACGGCGACGAGCAGCGCACCGTCTGCCTCATCCCGTCCTCCGCCCACGGCACCAACGCGGCCAGCGCCGTGATGGCCGGCATGAAGGTCGTCGTCGTGAAGACCGCCGGGGACGGCGAGATCGACGTCGAGGACCTGCGGGCCAAGATCGAGCGGTACCGCGACGAGCTGTCGGTGCTGATGATCACGTACCCCTCCACGCACGGTGTGTTCGAGGAGCACGTGGCCGACATCTGCGCCCAGGTGCACGAGGCCGGAGGCCAGGTGTACGTCGACGGCGCCAACCTGAACGCGCTGGTCGGTCTCGCCAAGCCCGGTCACTTCGGCGGCGACGTCTCGCACCTGAACCTGCACAAGACGTTCTGCATCCCGCACGGCGGCGGCGGCCCGGGCGTCGGCCCGGTCGGCGTGCGCGCCCACCTCGCCCCGTACCTGCCGAACCACCCGCTGCAGCCCGCGGCCGGCCCGGAGACGGGCGTGGGCCCGATCTCGGCCGCGCCCTGGGGCTCCGCCGGAATCCTGCCGATCTCCTGGGCGTACGTCCGGCTCATGGGCGGCGAGGGCCTCAAGCGGGCCACGCAGGTCGCGGTGCTGTCCGCGAACTACATCGCCAAGCGCTTGGAGCCGCACTACCCGGTGCTCTACACCGGTCCGGGTGGCCTCGTCGCGCACGAGTGCATCATCGACCTGCGCCCGCTGACCAAGGCGACCGGCGTCAGCGTGGACGACATCGCCAAGCGGCTCATCGACTACGGCTTCCACGCGCCGACCATGTCGTTCCCCGTCGCGGGGACGCTGATGATCGAGCCGACCGAGTCCGAGGACCTGGTGGAGCTGGACCGGTTCTGCGAGGCGATGATCGCGATCCGTGCCGAGATCGAGAAGGTCGGCTCGGGCGAGTGGCCGGCGGAGGACAACCCGCTGCGCGGGGCTCCGCACACGGCCGCGGCGCTGGGCGGCGACTGGGAGCACGCGTACAGCCGTGCCGAGGCCGTCTTCCCGGCCGGTGTCTCGGCCGCGGACAAGTACTGGCCGCCGGTGCGCCGCATCGACCAGGCGTACGGCGACCGCAACCTCGTCTGCTCCTGCCCGCCGCTGGACGCTTACGAGGAGTAGTCACCGCGGGACATACGTCGGGGCCGGTTCGGAGAGTGCGTCTCCGGGCCGGCCCCTCTTGTGCATGGGCGGCTGTCGCAGCCGTCCGATGGTGCGGCTCAGGCGGCCGTCATCACCTGTCCCGTGCCCATGGGGCGGTGCGGAGCGATGATCTGGCCGTCGGGCAGGAGCTCACCGGTGTCCTCGAAGAGGACGACGCCGTTGCACAGCAGGCTCCATCCCTGCTCCGGGTGGTGCGCCACATGAAGGGCGGCCTCCCGGTCGGCGGAGTCGGCTGTCGGGCACGGTGGCTGGTGCTGGCACATGGATGGAGTCTTTCGCTGGGTCGTGACGTGTGAGCTGGCTGTCGGAACTGTCTTGCGGCTCGGAACGTCGTTCATGGCCGCCCCCCGTTTGATAAGTCGGTCTGGAACCAGTGTTGCCCTACGGGCGTCAATCCGCAGGGATTTGGCAGCAGCACTTCTCACAGGTTGATGACGCATCACCCGTGCGGGCGGTTCATCCCAACTGCACTGTCTCTTCGGGTGGTTCGGGGTGGCCCGATGGGGCTAGTCCGGACGGGGCGGAGGGGCTCGCCACTCGTACGAGCGCCAGGTGGCACGGGAGAGCGACGTGCCCCGCAGCCGGTCGACGACTGCGGGGCACGGGCCTGGAACGGAGAGCCGGCCGCCGGGGTGTGTCCCTGTCCTCCTAGGCGGGCGAGCCGAGCAGGGGAGCGGGCGTCACCCGGTGGGTGAGCACGGGCAGCAGCTCGGCGACGCGGTGCGGGCGATGGGCCGCGATACCGGGCGGCGCGGGCGCGAGCGGCACCAGGAGATCGGTGGCGGCGGGGTGGCCGTCGGCGCCGTCGGCGGTGCAGTCGCCGTGCAGCCAGAGCGTGAGCATGTACAGCTCGGGCACGGACAGCAGCCGCGGCTGGTAGGGGATCTGCATGTTCTCCGCCTGGCGCAGGGCACGCTCGGTGGCGGTGACGTACGGGCCCTCGAAGAAGTGGGAGAAGGCCCAGCCGTCGGGGGTCAGCATCGTCTCGGCGGCGGCCACCGCGCGCTCGCCGCTGCGGATCAGGAAGCGCCATCCGGCGAGCCGGGTGGCGGAGGCGCCGGCGGGCGTGATCCGGTCGAGGACGTACACGGGCAGGGGGAGTTCGGGTGTCACGGGTCCCTGGGCGTTGCGCAGGGACGGGGTTCGCGCCTCGCGGACAGCGGTGGGGGAACCGAGTGCCGTGAGGACAGAGCGCAGGGCGGGCGCGGGAGCCGGGGGGACATGCAGCGGCATGGTGGGTCGCCTCTCATTCGACAGGCACGGTGGCGCGAGGGCGGGGGCGGACGACACTGTCAGCTCTCGGGGTCAGAGGGGCGGATGCAATGACGGCGAGCGCCAACTCTCTGCCTCGTTTGCGGAGTTTATACGACACGTGTTCACACAATGTTTCGTCTAGCTGTTCCGCTGATGAAGAACAAGGACCTATTCGGTCGTCGAAAGGTGGCGTTCCTCCCCTTTTCGCGCGGGGTGCGCGGAGCTGACCTCGATTTACCGTGCCGAAGCGGTCGGCCGATTCTCGTCGGCGTTTTTCACGAGCGCGCAAAGGAGTGAAACTGCGCGCGGCACCATGCCTGGTGAATGTGCCGGGGGGTACTCGTCGTCCAGGGTAGCGGGCCCGGCGCCCGCCCGGGACGTTATGGATCGCGTTGCCGGGGCATCATCCACCGTGACCGTGAACCAGAGCGGCCGGAGCATCGGCCTACCCATCCAAGGAGGGAAACTTCGATGGGAGAGAAGGTCGTGGCGGGGTCGTTCGACCTGTCTGATCGGCAGCGCTACCGCAGCAAGCTCCAGGAGTGTCTGGCGGGGCTCGAGAGGCTGCTGGAGGAACAGCGCTTCGAGCGTCCGCGGAATCTGATGGGCCTGGAGATCGAGCTGAATCTGGCGGGGCCGGACGGCACGCCGCGCATGATGAATGCGCAAGTACTCGATCGGATAGCGAGCCGGGATTTCCAAACAGAACTCGCCATGTTCAATCTTGAAGTGAACATCGCTCCACACCGATTGGGCGGGCGGGTATTCGACCAGCTCTCGGAGGAGCTGAGCACGTCCCTCGCCTATGCGCACCGCAAAGCGAAGGAGGTCGACGCCGGAATCGTGATGATCGGCATTCTGCCGACTCTCGGCCGTGACGACCTGGTCTCCTCGAACCTGTCGGACGTCGACCGCTACACCCTGCTGAACGACCAGATCGTGGCGGCCCGCGGTGAGGACTTCGCGCTCGACATCGACGGGGTGGAGCGCCTGGTCTGCACGTCGCGGTCCATCGCCCCGGAGGCCGCCTGCACCTCCGTGCAGCTGCACCTCCAGGTCACCCCGGCGCGGTTCGCCGACGTGTGGAACGCCGCCCAGGCGATCGCCGCCGCGCAGATCGCCGTCGGGGCCAACTCGCCCTTCCTGTTCGGGCACGAGCTGTGGCGCGAATCGCGGCCGCCGCTGTTCCTGCAGTCCACGGACACCCGGCCGCCGGAGCTCCAGGCCCAGGGCGTACGGCCGAGGACCTGGTTCGGGGAGCGGTGGATCACGTCCGCCTACGACCTCTTCGAGGAGAACCTGCGCTACTTCCCGGCGCTGCTGCCCATCTGTGACGACGAGGACCCGCTGAAGGTGCTCGACGGCGGTGGCGTCCCCAAGCTGTCCGAGCTCGTGCTGCACAACGGCACGGTCTACCGCTGGAACCGGCCGGTGTACGACATCGCCGACGGGGTGCCGCATCTGCGGGTCGAGAACCGGGTGCTGCCCGCCGGGCCCACCGTCACCGACGTCATGGCCAACACCGCCTTCTACTACGGGCTCGTCCGGGCACTGGCCGACGAGACGAAGCCGGTGTGGACGCGGATGCCGTTCGAGGCGGCGGCCGCGAACTTCGAGGCCGCGTGCCGCGACGGTATCGACGCGCGCCTCCAGTGGCCGGGCAGGGGCCGCTCGGGCGGGACCGCGGAAGTCGACGCCGTGGACCTGGTGCGCGACGAGCTGCTGCCGCTGGCGGCGGCAGGCCTTGACGCGTGGGGTGTGGAGCCCGTCGACCGGGACTTCTACCTGGGCGTGATCGAGGAGCGGTGCCGGCTCCGGGTCAACGGCGCGAGTTGGCAGGCGGCCACCTTCCACCAGGCGCTGGAGAAGGGGCTCGGGCGCGATGCCGCGCTGGCCGCCACCACCAAGCGGTACTCCGAGCTGATGCACGCCGGGGAGCCGGTGCACACGTGGCCGGTGGGGCTGCCGGAGCCGGTACCGCTGGGCTGAGCGGCGCCGGGTGCGCCGACGCCTCCGCGAGCTCGTCTCCGGCGGCGCGGCGCACCCGGACGGGCCGGATCAGCTCCGGCTGCCCGCGGCGACGATGGCCTCCAGGATCACCGCGTGGATGCGGGAGGGTTCGCTGACCTTGTGGGCCGAGCCGCCGGTCGCCGCCGCGATGCGCTCCGCCTCCTCCTCGTCCGCCTCCGGGCCGACGGCGATCGCGATCAGCGGGACCGGACGGTCGGGGTCGGCGAGCTTCTCCAGCTCCTCGACCAGGCGGGAGCGCGAGATGCTGCCGGGATCCTGGTTCACCCCGTCGGTCAGGACCACCAGCGCGTTGAACTTCCCCCGCACGTACGACCCGGTGGCGGCCCGGTAGGCGGCCAGTGTCGTGTCGTACAGGCCGGTCG
Organism: Streptomyces sp. NPDC028308; assembly: GCF_055565855.1. Lineage (NCBI taxonomy): Bacteria > Bacillati > Actinomycetota > Actinomycetes > Kitasatosporales > Streptomycetaceae > Streptomyces > Streptomyces sp. NPDC028308. Next base: position 17,781 of record NZ_JBVHTO010000005.1, read on the forward strand.
CGCCGCCGGGCACCGGCCTCAGACCGCTGAACGCCTTCGCCAGTGCGCCGCGCTGCGTGCCGTGGCCGACCCGGTCGCCGAGTCGTTTCGTCGGCACCACGACGCGGTAGTCGCGGTTCCCGTCGAGCTTCGCGGCGAACGTCCACAGACCGACCTCGTCCTCGGCGGTGAACGTGGCGAGGGCCTGCGACAGGGATGCCTTCGTGACGTCCATGCGGGACCGGGTGGTGCCGGGCACCCTCTCCGTCATCGACGCGGAGGTGTCCACGACCGCGGTGACGCGGGCGCTCTGCACGGTGACCGTCCACATGCCGAGGGCCTTCTGGAGAGCCCTGGCCGACGCGGGTTCGGGCGCGGACTCGGCGTACGGCTGCGGGAAGCGGCCGCCCGCGGCCGTGACCAGGGCGGCCGGGGCGGTGTCCGCCTCCGGGCGGAAGCCGTGCCGCAGCAGGATCCTGCGCCCTTCGGGCTGGCCCATGAACGTCATGAACCGCAGGGCGGCGCGGCTCTCGTCCGTGGTCAGCCGCGCCTCGTCGACCAGGGTGAACGGATAGTCCAGGCGCGGGGAACCGTCCTCCGGGTAGAACAGGTCGAGTCCGGCGCCGTCCTCCACCGCGGAGTTGTGGGCGAACGCGGCCTGCTCCGAGAGGACCAGCGCCTGATTGGGGTTCGCCTCGCCCCGCCCGGTGCCACCGGACAGGGTGGCGAGGACCTGGCCGTCGCCGTCCGCCGTGCGCCGCGACAGGCCCTTGACCAGCGCCGCCACCCCGGTGTCGCCGCCCTTGCCGCCCGAGGCCGTCGCGCTGAGCCGGGTGAGGGCGAGCAGGCCGGTCGCACTGCGCGCGGGGTCGGCCGCTCCGAGCCCGGGACCGTTGCCGCGCAGGCCCGCGCCCGCCAGCTCGGTCCACGTGTACGTCCTGTCGGGCCACCCCAGCGACCTGGCGGCGGACGGGACCATGGCCACGCCGACCGGTGAGGAGGCCACCGCGCCCGCCCGGGTCACCCCGGTCGCCCGGTCGGCCCCGGTGACGCGCTGCACCCACAGGTCCGAGTCCGGCACCCACACCTCGACACCGGCTCCGCGGCCCGACCTGAGCGTGTCCGCGACCTCGTGGGCCTCCCGGGCCGTCACGGCGATGTCGAGGCAGTGCCCGTCGGAGGTGACGTGTGAGGCGCGGGCGCGCTCGGCCGCGGCCTTCAGGGCCGGGGCGATGTCCGGGGAGGCGGCGACCCGGAGACGGACGGCGTCGTCCTGGCAGGAGGAACCGAAGGAGAACAGACCACCGCCGACCGCCGCGGCGGTGCCCGCCGCCACGGTGAGCACCAGGACGGCCGCGAGCGCCACATTGCGGCGCCGGGCGCGAAGCCGGGGGTCGGCGGAACCCGCTCCGTACCCGTCGGGCAAGCTGTGACGTCCCATGGCGGTGCGATCCTCCCTGCTGGGCCCCGAGCCGTGATCAGCTGTTCGGCAGGACACAGGGAGGTACGCCTCGACGGTGCCCGTCCCCCCGACGGCCTGTCGCGCACGATCTTCGCAACTTCTTTCGAGACCCTAGCGGGGCGAAGATGGGGACGAGACGGGATTACCCAACTGGAGGCGGGAGTGCAGGTGGAGGCGGGGCCGGCAGCCGGATCCTTTCCCGAGGAGCGGCTTTCACGAAGGATTTTCCGGGACGAGACCCTGCTGGTCCTCGGGCTGTCGCTCGGTGCGAGCGGGGTGTCCGCACTGATCAGCTTCGTCGGATCGGTCACCAAGCCGGGCGGTCTCAAGGACCAGGCGGCCACCCTGAACGCCTCGGCCGCGCCGGGACGTCCGTGGCTCGACCTGGCCTGGCAGCTGTTCGGCATCGCGTCGGCGCTGGTCCCGGTCGCGCTGGTGGCGCACCTGCTGCTGCGGGAGGGGCAGGGGCTGCGCACGCTCGGCTTCGACCGTACGCGGCCCTGGCCGGACCTCGGGCGCGGGGCCGCGGTCGCGGCGGTGATCGGCAGTACCGGCATCGCGTTCTACCTGGCGGCGCGCGGCCTCGGCTTCAACCTCACGGTGGTGCCCGAGGCGCTGCCCGACGTGTGGTGGAAGTACCCGGTGCTGATCCTCTCCGCCCTGCAGAACGCGATCCTCGAAGAGGTCATCGTCGTCGGCTATCTGCTGCGCCGTCTCGGGCAGTTGGGGTGGACGCCGGGCACGGCGCTCGTCGCGAGCGCGGTGCTGCGCGGGTCGTACCACCTCTACCAGGGCATCGGCGGGTTCCTCGGCAACCTCGCGATGGGCCTGGTCTTCGTCTGGCTCTACCGGCGCTGGGGCCGCGTCGGGCCGCTGGTGGTGGCCCATTCCCTGCTCGACATCGGGGCGTTCGTGGGTTACGCGCTGCTGGCCGGCAAGGTGGGCTGGCTGCCGACGGCTTGAGCGGGGTCCGGGGTCCGAGGAGCCGTGGGTGTGCGGCGGCGCGGGCCCGGGGCCGTACGAGTGGGGCGTACCAAGTGCGGTACGCCACTCTTCTCTGCCTGGGTGTTGCCGACGTCAGGTGAGCAGTTCGCCGTCGATGACCGTGACGGCGTGGCCGCTGAGCAGGGTGCGGTCGCCGCGCAGTCGCGTGCGGACGCGTCCTGAGCGCGCTGAGGCCTGGAGGCCGGTCAGGTCGGCCCTGCCGAGGCGCTCCGACCAGAACGGGGCGAGGGCCGTGTGGGCGCTGCCGGTGACCGGGTCCTCGTCGATGCCGACGTTCGGGAAGAAGCAGCGGGAGACGAAGTCGTGGTCCGCCGCGGGGTCTTCGGCGCGGGCGGTGGCGATGATGCCGCGCTCGGAGAACCGCGCGAGGGCCCGTAGGTCGGGGGCGAGGCCGAGGACGGTCTTCTCGTCGGCCAGCTCGATCAGCAGGTCGCCGATGTTCGGCCCGGTGTCGAAGGCGCTGAGGGGCTGGGCGCCCAGGGCTTCGGCGACGCCGTCCGGGATCTCGGCCGCCGTGAGCGGGGCGGTCGGGAAGTCGAGGGTGAACGAACCGTCGTCCTGGGGCGTCGCGATGAGCACACCGCTGCGGGTCGCGAACCGGACCGGACCCGTGTGGGCGCCCGTGCTGTGCAGGACGTGCGCGGCGGCCAGCGTGGCGTGACCGCACAGCGCGACCTCGGTGACGGGCGTGAACCAGCGCAGGGCCCAGTCCGCCTCGCCGCCATCGGGCAGCCGGTGGGTGAACGCCGTCTCGGCGTGGTTGACCTCGCGGGCGACGTCCTGGAGCCAGGCGTCGTCCGGGAAGGCGTCGAGGAGCAGGACCCCGGCCGGGTTGCCGGCGAAGGGGCGGTCGGTGAAGGCGTCGACGATTCGAATCCGCATGGGCGTGACGCTAGTCGGCGCCCGGAGCCGTGGGCCAAGGCCAATTCGGGAGTGGCGGCCCCGTTTCGGGCCGATGGGTCGGGACCTGCGTGTTGCGGGGTGCCGGGCGTTGCCTGCTCTGCCCCGGGCCCCTCCTTTTTCGGGACGGCTCCCCGTCCGACGTAACTGACCTGCGGGCAGGCGGCCGGGCTCGGCACCTTGTGACCGCCCGGCGTGGCAGAGGGTTGTCTTCCGAACTGTTCCGATATATCGTTGACGCATCGCGACCGATCAACGATGGAATGGAGTGATTGCGATGCGTTCCCATGGACAGGAATTCGGCTACGAACACGGACATGGACACCACGGCGGGCCCGGCCATCACGGTCGGGGCGGCTTCGAGGGGCGGCGGGGGGCTTTCGGGCCCTTCGGTCCCGGTGGTCCCGGCTTCGGCGGACCCGGCTTCGGCCCGGGCCCCTGGGGTGGGCGGGGCGGCCGCGGCGGTCCGCGGGGCAGGGCGCGACGGGGCGACGTACGCGCGTCGATCCTGGCCCTGCTCAAGGACCGGCCCATGCACGGCTACGAGATGATCCAGGAGATCGCCGAGCGCAGCGGCGGGGCGTGGAAGCCCAGCCCGGGTTCGGTCTATCCCACCCTCCAGCTGCTGGAGGACGAGGGCCTGATCACCAGCGAGACCGAGGGCGGCAAGAAGCTGTTCTCACTCACCGAGGCCGGCCGTTCCGCGGCCGCCGAGGGCCCCGACGCGCCCTGGGAAGAGGCGGGGCGCGGGGTCGACTGGGAGGCGCTGAGCGAGATCCGGCAGGCCGGTTTCGGCCTGATGGAGGCGTTCGGCCAGGTCTGGAAGACCGGCAGCAAGGACCAGCGCGACAAGGCGCTGACGGTCATCAACGACGCCCGCAAGAAGCTGTATCTGATCCTCGCCGACGAGGACTGACGGCCCGTGGTGGTACGCCGCCTTCAGGGGTACGGCGGTCGCCCGGAGCTTCGGTCCGGTGACCGCCCGCCCCTGTCGGCGGCGGGATGAAGGGCGCCCCGCGGAGGCTTCTCCGCGGGGCGCCCTTCGTCGTGACGGCCGGACGGCGGGGGCGCTCAGGTCACCAGCCCGGCCAGCTTGCGCAGCGACTCGTGCAGCGCGGCCGTCGCCGAGTCCTTGAGCTTGCCCGCCATCAGCGAGACGGCGGCGCCGGTGAACTCGCCGTGGATGCGGACCGTGGTCGCCTCGCCGTCCGGGACGAGGGTGTAGCGGGTGGCCACGACGACGGCCATCGGGCCCTTGCCGCGGATGGCGAGGACGCGGGCCGGTTCCAGTTCCTCGATGGTCCAGTCGACCTCGGCGGGAAAACTCATCAGCCTCATGTTCTCCGTGAACCCGCCGCCGACGGCCAGGACTTCGGGACCGCCCTTCGGGAAGCTGGTGTGCGTGGAGTTCCACTCCCCGTACGAGGAGAAGTCCGTGAGCCGCGCCCAGATCTTCTCGGCGGGCGCCTCGATCCGTGCCTCCGCGCTGACTTCGGCCATGGGGCCACCCCTTCGTCTCGGGCGCTGCGCCCGGCGCAGCTGCGGTGTCGCGGAACGTAACCCCGGGGCCCGGAACATTCAATACTGATGAACCGTCAGAACAGCTGTGCACGCGGGAGATTGAGGGAGCGAGCGGCCGCGCGATGGTGCCCTCAGCCGAGCCGCCGTATCTCCGCGGCGTCGAACACGTCCAACGCGCGCGGCAGGGCGCTCTCATCGTGGCAGTGCCACGCCTCCCAGAACAGGTCGGCGAGCAGGGCGTCCTCGGGCGCGTCCACCCGGTACACGTACTGCCTGCCGTCGACGGCGGGCAGGGCGACCAGCCAGCCCCGGCTCTCCATGTCCGTATCGGACGTGCTCCGGGGCGGCCCGGTTGCGATCGGGGCGCAAGGCAAGGCGGCGCGCGCCCCTCGGGGGAGAACGGCGCGATGTCATCCGTAGGGAGGAGACCGGAACGGGGATGCCCACCCTGTGTCGGACGGCAAGATGCTTCCCGCCGAGGATGCCCGGAACCGGGGGTGGCTGATGGGGTGAGGGGGTGCCATACGGTCCTCTCCAGCAACCGGCCGCCCAACAAGGGCCGGGCCCTTCCGACCCCGACGCCGGCCTCAGTGCCGAACTGGCGTCGGTGGTCGCCGGCGCGCGCAGAAGGGCGCTCAGGGACGGGGACCGGCAGATCGACACGGCCCATCTGCTGCACACGCTCCTGGAGAACGACCCCGAGGTGCGCGCCGCCTTCGAGAGCGGACCGCAGCTCGCGCGGCTGCTCGGCTACCTGGTCCAGCGCAGCATCGGCTACGGGCTGCGCTGGCAGAGCTCGGTCGAGGACTCGGGCGCCGTTCCCGTGACCGGCTCCGGGGTGACGGGCTGGTCACCGGTGGCGGCCGGGGCGATGGACGGAGCCTGTGCGCGCGCGGGCCGGCGCGGGGACGTCACGGCCCGCGGCCTGGATCTGCTGGCGGCGATCGTCGCCGACCCGGAGTCGCGCGCCGTCGAGGTGCTGGGGCGCGCGGGCGTCGATCCGCAGGCGTTGCTGCTGCGCGTCGACGCCGGAGCCGTGCACGAGGAGTGCGTCGGCGACGGCGGTCGCTGAACCGGCGGTCGCGTCCGCGTCACGAGCCACGGCTGCCGCGAGTCCGCCGGGCCGGTCGGCGCGCGGACGCGGTGCGCTCACGATCGCCTCCACCTGCCGCGGCCGATGCCAGGACGCGCTTCCCGGGCGGTGCCGCGCTTCCGGCGGGCGCCCAACTCCCGTCCACGGGACCGGTGTCGGGCCCCGAAGCGGTGCCGTCTCGTCCCAGAGATTCCATGCCGTGGCCGGGTCCAGCGTATGAGACAGGTGTCATCGGGGGTGACGCTCATGACCGCGCCTGTCATCATGTGCCGGTGCGTACGTCTCGGAGCAGTGAGAGTCACCCCGGCAGGGGAGTCGGGCTGGGCCTGGCCCTCGTGTCGGCGGTCGCCTTCGGCGGGTCCGGTGTCGCGGCCAAGCCGCTGATCGAAGCGGGGCTCGACCCGCTCCACGTCGTGTGGCTGCGCGTCGCGGGCGCCGCCCTCGTGATGCTGCCCCTGGCGGTGCGCCATCGCGCCCTGGTCCTGCGGCGCCCCGCCCTGCTCGCGGGGTACGGCCTCCTCGCGGTGGCCGGCGTCCAGGCCTGCTACTTCGCCTCGATCTCCCGCATCCCCGTGGGTGTCGCCCTGCTCGTCGAGTACCTCGCGCCCGCCCTGGTGCTGGGCTGGGTGCGCTTCGTGCAGCGCCGCCCCGTGACGCGGGCCGCCGCGCTCGGCGTCGTCCTCGCCGTCGGCGGTCTCGCGTGCGTGGTCGAGGTGTGGTCGGGGCTCAGCTTCGACCTGCTCGGACTGCTGCTCGCGCTGGGCGCCGCCTGCTGCCAGGTCGGCTACTTCGTCCTGTCCGACCAGGGCAGCGACGCCGGCGCCGAGGCTCCGGACCCGCTCGGCGTCATCGCGTACGGGCTGCTCGTCGGCGCCCTCGTCCTGACCGCCGTCGCCCGCCCCTGGACCATGGACTGGACGGTGCTCAGTGGCAGCGCCGACATGAACGGCACGTCCGTCGCCGCCGCGCTGCTGCTCGGCTGGATCGTGCTGATCGCCACCGTCGTCGCCTACGTCACCGGCGTGGTGTCCGTACGCAAGCTGTCGCCGCAGGTGGCCGGGGTCGTGGCGTGCCTGGAGGCGGTCATCGCGACCGTGCTCGCCTGGGTCCTGCTCGGCGAGCACCTGTCGGCGCCGCAGATCGTCGGCGGGGCCGTCGTGCTGGTGGGCGCGTTCATCGCGCAGTCCTCCGCGCCCGCGAAGGCTCCGCAGGGGCCGGTCGCCGGGGGCACGGGCAGCGGCGAAAGGGAGTTGTCCGCGCGGGGAACGGCCACATAGTGTGCTGATCATGCACTCGCACGCACTCGTCCTTCCGCCTCCGGCCGCCTGAGGCGGGCCCCCGGATCCACGCCCGGCGCACCGCCGGGCGGAGCGGTGCTGCCCGCGGAAGAAGTCCGAGGACCCCCGCGTACGTCCACCACGCCGTGCCCGAGCACGGCCGCCGCACCCGCACGTCCGGGTGCCGCGCCGGTGACGTCGCAGGTCCTTCATGAGCTTCTGCGACCTCGCGGAGAAAACACGTGTCGAACACTGCAACCGGCCTGCCCGTCGGGCGGGGCCTGCTCTATCTGATCGTCGCCGGTGCCGCATGGGGCACCGCGGGCGCGGCCGCCTCACTGGTCTACCGGGCCAGTGACATGGGGCCCGTCGCCCTGTCCTTCTGGCGGTGCGCGGGCGGACTCGTCCTGCTGCTCGCCGCCCGTCCCCTGCGGCCGCGGACGACGCCCGCCGTCCGGGAACCGCTCGGCCGCAAGGCGCTGCGGGCGGGCGCCACCGGACTCGGACTCGCCGTCTTCCAGACCGCCTACTTCGCCGCCGTCGAGTCCACCGGGCTCGCCGTGGCCACCGTCGTCACCCTCGGCGCCGGCCCCGTACTCATCGCGCTGGGCGCCCGGCTGACCATGGGCGAGCGGATCGGCCGCGGGGGCGTCGCCGCCGTCGCCGGGGCGCTCGCCGGACTCGCGGTGCTCGTGCTCGGCAGCGGGGGGACGGCCGTACGGCCCTGGGGGGTCGTGCTCGCGGTCCTGTCGGCGGCCGGGTACTCCCTGATGACGCTGCTGACACGCTGGTGGGGGCGGTTCGGCGGGGTCGACGCGTCGGGGACGACCGTGTGGGCGTTCGGTGTGACGACCGTGTGCCTGCTGCCCTTCGGGCTGGCCGGGGGACTGCTCCCGCAGACCGGCCACCCCGCCCATGTCCTGCTCCTGCTGGTGTACATCGCCGCCGTGCCCACGGCGCTCGCCTACGCCCTGTACTTCGCGGGCGCGGCCGTGATCCGGTCGGCCACCGTCTCGGTGATCATGCTGCTCGAACCGGTGAGCGCGGCTGTCCTCGCGGTCGCCGTGCTCGGTGAGCACCTCACGACGGCGACGCTCGTCGGCACGCTGGTGATGCTGGCGTCGGTCGCCGCGCTCGCGGTGGCAGAGACCCGGGCCGCGGGCCCGGAGACCCGCACGGTCCCGGAGGCGGAGACGGCACCGGTCTGAGACGGGAGGCCGGCACACCCCCCGCACGCCTCAGCCGCCTCCGCGCATCACAGGGTCGTCAGATAGTCCGGCAGCCCGATGCCCGGGGCGAGGTCGGCGGCCGGGACGGGGGTGTCGTACCCCTTGGCCAGCGGGACCACACCGGTCCAGTGGGGGAGGTCCATGTCCTCGGGCTCGTCATTGGGGCCGCCGGTGCGCAGCTTCGCGGAGACCTCGTCCAGGTCGAGGCGGATCACGGCGGTCGCGGCCAGTTCCTTGGCGTTGGCCGGGCGGGAGTCGCGGGAGCGGCCCGGGACGATGTGGTCCACCAGCGCGTCCAGGGCCTCCCGCTTCTCGTCCGGGTCCGTCACCGTACGGGCGACGCCGTGCACCACGACGGAGCGGTAGTTCATCGAGTGGTGGAAGGCGGACCGCGCGAGGACCAGGCCGTCGACGTGGGTGACCGTCACGCAGACGGGAAGGCCGGGGTCCGTCCCGTCCGCCATCCGCAGCGGGCGCGAGCCGGTCGAGCCGTGCAGGTAGAGCCGCTCGCCGACGCGTCCGTAGAGCGTGGGCAGGACGACGGGGGCGCCGTCGCGGACGAAACCGAGATGGCAGACGTACCCCTCGTCGAGTATCGAGTGCACCATCTCGTGGTCGTAGGCCGCGCGCTCCCGGGAACGGGTCGGGACGGTGCGGTCGGTCGGGGTGTAGGCAGCCGGCTGCGCCGTCCCCGGCTGGGTGCTCGTCTCCGTCATTTGCGGCCTCCATTGCACTAGTGCATAATCATCTTTGTGCTAGGAGAGTATCGGATCGAGGGGCGTCGCGCAGCCGAGATCGCCGCCAGTGTGGAGCGCGCGGTGGGTTCCGGCGGGCTGGAGCCGGGCCAACTGCTGCCACCGATGCGGGAGTTGGCCGGTGAGCTGGGTGTCAATCCCAACACCGTCGCGGCCGCCTACCGCACGCTGCGGGAGCGTGGTGTCATCGAGACGGCCGGGCGGCGCGGCAGCCGTGTGCGCTCCAAGCCCGCCACCACCGGCCGCGAGCACATCGGGGTCCGCGTGCCGCCGGGCGTACGGAACGTGGCCGCCGGCAATCCCGACCCGGCGCTGCTTCCCGGCCTCGCGGAGGCGTTCGCGGTGGCCGCCGCCCGCGCGGACCGGGAGCCGGTGATGTACGGCGAGGACGCCGTGGAGCCCGAACTGGCGCGGCTGGCCCGTGCCGATCTCGACGCGGACGGCGTGCCGGACGGCCCGGTGGTCGTGGCCTCGGGATCGCTCGACGCGATCGAGCGGGTCCTGGCCGCGCACCTGAAACCGGGGGACGCCGTCGCCGTCGAGGATCCCGGCTGGGGCAGCCTGCTCGACCTCGTGCCCGCGCTCGGGCTGCGCACGGTCCCGGTGCGGGTGGACGACGAGGGCCCGGTCCCCGAGGACGTACTCCGTGCGCTGGAGGGCGGCGCGCGTGCCCTGGTCGTCACCGACCGGGCGCAGAACCCCACCGGCGCCTCGGTGACCGCGGCCCGGGCGCGTGCCCTGCGGTCGGTGCTGCGGGCGCATCCGCGGACGCTGCTGGTCGAGGACGACCACGGTCACCGGATCGTCGACCTGCCGTTGCATCCGCTGGCCGGGGTGACGCACCACTGGGCGTTCGTCCGCTCCGTCGCCAAGGCCTACGGGCCCGACCTGCGGATCGCCGTCCTGACGGGTGACCGGGTCACCGTCGACCGGGTGCACGGGCGGCAGCGGCTCGGGCCCGGCTGGGTGAGCCTGCTGCTCCAGCGGGCCGTGGTGCACCTGTGGACCAGTGGCGCGGTGGACGTCCCGGCCGTGGCGGGGGCCTACGGACGGCGGCGCGACGCGCTCATCGCGGCCCTGGCGGAGCGCGGGGTGGAGGCGCACGGGCGCAGCGGGATGAACGTGTGGATCCCCGTCCCGGACGAGACGGGCGTGGTCGCGCGGCTGCTGCACGCGGGCTGGGCCGTCGCGCCCGGGGCGCGGTTCCGGATGAACGCGCCGCCGGGCATCAGGATCACCGTCTCGACGTTCACCCCGGACGACATCGTGCCGGTGGCGGACGCGGTCGCCTCGGCGATCGGGCCGGAGGCGGTGCGGCGGTACGTGTGAGGCGCGGGCGGCCGTGTCCCTGTCGCTGTCACGCCGTCCGCGCCGGTGCGCGGTGTCCGCGGTGTCCGTCGGCCGTGCCGGTTCCGGTGGGACACTTCGGGGCCGCGGGGGCCGCGGTCACGTCGTCCGTCGCGGCCTCGCCTGGGTCAGGGCCGCCCCCGCGAGGACGATCACCGCGCCGACCGGCGTCGACCAGGCCAGCGACTCGCCGAGGACGGCGACGCCCGCGGCGGTGGCGATGACCGGGATGAAGTACGTGACCATCTGGGCGGTCGTGGGCCCCACTTCGGCGACCAGGCCGTACTGGATGAGCACGGCGATCCCCGTGCCGAGCGCGCCCAGCGCCGCGATCGCGAGCAGCGGCACCAGCGGAAACCTCGTCGGCAGAGTGGTGAACAGCGGTGTCACGAAGGCCAGTTGCACGGTGGCCAGGAACAACTGCGCGCCGGTCATCGACAGATGCGAGTTGCCCGTACCCGCCAGGGTGCGGCGGACGTAGATCCAGCCGACGGGATAGCTGAGCGAGGCGGCCAGTGCCATCGCCGTGCCCGCGGCGTCCAGGCCGCTGAAGCCCTGCCAGGCGCCGAGCACCGTCAAGACGCCCAGGAAGCCGATGCCGAGTCCGGCGACCCGCACCCGGGTCGGCCGGTCCTCGGAGAGGGCGACCAGGGACAGGGCCATGCCCCACAGCGGGGAGGTCGCGTTGCAGATGCCCGCCAGCGTGGAGGGGATCGTCAGCTCCGAGTAGGCGAAGAGCGAGAACGGCAGCGCGTTCAACAGGAAGGCGGCGACCGTGAGATGGCCCCACGTGCGGGCGCCGCGCGGCAGCCGCTCCCGCTTCACCGTTATCGCCGCGGCCAGCACCGCGGTGCCGAACACCAGCCGCCCGAGGGTGACCTGGAACGGCGCGTACCCGTCGGTGCCGACCTTGATCAGAAGGAAGCTGAAGCCCCAGACCAGGGAGAGGGCTCCGAAGCGGAGCCGCCAGTCGAGGGCCGGACGGCCCGCGGGCGCGGTGGCGGGGGCGAGGGGCCGGGGGCTGGTGACGCTGCTCATGGAGGCAACGATGAAGCAGACGATCTCGTAGCACAAGCGAGAATTCGCGAGCGATATCTCGTAGCATCACTTACATGTTGAACCTGGAGCGCCTGCGCACCCTGGACGCCCTCGCCCGGCACGGTTCGGTCAGCGCCGCCGCCGAGGGACTGCACGTCACGACCTCGGCGGTCTCCCAGCAGATGTCCAAGCTGGAGCGCGAGGTGGGACAGCAACTGCTCGCCAAGAACGGGCGGGGGGTGCGCCTCACGGACGCCGGCCGGCTGCTCGCCGACCACGCCGCGCGCATCCTGTCCCAGGTCGAGCTCGCCCAGGCCGACCTGGAGGCCCAGCGCGGGCAGGTGGCCGGCGAACTGCGCCTGTCCGCCTTCCCGACCGCCGCGCGCGGGCTGTTCCCGGCCGCGCTGGCCGCCCTGCGCGCCGAACACCCCGGGCTCAGGGTGCGTTCGAGCGAGCTGGAGCCGGAGGCCGGCGTCGCGGGAGTCGTGCGCGGCGACCTCGATCTGGCGGTGGTGCTCGACTGGTACAACAAGCCGATGCCGCTGCCCGACGGCCTGGTCAAGGCGTCCGTCCTCGACGACCCGGCCGACGTGGCCATCCCGGCCGGGCACCGCTTCGCCGACCGCGCGGAGGTGGACCTCTGCGACTTCGCCGAGGACGAGTGGATCACCTGGGGCCAGGGCGAGTTCTGCCACGAGTGGCTGATGTTCACGCTGCGCTCCAAGGGGGTCGAGCCGCGCATCGGCCACCGCGCGGGGGAGACGCACACCCAGCTCGGCCTGGTCGCCGCGGGCCTGGGTGTCTGCATCGCGCCGCTGCTCGGCCGGCACCCGGTGCCGCGAGGCGTCGTCCTGGTCCCGGTGAAGCAGCGGGTGCGGCGGCACGTGTACGTCGTGTGGCGGGCGGACGCCGACCGCCGCCCGTCGATCCGGGCGGCCGTCGAGGCACTGCGGACGGCGGGCCGGGCCGTCGCCTCCTGAAGCCCCGGCCGAGCGGGCGCGAGAGCCCTACGGCTGCGCCAGCTTCCGGAAGTCCCAGGACGCGACCGCGTCGGGGGTCAGCCGCATCCAGGCGTGCCGGCCGTCGTGCGGCAGCTCGTCGATGCCGAAGTTCTTCCGCGCGAACAGCCGCTCCACGGCGTCCAGTTCGGGACACGGCTGGCCCGTGCGCGGCGCCTCGCCGACGAACTCGACGGTGCCGGACAGCTCGGCGCCCCGCAGTTCGCCGTACTCCTCACCGGCGTCCACGACGACCGCGAGCCGCGGGTCCCGGCGCAGATCGGCCCAGCGCCTGCTGCGGGTGAGCGAGTACAGCCACAGCGAGGTGCCGTCCCAGACGAACCAGAGGGGGCTCACGTGCGGGGCGCCGTCGGCCGACACCGTGGCGACACGGCAGGTGCGCCGGCCGGCCAGGAACTCGTCCAGTTCCTCCGGCGTCATCATGATCTTCCGGCCCCGGCGCTGAGTGACGGCCATGCGGTCCCCTCGTCTCGGACGTCCGCGCCGGACCCGGTGTCTGACGCTGCGTCAGGAAAGCATGGGGCGTCTTCCGTCCGCACGCAATGGTCGTTAGTCTCGCCCGCTCCGGCCGTCCGTGACCAGGGGGAGCCATGCCGACGTACGAACAGCTCAGCGAACTCCTCGACCCCGCCTCCACCGTGCTGCTCACCGTCGAATGCCAGCAGGGCGTCGTGGGCCCGGACAGCGCGCTCCCCGAACTGGCCAAGGAGGCACGCTCGTCGGGGGCGCTCGTGAACGTCGCGCGACTGGTGGCCGCCGCGCACGAGAGCGGGGTGCAGGTGATCCACGCGCTCGCCGAACGCAGGCCAGACGGCAGGGGGGCCAACCGCAACGCCCGGCTGTTCCGGGCGGCCGAGCGGCTGCCCGTGCAACAGCTCAGCGGCACCACCGCCGTGCGCGTCGCGCCGCCCGTGGAGGTGACCGAGGAGGACATCGTCGTACGGCGGCTGCACGGTCTGTCGCCCCTGTCGGGCACCGACGTCGACCCGCTGCTGCGCAACCTCGGCTGCCGCACCCTGGTCGTCACCGGCGTCTCCGCCAACGTGGCCGTGCCCAACGCCGTGTTCGACGCCGTCAACCGCGGCTACACCGCCGTCGTGCCCGCGGACGCGATCGCGGGGGTGCCCGCCGACTACACCTCCGCCATGATCCGCCACACGCTCGCCCTGGTCGCCACCGTCACGACCACGGACGACGTGCTCGCCTGCCTCAAGCGGCCGCGCCGCGGGCAGCGGGCCTGACCGGGTGCGCGGCCGGCCCCCCGACCGGCCGCGCGCCCGGTCAGACGAGCTTGATCGAGTCGCCGTCCACGGAGATCTCGGCGGCGGGCAGCGGCTTGGTCGCGGGACCCTTCTTGACGCTGCCGTCGGCCGCGGAGAACTGGCTGCCGTGACAAGGGCAGTTGATCACGCCGTCCGAGACGCGCTTCACCGCGCACCCGGCGTGGGTGCACTTGGACGAGAAGGCCTTGAAGGTGCCGGCGACCGGCTGGGTCACCACCACCCCCTGGTCCGCGAAGACCTTGCCGCCGCCCTCCGGGATGTCGGCGGTCCTGGCCAGCACCGGCCCGGCGGCGGCGCCGCCCGATCCGCCGTCCTGGCCGCCGGGCTTCACCTCATTGGAGCCGGACGAGTTGTCCTTCGACCCGCACGCGGTCAGCGCGACGGCGACCCCGGCCGCGCCGACCGCCGCCATGACGGTACGGCGGGCCGGTCCCGTGACAGTGGCGGGCTCAAGCGATTCGCTGGTCATGCCGACGTTCCCTTCAACGGACACGGATTCGATCCACCCAGGGGTACGGGCCGCCGGCGGACCCCGTTCAGCCGGGCGGTGCCGGAACCGGGCGCGGACCCCTGCCGCCCGCCCACAGGCGCGCCCGGCGTCCGGGACCACCCCAGTAGCCTGGGGCGATGCTCAAGGAAGTGATCGCGACCCGCTACATCACGCCCCTGCGTGAGGGCGGCTCGCTGCCGGGACTGGTCGAGGCCGACGATCTCCGGACCTACGTCATGAAGTTCACCGGCGCCGGACAGGGGCGCAAGACGCTCGTCGCGGAGGTCGTCTGCGGTGAACTCGCCCGTCGCCTCGGCCTGCGGGTGCCCGGCCTCGTCACCGTCGACCTCGACCCGGTCCTCGGCCTCGGCGAACCCGATCCCGAGGTGCAGGGACTCCTGAAGTCCAGCGGCGGTCCCAACCTCGGCATGGACTTCCTGTCGCGCGCCCTCGGCTTCGACGCCCTGGCCTTCGAGGTGAGCTCCGAGGAGGCCGGCCGGATCGTCTGGTTCGACGCCCTGGTCAACAACGTCGACCGCTCCTGGCGCAACCCCAACCTGCTGGTCCGCCGGGGCGAGCTGTGGCTCATCGACCACGGTGCCACCATGATCTGGCACCACAACTGGCCCGGCGCCCGGGCCTCCGCGGCGAAGCCCTACGACGCCTCCGACCACGCCCTCGCCCCCTTCCGCCCCGACATCGCCTCCGCCGCGGCGGACCTCGCCCCCCTCGTCACCGAGGACCTGCTCGCCGAGGTGACCGCCGAGATCCCCGACGCCTGGCTGGCGGGCGAGCCCGGCTTCGACTCGCCGGACGCCTTGCGCCGCGCCTACGCGGAGCCGCTGCTGGCCCGCGCCGCCGACATCCACGAACGCGTCAAGGGGGACAAGTGAGCGAGCGGGACGTCTTCGAGTACGCGCTGCTGCGTGTGGTGCCGCGCGTCGAGCGCGGCGAGTGCTTCAACGCCGGCGTGCTGGTGTACTGCCGCGCCCGGTCCTTCGTCACCGTCCGCACCCATCTGGACGAGGCCAAGCTGCGCGCCCTCGATCCCGAGGCGGACGTGACCGGGGTGCGGGCGGCGCTGCGTGCCGTCGAGGGGGTCTGCACCGGAGGAAAGTCCGCAGGTCAGGCCGCTCATGACGATGCCGGGCGGCGCTTTCGCTGGCTGATCGCACCCCGCTCCACCGTCGTGCAGCCGGGCCCCGTGCACACCGGACTGACCGCCGATCCCGCGGCCGAGGCGGACCGGTTGCTCACCCTGCTGGTGAGGTAATGGATCACATGCGGGCGGTGTGCCGTTGACACCGCGTGCCAGGGCTTCTAGCGTCACGTCTGCTGAGGGTACTAAGCGGTCGCTCACCGGACGGGCGTACCGTGTGAGCCGCAGGCTCCTCAGGACTCCCGAGGCCTCCGCAAGGGCGCCGAGGTTGCCGAGACAGGCATGACGACAGGCTTTTCCAAGGGCGAGGAGAACCAGCAATGTCCACCACTGAGCAGCGTGTCGCCGTGGTCACCGGCGCCGCGCGCGGCATCGGCGCCGCGACCGCCGTACGACTGGCGGCCGAGGGCCGTGCCGTCGCCGTGATCGACCTCGACGAAGCCGCGTGCAAGGACACCGTGGAGAAGATCACCGCCGCCGGTGGCAAGGCCATCGCCGTCGGCTGCGACGTCTCCGACGAGGCCCAGGTCGAGGCCGCCGTCGCGCGCATCGCCGCGGAGCTCGGGGCGCCGACGATCCTGGTGAACAACGCGGGCGTGCTCCGCGACAACCTGCTGTTCAAGATGGACGTCTCCGACTGGGACACCGTCATGAACGTGCACCTGCGCGGCGCCTTCCTGATGTCCAAGGCCTGCCAGAAGCACATGGTGGACGCCAAGTTCGGCCGCATCGTGAACCTCTCGTCGTCCTCGGCGCTCGGCAACCGCGGTCAGGTCAACTACTCGGCCGCCAAGGCCGGTCTGCAGGGCTTCACCAAGACCCTCGCCAAGGAGCTCGGCAAGTTCGGCGTCACCGCCAACGCCGTCGCGCCCGGCTTCATCGTCACCGAGATGACCGCGCAGACCGCCGCGCGCGTGGGCATGGACTTCGAGGACTTCCAGGCCGCCGCCGCCACCCAGATCCCGGTGCAGCGCGTCGGCCGCCCGGACGACATCGCCAACGCGATCGCCTTCTTCACGGGCGAGGAGGCCGGCTTCGTCTCCGGCCAGGTCATGTACGTCGCCGGCGGACCCCTCAACTGAAGCCCGGAGACACGGACATGACCACACTTCCCGAACTCTCCGGCAAGGTCGCGCTCATCACCGGCGGCAGCCGCGGCATCGGCTACGGCGTCGCCGAGGCCCTGATCGCCCGCGGCGACCGCGTGTGCATCACCGGCCGCAACGAGGACTCCCTCAAGGAGGCCGTCGAGGCGCTCGGCTCCGACCGCGTCATCGGCGTGGCCGGCAAGGCCCACGACGAGGCGCACCAGGCCGTCGCCGTCGAGCGCACGATGGAGGCCTTCGGCCGCGTCGACTACCTGGTCAACAACGCCGGTACGAACCCCGTGTTCGGGCCGATCGCCGAGCTGGACCTGAACGTGGCGCGCAAGGTCTTCGAGACCAACGTCGTCTCGGCCCTCGGCTTCGCCCAGCAGACCTGGAAGGCATGGCAGAGCGAGAACGGCGGCGCGATCGTCAACATCGCCTCCGTCGCCGGCCTCGCCCCCTCGCCGTTCATCGGCGCGTACGGCATCAGCAAGGCCGCCATGATCAACCTGACCGTGCAGCTCGCGCACGAGTTCGCGCCGAAGGTCCGGGTCAACGCCATCGCCCCGGCCGTCGTCAAGACCAAGTTCGCGCAGGCGCTGTACGAGGGCCGCGAGGCGGAGGCAGCCGCCGCCTACCCCCTCGGACGGCTCGGCGTCCCCTCCGACATCGGCGGTGCCGCCGCCTTCCTCACCTCGTCGCAGTCGGACTGGGTGACCGGTCAGACCCTCGTGGTGGACGGCGGGATCTTCCTCAACGCCGGAGTCGCCTGACGGCTCTCTCGACGCGGGCGCAGTGGACAGAAACAGCGCCCGCGTCGACCTCCGCACCCCGTACAGCCGGATGACAACGTAGTCACATCCGTGCTGATCAAGTGCCCTGCCGGAACCCGGTTCCATCGGCGGGGCACTGCGGTATCGTCTGCCGACCCTTGGTACGGCAGATCGAGGAGCGTGCGCGTGTTCAACCGGAACCGATGTCTGCGTGAGCTGGCGGCGGTCACGTCCATATCCCTGGTGACCGGGTGCGGCATCCTGTCCTCGGACTCCTCCGCCGACCAGGGGCCGATCGTCGTCGGTACCACCAGCGCCCCCAGCACGCTCGACCCCGCCGCCTCCTGGGACGGCTCGTGGGAGCTGTTCCGCAACATCTACCAGACGCTGCTGAGCTACCCCTCCGGGGCGACCGCGCCCGAGCCCGACGCCGCCGAGAGCTGCAAATTCACCGACGACGCCAACCGCGTGTACCGGTGCGTGCTGCGCAAGGACATGAAGTTCTCCGACGGCGACAAGCTCGACGCCCGCGCGGTCAAGTACTCGATCGACCGGATCCGCAAGATCAACGTGCGCGGTGGCCCGGCCGGTCTGCTCGGCAGCCTGGAGCGCATCCAGGCACTGAGCGACCGCGAGATCGTCTTCCACCTCAACAAGCCGGACGCCACTTTCCCCTTCGTCCTCGCCACCCCCGCCATGTCGATCGTCGACCCCGACGACTACCCGGCCGACTCGCTGCGCAAGGACGGCAAGGTCTTCGGGTCCGGGCCCTACAGCCTGCGGTCGTACGAGGAGGGCAAGGAGGCCGAGCTGGTCAAGAACGACCACTACGACGGCTTCGCCGAGCGCAAGAACGACGCGGTCACCATCCGCTACTTCCAGGACTCCGCCCAGATGGTCGCGGCCCTCCGGGCGAAGAAGATCGACGTCACCTTCCGCGGCCTCGCCTCCGAGGACGTCGTCGCCCTCCAGGGGCAGCGGGCCAAGGACGAGGGCCTCCAGCTGGTGGAGGGCTCGGGCACCGAGATCAGCTACCTGGTCTTCAACCCCAAGGACCCCTGGGCCAAGAAGCCCGCGGTCCGCAAGGCGATCGCGCAGATCGTCGACCGGCCCGCCATCGCGCACAAGGTCTACAAGGGCACCGTCGACCCGCTGTACTCGATGGTCCCCAGGGGCCTGGTCGGGCACACCACGGCCTTCTTCGACGACTTCGGGGACCCCAGCACCTCCAAGGCCCGCAAGATCCTCGCGGACGCCGGCATCACCCAGCGCGTGCCGCTCACCCTCTGGTACACCACCGACCGCTACGGATCCGAGACGGCACCGGAGTTCCGGGAGCTGAAGAACCAGCTCAACGCCTCCGGCCTCTTCGACGTCACCGTCAAGGGCCGCCCCTGGAAGACGTACGAGGCGGGCTACCGCAAGGGCGAGTACCCCGTGTTCGGGCGCGGCTGGTTCCCCGACTTCCCGGACGCCGAGAACTTCATCGCCCCCTTCGTCGGCGAACAGAACGCGCTCGGTACGCCCTACGAGTCGCCCGAGATCACCGGGGTGCTGCTGCCCGAGTCCCGCCGGGAGAGCGACCGCGGGGCCGTGGTCAAGCAGTTCGAGCAGGCGCAGCAGATCCTGGTCGACGACGCGCGGCTGCTGCCCCTGTGGCAGGGCAAGCAGTACGTGGCCGCGAGCGAGGAGATCGCAGGCGGCGAGCGGGCGCTCGACCCGTCGACGATCATGACGATGTGGGAGCTGCACCGGAAGACCAGCTGGTGACGTGACGTGACGTGACGGGGGCGCGGGCCGGTTGTCAGTGGTCGCCTGTAGGTTCTGAGGCCTGGAAGTGACCGCACATCGGAGGAAGTTGACGTGACCGACATCGCCATGCTGCCCGAGTCCTGGCGCGACGTCCTGGGCGAGCAGCTGCAGCAGCCCTACTTCAAGGAGCTCACCGAGTTCGTTGAGGAGGAGCGCGCCAAGGGTCCCGTCTACCCTCCGCGCGAGGAGGTCTTCGCCGCGCTCGACGCGACGCCGTACGACCGGGTGAAGGTGCTGGTCCTGGGCCAGGACCCCTACCACGGCGAGGGTCAGGGCCACGGCCTGTGCTTCTCCGTCCGTCCCGGCGTGCGCACCCCGCCCTCGCTGCGCAACATCTACAAGGA
This sequence comes from Streptomyces sp. NPDC028308, assembly GCF_055565855.1. Lineage (NCBI taxonomy): Bacteria > Bacillati > Actinomycetota > Actinomycetes > Kitasatosporales > Streptomycetaceae > Streptomyces > Streptomyces sp. NPDC028308. The sequence continues at coordinate 37,355 of NZ_JBVHTO010000005.1, forward strand.
GATGAAGGAGGAGCTCGGCACGCCGATCCCGGACAACGGCTATCTCATGCCGTGGGCCGAGCAGGGCGTGCTGCTCCTCAACGCGGTGCTCACCGTGCGGGCCGGAGAGGCCAACTCGCACAAGGGCAAGGGCTGGGAGAAGTTCACGGACGCCGTGATCCGCGCCGTGGCCGACCGTCCCGACCCGGCCGTCTTCGTGCTCTGGGGCAACTACGCGCAGAAGAAGCTCCCCCTGATCGACGAGGACCGGCACATCGTGGTGAAGGGCGCCCACCCGTCACCGCTGTCCGCGAAGAAGTTCTTCGGCTCGCGTCCGTTCACTCAGATCAACGCCGCGGTCGCCGCCCAGGGCCACGAGCCGATCGACTGGCGCATCCCGGACCTCGGCTGACGGCGGGCGCGCCGGGCGCAGGCGCGCTTCCCGGACGTCGCGGTCCCGGACCGGCCTCGTACGGAGCCGCCTGACCGTGATTGCCGGTGCCTGCGGTTAGCGTCGTGGACGACGGGCGACGAGCTTGGAGGACGCGGTGGCGGAGCAGCAGGAGCAGGCGGCGCCGGACGCCATGATGACCAGGATCGGCCAGGCCGTCATGCTGCATCACGGCGGCGACCGCGAGGAGGCCCGGGGGCGCTTCCTGGACCTGTGGGCCGAGATCGGCGAGGACGGCGATCCGCTCCACCGCTGCACGCTGGCGCACTACATGGCGGACACCCAGGACGACCCCGCGGACGAACTGGCTTGGGACCTGCGGGCGTTGTCGGCGGCCGAGGAGCTCACCGACGGGCGCATCGCCGAGCACCACGAGTCGCTCGCGGTGCGGGCCTTCTACCCCTCGCTGCACCTGAATCTGGCCGCCGACTACGTGAAGCTCGGCCGCTCCGGGCCCGCGCGCGGGCATCTGCGCCGGGCCCGGGGCGCGGCCGACGCGCTCGGGGACGACCCCTACGGCGACGGCGTGCGGGCGGCGATCGCCCGGCTGGAACTGAGGCTGGGCGAGGAGGGGGAGACGGAGGGCCACCGGGACTCCCCGCCGGACCCCGGCCCCTCCCGGGGGCCCGCGTCCCCACGTGAGCCCGGTCCCGCACACGGCTCCGGCCGGCCCGCGGGCACCGGAACCGCTCCGGGGACCGGCGCTTCAGGCGGCGGCGCGGGGGAGACCCTGGGACCACCCAGACGGGAACGGCCGTAGCGCGGTGGGCGGTGGGCGCCAGGGAGTTCGGCGGCTTGCCGGTGCCGCGCGCGTATGGCCTCATCGACGCGCGGACGCCGTGAGCTGGGGTCTGGTGCGCTCGGGGGCCTGTCGGGGGTGATGGCGCGGTGGTGCCGCGGTCGTCAACGGCCGTAGAGCGGGGGCGGTGGGCGTCCGGGAGTTCCGCGGCTTGTCGGTGCCGAGCGCGTACGGCCTCACTCGCGCGGGGACCCAGTGAGCAGGGGCCGGCGCGCCCAGTGAGCTGCTGGCGGTGATGGCGCGGTGGTGCCGCCGTCGTCAACGGCCGTAGGCACCCTTGCAGATGACCGCCTGCGGACTGTCCGGTGCCCAGCCGCCGTACTTCCTGCCCAGCGCGCACACATCGGCGTTCTTTCCGCCGCCGCGGGGAGCGGGCGGGACGGCGGCCCGGGCCTCGGGCCTCTGCCGCTTCGGGGGCGGGGTCTCGTGCCTGGGGCGCGGGGGCGCGGGCGACGGTCCCACGGGGGCCGGCGGGGCGGTCGTCCGATGCGGTGCGGGGGGCGTCGGCGAGGGGCGCCGGGACGGGCCGACGCGTTCCAGCGCCTCCCGGGCCGGGGCCTGTACGACACGCGGTTCGGCGCTGCCGTCGGGGCGGGGTGCCACCGGCAGGGAGGGCGGCGGGCCGGACGCGGGCGACCGCGGGACCGTCATACAGCCGGTGAGGGCCGAGACGGCCACGGTGACCAGGAGCGTTGCGGTGGTCGTCGTTCGATGCACCCGGGCAACTCTGCTGGGTCCGGACCCCTTTGGGGAGCGGACAGGCGGAGGATGCCCCACACGGGTGACGGACCGGCGGGGTGCCGTCACCCGGGCACGGGTGGCCCGTCAGTCGCCGGTGGTGCCGTCGAGGCGTTCCCGGATCAGGTCCGCGTGCCCGTTGTGACGCGCGTACTCCTCGATCATGTGGAGGTAGATCCAGCGCAGGGTGATCGGAGCGTCCGTCAGCCTGCTCCGGCCCTTCGCGAGGTCGTCGAGGCCGAGGGGGGCCGCGTTGCGTCCGGCGATCGCGATCTCCTCCCGCCAGGTCGCGTGTGCCTCGTCCCAGGTGTCGGCCTCGGTGAGATGGAACTCGCCGTCGGGGTCCTCGTCGCTGAAGTAGATCGGCCCCGGGTCGTCGGCCACCAGGACCTTGCGGAACCAGATGCGCTCGACCTCCGCCATGTGCCGGACGAGACCGAGCAGGGAGAGGTCGGAGGGGGCCGCCGACGCGGTCCTGAGCTGCGCGTCGCTCAGACCCTCGCACTTCGTCGCGAGGGTCTCGCGGTGGTACTCCAGCCAGCCGTCGAGCATGGACCGCTCGTCGCCGTCGGTCGCGGGTACGGTGCGCTCGATAGTCATGCGGCCATCTTCGCGGACGCCGGCCGGAGACGGCACGCCGTTTTTTCCGCGCGCGCCTCGCGGTCCCTCGGGCTTGCCCGAACCACAGCCGGCGACGGGCGTGCGGCGACGGCACCCAAGCCGTCGGCCCACGGCCCGACCGCTTCAGGCGTCCAGCATGCCGCGCAGCAACTCCCGCAGGCCGGCGCGCAGTTCGTCCTCGGTCGGCACCGACGCGTGGAAGGCGCCCGCCACGCACGAGAACATCAGCCCGTCGCACCAGGCCACGAGGGACAGCACGTGCCGGGCCGGGTCCGCTGAACCGGCGTCGGTGACCAGCACCTGCAGCGGGTCGCGGAAGCGCTGCCCGGCCGCGTCGAAGAAGGTCCGGAGCTCGGGGCGCCGGGTGGCCTCCAGCGCCAGTTCGTAGCGGGCGATCAGCAGGTGGTGGTGCCGGGTCAGGTACCGGTGCAGCGTGCGGGCCAGCCCGTCCGCGAGGGCGTCCGGGCCGCCGCGGGGGTCCGGCAACTCCTCGGGGGTGAGGATCTGCGCCTCGCGCTCGGCGAGCCTGCGGACGGCGCTCTCCAGCAGGGCCAGCCGGGTGCGGGCGTGGTTCGACGTCGAGCCCGGGGGAAGCCCCGCCGCCTCGTCGACGGCCCGGTGGGTGAGGCCCCGCATGCCGCGCTCGGCGAGGAGCCGGAGCGCGGTGTCGGCGACGAGGTCGGCGCGGCCGGGGCCGGTGCTGCGTACGGACATGGGGACCAACCTACCCGGCTCACTACATCTGTAGTAGCGTCGAGCCGTCCGGTCACTACAGGCGTAGTGGCCGGGGAAGTCGCTGTCCGTGGGGTGCTGCCCGCGGGGGAGCCGAGGAGGAGACATGGCACGGTCGACGCACGCCGTCGTGGTCGGAGGCGGAATCGGAGGTCTCACGGCGGCGGTGGCCCTGCACCGGCGCGGCTGGCGGGTCACCGTGCTCGAACGGGCCGCCTCGCTGGCCCCCGTCGGCGCCGGCATCACGCTCGCGCCCAACGCCCTGCGCGCTCTCGACGTGATCGGACTCGGCGACGAGATCCGCGACCTCGCCGCCTGGCAGGGCGACGGAGGGCTGCGCACGCCCGGGGGCCGCTGGCTGTCACGGGTCGACGCCGCCGCCCTGGCCGAGCGGTTCGGCGGCCCCCTCGTGGTGCTGCACCGGGCGAGCCTGATCACGAGCCTGGCGGCCCGTCTCCCCGAGGGCAGCATCCGGACCGCGTCCGGGGCGACCCTCCTCGACCCCGGCGAGAGCACCGGGGCACCGGCCCGGATCGGCACCCCGGACGGGGAGCTGGAGGCCGGGCTGGTCGTCGGAGCCGACGGCATCAACTCCGCCGTACGCGGCACGCTGCTCCCCGAGCACCCCGGCCCCGTCTACGCGGGCTTCACCAGCTGGCGCCTCGTCATCCCGGTGCCGGGCCTGCGCTTCGCCTCCCACGAGACCTGGGGCCCCGGGCACCTCTGGGGCACGCATCCGCTGAAGGACGGCCGGGTCTACGCGTACGCAGCCGCCCTCGCCCCGGCGGGGCAGCGTGCCCCCGACGACGAGAAGGCCGAACTGCTGCGCCGGTACGGCGACTGGCACGACCCGATCCCCGCCGTCCTGGACGCGGCGGCCCCCGCCGATGTCCTGCGGCACGACGTCCACCACATCGCGGAACCCCTGCCCGCCTTCCACCGGGGCCGGGTCGCCCTGCTCGGCGACGCCGCGCACGCGATGCCGCCGACCCTCGGCCAGGGCGGCAACCAGGCCATCGAGGACGCCGTCGTACTCGCCCACCACGCCGGACCGCACGGCACCGGCTCCGGACGCGAGCTGCCCGGCCTCGCCGCGTACACCGCGGACCGCAGATCCCGTACGACCGCCATCGCCCGCCAGGCCGTCCGCGTGGCCCGGCTGAACATGACGCGCAACCGGGTCGGCGCCGCCCTCCGCGACACCGCCGTCAGCACCCTGTCGAAGGCCGCACCGGCGTTCTTCCTGCGCGGATTCGACGGCATCGCCGACTGGCGGCCGCCGGGGCCGCCGTATGCTTCCGACGACGTGAGGAGCCCCGAGCGGACTCCCCGAAACCCCGCACACCCGTCGAGGAGACTCCCGTGAAGGTCGGCTGCATCGGACTCGGTGACATCGCGCGCAAGGCGTACCTGCCGGTGCTGTCCACCCTGCCGGGGATCGAACTGCACCTGCAGACCCGGACGCCCGCGACGCTCGCCGAGATCGGCGACAGCCTCCACCTGCCGCCGGCGCAGCGCCACACCGACCTCTCCGGGCTGCTGGCCCAGGACCTGGACGCGGCCTTCGTGCACGCGGCCACCGTCGCCCACCCCGAGATCGTCACCCGGCTCCTGGAAGCGGGCGTGCCGACGTACGTCGACAAGCCCCTCGCCTACGAACTCGCCGACTCCGAGCGCCTGGTGGAGCTCGCCGAGGAGCGGGGTGTGAGCCTCGCCGTGGGCTTCAACCGGCGTCACGCACCCGGGTACGCGCAGTGCGTCGAGCATCCGCGCGAGCTGATCCTGATGCAGAAGAACCGCGTCGGACTGCCCGAGGAGCCGCGCACCATGGTCCTCGACGACTTCATCCACGTGGTGGACACGCTGCGGTTCCTGGTCCCGGGCCCGGTCGACGACATCACCGTGCGGTCCCGCAGCGAGGACGGGCTGCTGCACCACGTCGTGCTGCAGCTCGCCGGAGACGGTTTCACGGCGCTCGGCGTCATGAACCGGCTCAGCGGCTCCACCGAGGAGATCCTGGAGGTCTCGGGCCAGGACACCAAGCGGCAGGTGGTCAACCTCGCCGACGTGATCGACCACAAGGGCCAGCCGACGGTGCGGCGGCGCGGGGACTGGGTGCCGGTGGCCCGCCAGCGCGGCATCGAGCAGGTGGTGCTCGCCTTCCTCGACGCCGTGCGCGCGGGGAAGGTGCTCAGTGCCCGGGACGCGCTGGCGACCCATGAACTGTGCGAGCGGGTGGTACGCGCGGTGCAGGAGCCGTCCGCCTGAGGCGCAGCGACCGTGCGCACTCGGTGGCGCCGAGCGCGGCCAGCACCAGCAGCGCCAGGTGCACGGGCCAGTCGCCGAAGCGGAGGTACGGCGTGACACCCGTGGCCAGCGGTACCTCGTACACCGCCGCGCCGTCGGTGCCGGTGCCGAGCCGGGAACCGACTGCCTCGCCGCTCGGCCCGTAGACGGCGGAGACCCCGGTCAGCGTCGCGTGCAGCATGGGCCGGCCGGTCTCGGCGGCCCGCAGCGCGGCCAGCGAGGCGTGCTGGGCGGGTGCCCAGCTGTGCTGGAACGAGGACGTCGACGACTGCGCGAGCAGCACCTCCGCGCCGTCCTGCGCGAGGCGGCGGCTCATGTCGGGGAACGCCGACTCGAAGCAGACCATGGGGCCGACGCGCAGCCCGTGCCCGACGTTCATCACCACCTGTTCGCTGCCGTTGCGGCGGTCCTCGCCGGCCGCCTTCCCGACGGAGGTGGCCCAGCCGAGCAGGGAACGCGCCGGTATGTACTCGCCGAAGGGCACCAGGCGCATCTTGTCGTAGCGGTCGCCCGTGGGGCCCTGGGGCCCGACGAGGACCGAGCTCTTGTATATGCCGGGGCGGTCGGAGCGCCGGGCGTCCACGTTCACCAGGATGTCGGCGCCGGTGAGGCGGGACAACGCGGCGATCCGGTCGGCCACGTCGGGCCGGTCGGCCAGGTCGAAGCCGACGCTGCTCTCGCCCCAGACGATCAAGTCCGGTTGCCTGTCGGCGAGTTGCCGGGTCAGGGCCTCCTCGCGGGCGAACCGCTTCTCGACGCTGCCGGGGCCGTCGACGACGACGCCCGGCTGGACGACGGCGATCCGGACCCCGCCGTCCGTGTCGGGGCGCGGCGACCACACCCAGGCCGCGGAGGTCGCGGCGGCCGTGGCCACCAGCCCGGCCAGCGCCGGAACCCGCGACTCGCGCACCGACACCAGCACGGCGACCGCGATGTTGACCGCCACCACCAGGAAGCTCAGCAGCCAGACCCCGCCCACCGAGGCCAGCCGCAGCGCCGGTTCCACCTGCCACTGACTCGAACCGAGCAGGCCCCACGGCCCGCCCAACCCCTGCCAGGAACGGACCAGTTCGACCATCAGCCAGCCCGACGGCAGCACCACGAGCGCGCCGGCCACCCGGCCCCGTGCGGGCACTCCCGACAGGAACCGCCGCACCAGCCAGCCCCACGGCGCCCACAGCGCGCCCAGCAGCGCCGCTATCACGATCGTGAACACATGCAGGCTCGGCAGCAGCCAGTGGTGCACGGCCAGCATGAAGCCGAGCCCGCCCAGCCAGCCGTCGTACGCCGCGCGCCGGCCGGTCGGTGCCGAACGGATCAGCAGGATCCAGGGCACCAGGGCGACATAGGCGAACCACCACAGCGAGGGCGCCGGGAACGCGAACATGGGCAGCGCGCCCGCCGCGACCGCGGCGGCGCCCCGCCACCAGCGGGAGTCGAGCCGATCAGCGCCCCTGGTCATACGGCGTCTCCTCCCGGTAGGTGCCCTCCCAGTCTGCCCGCCGCAATGGATCTCAGACAGCCGGGGGACCGGACCTCGGTGGGGATGACCGCATCGCCTCACCGGGCGGGCCTCGGGGCCCGGGAGCCCGGCCTCGCCGCCCCTTCATGGCGGACCCGGGGTCGTGGTGGTGGGGGACGGCGGCGCGGTGGACGGAAGGTGCGACCCGACGCCGGGGCGTGCGGTCGGCCGGTCAGTTCCCGGGGAGCGGGGCGGGCGGTGCCGCCTCGGCGGCGGGCCGTGTGGCGACCGTGCGCCACTTCTCCTGGACGACCACCTCGCGCAGACGCCAGCCCTCGGTCGTACGCAGCAACGCGAAGGCGTAGCGGCCGCCGCAGACGAAGTCCGGTGCCGTGGACGCCGGGGAGGTGTCGGTGCCCTCGCCGGGCCCCGCGAACCGCATGGGGTTGACGTAGTCGGCCCGGACCCGGGCCGTGTCGCCGGTGTCGCCCTCCAGCAGGCCGAACCTGACCCGCCGGTTGACGATCAGGTGCTGCCGCATGGCGAACAGCCCCAGGCTCCGGGTGAGCCAGCCGGCGATCTGCGCGGCATCCCCCTCGACGCCCCCGGCCGAGCGGTAGTCGGCGCGGCCCTCGGGTGCGAACAGCGCCCGGTACGCCTCCCAGTCGCCGTCGTCCACCGCCACCGCGTAGTCGGTGATCAGGTCGTCCACGGCAAGCCGGTCCATCACGGTCGCGAGCTCCACACGCTGCGTCATCGGCTCAGTGTTGGCCACGGAAGGGGATCAGCCAAGAGGCGTGCGGCGATATTCGCCGGCCTTCACGGGCATCCGCGGCTGCCCTGTCCCCTTGAACGATCAACACGCGCCCACCCGGCCCAAGTTGGAGGTCCGCGCCCGGCACACCCCGTCCACCGTCACCGCCCACCGTCCCGGAACCGGCGGAGCCGGCGGTACGGACGGGACGGTTCCCGTCGACGTGGAAGCGCGACGGGATGACGTGGATCATCGAGCGGCGTTCACAGACCTTTGCCTCCATGCAACCCGTGGGTGATGCCGGCGGTCGTGCCCGGATCGCCGGTCAGGGACGCAGGTGGGCCAGCAGTTCGTCACCGGCGGGGTATCCCTGCTCCTGGGGGAGCAGTCGGGCAGCTGCGTCCAGTTCGCCGTCCTTGACGAGCGCGTGGATCTCATGGGCGAGCGGGGTCACGTCGCTGATGGACACGATCCACTCGTTGGCGTAACGCGCCGACGCCTCACCCGCGAGCCCCAGTTGCAGCGAGCGGTGCGCCAGGGGACGCAGGTGCAGATCGCGTTCGGGATCCCACTGGACCCGAGCCGGTGCGCGCTTGAGGTCACGCTGCCAGGTGACCCGATCGGGATGCAGTCCGCGGACATAATGCGACAGGCATGCGTTGCGCAGCGCCCAGTCGAAGCCGTCGCGCGTGATCTCGACGGCGAGGACGGTCTCCTGCCCCTCCTTCGTGCCCCAGCCGCAGCGGTACATCATCCACATGAAACTGGGCTTGATCCACGTCATGCGGTCAGGCTTCCACGTGACGGGGAAACGGCCCTTGCGGGCGGCGGGTCCGCCGATCTCCGGGCGGTACGCCTGGTAGACGGTGACCGTGGACGCCGTGTGGAGCGCACGGATCCTGCGAAGCGGTTCTTCCATGGCCTACAGCGTGGGCCCGGTCAGCTCGGATGACCATCGATTTTCGACCCGTTGCGTGACGCGACGGCGCCCGCCGGCCGCAAGTGGCAGACGGTCGCCCGTGCTGGCCAAGTGGCCTCCGGAGTCAGAACGGAGGTTCCTCCGCACAGCCACCGGTCCACACGTCACGGACATACCGAACGCGTGCGGCAACGTCAGCGGGACTCTCCAGGACCGCGATGTCGTAGCCCCAGTTCTTGAGTGCGTCCGGACAGTCTGCGAACGCTGCTTGACATGGATCACCAAGCCGCGTTCACAACCCCCAGCCAGCGCAGCGGCTCCGGACCCCGATGGGCTCTACTCCACTTCGATGCCGAAATCCTGGACGAGTGCCTCCAGGCCGCCCGTGTAGCCCTTGCCGCCCAGGACGAAATCCCAGTCTCCGTTCGACCTTCGACGGAAGGAGCCGAGTACCAGGGCGGTTTCGCGTGGCTTGCCGTCGGAGACTTCGAGTTGCCCCAGCTCGGCGAGCCCTGGGTCGCGTAGGCGGATGCGGGCGTCCGTGAAGCCGGAGAGGTCGGCGTCCGAGTCGATCTCCGGGTCGATGGCGGCCACGAGTACGAACCGGTCAGCCTCCTCGGGCAACCCGTCGAACGAGACACAGATCGCGGCCTTGTCAGGTGCGGTGGCGGGAAGAGCACGCACTGAGCCGTCCGGCGTCTGCGGGTTGTTGTAGAAGACGAAGTGATCGTCACTGAGGACCTCGTTGCCACGGCAGACGAGAGCGCACACGTCCAAGGCGACACTTCCGGTCCATGACATGCCCAAGACGTTGTAATCGTCGGGCAGTCGACTGTTCGGCCCCGAGGGCGTCGCCTGCGCGGAGACCTGCTGACCACGCTCACCCAGTCGCCCACGCAGTCCATGGCGATGCAACAGATCGACGAGTTCGGCACCTGAGATGAGTTCCAGCGGCTTGCCGTTGGCGAAGGTGTGTGAGCCGGGGCCGAACCCCGACGTCGTCACGAGGACACCCTTGTTGGCGCCGGCGTCCTGGACCGTTCCGTACAAGTCGCGCACAGCCGTGGGCGGAACCGTGCTGCGGTAGCGCTTCACCTGCACGACAATCTTGCCGCCACGGATCGGCGTCGGATCCAGCGCGTCGACGTCCACACCGCCGTCGTTGGACCGCTGGGTGGTCACCGCCTGCATCCCCATGGCACGGAAAAGATCGGCAACGAGATTCTCGAAGGCTATCGGGTCCATGGCGAACAGGTCTGGTTCCTCGTCGCTGCCGTGGGTGACAACACGGTTTCCGACATCCTGCGGCCGCTTGCTCGGCCGCACCGGCGTGAGCTGGTCCGGTCGCACCGAGACCTGCCCGCGCAGTGCGTCAGCCAGGCAACTACCTGCGTCGACCTGCGCCAGGTGCAAGTCACGGAAGGACGAGCGCGAGGCCATGACGGTCGCGAGGAATATATGACCCGGTCGGCCCGTCGTAGGGTCATGCCCGTCGACGAACCCGTTCAAGGCCACTGACTCGAGCGCACCCAGCTCATCTGCGCCGAACAGCTCGTGCAGAACGAGAAGCATGCACTGAGCCAGCACCTCCCCGTACAGGGCCCGGCGCTGGCCTATCGGGCGAGGAGTCTCTTTGTCCTGGTCGACCCCGGACATGTACCGAACGGCCTTGACCTCCGGCACGATGCTGTAAGCGGGCAACTCCCAATCCAGGACCAACTGCCGTGCTGCCGGGTCGTACGCAGCTGCCACCTGCCGTGGGAAGTTCTCCGGCCACGCCGTCGAGGCGTAGAGGGCGGCAGTGAAGTACTCGATCACGGAATCGGGATCCTGACGCCTTACGCCTTCGGTCATCGCGCCGATGCCGGCGTTGTGCAGCCGTACATCTGCCAGCTGGGTGTCAGCCCATTGCTGGTACTCCCGCTGGTACGACGCGAGTTGTTGCTGCCGCTGAGTTTCCGCCGCCTGGGCAGCCTGCCAGTCACGCTCGAAGCGCGCTCGTGCTTCGGCCTGCGCCTGGGCCCTTCGACTCGCCGTCCAACCGCTCTGTGTCTGGTAGTGACTGAAGTCCGGCATGGGCACCGGTTGTGCCAACGGTCCTGGGGCGAAGGGCTGGACATTCTCAGGTCGCATGAGAGAGGCAGCCCTGAAGGCGGGAGCCCGGCAACCAGAGGCGAGTAGACCTTGCAACGACGCTACCTGCGCGTCCAACTCCTCCGTGCGCCGTAGAGCCTCGGCCTGTCGGTACTCGCGGTGGCTCTGGGCAGCTCGGCGTTGGTAGGCCCGCGCTTGCTGTTCCTGCTGCCTACGGCGTCTGGCTTCAGTTTCCATCTGGCGTTGCTGCTGCCGTTGCATCTCAGCCCAGACGCCGACAGAACCAGTAGAACGACGACTCATGTGCTGCAGGCCCTCCCCAGGACGGGGGCAGCCGAAGAGCATTTGGTTGTCCCCGCAACCAACTGTAAGAGATGACTCTATCGAGCAATCACGATCTCGCATATGTACTCGTCAAAGGATGTGAACGGTCTGACGTGAGTCATCGAGCCGCGTTCACAGACCGCAAGAGCACGTGCTCAAGTGCCGGGCTGCATCAACTCCGTTGGGTGAGCCCGCCGAAGCGTGGATCATGGACACGTGAAGTGGACGAAGAAGGCGGGGCCGGCCGAGCAGTCGGAGCGTGAGCCCGAGCTCTCGGCGTACCAGCGAGCGATGCGGAACCGGCTTCTCGCGGCCCCCGTGGTGCCCGCCCCTGAACCCTGGCGGCCCGTCTTCGAGCACACATACGGCGTTGCCGTCGGTGGTCTGCTCGGGATCGGCTTCGCGACGCATCCCGACAGCGGCCGTGATCTGGTGATGGTCGTCTCCTCCGACGGTCATGGCCTCTTCGACGCCGTCACCGGGGACAAGATCGCCAGGGAGCGCGATCTCGACCCCGAGGACAGCACCCCCGACGCGGTCGTCGATCTGTCCTGCCCAGGACTGGGACCGGTCGCTGGGAGCCGTGTGCGCATCGCGGGGCTCTTCGGTGGAGGGCTGCACACCACCACCGGGGACGGCTGGACCCTGGAGGTCGTCACCCCGGCCTGGCCGAACGAGCGCGTCCTGCTGTCCCGCGACGGCGGGCTGCCCCACGCCGGTCCGCACGCGGAGCAGTGGTGGCACATCTTCCACTCGAACTACTCCACATTCCGCACAGCGGGCTTCTCGCCCTCCGGACAGACCATTGCCGTGGCGACGAGCAGCGACCTTGCCTTGTGGACACGCAGGTTGGACGACACCCTCTTCGGTATCACCGGAGCCTGACCGAGTCGTGCGCTCAGCTGGTCGTGGGAGCCCTCCGGCGATACGCTCCGCCATCTGTCGGCACCCGTGTCTTGCGGGCAGCAAGGGGACGAAGCGAGATCACACGTCGAACTGGTTCCACTCGACAGCGGCTTCGGCCAGCGGGGCGAGAGCGCTGCGGTGGGTAGCGCCGGCCCAGACGCTGAAAATGTCGTCGTCCGCCGAGCCCGAGACGTGCAGGACGAGCCCCGGGGCCACGTAGAACTCGGTGGGGTACCAGGGGCAGAAGGGACGCAGAGGCACGCGGTGCAATCCTGCGGTGAGCAGCCGGACCTGCTGCCCCGTCGGTTCGTGGGGGAGCGCCAGGTAGTCGGCGCCCATCGCGGCCGCCCACGCAGCGGGAGGAGTCATTCGAACGCCATGGAAGATGTGCGCATGGTTGATCACTCTTCCGCGATACCTCTGACGGCTGCCCGCAGCTCGGTGAGATTCGTCAGCGCGGCTTGGCATGGATCACCAAGCCGCCCTCACAGACCCGTTGAGGGCTGGAAGTCCTTCTCGGAAGGCAAAAGGGCTGTGAACGCGGCTTGACATGGGTCATCAAGCCGCGTTCACAGCCTTTCCTCGGGCTGCGGGCGGTCACCGGCTTGGGCTGCTCCACTCCGCGTCGACGCCTTCTCGTGGCAGACGTGCGCAGGGCCGTGTGTCCGGGCCGGCGGCCGCCGTTCGGATCACCCACGGCGGCCCTTCAGGTGATTGCCAGACGCCTTGTGAGCCGGGCAGCCGTCGCAGGGGTACGACGTCTCAGCAGACGACGAACCCAGGACGACCTGAGGAGCTTGGTGATGTACGCAGCAGTCCGGCGGTACGAAGGGGTGACCGACTCGGCCGAGGCGGCACGTCTCGTGAACGAGGGGTTCGTGCCGCTCATGCGCCAGGTCTCCGGCTTCGTGGCCTACTACTGGATCGACACCGGGGACGGAGTGATGGTCTCGACCAGCGTCTTCCAGGACCAGGCCGGTGCCGCCGAATCGATCTCGAGAGCTGCGGACTTCGTGCGGGACAACCTTGCGTCCCTGCTCCCCAACCCTCCACAGGTCATGGCCGGCGAGGTGGTGGCTTCCGCATGACGGCGTTCGGACCAGCCACATGCAATTGACACCGCTCGCCCACGAGATCCACGCGCGCGTGCGGGCCGGTGAACTCGACCTGGCCGCCGTGCTGTTGCCCGACGAGCGGACCTACCTGGTCGCCGAGGTGGTTCTCGCGCATCTGCGGTCGTAGGGGTGTCCTGGGCGGGGAGACTCCTCCCCGGAGGCTCCGGACGCGGGTCGGGATGGCCGGGAGCCGCGGGTGCGGGACGGTACGGCGGCCGGGCCGGTGGTCAGGCGGCCTCGATGACCTCACCGCGGATGGCGGCGGCCCACTCCACGACCAGCAGCTCGTACTCCGCCCGCTCCTGCGCCGACAAGGAGCCGCCCGTACGCATCCAGAGCGCACGAATCTGCTCATTTAACGCGGCCGCAGACCGCACGGAACCAGGGGGCACGGAATCTGGGGACATGCGGAACAGCCTAGGCGCAAGGACTGACACTGCGCTACCGGACGGCTACGCACACCGTATGTGGTTGGTCACGGTGGATCCTGGTGGAACGTGTTCTGCCGCGACCTGGGGCGCCCTGACAGGTGACCCGCGGGCGTGACGGGCCCGGCAGGGGCGGCCACGGCCGGGCCGCCGGGGTCCACCGCGGCGGCCTCGGGCGCGCCCCGGTCAGCCCGCGGACTCCGCCGCGTGCGGGCTCAGCGCCCCCGTGGCCACGAGCGCGATGATGACGATGCCCAGCGCGATCCGGTACCAGACGAACGGCATGAAGCTCTTGCTGGAGATGAACTTCATGAACCAGGCGATGACGGCGTAGCCGACCACGAACGCGATGATCGTGGCGAAGATCGTCGGTCCCCACGAGACGTGCCCGCCCTCGCTGGCGTCCTTCAGCTCGAACGCGCCGGAGGCGAGCACGGCGGGGACGGCGAGCAGGAAGGAGTAGCGGGCGGCGGCCTCACGGGTGTAGCCCATGAGCAGGCCGCCGCTGATGGTGGCGCCGGACCGGGAGACGCCCGGGATCAAGGCCATCGCCTGGCAGACGCCGTAGATCAGGCCGTCCTTGACGCTCAGCTCCTGGAGCGACTTGCGCTGCTTGGCGGCGCGGTGCCGGCCGCCCGTCTCGTCGCGTGCCGCCAGCCGGTCGGCGACGCCGAGCACGACACCCATGACGATCAGCATCGTCGCGGTCAGCCGCAGGTCGCGGAAGGGCCCCTCGATCTGGTCCTTGAGCGTCACGCCGAGCACGCCGATCGGGATCGAGCCGACGATCACCAGCCAGCCCATCTTGGCGTCCTGGTCGTGCCGCATCGCCTTGTTCGTGAGCGAGCGGAACCACGCCGAGACGATCCTCGCGATGTCCTTACGGAAGTAGATCAGCACCGCGGCCTCCGTGCCGATCTGGGTGATCGCCGTGAAGGCCGCTCCCGGGTCGTGCCAGCCCGCGAACGCGGCGGTGAGGCGCAGGTGCGCGCTGGACGAGACGGGAAGGAATTCGGTCAGCCCCTGGACGAGTCCGAGGACGAGGGATTCAAACCAAGACATGGAATTTCGTGGTCCAAGTGCTGATCGTGGAAGGGTTGATGGGGCGTTGCCGCGCGCACCGGCCGTCGGGGCGCGGTGATCACGGGTCTTGAGGGGCAGCGTAGCGTCCCGTACCGACAGCCCGACCACAGGGTCTTCGCAGGACGTTCGAAACACCGGCGCCCCCGGCCGGGGTTCCCCGCAGGCGCGGGTATCGCCCCGCCGCACGGCCGCTCGGGACTGTTCCCGCGCGGACTGTCCTGGGGCCGACACCTTCCATGGCCGCCGGATCGATCCCGTAACTTGACCATGTAAAAAGCTAGTTGACGGTGCGTCAGGTCATATGGCCGGTGCGCGCCGGTGACCGCGACGCCCGGAACGTGCACGCCGAACCACCCGCCGTGCACGCAACCAAGCCCCTACGTCACCCGCCGTGAACGCAACGGGCCCAACGTCACGCCTCGTGCATGCGGCCGCACCTCAAGTCACGCGCAGTGCATACAGTCGAACCCCGACGTCACGCCCAGTGCGCACAGTCGGACCCCTGCGTAACCCACGTAACCGCCGTGCGCACAGCCGCCCCTACGCCGCCGCGGGCCCCGTCACCGTCCAGCCCGGGGACTGCGGGTGGGCCGTCAGGTCGTCGTGCCGGACCTCCTCGCCGCAGTCCCGGCAGACGACCTGGGCGACCAGCTCGTGGCCGCAGGAGTGCTGCAGCACCATGGGGCGGAAACCGTCCTCCTGGAGATGCCGGTCCCCCCATGCCATCAGCGTGAACAGCACCGACTCCAGCTCCCGGCCGGCCGGAGTGGGCCGGTACTCGTAGCGCTTGGGGCGCTCGTTGTACTCCACCTTCTCCAGCACGCCCGCCTCCACCAGCCGCTTGAGCCGCGCGGTCAGCACATCGCGCGGGGCCCCGATGTTGCGGACCAGCTGGTCGAAACGCGTGGCGCCCAGGGATACCTCGCGGAGCACGAGCAGGGAGTACTTCTCGCCGACGAGGGCGAGCGTGGCGGCGATCGAGCAGGGGCGGGAGTCCTTCATGCCGACCAGTCTAGAGGGTGGGTTGGTTCTTCCAACCCTCTGGGCTACTCTTGGGTCGCTTAGCGGGTTTGGGAAACCAACTCACCCGTTCCGGGTGTGCGGTGCGGCCCAGCCCGTCCGACCGCCGGTTCCTCACTGGAGAGGCCCACCATGCGCGACGCCGTGATCGTCGAAGCCGTACGCACCCCCGTGGGCAAGGGCAAGCCGAACGGCGCCCTCGCCCATGTCCACCCCGTGGAACTCCTCGCCCACACCCTGCGCGCCCTGGTCGAGCGGTCCGGCGTCGATCCGGCGCTGATCGACGACGTCATCGGCGGCACCGTCGACCAGGTCGGCGAGCAGGCCATGAACACCACCCGGTACGCCGTGCTGTCGGCGGGGTTCCCCGAGACGGTTCCCGCGACGACCGTCGACCGGCAGTGCGGCTCCTCCCAGCAGGCCGTGCACTTCGCGGCGCAGGGCGTCCTGTCCGGTGCCTACGACCTGGTCGTCGCCTGCGGTGTGGAGTCCATGAGCCGCGTCCCTATGTGGTCGAACGTGCCGGCGGGCAAGGACCCCTTCGGGCCCGGCGTCGCCGAGCGCTATCCGGAGGGTCTCGTCCCGCAGGGCATCAGCGCCGAACTGATCGCCGCGAAGTGGGGGCTGTCGCGCGAGCAGCTGGACGCCTTCGCGGTGAGTTCCCACCGCAAGGCGGCCGCGGCCTGGGACAACGGCCTGTTCGACGCCGAGGTGGCCCCGCTGGACGGCGTACGGCGGGACGAGTGCGTACGGCCCGCCAGCACTCCGGAGACCCTCGCCGGGCTCAAGCCCGCGTACTACGACCCCGCCTTCGGTGAGCGCTTCCCGCAGATCGAGTGGAACATCACCGCGGGCAACGCGAGCCCGATCAACGACGGCGCCTCGGCCGTGCTCATCACGTCGAGCGAGACGGCCGCCCGGCTCGGTCTGCGCCCGCTCGCGCGACTCCACAGCTTCGCGGTGACCGGCTCCGATCCGCTGCTGATGCTCACCGGCGTCGTCCCGGCCACCGAGAAGGTGCTCCGCAGGGCGCGGCTCGGCCTCGACGACATCGATCTCTTCGAGGTCAACGAGGCCTTCGCCAGCGTCGTCCTCGCCTGGCAGCAGGAGACCGGAGCGGACCTCGGCCGGGTCAACGTGCACGGCGGCGCCATCGCCCTCGGTCATCCGCTGGGCGCGAGCGGCACCCGGCTGACGACGACCCTCGTGCACGCGATGCGCGAACGCGGGGCCCGCTACGCGCTCCAGACGATGTGCGAGGCGGGCGGCCTCGCCAACGCGATGGTGCTGGAGGCCGTGTAGGCCCGTCGGAGCGGCGAGCCGCAGCACCAGGTGAACGGGTGACCGGGCCTTCGGCGGGTCAGCGGACGGCGCGCAGGTGGTGGCGCTTGCGCCAGGCCACCACCGTGCCGACCAGTGCCGGTACCGCGATGAAGCCCATGGCGACGAGGAACGCGGGCGAGGTCGGTGCCGAGGCGCGGGCGCCGGCGACGACGTACGCCGCCGTGTTCGGTACCGAGCCGAGCGCCGTCGCGAGCAGGAACGGCAGCCAGCCCATACGGGATACGGCAGCGCAGTAGTTGGCGGCCCAGAACGGCACCCCTGGGAAGAGCCGGGCCACCATCATCGAGCGGAAGCCGTGCCGGCTGAGCTGCCCGTCCGCCGCCTTGAGCCAGCGGCCCCGCAGCAGCGGGCGCAGGGCGTCCTGACCCAGGAAGCGGCCGAGACCGAAGGCAAGGCCCGCGCCGAGCACGGTCCCGCCCAGCGCGGCGCCCACTCCCAGTTGGGAGCCGAACAGGGCGCCCGCCGCGAGGTTGAGCAGCGGCCGGGGCACGAACGCGACCGTGCACAGGCCGTACGCCACCGCGAACACCAGGGCCGCCGCCGTGCCGCCGAGCTCGGGCGGCCAGCCGTCCGCGAGCAGGCGCTGCGGTTCGAAGAGGAGCACACCGGACGCGGCCGCCGCGAGCAGGACGAGCAGCAGGGACAGCCGGGACCAGGGCGAGAGCAGTACCCCGGTGCAGCGGGCGGCGAGTCTTCTCGAGGTCAGTGAGCGGTCCGGGTCGGACGGTCCGGGACGGGTGGCGCCGGTGAGCGGTCCGGTGCCGGGGAACTGCGTGGCGGAGACGGGCTCCGTGGCGGTGGCCGGGGGAGTGGCCGTGGCGGTGCCCCCAGAGCGGGTGGTGGCATCGAGCATCCGGTGACACTAACCGACCGGTGTGTGTGATCGCCGTATGGTTCGTCTCACGGAGGTCACAGATTCCCCGACATCGTGTGTGTCGGGCGGCATGCCGGACAGCGCCCCCTGCTGACGTTCCGTCCGCTCACCTCAACCGCGGCGGCTGAGCGACCGCCCGCCGGGCTCAGGAACCCGTCAGGACGACGAGCCGCTGGGTCGCCCGGGTCATCGCCACGTACCGGTCCACCGCACCTTCGATCCCCGTGCCGAAGTCCTGCGGGTCCACGAGGACGACCAGGTCGAACTCCAGCCCCTTGGACAGCTCGGGGGTCAGCGACCGGACGCGGGACCTCGCCCGGAAACCCGGGGCTCCGATCACGCACGCGATCCCGTCGGCGTGGTCGGCGAGCCAGCTCTCCAGGACCGCGTCCAGGTCCGAGACCGTCCCGTGGACGACCGGGACGCCGCTGCTGCGGATGGACGTCGGCACGTTCGCGTCCGGCAGCGCGGCACGGATGACCGGCTCGGCCTCCGCCATGACCTCCGCCGGCGTGCGGTAGTTGACGTCGAGAGAGGCGAGCGTGATCCGGTCGAGGCCGATCCGCTCCAGCCGTTCCCGCCACGACTCGGTGAAGCCGTGCCTGGCCTGGGCGCGGTCCCCGACGACGGTGAAACTCCGTGACGGGCACCGCAGGAGCAGCATCTGCCACTCCGCGTCGGTGAGTTCCTGGGCCTCGTCCACGACGACGTGCGCGAACGGTCCGGCGAGCAGGTCCGGATCGGCGGTGGGCAGCTCCGACTCGTCCACCAGGCTGACCCGGGCGTCCTCACCGCGCAGCATCCTCACGAGGCCCTCGCCGTCGTCGCCGTCGGCACCCGAGTCGGCCGCGGCCTCGATCAGGTTGTCGACCACCTGCGTCATGCGCTCGCGCTGCGCCGCCAGGACCGACTCCTGCCGGCGCCGGCGCCGGGCGGCCTCCGGATCGCCGAGCCGCTGCCGTGCCGCGTCCAGCAGCGGCAGATCGGACACCGTCCAGGCCCGGGCGTCGGCGCGCTGGAGCCGGCGTACCTCCTCGCGGCTCAGCCAGGGGGCGCACAGCCGCAGATAGGCCGGCACCGACCACAGATCCCCCACCAGGTCGGCCGCCTCCAGCAGCGGCCACGCCCGGTCGAAGGCCGCGACCAGCTCCCTGTCCTGCCGCAGCGATCTGCGGACCGCCTCGGCCGGCGCGTCCTCGTCGTGCTTCTCGACGAGGATCGTGAGCAGCTCCTCGAAGACCTGGTCGCGTGCCTCGTTGTGCGCGCTGCCCGGCTCCGCCGCCTCGAACGCCGTGGCCCAGTCGTCGGCACCGAGCAGGACCTCGGACCACGGGGTGGTGACCGTCATCCCCTTCGCCGGCGGCTCCTCGTAGAACCTGACGGCGGTCTCGATCGCCCGCACCATGTCCGCGGACGACTTGAGCCGGGCCGTCTCCGGATCGGTCTCGGCCGCCGCCCCCTCTCCCTCGGTGACGAGATCCCGCAGCGTGCAGGTCTGCACGCCCTCCTCGCCGAGGCTGGGCAGGACGTCCGAGACATACGCGAGGTAGGGCCGGTGCGGGCCGACGAACAGCACACCGCCCCGGCGCTGCCTCAGACGCGGGTCGGAGTACAGGAGGTAGGCCGAGCGGTGCAGGGCGACGACGGTCTTCCCCGTACCCGGACCGCCGTCCACCACGAGGGCTCCCCGGGAACCCGCCCGGATGATGGCGTCCTGGTCGGCCTGGATGGTGCCGAGCACGTCGCGCATCCGGGCCGACCTGTTGCCGCCGAGACTGGCGATGAACGCGCTCTGGTCGTCGAGCGCGGCGTGCCCGGCGAACCCGTCCGCGGTGAACACCTCGTCCCAGTAGTCGCCGATCCGGCCGCGGGTCCAGCGGTACCTACGGCGACTGGCCAGCCCCATCGGGTCGGCGTGGGTGGCGCCGAAGAACGGCTCGGCGGCGGGTGAGCGCCAGTCCAGCAGCAGCCGTCGGCCCGTGCTGTCGGTCAGGCCGAGCCGGCCGACGTACACGGGTCCGGAACCGTCGGCGGCGACCATGTGGCCGAGGCACAGGTCCAGGCCGAAGCGGCGCAGGGTGCCCAGGCGGGCGGTCAGGCGGTGGATCTCCGCGTCCCGGTCCATCGCCTGGCGGCCCGTGCCGCCGGGTGCCCTGCGTTCGGCGGCGAGACGGTCGGACAGCTCGGCGATCGTCTGGTCGAGGGTCCGCGCGAGGGCCGCGAAGTACCGCTCGTCGGCGGCGATCAGCTCCGGGTCGGCCTTGGGGGACAGGTGGTCGGGAAGGTCGAACACGCTGGTGGTCAGCGGATTCACAGGCATCGGCTCCGGTTCGGGGTGGCACGGCGGTCGGCTTCGGCCGGTCAGTGTGCGGCATCACGGGGGCCTTGCCGCAAGGCCCCCGGTGCGCTATACGTTGAGAGTGGAAAGGAGCGGACACCCCTCCTTTCCTCTTCTTTTTGCCCGCGGCGCGTAGACGGCCCCTCTTTGCCCCCGGCGCGCGGGCGACCTCTCTTTGTCCGTCGCGCGAGGACGGCCCCGCGTCACGGATCCCGGCGGCCGGGCGTCCCGTGCATCCGCCGCCCGCGTCGGGTCGGCAGAGAGTGTGGGGCCCTCGTCCCGCACCCCCAGTGAGGCCCGGGGGCCCGTCACCCGTCGGCCCCCACGCGGCGCCGGCCCGCCGCACCACCGGCCCCTGACGCCCCGTCGGCACCGGGCGTGACCGGGCCGCGGAAAACCATTCGACGTGCGCACACGCGTCGGCGATGATCGCCTCATGTTCCGGCACGCCTTCCTCCTCGCGACATCCGCAGCAGCGGATGCGCCGAAGGCTGCCGTCCTCATCGTCACGGCCGCCGTCGACGGCGCCCGAAGCTGACCCTTCCCGGATCGTCCGGCGGACCCCGCAGGGGGAGGGTCGGCGAGTCCTCGGGGTCCCCGCTCCGGCCCGTGTGCGCCGGAGCTCTCACTCAGCTCAGCTGACACGAAGAGGCTTCGAGGTACAGCCATGCCCAAGACGGCTTACGTGCGGACCAAACCGCACCTGAACATCGGCACCATGGGGCACGTCGACCACGGCAAGACCACCCTGACCGCCGCCATCACCAAGGTCCTCGCCGAGCGCGGCTCCGGCACGTTCGTCCCGTTCCACCGGATCGACCGGGCGCCGGAGGAGGCCGCGCGCGGCATCACCATCAACATCGCCCACGTCGAGTACGAGACCGACACCCGGCACTACGCGCACGTGGACATGCCGGGCCACGCCGACTACGTGAAGAACATGGTCACCGGCGCTGCCCAGCTCGACGGGGCGATCCTCGTCGTGTCCGCGCTCGACGGGATCATGCCGCAGACCGCCGAACACGTGCTGCTCGCCCGGCAGGTGGGTGTCGACCACATCGTCGTCGCCCTCAACAAGGCCGACGCCGTGGACGACGGTGAGGACGCGGTGCTCGCCGACCTCGTGGAGCTGGAGGTCCGCGAGCTGCTCTCCGCGCACGGCTACGGCGGCGACGCCGTGCCCGTCGTACGGGTCTCCGGGCTCAAGGCCCTTGAGGGCGACCCCCGTTGGACCGCCGCGATCGACGCGCTGCTCGACGCCGTGGACACGTACGTGCCCATGCCGGAGCGGTATCTCGACGCGCCGTTCCTGCTCCCCGTCGAGAACGTGCTCACCATCACCGGGCGCGGCACGGTCGTGACGGGCGCGGTGGAGCGCGGCACGATCCGGGTCGGCGACCGGGTCGAGGTGCTCGGCGCGGCCGTGGACACCGTCGTCACCGGCCTGGAGACCTTCGGCAAGCCCATGGCGGAGGCGCAGGCCGGGGACAATGTGGCCCTGCTGCTGCGCGGAGTGCCCCGCGACGCGGTGCGCCGCGGGCACGTGGTCGCGGCGCCCGGCAGCGTCGTCCCCCGACGCCGCTTCTCGGCGCGGGTGTACGTCCTGCCGACGCGCGAGGGCGGCCGTACGACGCCCGTCGCGACCGGCTACCGGCCGCAGTTCTACATCCGCACCGCGGACGTGGTCGGCGACGTCGACCTGGGCGAGGCGGCCCTCGCGCGGCCCGGTGACACCGTCACGATGACGGTGGAGCTCGGACGCGAGGTCCCGCTGGAGCCCGGTCTCGGCTTCGCGATCCGCGAGGGCGGCCGGACGGTCGGCGCGGGCACGGTGACGTCGGTCGGCTGAGACCGGCGCAGGGCTCGCACGGCGCGGGTGCCCGTCCCGAAGAGGGCGGGCACCCGCGCCGGTGCGTGCCGCTGCCGTGCGCGACACTGGCCTCCCAGGGCGACGGGCGGCGCGGGAGGGCGGAAAACCGTGGCAGGCAAGGCACTTGTGCTCGGTGGCGGAGGCCACGCCGGGATCGGCTGGCTGGCGGGAATCCTGTACGGGCTCGGCGAGGCCGGCGTCGACCTGAGCGACGCCGACGTGGTGATCGGCACGTCCGCCGGATCCTCGGTCGGCGCCCAGCTCACCTCCGGCGAGCTGACGCTGGAGGGGCTCTACCGGCGCCAGCTCGTCCCGCCCGCCGCCGAGATCGCCGGACGTCTGGGTCCCGCGCTGATCCTCCGGTTCGTCTGGTCCGCGCTGACCTCGCGCACCCCCGAGGCGTACGGCCGAAGGCTCGGCCGGACGGCGCTCGCGGCGAACACCACCTCCGAGGCCGAGCGCCGCGCGGCCATCGAGAGCCGGCTCGTCTCGCCAGAGTGGCCCGACCGCGCCCTGCTGATGCCCGCCGTGGACACGGCCACCGGCGAACTGCGCGTCTTCGGCAAGGACAGCGGCGTCGCCCTCGTGGACGCCGTGGCCGCGAGCTGCGCCGTCCCCGGCGTCTGGCCGCCGGTCACCATCGGCGGCCGCCGGTACAGCGACGGCGGTATCCACTCCGCTGCCAACGCCCACCTGGCCGCCGGATACGAGCGCGTGGTCGTCCTCGCGCCCCTGGCCGTCGGCGGCGGCCCCCTGGTGCCCGCCGCCGTGCAGGGCCGCAGGCTGGCGGAGGCCGGTGCGCGCGTGGCTGTCGTCACACCCGGCCGGGCGGCGAAGCGGGCGTTCGGGCGCAACCCGCTGGACCCGGCAGTACGGGCAGCCGCGGCGCGAGCCGGGCTGGACCAGGCACCGGCACACGCGACGGAGCTCGCGGAAGTGTGGCGGGGCTGAGCGGGGGCGGGGGAGCGCGGGCCGTCCCCGTTGGCCGGTGGGACGGGCCTGGCCCTTCGCGGTGCGTGAACGACGGCACAATGGAGCCGTGGACGAGCCGATACCCGTGACGCGGGACGTGGATCACGGGACCGCCAAGCTGATGCCGGACATCGACCGGCGGCGGGCCTGGCTGCTCACGGTCGACGGGGCCCCGCAGTCGTACGTCGACCTGGACGCCCCGACGCACCTGGAGTTCGAGTACGCGCGGCGGCTCGGGCACGTGCTGGACACCGTCGCGGAACCGGGACGGGCACTGGACGTCGTGCACCTCGGCGGCGGCGCCCTCACCCTGCCCCGCTACCTCGCGGCGACCCGGCCCGGCTCACACCAGGACGTCGTGGAGGCGGACCGCGCCCTGCTGGCCCTCGTCACCGAGCACCTGCCGCTGCCCGAGGCGGCGGGGATCACCGTGCACGGCGCGGACGCCCGCGACTGGCTGGAGGCCGCCGCGCCCGGGTCGGCGGACGTCGTGCTCGCGGACGTCTTCGGGGGCTCGCGCGTCCCGGCACACCTGACGTCCGTGGCCTACGCCCGCGCCGCCGGACGTGCCCTGCGCTCCGACGGCGTCTACCTGGCCAACCTCGCCGACGCGGCGCCCTTCGCCTTCCTCCGCTCCCAACTGGCCACCTTCTCCACGGTGTTCGAGGAGCTGGCGCTCATCGCCGAACCGGGCGTGCTGCGCGGCCGCCGGTTCGGAAACGCCGTGCTCGTGGCGTCCCACCGCCCCCTCGACACCGCGGCCCTCGCCCGCCGTACCGCCTCCGACGCCTTCCCCGCCCGCGTCGAACACGGCTCCGCACTGCGGGACTTCATCGGCGGCGCGGCTCCCGTGCACGACGAGGACGCGGTGCCCTCACCCGAGCCGCCCGACGGAGCCTTCGGCATCGGCTGACCCCAGGACGACGTCCGACACCGGCGTGGCCCGTGCCACCGCCTTCGTCCGGCGCGTCAGGTTCCGTACGTCGGGCACGCACAGGACCGCCGCCGTGACCACGACGACCAGCACCGCGCAGCCCCACAGGGAGGCGCCGCGGCCGAAGGCCTGTTCCGCCGGGCCGGCGAGGGCCGTAGCCAGCGGGACCATCGCGATCGAGCCGAACCAGTCGTACGCCGACACCCTGGAGAGCTTGTCCTCGGGGATCTCCTGGTGGAGTGCGGTCATCCACGAGACACCGAACACCTCGATCGCCAGGCCGCTGACGAACATCACGGCGCACAGCGAGCCCAGCGGCACGGGGACGGCCAGCGCGGCGGACGGAGCGGCCAGCGGGAAGACGCACAGCGTGCCCGCGAGCAGCAGCCGGCGCGGTTGCCAGCGCGTCATCAAGAGCGCCCCGCCGACGGTGCCGGCGCCGAACGCACCGAGGGCCAGGCCCCACGGTCCGGCGCCGCCGAGACTGTCACGCGCGACCAGCGGACCGAAGACCGACTCGGCGGCGCCGACCACCGCGACCACGACGGAGAACTGCGCGACGATCGCCCACAGCCACGGCCGCCCGGTGAACTCCCGCCATCCGTCGCGCAGATCGGCGAGCATTCCGCCGCCGGGCACGCGGGACGGTATGTGACTCACGTCGAGGAACGCGCGCAGGGATCCGGCGACCGCGAAGGCCAGCGCGTCAGCGGCCAGCACCCAGCCGGGTCCGGTCACGGCGACCATCGCCCCGCCGAGGGCCGCGCCGCCCAGTCCCGCTCCCTGCATCGCCATCCGGAACAGGGCGAAGGCGCGGCTCGCCTGCTCCCCGGTGACGGAGGACATCAGCATGCCCTCGGCCGCCGGGCTGAAGAACGCCTGCCCCGTGCCCCCGAGCGCGGTGAGCAGCATCATCTGCCACAGCCTCGGCTCCCCGGCGAGGACGAGGACCGCGAAGGCCGCCTGGGAGAGGCAGTTGAGCGCGTTGGCCGCGACCATCACCCGGTGGCGCGGCAGCCGGTCCGCGACCGCGCCGCCGATCAGCAGGAACAGGACCAGCGGGAGGGTGCGCGCCGCCGCGACCAGGCCGACGTCCGCGCCGTCACCGCCCGCGTCGAGGACCGCGAAGGCCGCCGCGATCAGGGCGCCGTGGCTGCCCAGGTTGGTGACGACCGCGGCGGCGGTCAGCAGGGAGTAGTTCCGGCCGGCCCAGGAGGGGCGGTGGCGGGGAGCGTCGACGGCACTGTTCACCCGCCGACTTTCCCCCGCCGCGTCCCGTCCCATCAAGTCGATTGCCCGTCAGGTGCCGGGCCCACCGGACCGTCCGGTGCCGGACGGCGGCTCAGGACTCGGGGTCGCCGTGCAGCCGCACCGTGGAGGCGATCTTCTTCACGATCGCGTCCGGCACCTCGTCCTTGACGCCCTTGGCCCCGTAGAAGGTGAAGGAGGCGAAGTCACCCGAGGAGTTCTTGAAGGCGAACGTGGTCGCCTTGCCCTCGGTGTCGCACTTGTCGTCCTTCTTGACCCCGCGTGTGTAGCTCGTCGCGATGCTGCCCTTGAGGCCCGACGCCGAGGTGAAGTCCTCGGCCTTGCCGATCACGATCTTCTTCTCGTCGGCCTTGGTCTGGTCCGTGTAACCGGCCCAGGCCCAGGTCGCGGAGTCACTGCGGGCGGCCTGGGCCGCACTCTTCGCGCCGCTCTGGCCCTTGGTGCCGGCCGCCGCGAGCTCGGTGTCGTCCTTCGTGCCGTCCTTGTCGTCGTCGGTCGTGCACCACTTCTCCTTGAGGAAGGCGGGTGCCGACATGCCGACGACCGCGGAGCCGTCCTCCTTCTGGGCGTCCTCGAAGCCGATGAAGGTGCCGGGGGTGCGCACCTCCCACTCCGCCGGGACGTCGAACGCCGTACCCCACTTGGGGTTGATGACGACCTTCCAGCCGGCGATGGTCGGCTTCTCGTCGTCGGTGCCGCGCGGGTTCTCACCCGTGGGGGACTCGCTCGGCTTCTCGGAGGCGGTGGCGGACGGCTTGGTGTTCTTGCCGTCGGCCTTGTCGTCCTTGTCGCCGCCGAGGACCAGCACACCGGTGACAGCGGCGGTGACGACCACGGCCGAGGCGGCCACGATCGCGACGACCTTCGTGCTCTTCCCGCCACCGGGCGACGGCTCGGGCGCGCCCGCGGGGGTGGGAGCGCCCCACTGCCCCGAACCCGGCTGCTGCTGGTACGGGTTGGGCTGCTGGTACCCCGGCTGTTGGTATCCCTGCTGCTGGTACGGATTCGGCTGCTGGTAACCCGACTGCTGGTACGGGTTCTGGTTCTGGTCCTGCGGGTTCTGCTCGCCCCCGGGCGGCTGCTGTCCTGGCCACATGGGCAGTAACCCTAGTGCCGCCCGTGACACGTTTGGGTCACTGCCTCTCGTCAGACCTGTACCGGGCGCCGGCATCCGCGCCCGGGGCGGGGGACCGGATCCGCCCTTTCCCGGGCTTTCCGCCGTATACCCGCACCGAGGGGACGCGGGGATCGCCCACGGGTCCTGGCCAACGGTGGCTACTCGTGGGTAACATCAGCGCATGAGCGCAGACCAGATGTCGATCGGCGAGATGCTCGCCGCCACCGTGCCGATGGCCAGGACCCTCAACCTGGAGTTCCTGGAGACCACGCCGGAGAAGGCAGTGGTAGCCCTGCCGGACCAGGGCGAGTACCACAACCACGTCGGTGGCCCGCACGCCGGAGCGATGTTCACGCTCGGTGAGTCCGCGAGCGGCGCGATCGTCCTGGCGGCGTTCGGGGAGCAGCTGTCGCGCGCCGTGCCGCTCGCCGTCAGCGCCGCGATCGCGTACAAGAAGCTCGCCATGGGCCCCGTCACCGCCACCGCGACGCTGGGCCGTCCGGCCGCCGAGGTCGTCGCCGAACTCGACGCGGGTCAGCGGCCCGAGTTCCCGGTCGCCATCGCCATCCAGCGCGCGGACGGTGCCGTCACCGGCGAGATGA
Source organism: Streptomyces sp. NPDC028308 (assembly GCF_055565855.1). NCBI lineage: Bacteria > Bacillati > Actinomycetota > Actinomycetes > Kitasatosporales > Streptomycetaceae > Streptomyces > Streptomyces sp. NPDC028308. Next base: position 64,407 of record NZ_JBVHTO010000005.1, read on the forward strand.
CGGTTGTCTGGACCCTCCGCCCGAACGGCTGATCCTCCACGCCCCGGGCAGCCGGCCCACTCCGGCCGCCCGGGACGGCCGCCCACAAGGACGACCGCGCCGCGTGCGCCGGACGGGGTCGCTGCCGCGCCTGTGACGCCCTGGGGGGGGCATCCCGGCGCGTGCGAATCTCGGCTGTCGGCTGTCGGCTGTCGGGTGTCGGCTCCGCGACGAAGGCCCGGTCGTACGCCTCCGCCGCCGACTCCGCGGCTCTGCTGTCCCGGGTGCTCATGACCCCGGCGCGCACGTCCCCGGCCGGCGAACCCCGGTGCGGACCTTCCGTTCGGCGTGCGCAAGGCGCGCGCCCCCGGTGCTGACGAACCCCTGGTGACGAACCCCGGTGCGGACTGTCCGCCGACGTGCGGATGGCGCACGTCCCCGGGTGCTGACGAACCCCGGTGCTGACGTAGGCCCGGCCTGCGGCTGACCTGGCCGTCCCGCCGGCCCGTCACCCCCTGATTCCGCGCCCTGCCGGGGCACCTGCCCGCTGCCCTTCGCTGCTGCGCCGGCACGAGTCACCGGCGGTCACAGTTTTCGCGCCGCTCCCGTGGTGTCTGACGGGCTGTCAAGTGGGCGTCGGCGCATAGTGCGTGCAAGGGCCGGACACGGCTGCCGTCGGCACGTGTGCACGCGGTCCACGACGACGTGTCCGCGCACAGAAGGAGTGACGGCCCATGTCCCCCACCCTTTCCCGGCGTTCCGCCCTGCGGCTGCTGGGCAGCGCCGTCGCGGTCGCCGCGGCGGCCACCGGAACCGGCACCGCGGCCGGAGCGCACGCGGCCACCCGAAGGGGCGACGCGCCCGCGAACCGGCGTGTCGAAGGCCTGATCGCCCGGCTCACCCTCGACGAGAAGATCTCCCTCCTGCACGGCGCCACCGACCCCGACCCGCTCGGGCAGGCCGGCTACGTCCCCGGGGTCCCCCGCCTAGGCATCCCCCCGCTCCGGCTGGCCGACGGCCCCGCCGGAGTCCGCGTCACCCGCCACGCCACCGCGCTGCCCGCCCCCGTCCTGCTCGCCGCCGCCTTCGACCCGGACCTCGCCCGGCGCTACGGCCAGGTCATCGGACGCGAGGGCCGGGCGCTCGGCCAGGACGTGCTGCTGTCGCCGATGGTGAACCTCGTCCGGACCCCGTACGGGGGCCGCAACTTCGAGACGTTCGGCGAGGACCCGCTGGCGGCGGCGGACCTGGTCGCCGCCGAGATCCGCGGCATCCAGGACGAGGGACTCGTCGCGACCGTCAAGCACTTCGCGCTGAACAACCAGGAGAAGGACCGCATGTCCGTCGACGTGCGGATCGACGAGCAGACCCTGCACGAGGTCGAACTGCGCGCCTTCGAGGCGGCCGTAGACGCCGGCGTCGGTGCCGTCATGGGTGCCTACAACAAGGTCAACGGCACCTTCGCCTGCGAGAGCGGGCCGCTGCTCACCGACGTCCTGCGCGAACGGTGGGGCTTCGAGGGCTGGGTGATGACCGACTGGTCCGCCGCCCACAGCACCGTCGCCTCGATCACCGCCGGCCTCGACATGGAGATGCCGGACGGCACGTACTTCGGCGCGCCGCTGAAGAAGGCCGTACGGGACGGCGGCGTGTCCGAGCGGTACGTCGACCGGGCCGTACGCCGCGTCCTCACCGTGATGGACCGCTTCGGGCTCCTCGACGGCAGCGCCCCGCCCCGCCCGGAGCGGGACCCGGCAGCGGGCGCGGCCGTCGCCCTGGAGGTCGCCAGGGCCGGGGCCACCCTGCTGCGCAACGAGGACCGCGCGCTGCCCCTGGCCGGCGCCGCCGCCCGGAGCATCGCCGTCGTCGGCCCCACCGGCGCGTTCCCGTTCGTCAGCGGCGGAGGCAGCGCGCACGTCGTCCCCGACCGCGCCGAAAGCCCCCTGGACGCCATCCGCGCCCGCGCGGGCCGCGGCGCCCACGTGTCGTACGCGCTCGGCGAGGACCTCTACGGCAAGCCGCTGCCGGACGGCGCTCTCAGCGGCGCCGTCGACCCGGAGGGCCAGGAGGTCCCGGCCGGGCGGACGTGGACCTACGAGGGGACGCTGACCGTCGCGGACGCCGACGAGTGGACGCTCGTCGTCCACTACTCCGGTGAGCGGCCCCAGGTCCGCCTCGACGGCGAGGACCTCTACCCCGTGCGGGCCGGATACGCCGAGTACTTCCAGGGCGGCCTCGTCACCGCCGCGCCCGACGGGCTGTCCGTGCGCCGCAGGACGCTGCGGCTCGGCGCGGGCGCGCACAAGGTGGAGATCACCGCGAAGGGCGGCGCGCGGGGCCAGGTGTTCCGGCTGCGGCGCGTCACCGGCGCGACCCGGGCGCAGGACGTCGCCGAGGCGGTACGGACCGCCCGTGCCGCGCGGAGCGTCGTCCTCTTCGCCTACGAGGACGCGACCGAGGGCCAGGACCGCACCACGCTCGCCCTGCCCGGTCACCAGGCGGAGCTGATCGAGGCGGTGACCGCGGCGAACCCCCGCACCACGGTCGTCCTCAACACCTCGTCGTCGACGGCGATGCCCTGGCTGCCTCGGACGGCCGCCGTGCTCCAGATGTACTACCCCGGTCAGGAGGGTGCCGCCGCCACGGCCGCCGTCCTGTTCGGCGACTGCGACCCGGGCGGGCGGCTCACCCAGACCTTCCCGGCCGACGACGCCCACCACCCGGTCGCCGGCGACCCGCTCCGCTACCCGGGCGGCGACGGCGTCGAGGAGTACTCGGAGGGCGTCCACGCCGGCCACCGGTGGTACGACGCGCAGGGCGTGCGCCCGCTCTTCCCCTTCGGGCACGGACTGTCGTACACCTCCTTCGCCTACGAGGACCTGCGGGTACGGGAGAGCCGGCGCGGCCTGGAGGTGACGTTCACGGTGCGCAACACCGGGCGGCGCGACGGCGTCGAGGTGGCGCAGGTCTACGTCGGACGCTCGCCCGACCTGCGGCTCGACCAGGCCGTCCGGATCCTCGGCGGCTACCGGCGCCTCACCCTGCGCGCGGGGGAGCGGCGCCGGGTCGGCGTGACGGTGACACGGCGCACCCTCTCCTCGTGGGACGCGAAGCACCACGGCTGGGTCCTCGGCACGGGCCGCCGCACGGTATGGGCGGGTTCGTCCTCGCGCGCCCTGCGGCTGCGTACGACCGCGGAGGTGACGAGCTGATACCTCGCGCGGTCCTCACCACGCCCACGGCAACCGCTGTGCACGGGCGGCGAGTTGTGGCCCCCGTACCAGCCGCCCAGCCACACGGGGACCATCCGCGGGCGGTGGCACCCTGAACGGCTCCGGGCGGCGGGAACACCGGGGCGCCCTCCGGGACTCCGCCTCCGGGGGCCGAGCGGGTAGGCTGCCCGGCGGGCGCCCAGGGGGAGGGTGCGCGCCGGGCGACCCCGCACAGCGGTGGGCCCGGGCCTTGCACAGCGATACGGGAGGAACCGGCGTTGCACGTCCAGGAATGGCTCGAGACGGTGCCCGCGGTCAGCATCTACGCGCTCGTGGGACTGGTCATCGGACTGGAGAGCCTGGGTATCCCGCTGCCCGGCGAGATCATCCTGGTCTCCGCGGCGCTGCTCTCCTCCCAGCACGCCGGCATCAACCCGGTCGTCCTCGGCGTCTGCGCCAGCGTGGGCGCGATCGTCGGTGACTCCATCGGCTACGCGATCGGCCGCAAGGGCGGACGCCCGCTGCTCGCCTGGCTGGGCAGGAAGTTCCCCAGGCACTTCAGCGAGGGGCACATCGCCACCGCCGAGCGGTCCTTCGAGAAGTGGGGGATGTGGGCGGTCTTCTTCGGCCGCTTCGTCGCCCTGCTCCGCATTTTCGCGGGCCCGCTCGCGGGCGTGCTGCGGATGCCGTACTGGAAGTTCCTCATCGCCAACGTGCTCGGCGGGATCCTCTGGGCGGGCGGCACGACCGCCGTCATCTACTACGTCGGCGTCGTCGCCGAGTCCTGGCTCAAGCGCTTCTCCTGGCTGGGGCTCGTGGTGGCGCTGCTCATCGGGGCCACCTCGCTGCTGATCGTCCGGCGCAAGACGAAGCAGGCGGCCGCCCACGCCGAGGCGGACAAGGCGCCGGCGGCCGGGGCCGCCGCCATCGAGCCGGAGCCCGTCCCGGCCCCCGCCGCCGACTGACCGGACGGTCCGAGCTCACCTCTCCTCGTGCGCGGCCCGGTGCGTCCTGGCCAGCTCCACGTAGAAGGCGCCGTTCAGCGCGATGCCCTCGCGCTCCTCGGCCGTCAGCTCCCGCTTGACCTTGGCGGGCACGCCCGCGACGAGCGACCCCGGCGGCACCCGCATCCCCTGCGGCACCAGCGCCTGCGCCGCCACCAGCGAACCGGCCCCGATCACGGCCCCGTTCAGCACCGTGGCGCCCATCCCGATCAGGCAGTCGTCCTCGACGGTGGCTCCGTGCACCACGGCGTTGTGCCCGACCGACACGCGCTCGCCGATGGTCACGGGGAAGCCCGGGTCGACGTGGAGCGTGCAGTTGTCCTGGATGTTGCTGTCGGCACCGACGACGATCGGGCCGCCGTCGCCGCGCAGCACGGCGCCGTACCAGAGGCTCGCGCCCGCGCTCAGCGTCACCTCGCCGAGCACCACGGACGTGGGGGCCGTGAACGCCCCCGGGTCGACCTGGGGTTCCTTGCCGCCCACGCCCGCGATCAGCGCCTGGTGCGTCATCGCACTCTCCTTGTTCCTCGATGGGTTCCTCGATGGGCCCTCGTCAACGGCACCGTAGGCGATGGACGCGGGGCCGGGGCGGCCGGGTGGGGCGAAGATCACAGGTGAACGGCCGGGTGCCCGCACGGCACGCTGAGTACGGTGAGCGGGTGCCCACGAGCAAGAACACGTTCTCATCATGGCGGCGCCGCCTCGCGCAGCGCGCCGTCCACGCGGGCTGGGCCTGGGTGCAGCGCACCGGGGCGGTCACGGCGGCGCAGCCGGGGCGGTTCCGGTTCGGCGCGATGGGAACCGGCACGCGTCTCGCCTTCCCGCTGGGCACCGTCTTCGGCGAGCCCTGGATCCATGTCGGCGCGCACTGCATCATCGCCGAGCAGGTCACGCTGACCGCCGGTCTGATGCCCGACCTCGACCTCGGTCCCGACCCGATCCTGCGCATCGGGGACGGCGTCGTCCTCGGCCGGGGCAGCCACGTCATCGCGGACACGACGGTCACCATCGGCAGCGACTGCTATTTCGGGCCGTACGTGTACGTGACCTCCACGAACCACTCGTACGACGATCCGCACGAGCCCATCGGGAAGCAGTGGCCGCGGATGGACCCGGTGTCCATCGGGCCCGGGTGCTGGATAGGGACGGGGGCCGTGATCCTGCCGGGGGCGCGGATCGGCCGCAACGTGGTGGTCGCCGCGGGGGCGGTGGTGCGCGGGACGGTTCCCGACCACGCGGTCGTGGCCGGGGCCCCGGCGAGGGTCGTACGACGCTGGGACGCGCGGCTCGGCTGGCAGCCGCCGCTGCGCACGCCGGCGCCGGTGCCGATCCCGGACGGGGTGACGCCGCAGCAGCTGCTCGCGCTCTCGGACCTCGACGCGGAGCAGATCAGCCGCCTGACGGACCTGGACGCGGAGACGATGGCCCGCCTCACGGAGCCGGGCGCGGAGACCGAGGACGTGCGGGCGGAGTCCTGACGCCCGGCGTTCCCGTTGTCCCGCTTTCCGCGCGTGAACGTACCCGGTCGCCGGTCGCCCTTGCCGGGGGCGTCCTGTGCGCCCGTGCGCCGGTCAGCCGGTGGCAAGCAGGACCGTGCCGATCAGGGCTAGGCCCGCGCCGGCCGCCTGGATCCCGCGGAGACGTTCGCTGAGGATGCCGCGGGCCGCGAGGGCCGTGACCACGGGGTAGAGCGAGGCGAGCACCGCGGCCACGGTGACCGGACCGAGCTGGGCCGCGGTCGCGTACGTGCCGTTGGCCGCGACGTCGGCGAGCCCGACGAAGGCCAGGGCGGGCAGCGCACCGCGGACGACGGCCGCCCCGCCGTCCTCGGGGAGCGCCCTGGCGCCCCGCCGGACGGAGACCCAGAGGGCCGCGCCGCCCGCCGCCACGTTGGTGACGCGCTGCACGAACAGGGCGAGGAAGAGGCCGGTGAGAGTCGAGGACGCCTCGGCGATCAGCGACATCACCCCGCCGAAACCGAACGCGGCGAGCAGGGTCAGCAGCACCGCCTGACGCTGTACGGCGGCGCCCCTGAACTGCGGGCCGCCGGCCAGCACGACCCCGGCGACGGCGACCGCGATGCCCGCGAACTGAAGGATGCCCGGGCGCTCGCCCAGCACCAGGCCCACCCCGACCGGCACGGCGACGCCCAGGGAGCCCAGCGGTGAGACGACGCCCATCGGACCGAGCGCCAGGGCCTTGTAGAACGCGAGCATCGCGACCGGCCCGACCAGTCCGGCGGCCACCGCGAACCACAGCTGCGGCCCCGCCTCCCGCCACCCGCCCGTCGCCACCACGATCGCGCCGAGGACTCCCGCCGCGATGGTCTGCGAGACCACGACGACGGTCAGCGCGGGCAGGCGCCGGGTCAGCAGTCCGCCACCGAAGTCGGCCAGGCCCCACAGGAGACTGGTGGCCAGGGCGAAGAGTGCTGTCATGGGTCGCCTCGCAGTACAGTGCAGTGAACAATCCGGTGCACCACACCGTAGTGCAGCACAATGAACTCTGTCATCCAGAATATTGGACGGAATGTGTCGGACCTCGACCTGCTGAACCAGTCCCTGGCGCGCAACGTCAAGCGCTGGCGCACCGAGCGGGGCTTCACCCTGGAGGCGCTCGCCGCCCGGGCCGGGGTCAGCCGCGGCATGCTCATCCAGATCGAGCAGGCCAGGACCAACCCGAGCATCGGCACGGTCGTCAAGATCGGTGACGCCCTGGGGGTCAGCATCACGACCCTGCTCGACTACGAGCAGGGGCCCAAGGTCCGTATCGTCCCGGCCGAGCAGGCGGTGCGGCTGTGGCACACCGACGCGGGCAGCTTCAACCGGCTGCTCGCGGGCACCGAGGCCCCCGGCCCGCTGGAGATGTGGGACTGGCGGCTGATGCCGGGCGAGGGCAGTGACTCCGACCCGCATCCCGGCGGCACGGTCGAGCTGATCCACGTCACCGCGGGGGAGCTGACGCTCACGCTCGACGGGGTCGCCCATCGCGTCCCCACCGGCGCCAGCGTCTCCTTCGAGGCCAACGTCCCCCACACGTACGGCAACCAGGGTGACGAGCCACTCGAGATGATCATGGCCGTGTCGGTGCCGCCCGTGCACTGAGACCCCCGGCCGGCTCCGCCCGCCCGGCTGTTAGCGTGCCGGCATGCGCGCACCCATCGGAGACTTCGACACCGCCACGCCCGTACCGGACTGCCTCGACGTGCTCACGGCCCCGGTCGCCGACGCCGTACGCCGCTGGAGCGGCAGTGTGCCCGCCGACCAGATCCTGTACGTCGACACCGAGCCGGAGTGGGCGGACACCGCCGTCTTCGTCGAGCACTACGGCAAGGACCTGCTCGACCGGTCCGCCAACTGCGTGGTCGTCGCGGGCAGGCGCGGCGGCGAGACCACACTGGCCGCCTGCGTCGCACTCTCCGCCACCCGCGTCGACGTCAACGGCGCGGTGCGGCGCCAACTCGGCGCACGCAAGGCCTCGTTCGCCCCGATGGACACCGCGACCGGGGAGACGGGGATGGAGTACGGCGGCATCACGCCCCTCGGGCTGCCGGACGACTGGCCGGTGCTGGTGGACTCGGCGGTCGTCGACCTGCCGTACGTCCTGGTCGGAAGCGGGCGGCGGCGCGGGAAGCTGCTGGTGCCGGGGAAGGCGTTCGCCGAACTGCCCAACGCCGTGGTGCTGGAGGGGCTGGGCGTCGCCTGATTCCCGCGCCGGAAGCGGGGGTTGCCCGCGCCGGGCCTCGAACGCACGCCAGGGGTACGGCACTTGTGCCGTACCCCTGTGTCGTTCCGGTGCCGGGCGTCCGGCGGGCCGCGCGGGTCAGGCGGCGGCGGGGGTGGCCTGCGAGGTCAGCTGCCGGAGGACCTCGGTCAGGCCCGTCACGACCTCGTCGTCGTCCGCCGGGTGCGTCTCGGCGAAGCGGGTCACGGAGCCGGGGATGGACAGCTTGACGTCCTCCAGCACGGTGCCGCCGGCGATGCCCGCGGCCTTGCGGGCCTCGTCCTGCGCCCAGACGCCGCCGAACTGGCCGAACGCGGTGCCGACCACGGCGACCGGCTTGCCGCCGAGCGCACCGGCGCCGTACGGGCGGGACAGCCAGTCGATCGCGTTCTTCAGCACGGCCGGCATGGTGCCGTTGTACTCGGGGGAGAAGAGCAGGAAGCCGTCGGCCTGGCCGGCGGCGGCGCGCAGCCGGGCGGCGGCGGCCGGCACGTCGCCCTCGACGTCGATGTCCTCGTTGTAGAAGGGCACCTCGGCCAGCCCCTCGAACAGCTCGATCTCGACGCCCTCGGGGGCGTGCTTGACGGCGGCCTCGGCGAGCTGGCGGTTGTGCGAACCGGCGCGAAGGCTGCCGACGAGCGCCAGGATGCGGACGGACATGGCGAAACTCCTCAGAGAGCGGGTCAAGGCGGCGTGCGGCGGGGAGGGCCCGCACCGGCCCCACGCTCCGCGACTAAGCGGACCGGGGTCCGGTACGATTTCTATCACTGAAACGGACCAGGGTCCACTTTCCCTGGTGAGCGCTACGCTGGTGCCATGACCTCGCTCCCGCCGCCCCCGCCCCCGACCGCGAACGATGCCCAGGCCGGGCTGCTGGAGCTCACCCTGACCGCCGTCGACGAGCCGCCCCAGCTGCGGGCCGACGCCGCCCGCAACCGCTCGCGGCTGCTGGAGGTCGCGGCCCGGCTGGCGTCCGAACGCGGCGCCGCCAATCTGACGATGGAGGCCGTCGCGCTGGCCGCGCAGGTCGGCAAGGGCACCGTCTTCCGGCGGTTCGGCGACCGCACCGGACTGCTCATGGCGCTCCTGGACCACTACGAGCGGCAGGTCCAGGCCGCCTTCCTCACCGGCCCGCCGCCGCTGGGCCCGGACGCCCCCGCCCTGGAGCGCCTGCGGTCGTTCGGGGCGGCCGTCATCCGCCACGAGCAGGCCCACCGCGACCTCTATCTGGCCGCCCACGCGGAAGCGGGACGCCGCCACACCTCGCCCGCGTACGGCCTGCGGCTGACCCACGTCTCCCTGCTCCTGCGGCAGGCGCGGGTGGGCGGCGACGTCGAACTCGTCGCGCACACCCTGCTCGCCTATCTCGACCCGACCCTCGTCCACCACCTGCTCACCCGGCGGGGCGTCTCGCTGGAGCGCGTCGAGGCGGGCTGGTACGACCTGGTGGACCGCTACACGGCGCGGGGGTGAGACGGCGGCCGTACTCCGGCCGTGCGTAAGGGAGTTGATGATGGACCCATGACGACTCCCAGCAGAAGAGGCGACCTGTTCACCGGCGCCGGCCCCGACCCGCGGCACACCGGCCCGGCGACCGGGGACGAACGGCGCCTGCTCATCGGCTTCCTCGCCGCACAGCGCACGACCCTGGAACTCAAGTGCGCCGGACTGGGCGACGAGTTGTGCCGGCGTTCCGTGCCGCCCTCGACGCTGTCGCTGCTCGGACTCGTGCGCCATCTCGCCGACGTCGAGCGCCGCTGGTTCCGGTCCGTGCTCGCCGGGCAGGACGCTCCGGCCCGCTTCTCCTCGCGGGCCGATCCCGACGGCGACTTCGGCGGAGCGGTGCCCGGTCCGGCCGTGGCGGCGGAGGCATGGGAGGCGTGGCACGCCGAAGTGGCGTTCGCCGAGGACTTCGTGACGGACGCGCCCCACCTCGACATCGAGGGCGTCGACTCCTGGCGCGGCACGGTGTCCCTGCGCTGGGTCCTCGTCCACATGATCGAGGAGTACGCCCGTCACAACGGCCACGCCGACCTGCTCCGCGAGCGGATCGACGGGGCGATCGGGCTCTGAGCGGCGCGGGAGGGAGACGGCTTCCACCGGCGGCGGCAAGCGGAGTCGGCGTAACGGGCACCGGTCGGAGTCCCGGCGTTCGCGAGGTCGGGCGTCACCGGCGCTGGGACGAGGAGCGGGCGGCGCTCGGGGTCTCACGGCTCCCGCCTGCCCGTGGCGAGCGCCGCCGTCCGCCCCGGACACCGGGTCCGCTAGCCCAGGGTGCCGATCTCGATCGCCGGGCAGCGGTCCATGACCATGTCCCGGCCGGCCGCGCGGGTGCGCTCGTAGGCCGCCTCGTCGACGACACCGAGCTGGAACCAGACGGCGTCGGCGCCGATCGCCACCGCCTCGTCGGCGACGGGTCCCGCGAGGTCGCTGTTGACGAACACGTCCACCACGTCGACCTTGAAGGGGATGTCCGACAGGGAGGCGTAACCCTGCTCGCCGTGGACCGTCTCGGCCTTGGGGTGGACGGGGACGATCCGCTTGCCGTAGCGCTGGAGCACCGCCGCGACGCCGTACGCCGCCCGCTGCCGGTTCGGCGACAGGCCCACGATCGCCCACGTGTCGCCGAGCTCCGTGAGGATCTTGCGGATCGTTGCCGGGTCGCCGTACACGGTCGGCCTCCTAGAGTCCCAGAGAAGAACGTTCAGCCGGGAAACGGTCCGGGGCACCCGATGATTCCCCGGCCGAGCCGCACCCCGCGCGCGCGGCCTGTCCAAAATGGCGCCCACCGCCCTGCGCGCGGGCCGTCCCCCGCCTACGCTCACCCCGTGCTGCGAATCACCGATGCCCGAACGGGCGAGCCCACGGACGCCGTCGCCGCCCCCCGGGGCCTGACCCGCGTCGAGGCGCACGTGTCGCGGGACGACACCTCGGCCCTGCGCGTCCTGCTGGTGGCCGACGTGCTGGCCCGGGCCCTGGAGATCGGGAAAACCCCCGTCGTCACGGTCGCCGATCCACCTCCCGGACTCCGCGCCCTCGCCCTCGAACTCGGCATCAGGCCGCCCGAGGGCCGCACCGCGCCCGGCGGCCAGACCGTGCACGTCGTCGGGACGGACACGGCCGACGAGGACCCGGTCCCCGCGGACGGCATCCGCGTCGAGGTCGCCCCGGCGAACGGCACCGCCGAACCCGGGGTGCTGCGGCTCGCCCTCCTCGCCCGGCCCCGCCGGGAGCGCGCCGACCTCGACGACGAGACGGTGGCCCGGGCCGGGGAGCAGCTGGCCCGGTGGCGCAAGGCCGTCGCGAATTGGGCCACCCGCCCCTCCAAGCCCGTTCCCGAGCACGTGAAGCAGCAGCTGCGCGCCGCCTGGGAGGACGACCTTGACGTGCCCGCCGTGCTGCGGGTGCTGCACGGCGTGGAGAACGCCGAGGACATCCCGGACGGCGCCCGCTTCGAGACGTACGCCTACGCGGACCGGCTCCTCGGACTCGAACTCACCCGGGACATCGGGACCTCGGGATGATCGCGCGCACGGGCGCGGGACCGTTGCGCAGACTCGTCGTGCTGCGGCACGCCAAGTCCGCCTGGCCCGACGGCGTACCCGACCACGAACGGCCGCTCGCCCCGCGCGGCCGCCGCGACGCCCCGGCCGCGGGACGCTCGCTCGCCGCGGCGGACTGCCTCCCCGACCTCGTGCTCTGTTCCACCGCCGTACGCGCCCGCCAGACCTGGGACCTCGTCGCGGCGCAGTGGGGCACACCCCCGCCCGTGCGGCTCGACCCGCGGCTGTACGGGGCCGGCGCCGCGCACCTGCTGGAGGCCGTGCGCGAGGTCGCGGACCCGGTGCGGACACTGCTGCTCGTCGGGCACAACCCCGGGCTCGCGGAGCTGGTGCTCGCCCTCGCCGGGGACGGACTCGACGACACGCTGGAGCACGTACGGACCAAGTTCCCGACCTCGGCCGTGGCGATCCTCGCCTGGCACGGCAACGCCTGGCGGGACCTCGCGCCCGGCGCCGCACTCCTGACGGACGTGACGGTCCCGCGCGGCAGGCGACCGGACGACACGCCCTGACCGCCGCCCGGCGCCGGCGGTCCCGGACGCGGTGATCCGCCGACAGGGGCACCGCATACGCTGGCGGAATGCAGGACGAGTACCGCACAGTGGCCCGCGCGGGCGTGCACGAGACCGAGATCAACCGCTCGCGCTTCCTCTGCGCGCTCGCTCCCGCCGCCACCGAGCAGGAGGCCCAGGACTTCGTCGCCGGCGTCCGCAGACAGCACGCGGACGCCACGCACAACTGCTACGCCTACGTCATCGGAGCCGACGCCGCCGTGCAGAAGGCGAGCGACGACGGCGAACCGGGCGGGACCGCGGGCGTCCCCATGCTCCAGATGCTGCTGCGCCGCGACATGCGGTACGTCGTCGCGGTCGTGACCCGCTACTACGGAGGCGTCAAACTCGGCGCCGGCGGACTCATCAGGGCCTACGGAGGCGCTGTCGGCGAGGCGCTGGACGCGGTCGGCACGCTCACCCGCAGACGGTTCCGGCTGGCGACCGTGACCGTGGACCACCAGCGCGCGGGCAAGCTGGAGAACGAGCTGCGGTCCACCGGACGCGCCGTGCGCGAGGTGAGCTACGGCGAGGCGGTCACCATCGGGATCGGGCTGCCGGACGCCGACGTGGACGCGTTCCGGTCCTGGCTGGCCGACGTCACAGCGGGGACAGCTGGGTTCGAACTGGGCGGAGAGGCATATGGGGACGCATAACGGGCCGATACGGGAGTAGCCGTCCGTGATGTCCGACCCGCCCGTTAGTCTCGGGGATCATGAGGCTCCTGCACACTTCCGACTGGCATCTCGGCCGGGCGTTCCACCGGGTGAACATGCTCGGTGCCCAGGCCGAGTTCATCGGTCACCTCGTCACGACCGTGCGCGAGCGCGGCGTCGACGCGGTGGTCGTGTCGGGTGACGTGTACGACCGCGCGGTGCCTCCGCTGGCCGCGGTGGAGCTCTTCGACGACGCACTGCACCGGCTCGCGGACCTGGGCGTGCCGACGGTGATGATCTCCGGGAACCACGACTCGGCGCGCCGGCTCGGCGTCGGCGCGGGGCTCATCGGGCGGGCGGGCATCCACCTGCGGACCGACGCCTCGGCGTGCGGGACCCCCGTAGTCCTCCCCGACCCGCACGGCGACGTGGCCTTCTACGGCCTGCCGTATCTGGAGCCCGCCCTGGTGAAGGACCAGTTCGGCGTCGACAGGGCGGGACACGAGGCGGTGCTCGCCGCCGCCATGGACCGGGTCCGCGCCGACCTGGCCGCGCGTCCCCCGGGCACGCGTTCCGTGGTCCTCGCGCACGCCTTCGTCACCGGCGGCCAGGTCAGCGACAGCGAGCGGGACATCACCGTCGGCGGGGTCGCCGCCGTGCCCGCCGGCGTCTTCGACGGCGTTGACTACGTGGCGCTCGGTCACCTGCACGGCAGTCAGACGATCACCGAGCGCGTCCGCTACTCGGGCTCCCCGCTGCCGTACTCCTTCTCGGAGGCCGACCACCGCAAGAGCATGTGGCTGGTGGAGCTGGGCCGCGACGGCGCCCTCGGCGCGGAGCGCGTCGACTGCCCGGTGCCGCGAGCCCTCGCCCGGATCCGCGGCCGACTTGGAGACCTGCTGGCCGACCCCGCCCTGATCCGCCACGAGGACGCGTGGGTCGAGGCGACCCTCACCGACCCCGTGCGCCCCGCCGAACCCATGGCCCGGCTGACCGAGCGGTTCCCGCACACCCTCAGCCTCGTCTTCGACCCCGAGCGGGCGTCCGGCGAACCCGAGGTGTCCTACGCGCGCCGGCTCGCGGGCCGGGGCGAGCAGGAGATCGCCGAGGACTTCGTCGCCCATGTGCGCGGCGCCGGACCCGACGCGCACGAGCGGTCCGTGCTGCGCGACGCCTTCGACGCGGTCCGCGCCGACGAGACGGTCCGGGAGGTCGCCCGGTGACACGGCATCGGCCGGAGAGGACGGGGGCACCGGTGGCACTGGGACACGACGCCGAAAGGGCGACGGGCGGCGGAACCGACGCCCGTGGCATCCGGGGAGCGGTCGCCGGGCCGGCGGTCGCGCCCGAGGCACGGCGAGGCGCCCGCGCGGAGGTGAGGGCCGCATGAGGCTGCACCGGCTCGACATCACCGCCTTCGGCCCCTTCGGCGGCGAGCAGCAGGTCGACTTCGACGAGCTGTCCGCCGCGGGACTCTTCCTGCTGCACGGACCGACCGGCGCGGGCAAGACGTCCGTCCTCGACGCCGTCTGCTACGCCCTGTACGGAGCCGTGCCGGGCGCCCGGCAGAGCGGCCAGGGCCTGAGCCTGCGCAGCGACCACGCGGCGCCCGGCACGCGCACCTCCATCCGCCTCGAACTCACCGTGTCCGGGCGCCGGTTGGAGATCACCCGGCAGCCGCCCTGGGCACGCCCCAAGAAGCGCGGCTCGGGCACGACGGTCGACAAGGCGCAGAGCTGGCTGCGCGAGTACGACGCAGCGGCGGGCGCCTGGAAGGACCTCAGCCGCTCGCACCAGGAGATCGGCGAGGAGATCACCCAGCTCCTCGGCATGAGCCGCGAGCAGTTCTGCCAGGTCGTCCTGCTGCCCCAGGGCGACTTCGCGCGTTTCCTGCGGGCCGACGCCGAGGCACGCGGCAAGCTCCTCGGACGCCTCTTCGACACCCACCGGTTCGCCGAGGTGGAGAAGCGGCTCGCCGAGCGGCGCCGGGCGGCCGAGGCCCAGGTGCGCGCCGCCGACACCGAGTTGCTCGCCGACGCGCACCGCATGCAGCAGGCGGCGGGCGACACCGAGCCCCTGCCCGACCTCGCGCCCGGCGACCCCGGGCTCGCCGAGGCCGTCCTGACCTGGGCGGCGATCGCCCGCAGCACGGCCCGAGAGCGGCTCACCGTCGCCCAGTGCGCCCGGCGGACCGCGGAGTCCGCGCATGCCGCCGCCGAGCGGGAACTCGACGACGCGCGCGAAGTGGCCCGGCTGCAGCGCCGGTTCACCGAGGCACGCGAGCGGGCCGCGCGTCTGGAGGAGCGCGCCGACGGCTACCGCGAGGCGCGGGCCCGGATGGAGCGGGCCCGCAAGGCCGAGGCCGTGGCCCCCGCGCTCGACCTGCGCGAGGTCACCGAGGCCGAGCACCGGCGCGCCGCCGCGAAGGAGACCCGCGCGCGCGAGCTGCTGCCCGAGACGTTCGCCGGGGCCGGAGCGGCCGGGCTCGCCGTCGCCGCGCGCAAGGCCGCCGAGGAGCTGGGCGGCCTGGAGTCGGCGCGCCGTGCCGAGCAGCGGCTGGCCGAACTCGTCGCCGAGCGCGACGGACTCGACCGGCAGGAGCGCGCCGACGAGGACGTGCTCCAGGAGGCCGCGAGCTGGCTCGCTGGATGGGACGCCACCCGCGCCGCCCTCCAGACGGACATCGAGGGCGCGCAGGAGGCCGCCGCCCGCGCCGAACAGCTGGCCGTCCAGCGCGACCCGGCCCGCAGACGGCTGAACGCCGCCCGTCAGCGCGACCAGTTCGCCCGCGACACGGACGGGGCCCAGGAGCAGGTGCTCGCCTCCCGGGAGCGGGCGGCGGACGCCCGCGCCCACTGGCTGGACCTCAAGGAACAGCGGCTGAACGGCATCGCGGCCGAACTCGCCGCGAACCTGGCCGACGGCGAACCCTGCGCCGTGTGCGGCGCCACGGAACACCCCGCACCGGCCCGGAAGATCGACGGACACGTCGACCGGGAGGCCGAGGAGCGGGCGCTCGCCGCCTACCAGGACGCCGACGAGCAGCGCGCCGAGGACGAACGCCGCCTCGGCCTCGTACGTGAGGCGCTGGCCGCGGCCACCGCCGAGGCGGGCGACACCCCGACCGGGCAACTCGCCGAGGAGGTCGAGGAGTTGGAGCGGCTGTACGCCGAGGCGCGGGCCGCCGCTTCCGGGCTGCACGGCTCCCGGGAGGCGCTCGCCCAGGCCGAGCGCGAGCACGGGCGCCGGGTCGCGGCACAGCAGGCGGCCGAGGTACGGGCCGCGTCCCGCGTGGCCCGCCGGGACACGCTGGACCGTGAAAGGCTCACGCTGGAAGAGGAGTTGGCGCACGTCCGGGGCGACGCCGACAGCGTGGCGGCACGGTCGGCGCAGCTGGAGCGGCGAGCCGCCAGGCTCACCGACGCCGCGGACGCCGCACGCGAGGCCGAAGAGGCCGCGCAGCGGCTCAAGTCGGCGGACGCGCGCCTCGCCGACGCGGCCTTCCGCGCCGGGTTCGACACCCCGCTCGCCGCGTCCGCCGCCCTGCTGGACGACGCGGCCCACCGCGACCTGCAACGGCGCCTCGACGCCTGGCAGTCGGAGGAGGCGGCCGTTCGCGCGGTCCTCGCCGAGGCCGACACCGCGGCCGCCGCCCAGCTGCCACCCGTGGACCTCTGGGCCGTCGAGCGGGCCGCCGAGTCCGCGGCCCGCGGACTCCAGGACGCCGTCTCGGCCGGGGACGCCGCCGCCCGATGCTGCGCCGAGCTCGACCGGCTGTCCGCGCGGGCGCTCGCGGGCGTACGCCGCCTCGGGCCCCTGCGGGAGGAGTACGACCGGGTGGCGCGACTGGCGGGCCTCGCCGCGGGCACCTCCGCGGACAACGAGCGCAAGATGCGCCTGGAGTCGTACGTGCTGGCCGCGCGCCTGGAGCAGGTCGCCGCAGCGGCGACCGTGCGGCTGCAACGGATGTCGTCCGGGCGCTACACCCTCGTCCACTCCGACGACCGCTCCGGCCGCGGCCGCAGCGGACTCGGCCTGCACGTGGTCGACGCCTGGACCGGCCGGGAGCGGGACACCGCGACGCTGTCCGGCGGCGAGACCTTCTTCGCCTCGCTCGCGCTGGCGCTCGGTCTCGCGGACGTGGTCACGGACGAGGCCGGCGGGGTCCGGCTCGACACCCTCTTCATCGACGAGGGCTTCGGAAGCCTGGACGAACAGACCCTGGACGAGGTCCTCGACGTACTGGACTCCCTCCGGGAACGCGACCGCAGCGTCGGCATCGTCAGCCACGTCGGGGACCTGCGGCGGCGGATCCACGCCCAGCTGGAGATCGTGAAGGGCCGGACGGGTTCGGCCGTACGCCAGCGGGGCGCGGGCTGACCCGCCCCGGCGGGCCCCTGCCGGACTCAGCGGCCCACCGGGCGCCGGGGCAGCGGCGAGGAGTAGACGACGCTGGTCGTCACCGAACCCAGGGTGCCGATCCGGCCCGTCACCTCCTCCAGATGGGCCATGGAGCGCGCCGCGACCTTGATGACGAAGCAGTCGTCGCCCGTGACGTGGTGGGCCTCCAGGATCTCGGGCGTCACCGCCACCAGGTCGTGGAAGGGCTTGTAGTTGCCGGTCGGATACCGGAGCCGGACGAAGGCGAGGATCGGCAGCCCGAGGCTCTCCGGGGCGACGACGGCCGCGTAGCCCTGGATGACGCCCGCCTCCTCCAGCCGGCGCACCCGCTCGGTGACCGCGCTCGCGGACATGGAGACGGCGCGGGCCAGCTCGGCGAAGCTGGCCCGGCCCTCGCGTTGCAGGACGTCGAGGATGCGCCAGTCGGTGGCGTCCGGGGAATACGCGGTCATACCCGAGAGACAACAGGGAAATCCCCGGTCGGGCAAGACCGACGCCGTGATTCGCCACTTCATCGAGGCGGCCGCCGACCGTAGGTTTCTGGACAGGAAGTCCCGTACGGCCGGCGCGGTGAAA
Organism: Streptomyces sp. NPDC028308; assembly: GCF_055565855.1. NCBI lineage: Bacteria > Bacillati > Actinomycetota > Actinomycetes > Kitasatosporales > Streptomycetaceae > Streptomyces > Streptomyces sp. NPDC028308. Next base: position 82,072 of record NZ_JBVHTO010000005.1, read on the forward strand.
GCGCCGGTACGACGGGACCGGGAGGAAGGCCTGACCATGACCGTGACCGCCACCACCGACGCGACCGCCACGAACCCCGTGCTGCGGATCGCCCCCGCGACTCCGGCCGCGGCCGCCGCCTTCTTCGGCGCGAGCCTCGCCTTCCACGCCGACGTGTCCGACGTCGCCTCCGTGCTCGCGGCGGGCGGCGACCCCGGGTTCGTCGTGCTCGACTCGCGCTCCACGGCCTCCTGGGACCAGGGACACGTGCCCGGCGCCGTCCACCTGCCCACCGCGCTCATCCCGGAGCAGGCCGAGCAGCTCCTCGACCGCTCCGTGCCCGTCGTCACCTACTGCTGGGGCCCCGGCTGCAACGGCGCGACCCGCGCGGCCCTGGCGCTCGCCGAACTCGGCTTCCAGGTCAAGGAGATGCTCGGCGGATTCGAGTACTGGGTGCGCGAGGGCTTCGCCTACGAGACCTGGGAGGGAAGCGAGCGGCGCAGCGCCGACGCGCTGACCGCGCCGGTGGACGCCGACGAGTGCGGCTGCTGAGTCCGCCGTCCGCGGCACCCCAAGGGGCCTGCCACGCCGAGGCGTTGGGGCGGAACAGGGGAATTCGGACGGAGCGGGGGAGCGGGAGAGCCGGAGCGGAACGCTGCCTGTAACTTCTGCGCATGGCGCGTTACGCGGAACCGGGTGCGGTGGAGTGGGTCGAGTCGGGCGGCGGGCCGCTCATAGCGATTCCCGAGGTGGTCCTGCCGTTCTGGTCGGGGGCCGACGGCGACGACATGTCGTCCGACTACGACCGGGCCTGCGACGTCGAGGGGTTCATCGGCCTGGTGCCGGTGGGGGACACCCGGGCCCTGGTCCTCGGGGACGAACCCGCCTCCACCACGTTCCTGCCCCGGCACGGCACCTTCGTACGGTGGTGCGCCGCCGACTCCGAGGCCGAACTCCTCGCCGGCGTCCCGGCCGCGCTCGACGCGGCGGTGTGGGAGCCGGAGGTGCGGTGGGACGTCCCCGGACCGGTGCTCCTGTTCGACGCCGCCTGGCCGGGCCGGGTCTCCGAGCGGACGGACCACCTGCGGGTCGCCCTGGAGCCCGGCCGGTACGGCGTCCGCGCGGCCTACGTGGAACCGGGACCCGAGACGTGGCTGGGACTCGTACAGCTGCGCCGGCTGACCGGCTGACCCGGCGCCCGTCACGGGACCGGCGGCCGGGTCCGGGCTCCCGCCCGGGCCCGCCCGCCGGGGACGGCGGACCGGCTACAGCCGGGACAGCTCGTCCACCAGGTCGTCCAGCCCCAGGGAGCCCTGGGAGAGCGCCGCCATGTGCCAGGCCTTGGCGTCGAAGGCGGCACCGTGCCGCTTCCGCGCGTTCTCCCGGCCGAGCAGCCACGCCCGTTCGCCGAGCTTGTAGCCGATGGCCTGCCCGGGGATGGACAGGTAGCGGGTCAGCTCGCTCTCCACGAAGTCCGCCGGCCGGCTGCTGTGGGAGCCGAAGAACTCCTCGGCCAGCGCCGGGGTCCAGCGCTCACCCGGGTGGAACGGCGATTCGGCCGGGATCTCCAGCTCCAGGTGCATGCCGATGTCCACGATCACCCGGGCCGCCCGCATCATCTGCGCGTCCAGGTAGCCGAGCCGCCGCTCCGGGTCCGTGAGGAAGCCCAGCTCGTCCATGAGCCGCTCCGCGTACAGCGCCCAGCCCTCGCAGTTGGCGCTCACCCCGCCGACGCCGGCCTGGTAGCGGGAGAGGTCCTCGGCGACGTGCGCCCACTGCGCGAGCTGGAGGTGGTGACCGGGAACGCCCTCGTGGTACCAGGTCGACACCAGGTCGTACACCGGGAACCTGGTCTGGCCCATCGTCGGCAGCCAGGTACGGCCCGGGCGCGAGAAGTCCTCGGACGGGGCCGTGTAGTACGGGGCCGCCGCGCTCCCGGGCGGCGCGATACGGGACTCCACCCGCCGTACCCGCTCGGCGAGTTCGAAGTGGGTGCCGTCGAGAGCGTCGATCGCCTCGTCCATCAGGCCCTGGAGCCAGTCGCGGACCTCGTCGACCCCCTCGATGTGCGTGCCGTGCTCGTCCAGGTGCGCGAGCGCCACCCACGGCGTCGCGGCACCCGGCAGGATCTTCTCCGCCTCCTGCTTCATCTCGCCGAGCAGCCGGTGGTACTCGGACCAGCCGTACGCGTACGCCTCGTCGAGGTCGAGGTCCGTGCCGTTGTAGTACCGCGACCAGCGCGCGTACCGCTCACGGCCCACGGTGTCCGGCGCGCCCTCGATGGCGGGCGCGTACACGTCGCGCATCCAGTCCCGCAGGGACGCCAGGGCCGCGGTCGCCGTGCGGGCGGCCGAGTCGAGATCATCGCGCAGGGCCTCGGGACCGGGCGAGACGAAGTCCTCGAACCAGCCGCGGCCCTGCCCGTGCGGGTCCGCCCACTCGGTCAGCTGGGTGATGAAGGTGGCCGTCGGACGCGGACCGCCGTACAGCTTGCGCTCCAGGCCGAGGGCCAGGGACTCGCGGTAGCCCTCCAGCGCGGCGGGCACCGCGCGCAGCCGCTCGGCGACGGCCGCCCAGTCCTCGTCCGTCCCGGTCGGCATGAGGGAGAAGATGTCACGCACCGAATGCGCGGGGGAGTGCAGGTTGCTCACCACCCGCAGTCCCTCGTCGGCGTCGTGCACGGCGAGTTCGGCGGTCAGGCGCTCACGCAGCAGACGGGCGCAGCGGCGCTCGATGCCGCTGTCCGCGCCAGGCTGCCGCTCGGCCTCGTCGAGCCGTGCCAGCGTCGTCCGTGCCAGCTCCGCCAGGGCCTCCTGGCCCGCGGGCGAGGTGTCCGGCAGCCTGGTCGAACTTGCCTTGTCGCCGAGGTAGGTACCGGTGACCGGGTCGAGGGCGATGAGCTCGTCGACATAGGTGTCGGCGACCTCGCGGGGCAGCGGGCTCTTGGTGTCTGACATGCGGACAATCCTCATACGAGGAACCCGTCCGCGTCAGCCCGATTCCGCTGAGGGCGTGGCTCCTTGTGCCCCGTGCGCCGATGTGGCCGTGGAGGCGTCCCGCTGCGGGGGCAGCAGGGGCCCGCAGTCCCACTGCTGGAAGATCAGCCGGGTCTCGACCCGGGCCACTTCGCGCCGGGACGTGAACTCGTCGATCACCAGGCGCTGCAGATCCGTCATGTCCGACACCGCCACGTGCACGAGGTAGTCGTCGGGGCCGGTGAGGTGGAAGACCGTACGGGACTCCGGCAGCGCCCGGATGCGGTCGACGAACGGTCCGACCAACTCCCGCCGGTGCGGCCTGACCTGCACGGACAGCAGGGCCTCCAGACCGCGCCCCAGCTTCGCCGGGTCGAGCCGCAGCTGGTGCCCGAGGATGACCCCGGCGCGGCGCAGCCGGGTCACCCGGTCCAGGCAGGTCGACGGCGCGACCCCGACCTGCGTGGCAAGATCGCGGTAGGTGGTCCGTGCGTCGTTCTGCAGCAGCCGCAGCAGATGAAGATCCACCGGATCCAGTACGACGGTTTCGGCCATGGCCCGAACGTAGCACGGGGTTCGACGCCGTAGGCCCGTCCGGTGTTCAGGCTGCGGCCATGGACTCCGTCACCCCGAACGCCTCCCGCGTCCCCGATCCTCGCCCCGCGCCCCGCAAGCTGGCCACCGAGGCCGTGCACGCCGGGCGCGACGACCTCGCACGGCTGGGCCTGCACGCCGCGCCGATCGACCTGTCCACCACCTACCCCTCCTACGACAGCCGGGGCGAGGCCGCCCGCATCGACGCCTTCGCCGCGGACGGCGCCGAACCGGAGGGGCCGCCGGTCTACGGGCGCCTCGGCAACCCGACGGTCGCCCGCTTCGAGACCGCGCTGGCCCGGCTCGAAGGCACCGAGAGCGCGGTCGCCTTCGCCAGCGGCATGGCGGCGCTCAGCGCGGTCCTGCTCGTGCGCAACGCGATGGGCCTGCGCCACGTGGTGGCCGTACGGCCGCTGTACGGATGCAGCGACCATCTGCTGACCGCCGGGCTGCTGGGCTCGGAGGTGACCTGGGTCGACCCGGCCGGGATCACGGACGCGCTGCGGCCCGACACGGGACTGGTCATGGTCGAGTCCCCGGCCAACCCGACGCTCGCCGAACTCGACCTGCGGGCCGTCGCGCACTCCTGCGGTTCGGTACCGCTGCTCGCGGACAACACCTTCGCCACGCCCGTGCTCCAGCGGCCGGCCGAGCAGGGCGCCCGTCTCGTCCTGCACAGCGCCACCAAGTACCTGGGCGGACACGGCGACGTCATGGCCGGGGTGGTGGCCTGCGACGAGGAGTTCGCGCGGGGACTGCGCCAGGTGCGGTTCGCGACCGGCGGGGTGCTCCACCCGCTCGCCGGCTATCTGCTGCTGCGGGGCCTGTCGACGCTTCCGGTACGGGTCCGGGCGGCCTCGGCCAACGCCGCCGAACTCGCCGGCCGGCTGGCCGCCGATCCGCGGGTGGCCCGCGTGCACTACCCGCGCATCGGCGGCGCCATGATCGCCTTCGAGGTCGTCGGCGACCCGCACGAGGTCATCGCCGGGGTCCGCCTGATCACCCCCGCCGTGAGCCTGGGCAGCGTCGACTCCCTCATCCAGCACCCCGCGTCCATCAGCCACCGCATCGTCCCCTCGGCCGACCGCCAGGACGCGGGCGTCAGCGACCAGTTGCTGCGTCTGTCGGTGGGCCTGGAGGACGTGGACGACCTGTGGGCCGACCTGGACACCGCACTGGGTTCGCCTCCGGAGCCGCGGGACCAGGGTCGCCGGCGCGAGGTGGCTGCACAGGGGGCCTGACGGCGGGCGCCGAGGGGAGGGGGCCGCGGACCGGCGGGTGCTGCGGACCGGTGGTGGCCGCGGTCAGGTGACGGCCGAGGCCCGGCGGGGGCCGTACCGACGGGTGGGAGTCGCGTCGGCCCGCGGGGCGCCGCGCGCTCCCGGCACGCGCGAACGGCCCGGCGGGATACGCCGGGCCGCTGCGGGTGGGGCTTGCCGTGCCTGGGGTGCACACGCCGCCCGCGGCGAGGCGGGTGGCCCCGCCGACGGACCGTCGTGGCCTGGCCGTCGCGGTGAGCGCGGTGGTGCCTCTGGTGCCTGCGGTTCCGGGTGTCGGGCGCGTACGGTCTCTGACGGGCCGGTGTCCAGGCGGGCCGGTGTCCAGGCGGGCCAGGCGGGCCAGTCGGGCCAGGCGTGTCGGACGGTTGCGGGTGTGCCATACGGCCCCGGGGCGCCCGGCGTGCGGGGTGTTGCGGATGTGCCCGGCGTGCTCGACGTACCGGATGTGCCCGGCGTGCCCGGCCTACCGGACGCGCCCGGCGTACCGGATGTGCCCGGCGTGCCAGGCGTGCTCGATGTACCGGATGCGCCCGGCGTACCGGATGCGCCCGGCGTACCGGACGTGCTCGGGGTGCCCGGCCTACCGGACTTGCCCGGCGTACCGGACGTGGCCGCGTACCGGATGTGTCCGGTGCCGGTGCCGTAATGGCACCGGCACCGGGCTCCGTCGTCAGTCCCGGGTGGCCCGTCCGCCCGCGTGGTTCCGCGACTGCGGTGCGGCGGACGGGGCGCTCTCGAGGCGGGCGGTGATGACGAGGGTGCCCTCCTCGATCTGGTAGTCGAGGGGGAGATCCAGGGCACGCATCGCGGCGACCATGCCCGTGTTGGACGCCTGCGTCACGGCGTACACGCTCTCGCAGCCCGCCTCGACCGCCATGGCGACGAGCCGGCCGAGGAGTTCCCCGCCGATGCCGCGCCGCTGCCACTCGTCCTCGACCAGCAGGGCGACCTCGGTCTCGTCGCCGTCCCACAGGAGGTGGCCGAGGCCGACGATGCGGCCCGAGGCGGTCTGCACGGCGAGCGTCCGCCCGAAGCGGGGGCTGAGCAGGTGGTTCAGATAGCGGTCGGCGTCCCCGACGGGGCCGTGGTACCGCATGCTCAGGGTGCGCGGCGAGCAGCGCTCGTGCATGGCCTTCGCGGCCTCGTGGTCGGCGGCGTCGGCCCGGCGCACCGTGATGGCGTTGCCCTCGGGCAGCGTCAGGACGTCGAGGCCGCGCGGGATGCGCGGTCCGAGCCGCGCGTCCAGCTCGACCAGCGCCCGCGCCCGGGCGAACTCGGTCGGCGTGAACGGCAGATACGGCCGCTCCACGGTGATCACGCCGCCCTCGGGAGCCCGCAGCCGCATCACCGTGTCCTCAAGGGCGCCCTCGACGGGGGCGGTCTCGTTCGCACGGCCGGAACCCGGTGACCTGGCGGGCAGTGAGCGGATTGTGCAGCGGCCGAGCAACTGCCGCAGCGCCAGCGGGAGTTCGGCGGCGTCCAGGGCGGTGCGGGTGGCGAGGCCGAGGACCCGGGTCGGCGCGTCCACCAGGTCGTGGGCGTCTGCCCGCTCGATCCACGTGCCGCTGCCGCCCGCCCCGGCGACGGCGCGGGTGACCTCGGCGGCGGTCAGGGCGGCGGGGGCGCGCAGCAGGAACTCGTCCACCGTGCCCTCGGCCAGCGGATGGGTCTGCAGGCTCAGGATGTCGACCTCGTGCCGGGCCAGCGCGGTGCACAGCGCGGCCAGCGAGCCCGGAGCGTCCTGCACCGTGGTCCGCATCCGCCACAGGACGGGTGCCTCCGCGGCGTCCCCGGACGCCGGGGCCTCGGGCTGCCCGGCCTGGAGTGCCCCGGCGGGCGGCCGGGCGCCGGTATCGCCTGTCGGCGGTGCGTGACCGTGGCGTCGTGCCCACCAGGTGTGGAATCCGGCCGTGGCGACCAGGACGACGGCCGAGATCCCCAGCAGGGCGGGGCCGTCGGGGCCGTGCCCGATCAGGTTGGCCACGGCGTCGGCCACCGCGACGGCCGTGAACAGGGCGGCGAGCTCGACGAGGTCCCGCCGCCAGTGGTGCACGGGGCGCCCGTGCTTCGTGCGCGTCACATCAGACATGTCCGGAGTCATGCAGCCACTGTGAAGGAACGGTGTTGCGTGATCACGAACGCTTTGTGACTGATCGGTTAAGTGTCTCTCTGTCCTTTTTATTTCATTTTCTATGATTGTCGTCACCGGGTGTGACGCGGACGGGAGACACTCCCGGTCACGCGGCGTTCAGCCGGACGCCAGCAGCGCGCCGGCCTCCTCCCCGTCGCTGGGCTCCTCTCCCAGGAACTGGGCCGCCCGCGCGCGCAGTCCCGGCGTCAACCGGTGCGCCGCCCGGGACAGTTCGGACCGCGCGGCGGCGTCCTCCAGCCGGTCGAAGTGGCGCTCCACGAGCTTCAGCGCCCGCTCCTGCACCCCGGAATCCTGGTGCGTGAACGCCGGTGCCACCGCGGGCAGCAGCTCCGCGGCCGTGGACGGATCGCGTCCGATCACCTTGGCCAGCAGGATGAGCTGGGTGCGGACCAGCTTCTTCTCGCTGCGCGGCAGCACCCCGCCGGACATCTCCGAGATACGGCGGGCGGTCAGCTGCCCGTCGAGGGCGAGAGCGCCCAGCACGGCCTGGGCGTGTGCGGCCACGGCCGAGGGTGCGTCGCGGACCAGGGCGATCCAGTCGCCGACACGCTCCCGCCGTTCGTCCGGAGTGAGCTTCAGCGAGACCAACAGCCGCAGGAACACCCGGTGGTCGGCCGGCGACCCGCCCCGCAGCAGCCTGGCCACACAGGCGTCGACCATGGTCCGGCGGTCCAGCAGGCCCTCGCCGCCGAGCCGGGCCAGGGCCACCGTCCAGATGTCGGCGCCCTCACCGTACTGCCACTCCACGCGGGCGCCGATGCCGTCGGTCGTGAAGAGGGCGGTGGCCAGCTCCGTCAGGTGGGGATCCCTGCGCAGCCGGTCCAGGACGGTGTCCCCGCGCTTCCAGACATGGCCGAGATGCTCCATCCAGCCCTGGACATAGGCGTCCGTCGTCGGCGCGGCACACCCGGACAGCCGCACCAGACCCGCCATCAGCGCGTACGGCACACCGGAGGCGAGCGGCTGCTGGGCGAGCCGGTGCGTCACGTCGGCCAGCCACGCGGGGTCACGGTCCCCGAGCACGTCGAGCAGGACGGCCGGCGACGCCTGCGACCAGCGCAGATCGGGCGCCGCGAGCCAGGTGGCCGCCGCGGCGGCCCCGGTCTGGCATGCCGCTCCGGCCGCGTGCAGCGCGGGCTGGGCGCGGCGGGACTCCACGTTCCAAGGAGTCGCCCCCAGCTCCTTGCGGAGCTGTCTCAGCCCCGGGAGGCACGCCCTGCGTTCCGTATCGGTCATGCCGTCCAGCAGGCTCACGACCTCAGCCGTCCGCCCCGCCCGCACGGCCTCCATCAGCACACCCATCGCACGCCCCCGTCGATCCTCGGTCTCCCGGCCCCCACTGTGCGCACGACCCCGGCGCGGGCGGCGGCCCCGGCCCGGGAACGACCCCGGGCCGCACGGTCCGCGCGGCGCGCGCGAGGGTGGAGGACGCCGTGGAACGCGCCCTCGCGGCTTGGTGCGGCCGGGCGCCGACCCCGGCGTGCGGAGATCGCGTTGGGAGAACCGTAGAGGCCACCACTGACAATGGCCCCTGTGCCGCCGGTGGTTGTGCCCGGCAGACCGTGGTGGCGCACGGCGAACGGAGCGGCGCACCGGGGGATGACTCCGGTGCGCTGCCCATCGGTTCGAGGGTACGGGACCGTCCGGCTCAGCGACGGGTCACTGCCCGACCCGGCCCGGTCGCAGCACCTTCGTGAACAGCACGGTGCCGTCCTGCTCGCGCAGCCGGACCGTCAGGTCGCCGCTGCCGCCGTCGATGTCCACCTCGCCGAAGAACTGGTAGCCCCCGGCGGGCGAGACGTTGGACGCGGTGGGCGCCTTCACGAACACCCGCTCGGGGCCGAACGTGCCGTCGAGGGCGCTGGCCGGGAACGCGCCGGCGTTCAGGGGGCCGGAGACGAACTCCCAGAACGGCTCGAAGTCGGTGAACGCGGCGCGCTCCGGCAGGTAGTGCTGGGCCGAGGTGTGGTGGACGTCGGCCGTCAGCCACACGGTACCCGTGATCCGCCGGTGCTTGATGTACCGCAGCAGCTCGGCGATCTGCAGTTCGCGCCCGAGCGGTGCCCCCGGATCGCCCTGGGCCACCGCCTCGATGTTCTTCTGCCCCTCGGTGGTGTCCGGCACGACCAGCCCGAGGGGCATGTCGGCGGCGATCACCTTCCACACGGCGCGCGAGCGGGACAGTTCCCGCTTGAGCCACCGCAGTTGCTCCTCGCCGAGGATGCCCTGGGGGTCGGTGGTCTGGGTGCCGGGGGTGTTGGCGTTGCGGTAGGTGCGCATGTCCAGCACGAAGACGTCGAGCAGGGGGCCATGGCGCACGACGCGGTGCACCCGTCCCTCCCGGGCGCCCGGACGCAGCGCGGAGACCGGGAAGTACTCGCCGAACGCGCGGTTGGCGCGCGCGGCCAGCACGTCGACGCTCTTCTCGGTGTACCGCGTGTCCGTCGCCGCGATCACCTCGCCCGGGTACCAGTTGTTGCGCACCTCGTGGTCGTCCCACTGCACGATGGACGGCACCTGGGCGTTGAAGCGGCGGAGGTTGTCGTCCAGCAGGTTGTAGCGGAAGTTGCCGCGGAACTCCGCCAGGGTCTCGGCGACCTTGGACTTCTCCTCGGTGGTGACGTTCCGCCAGGTGCTGCCGTCGGGCAGGGCGGCGGTCGCGGAGATCGGCCCGTCGGCGTAGATGTTGTCGCCGCTGCACAGGAAGAAGTCCGGGTCCAGCGCCGCCATGGCGTCGTAGATGCGGTAGCCCCCGCGGTCGGGGTTGATGCCCCAGCCCTGCCCGGCCAGGTCGCCCGACCACAGGAAGCGTACGCCGTCGCGCCGCCGGACCGGTGCCGTGCGGAAGGTGCCGGGGACGGGCTCGCCGGTGCGCCGCGGGTCGTCGGGGTCGGCGAGCAGCACGCGGTAGTGGATCTGCTCGCCCGGCGGCAGCCCGCGCAGCCTGGTCGTGCCGGTGAAGTCGGTGCCGGGGCCGAGCAGCGGACCGTGCCATCTCCTGGCGTTGCGGAAGGACTCGGTGGCCGACGTCTCGACGATCATCCGGGCCGGCCGGTCGGAACGCACCCACACCAGACCGGAGTCGGTCGTGACGTCGCCGGCCTGGACGCCCCAGCCCGCCTCCGGCCGTCCCGACAGGGCGAACGCCGGAGCGGCGCCGGCCGCAGCCGGCACGGCCAGGGCCGCCGACGCGGCGAGAGAGCCGCGCAGCACGCTGCGGCGGCCGGGAAACGGCGGACGGTGTGACATGGATGCGCCTCCAGGGACGGGTTCCGGCCAGTGTGCAGTGCCACAACTACTGGTGCGCCGCAGCGCACACGGAAACCCCAAGTGAACAACTGACCGCACCGGCAGGGGAACCGGCGTGCGCCACCGGCCGGCGACCCACCGGCGAATCCCCGTCACCCGTGGCGTACCGCCGCCGCCATCAACTGCACCCCCTCCCGGATGCGGGCCGGGGACAGGTGCGCGTACCCCAGCACCAGCCGCACGCCCTCGTCGACCGCCGTGCCGTAGTCCGACAGCGGCCGCACCGCGATGCCCTCGGCGGCCGCGAGCCGCAGGAAGCGGTCCGGGGGCCCGTACCGGTCGGGCAGTTCGGCGATGGCGTGCAGTCCGGCGGCGATCCCCGACACCTTCGTGCCGGGGAAGTGCTCGTCGAGGGCGGCCACGAGCGTGTCGCGCCGCTCCCGGTAGGCGCGCTGGCAGCGCCGCAGCTGCCGGTCGTAGTCACCGCGCTCCAGGAACCGCGCCATGAGGGCCTGGTCGATGGCGGGATGGCCGAGATCCATGGTCCGCTTGCGTTCGACGACCTCTTCGGCGAGCGACCCGGGCACGAGGAGCCAGCCCAGCCGGAGCCCGGGCGCGAGCGACTTGCTGACCGACCCGGTGTACGCGACGCGCTCCGGGTCCAGGCCCTGGAGCGCGCCCACCGGGGCACGGTCGTAGCGGAAGTCCCCGTCGTAGTCGTCCTCGACCACGAGACCGTCCACCGAGCGGGCCCAGTCGAGCAGTTCGGCACGGCGCCGCGCCGAGTACGCGATCCCCGAGGGGAACTGGTGGGCGGGGGTGGTGACGACCGCCCGCACTCCGGAGTCGTACAGGGGGCCGGTCGACAGGCCCTCGCGGTCGAGCGGCAGGCGGACGGCGGTGAGGCCGGCCGAGGTGTAGAGGGCGCCGTGCTCGGGGCTGCCGGGGTCCTCCACACCGACGGTGCGCACCCCGCGCGCGTGGAGCACGAATCCGAGGAGCGTCGTCGCCTGCGCCACCCCGGAGACGACCACCACCCGCTCCGGGTCCGCGACCACGCCCCGGCGCCGGGAGAGCAGTTCGGCCAGGGCGGTCCGCAGCCGGGGCAGCCCCCGCGGATCGGGGTAACCGAGTGCGTGGTGGGGCAGTTCGGCGAGCACCCCGCGCTGCGCGGCGGCCCAGGCGGCGCGCGGGAACAGAGACAGGTCCGGTGTGCCGGGCAGGAAGTCGGCGCGGGCGCCCGGGGAGCGCGGCGCGAGATCGCGCGCGGGCGGTCGGGCCGCCCGGGCCGCGCCGCCCACCCAGGTCCCGGCGCCCCGGCCGCTGCGCAGGTATCCCTCCGCCGTCAGCTGCTCGTACGCCTCCGTGACGAGCCCTCGTGACACCCCGAGATCGGCCGCGAGTTCCCGGCTCGGCGGCAGCCGGGTGTCCGGCGCGAGCCGTCCCGAGCGCACCGCCTCCCGCAGCGCCGCCTGGAGGGTGCGGCCACGCGCGCGTGCGGGCGCCGACGCGGCCGGCAGCAGCAGCTCCCAGGCGGCGGCCCACGGCGACCGCGCCACGGCCCCCTCGTCCCGATTGGTCCCCGATGGCGTCATGGAAGTGGACCTTAAACCGGACCGGGACGCTTCGTAGCGTCACCGCCATGAACGCCACCACCCGCGGAGCCCTGCTCGCCGCCTTCGCCTGCGTCCTCGTCGGAGGCTCCTTCACCGCCAACAGCGTGCTGGGCCACTACCCGTACGCGGGTGGCCAGTTCCTGCGCTACGGCCTGGCCTGCCTGCTGCTCCTGCCCCTCCTCGGCCGGGGCGGCACGGCACCGCTGCGCCGCCTCGCCCCGCGCCAGTGGACGCGCCTCGCCCTCCTCGCGGCGGTGGGCATGGTCGGCTTCAACCTCGCCGTCATCGCGGCCGAACGCACCGCGGAACCGGCGGTTCCAGGGGTGTTCGTCGGCTGCGCCCCGGTGGCGGTCGCCGTCCTCGTCCCCCTCCTGGACGGGCGCCGGCCCCAACGCCTCGTCCTGTACGGGGCGTTGCTGGTCGCGGTCGGCGCCTTCACCGTGCAGGGATGGGGGCGTACGGACGGCGCGGGGATCGCCTGGTCCGCGTGCGCGCTCGGCGGGGAGGTCGGCTTCGCGGTCCTCGCCGTGCCCGTGCTGCGCCCGCTGGGGCCCCGGCTGCTGTCCGCCACCGTCTGCGCGGTCGCCGCGGCCGAGTCGGCCGCGGCGGGGCTGCTCGCGGACGGCGGCGGGTGGCTGCGCGTACCGGACGCCACCGAGGCGGCGGCCCTGCTGTGGCAGGCGGTGGTCGTCACGGTCGTCGGCTTCGTCTGCTGGTACATGGGCATGCAGCGCATCGGCGCGGAACGCGCCACGCTCTTCTCCGGGCTCATCCCCGTCGCCGCCGCCTGCACAGCGCCCCTCGTCGGCACGGGGGCGTACGGCGCCGCGCAGGCCGTCGGCAGTGCCCTCGTGGGGGCCGGTGTCGCCCTGGGCTCGGGGGCGCTCAGGGTGCGGGCGCGCCGGTCAGCGGCTGCCGTCCAGGACGACCCGCGCCACCAGGGCCGGATCGTCGTTCATCGGGACGTGGCCGCAGCCGGGCAGCCGGACGAGGCGGGCGCGGGGGATGATCCGCTTGGCGCGGACGCCCTGACGGCGGACCAGCAGCCGGTCCCGGGTGCCCCACGCGACGGTGACCGGCACTCCCGGGACGTCGTCGGTGAACCGGACGGTGATGCCGGCCCGCAGGGTCTCGGAGAAGCCCTCCGCGTGGGCGAGCGCGAGCGTCTCGGCGACGACTGCCTCGGGTGAACGGCGGTGAGGCCGCGCGTAGATGCTGCTCGTCAGCACCGTGCGCCCGGCGGCCGTCCGGGAGAGGCGCTCCACGAGGGGCAGCGGCAGGCGGCGCGCGGCGTGCCGCATCGCGGTCAGGACCCCGAAGGCGTACCGACGTTCGGCCTGCGTCCAGAAGCCCGCGGGCGACAGTGCCGTGACGGAGCGTACGAGCTTGTCGCGGCCGAGTCCGAGGGCCAGCAGGCCGCCGAGGGAGTTGCCCGCGACGTGCGGTCGGTCCAGGTCCAGGGCGTCGCAGAACGCGCTCAGCGCGGCGTTCATGGTGGCGAGGTCGTGCGTCAGCCCGACGGGCAGGGCGGGGGACTCGCCGAACCCGGGGAGATCCACCGCGATCACGTCCCGCTCGGCCGCCAGGATGTGCAGGACGGGGTCCCAGGCCTGCCGGTGGTGGCCTATGCCGTGCAGCAGGAGCAGCGGTTCGCCGGTGCCCACACGCGTGTAGGACAGGGTCACCGGCTCGGGGCCGTGCGGAGAGGGGACGGTGAAGGAGACCGTGGCGGACATGGTGCTGCTCCTCACATGGGACGCGCTGACGGGCGACGGGCACGGGTGACGGACACGTTCGTAGACAGCTTGTCAGCAATGGCTACCGGCGGGTAGCCCCCGTACCGGCCCGACTTGGAAGGCCCGCCGGACATCGTGCCCGACCGGCACCGAACGCCCGACGGCGCGGGCTCGACGCCCCGCCCGGCCGGCGCGGGCGCGCCGAGTGCCCGGCGCCGCGCCGTGGGTGGGATATCGCCTGGACACGAGGCCGGAGGTCGTATGGGATGGACGGGTGACCACGGACACCGGCACCGCCACCGACGTCTTCGAAGAGCACCGCCCCGTCCTGATGGGCGTCGCCTACCGCATGCTCGGCAGGGTCGCCGACGCCGAGGACGTGGTGCAGGAGGCGTGGCTCCGCTGGTCGGACTCCGACCGCTCGGACGTGCGCACACCGCGCGCCTACCTGGTGCGCGTCACCACCCGGCTCGCCATCGACCGGCTGCGCCAGGTGCAGTCGCGCAACGAGGCCTACGTGGGCCCCTGGCTGCCCGAGCCGTACGTCACCGAGTTCGGGGACACCGCGCCGGACACCGCCGAACGGGCCGTGCTCGCCGACTCCGTCTCCCTCGCCGTGCTCGTGGTCCTGGAGTCCCTGTCGCCCCTCGAACGCGCGGTGTTCGTGCTGCGGGAGGCGTTCGGATTCCCGTACGCGGAGATCGCCACCACCCTGGACCGCAGCGAGGCGGCGGTACGCCAGCTTGCGGGCCGGGCGCGCCGGCACGTCGAGGAACGACGGCCCCGCTACGAGGTCGATCCGGCCGAACGCCGCGCGCTGACCGAGCGGTTCCTCGCCGCCGCGGTGGACGGCGACCTGGCGGGCCTCATGTCCCTGCTGGCCCCCGAGGTCCAGCTGGTCGGGGACAGCGGCGGGCTGTCCAAGGCGCCGCTCCGGGTCCTGCACTCCGCGGACAAGGTGGGCCGCTTCCTGCACGCGGTCTCGGGCAAGGGCGTGCCGGACGTCTCGTTCCGCATGGTGGAGCTGAACGGCGGCGCCGCCTTCCTGGTGCTGTCCGGCGACAAGGTCGACAGCGTCTTCCAGTTGGACGTCACGGACGGCCGGATCCAGTGCGTCTACGTCATACGCAACCCGGAGAAGCTGCTCTCCCTGTCACCCCACTGACTCGCCGGCCCCACCTGCCCCACCGGCCCCGGAAGTCCCGAAGCCCCCGTCGTCCCGGCGGGGGCTTCCTGCCGTGCGCCGGTTCACGCGCGGCCGGGTCCCCGGGCGGCCGTGCGCCCCGTGCCGCGCGCTCGTGTCGCGCACGTGACCCGGCGCGAACGCCGTATGAACGCTGCGCGGCAAGGCACCCGAGCAATCCGCAAGGGATCGAGGATTGGTCTTGACCAAGGGTGGGGCCCGTCCTATGGTCGCAGGGATAGTGCAGGAACCTTTAATAAACAAGGGCGCTAAAACGCCGCCGGGCCACGGCGATTGCGGAGGACAGGGTGGGGACCACGCAGCTGGAAACGGTGCCGGAGCCGAAGTACTGGCATCTCAAGACCGTGCTCAGTGAGGCACTCGACTCCGAGTTCTCGGTGGGCGAGATCCTGCCCAACGAGCGGGACCTCGCGGCCCGGTTCGGAGTCGCCCGCGCCACGCTCCGGCAGGCCCTCGAACAGCTGGAACTGGAAGGCCGCCTGCAGCGCCGCCGCGGAGTGGGCACCACGGTCGCCCCGCCGCGCGTGGGCGTCGCCGTCGGGTCCGAGCAGCACACCTGGCCGGGCGCGGCCGGTGACGCCTGGCAGCCCGCGGACTGCACACTGGCCGTGCCGCCCGGCGCGGTCGCCGACATGCTGGGGACGGACCGCGGCGAGGCGGTGCACGTCGTGCGCCGCTCCCGGGTGACGCACGGGCAGCCGGTCGCCGCCGAACTGCTCTACGTCCCGGCCGCCTCGGTGCCGGACCTCAGCTCCATCGACGCACCCTCCGGTCCGGCCCGCGCGCGTGCCGTGCTGCGCGAGCTCCAGCGCCTGGGCCTGGAGGGCCAGGACCGTGCGGTGGAACTCGGCTCCGCGCGCGCGGACGACGCCAAGGAACTCGACCGCCTCCCCGGGGCGCCCGTCCTCGTCGTCACGACCCGCTTCTTCGCCGAAGGGCGCACGGTGGCCGTCTCGCTGGCCACGTACCGGGCCGACACCTGCCGGCTGACCTTCGGGGACTCCGGCGGCGTCGAGATCCACCACGACCAGGAGCGCCGCGCCTCCTGACCCGGCGGGCGACAGCGCCCGCACCCGAGTTCACGCGGGACACGTCGACGCCCCGGCCACCGGCCGGGGCGTCGACGTCTCTCGCCGCGTTTGAGGACGTGTCAGCGACGTGCGGTGACCGTGCCCTCCACGGCGAACAGCTGCTCCTCCACGTGGTCCAGGGCCAGCCGCAGCGCGCCCGTGGCGACCGCCGCCTCGCCCAGCAGGGACAGCGCCACCTTCGGGGGCCGCAGGCAGTAGCGCGCCAACTCCCGCCGCAACGGCTCCAGTACACCGTCGAGACCGGCCGCCCAGCCGCCGATGACGACCAGCTCCGGGTCGAGCGCGAGCACCAGCGCCGCCACGTCGTGGACCAGCCGCTGGATGAACCGGTCGACGGCGGCCCGGGCCCGCTGGTCGCCCTCGCGGGCGAGCGCGAAGACGTCGGCGACGGCCTGCTCGTCGAGGGGGTGCAGGGGCTCGTCCGTCGTCGACAGCAGCGTCTCCGGCGTCGCCCCGCGGCCCAGCAGGTGCAGCGCCCCGATCTCCCCGGCGGCGCCGCCGTAGCCCCGGTGCAGCCGGCCGCCGATCAGCGATCCGGCGCCCGGGCTCAGCCCAGCCAGGACGAACACCAGGTCGTCGGACTCCGTCGCCGCGCCCTTCCAGTGCTCCGCGACCGCCGCCGCGTTGGCGTCGTTCTCGACCAGCACCGGGCACTTGAAGGAGCGGCTGAGCCGTTCGCCGAGGGGCAGGCCCGTCCACTCCGGCAGGGCCGTACCGAGTCGGACGGTGCCGTCCGCCTCGACGATGCCGGGGCTGCCCACCCCCACCGCCCGCAGGGAGCTGCGCGCGACGCCCGCCCGGCGCAGCAGCTCGGCGACCGCGCCCCGCAGCCGTTCGAGCCGCTCGTCCGCCGGAGCGGTCTCCTCGACCTCCTTGGAGATGGCGCCCAGCACCCGGCCGTCCAGGTCGGCGAGGAGCGCGGCGACCCGGTGCGGGCCGATCTCCAGGCCCAGCAGGTGCCCCGCCTCCGCCCGGAACCTGAAGCGCCTGGCGGGCCGTCCCTGGCGCCTCGCGGCACTGTCGTCGGCGGCCTTCTCGACGACCAGCCCCGCCTCGATCAGACCCTCGACGACGCCCTCGACCGTGGGCCGGGACAGCCCGGTCACCCGGGTGATCTCGGTGAGGGTCGCGCAGTCCGTGGCACGCAGGGCGTGCAGCACCACCGCGGAATTGATCCTTCGCAGCAGAGAGGGGTCCCCGCCGGTCAACCGCCCCAACGTCTTTCCTCCCAGCTCGCGCGCGTGTTGGCCGGATCGTACTCGGCGTGGCGGCCTCCGGCGAGTGCCGGGCACCCCCAGGTTACCGACGGGTCCGTCTCAGCCCGGTGACACGAACCCCGACTCGTACGCCGTGATGACCGCCTGAGTGCGGTCGCGGGCGCCCAGTTTGGCCAGTACGGCGCTGACGTGGGACTTGACCGTCTCGGTCCCGACGATCAGCCGGGCGGCGATCTCCGCGTTGGACAGACCCCGGGCCATCAGGCGCAGCACCTCCGCCTCCCGCCCGGTCAGCGTGGCCCGCTCCAGCAGCGCCCGGGCCGCCGGATTCCCGCCGCCGTCGCCGTACTCGGCGGCCAACTGCCGCACGGACGCGGGGAACAGCAGGGACTCGCCCTCGGCGACCAGCCGTACGGCGTGCACGATCTCGGCGGGCCGGGCCCGCTTCAGCAGGAACCCGTCGGCGCCGGCGCGCAGCGCCTCGTAGACGTACTCGTCGTTCTCGAACGTCGTGATCACGAGGATCTTCGGCGGGTCGGCGACGGTCCGCAGCACCGCCCGGGTGGCCTCGATCCCGTCCAGCAGCGGCATCCGCACGTCCATGGCGACCACGTCGGGGCGCAGCCGCCGCACCAGCGGGATCACTGCCGCGCCGTCGGCCGCCTCACCGCACACCTCGATGTCCGGCTGCGCTTCGAGGACGGCACGCAGACCCGCGCGTACGAGGGGTTCGTCGTCGACGAGCAGAACGGTGACGGGGGTGACCGGCATCCGGCCAGCGTAGATCAGCCCAGCGGCAGCTCCACGCGCACCCGCCACTCGCCCTCGTCGGGGCCCGTCCGCGCGCGGCCCCCGAGCAGCGCCGCGCGCTCCCGTATGCCCCGCAGTCCGCTGCCCCGGCCGGGACCGGGGACGGTCGCCGTCAGCGGGTTGCGCACCTCCAGGCCGAGGGTGCCGTCCGCGACCGCGACCCGGACCCGGACCGGCACTCCGCCCGCGTGCCGCAGCGCGTTCGTGAGGGACTCCTGGAGGATGCGGTAGCCCTCCCGGGAGACCGGGCCCGGAACGCTCTCCAGGGGGCCCGTCACCTCGGCGTCGACCTCGGCGCCGGAGGCACGCGCGGACTCCAGGAGGCGGTCCGCCTCGGTCAGCGCGGGACGGCTGCTCGCCGGGCGCTCCGCCTCGCGCAGCACACCCAGGACCCGCTCCAGGTCCTCCAGAGCGGCCCGGCCGGTGTCCTCGATCGCCGCCAGGGCCCGGTCCGTGAACGCCGGGTCCCGGGCCGTGCGCGCCGCTCCAGCCTGCACCACGGCCACCGTCAGCGCGTGCCCTATGGAGTCGTGCAGTTCCCTGGCGATGCGGTTGCGCTCCAGCAGCTGCTCGGTCCGCTCCTCCAAGGCCGCCAGCCGCTCACCGGGGGAGGGGCCGAGCAGGCGGCGCGCGAGCGCCGTGACCAGGCCGCCCAGACCGAGGACCGCGGCGTACAGGGCGAGCACGGGCAGCGGGACGAGCAGGACGTAGCCCCAGTGCGGGTGGTCCACCGTCAGGAGCGGGTCGTGGACCGGCGCGTCGCCGAAGGCGGCCCGGAACAGATCGACGACGAGCACCGGCAGCCACACGCACACCGCCGTCGTGACCGCCCCCAGCGCCATCCGCGCCTCCAGCCACAGCACCGTCCGCAGCCGGTCCCGCCACGCGGCCGACCTGGTGACCGAGACGGCCGTCCCCCCGTCCGGCATCAGCATCAGGCGCGCCTGCACACCCTCGCCCGCCCGCACGGCCGGAACCAGTCCCAGCGGGATCAGCAGCAGGGCCGGCACCCACGGCCGGGACATGTCGATGAACAGCCACACGCTGACGAAGAGCATCGGCACCCACAGGTGCAGCAGACGCGTGTACGTCGTCGCGCTCGTCAGCGGGCGCAGGAACCGGTCCATTGCGTCATCGTGCCAGGCGGCACCGACAGCGGGGCTCCCCCGAGCGGGGGAGACGCTTTCCCCGCGCGGGGGAGGGACGGCGGCCCGGACACGGCCACGCTGGTGCCATGACCAGCATCGACGTACAGGACCTCACCAAGGAGTACGGGACCGGACGCGCCGTGGACGGGCTGACGTTCAGCGTGCGGCCCGGCCGGGTCACCGGGTTCCTCGGGCCCAACGGCGCCGGGAAGTCCACCACCATGCGGCTCGTGCTGGGGCTGGACCGGCCCACGTCCGGCACCGCCACGATCGGGGGACGGCCCTACGCCTCGCTGCGCGAGCCGCTGCGTCAGGTGGGCGCGCTGCTCGACGCGGGCGCCCCGCACGGCTCCCGCACCGCGCGCGACCACCTGCGCGCACTGGCGGCGAGCAACCGCGTCCCGGGACGCCGGGTGGACGAGGTCCTGGAGGAGACGGGACTCGCCCCGGTCGCACGGCACCGGGTGCGAACGTACTCGCTGGGCATGCGGCAGCGGCTCGGCATCGCGGCTGCGCTTCTCGGCGACCCCCCGGTGCTGCTGCTGGACGAGCCGTCCAACGGACTCGACCCCGAAGGCATCGTCTGGATACGGGAGTTGCTCCGCCGGCTCGCCCGGGAGGGCCGCACCGTCCTGGTCTCCAGCCATCTGATGACCGAGACGGCGTCCTTCGCCGACCACCTGATCGTCCTCGGCCGGGGACGCCTGCTCGCCGACACGCCCGTGCGGGAGTTCATCCACGCGCGCGTGCGGCCCCGCGTCCGGGTGCGGACCACGGACGGCAAGGAGCTGAGCCGCCTGCTGGCACGGCACGGCCACGAGGCCGTCGAGGGCGAGGACGGACGCTGGACCGTGCCGCACGCGCGCGTGGAGGACATCGGGCACCTCGTCTCCGGCGCCGGGCTCCCGATCCTCGAACTCGCGGCGGAGGAAGCCACCCTGGAACAGGCCTACCTCGAACTGACCTCACCGGAGGCCGAGTTCACCGCCACACCGTCCCCCGTACCGTCTCAGGAGGCCTGACCGTGCCGTTCGTCCCCGCACTCCACGCGGAGTGGATCAAGGTCCGTACGCTGCGCCCACTCCTCGGAGCGCTGCTCGCGGTCCCGTTGCTCACCGCCTCCTTCTCCGCGCTCGCCGGGGCCGACGAGTCCGACGGCACCGGATTCGACGCCCTGTACTCGGCGTTCTTCGGCGTCAGCTTCGGGCAGATCGCGGCGGTCACCTTCGGCGCGCAGGCCGTCGCCGCCGAGTTCCGGGAGGGGGCCCTGCGGGTCTCGCTGACCGCGATGCCGGACCGATGGCGCTGGTTCGCGGCCAAGGCGGTGGCCGTCGGCGTACCGGCACTGGCCGTGGGCCTGGTCACCGGAGTCGTGACGCTCGCCGTCGGGAAGGCGGTTCTCGGCTCCCGCTGGAGCGGTGTCACCGGGGCCGAGGCGCTGCGCGGCGTCGTCGGCTGCGGCCTCTACCTCGCCCTCATGGCCCTTCTGGCAGCCGGACTGACCGCCCTGCTGCGCAGCGGGGTCGCGACACTGGGCATCCTGATCCCGTTCCTGCTCATCGTCTCCTTCGTGGTCGGCGGGGTCTCCGGCGGCGCGGCCGACTACCTCCCCGACCGGGCGGGCCAAGTGGCGCTGCGCGACACCTGGGACGGCGCCCTCGGCCCCTGGACCGGACTGGCCGTGACCGCCGCCTGGGCGGTGGCGGCCCTGTGCGCGGGAGCGTGGAGCGTCCGGCGGCGCGACGCCTGACGGTCACCGGGCCCACGGGGGTGGGGCGCTGACGGACCGCCAATTGTCAGTGGGGGCCGGTTTACTGGACGGCATGACCATCGCGCGGCAACTCGCCACGATCGACCGGCTGTGCTCCGAGGCGTTCCCCCCGGAGCCCGGCCGATCGGACGTCGGCACCGGGGGACCGGGCTACCACCTGGCGGAACTGGCCACGAGCGAGGACTTCTGGGAGGACGACGGCACCCGCCGCCTGGAGGCGGAGGAGCAGTACGAGGCCGACCGGGACGGCCTCGCGGAGCGGCTGGCGGACCGCTGGGGCCCGCCGCGGAGGTTCTCCCTGATGAGCGTCCTCGAACGGGCCGAGGCGGGCGAGGAGATACCGGAGCCGTGGGGCTCGCTGAGCGCCCACGTGCCCGACCTGCACCTCTGGCGGGCGGAGGCGCACGGCCGCTGGATAGCCCTCGGCGTCTCGCAGTGGGACAAGGAGCTGCCCTTCCAACTCCTCGCCGTGGTCACGGTCATGGACCCGCCCTGACCTGACGGCGCCCGCCCGCACCGCCTCGGAGCAGGGTCCGGAGGACGCCAGGCACGCGCTCCGCGGACCGGTCCCTACGAGGGAGCCCCGCCGTCCGCCTCCGCGGCCTCCCGCAGACGGGCGAACTCCTCCGCCATCGACGCCGCCGTCCAATGGGCGTTCAGACCGCTCGGGTTGGGCAGCACCCACACCCGGCTGCTCCCGATCGTCCGCTCCTGCGGCCCCACCTTGGCCTTGCGGTCGTCGAACGCGGCGCGGTACGCCGTGACACCCACCACGGCCAGCCACCTCGGACGCAGCCGCTCCACCTTGGCGGCGAGCAGCCGTCCGCCCTCGCGGTACTCCTCGGCGGTCAGTTCGTCGGCCCGCGCCGACGCGCGCGCCACCACGTTCGTGATCCCGAGCCCGTACGACGGCAGCTCGCCCTGTTCGGACGGCTTCAGCAGCCGCGGGGTGAAACCCGACAGGTGCAGCACGGGCCAGAAGCGGTTGCCGGGCCGGGCGAAGTGGTGGCCGGTGGCGGCGGTCATCAGACCCGGGTTGATGCCGCAGAACAGGACGCGGAGGCCGTCCGCGACGATATCCGGCACCAGCCGGTCGCGGGCGGCCTCCAGGTCCGCGGGAGTGGGCCGCGTCAGAGGATCGCCCCCGGGGTGTAGCCCGCGGCCTGCGGGTACTGCTTGACGATCTCCTCGATGCGGCCGACGACGACGGCGACCTGACCGGCGGCGGCACCCGTGAAGGACAGCTTGTCGGCCATCAGGGCGTCGAGCTGGGCGCGGTCCAGCGGGATGCGCTCGTCCGCGGCGAGCTTGTCGAGCAGCTCGTTGCGCTCGGCACCCTGCTCGCGCATGGCGAGGGCGGAGGCGACCGCGTTCTCCTTGATGGCCTCGTGCGCGACCTCGCGGCCGACACCGGCCCGCACCGCGCCCATGAGGACCTTCGTGGTCGCCAGGAAGGGCAGGTAGCGGTCCAGCTCACGGGCGACGACGGCGGGGAAGGCGCCGAATTCGTCGAGGACGGTCAGGAAGGTCTCCAGGAGGCCGTCCAGGGCGAAGAACGCGTCCGGCAGCGCGACCCGGCGCACCACCGAGCACGACACGTCGCCCTCGTTCCACTGGTCGCCCGCCAGCTCACCCGTCATGGAGGCGTAGCCCCGCAGGATCACCATCAGGCCGTTGACGCGCTCGCAGGAGCGGGTGTTCATCTTGTGGGGCATCGCCGAGGAGCCGACCTGGCCCGGCTTGAAGCCCTCGGTGACCAGCTCGTGGCCGGCCATCAGCCGGATCGTCTTGGCCAGCGAGGACGGAGCCGCCGCCAGCTGCACCAGCGCGGTCACGACCTCGTAGTCGAGCGAGCGGGGGTAGACCTGGCCGACCGAGGTGAACGCCTGCGAGAAGCCGAGGTGCCCGGCGATGCGCTGCTCCAGGTCGGCGAGCTTCGAGGCGTCGCCGCCGAGCAGGTCGAGCATGTCCTGCGCGGTGCCGACCGGGCCCTTGATGCCGCGCAGCGGGTAGCGGCCGAGCAGTTCCTCGACCCGCGCGTGGGCGACGAGCAGCTCGTCGGCCGCGGTCGCGAACCGCTTGCCGAGGGTGGTGGCCTGCGCGGCCACGTTGTGCGAGCGGCCGGCCATGACCAACTCGCCGTACTCGCCGGCCAGCTTGCCCAGACGCGCCAGGACGGCGACCGTACGGTCGCGCACCAGCTCCAGCGAGAGGCGGATCTGGAGCTGCTCGACGTTCTCCGTGAGGTCACGGGACGTCATGCCCTTGTGCACGTGCTCGTGCCCGGCGAGGTCGTTGAACTCCTCGATCCGCGCCTTCACGTCGTGCCGCGTGACCTTCTCGCGCTCCGCGATCGAGGCCAGGTCGACCTGGTCGAGCACCCGCTCGTAGTCGGCGACGGCGGCGTCCGGCACCTCGATCCCGAGGTCCCGCTGGGCCCGCAGCACGGCGAGCCAGAGCTGACGCTCCAGCTTGACCTTCTGCTCGGGGGACCAGAGCGTGGCGAGCTCGGCGGAGGCGTAGCGTCCGGCGAGTACGTTCGGGATACGGGGCTTTGCAGGCGCGGCAGTCACGTGTACGGATTCTACTGGCGATTCGTGCAGGCCAGCGCCGCGGGGTTGTTCGTCGGAAGCTACGAGTGCGCGCCGGGGCAGGGGAGCGTCCCGGGCCGGCGGGCGGCGGCCGGCCGCTCACGAGGCGTCGGCCAGCTCCGCCAGGATGTCGCCGTGGCACAGCTCGGGGGCGCACCAGCACGCCAGCGTCCTGCCCCGCAGCGCGGGGACCTGCTCCAGCAGCTCGGGCCGTTCGAGGAGGTACGCCCGGTACTTGGCCATCACCTCGGCGCGGGTGCCGTCACGCTTCTTCTTGGGGGTGTCGTAGGCGAACGGGTTGTACAGCGGGTGCTGGGGGAGGTCCCAGTGGCCCAAGGTCCAGCGCCGCCCGATGTACACCAGGTCGTCGGGGGCGTCCTCCAGCCGGGGGCCGAAGTCGTGGATCCGCCCCTTGAGGTTGATCACGGAGGTGCTCACCCTGGCTCCCTTCGCCGCGCGTCCCGCCGAACCGATCCTGCGCCACCGCGCCGGTCCACGCCACCGCCGACGGAGCGCGAGCCCCGTCGGCGGGCGCCGGGGCTCATGCCTCCGGCTTCTCCCACGGCAGCAGGTGGGGACGCTTGGCCGGCAGGCCGTCACCCGAGGAGCGGCCGGTCAGCCGGCGTCCGATCCACGGCAGCAGGTGCCGGTGGGCGAACCGCACGTCCGCCGTGCGGCGCGCGACCCAGCCGGGCGGCAGGCTGGGCGGCATCGGTGCGTGCCAGTCGACGTCCTCGGGGTCGTAGCCGAGCGCCTGCCAGACCGCCTCGGTGACCCGGCGGTGCCCCTCGGACGTCAGGTGGAGCCGGTCCACGTCCCACATGCGCGGGTCGGACAGCGCGGCGGCCCCGTACAGGTCGACCACGATGGCGCCGTGCCGGGCCGCGAGGTCGTCGATGCAGGCGAACAGTTCCTCCATGCGGGGCCGGAAGCGCTCCAGCACCGGGCCGTTGCGGCCGGGGCTGCGCATGAGCACGAGCTGCTTGCAGGAGGGCGCGAGCCGCTCCACGGCCTCTTCCAGCAGGCCGCGGACCCGGCCCATGTCGCACTTGGGCCGCAGGGTGTCGTTGAGCCCGCCGACCAGCGTGATCACGTCGGCCTCCATGGCGGCGGCCAACGGCACCTGCTCCGCGACGATCTGGCCGATCAGCTTGCCGCGGACCGCCAGGTTGGCGTAGCGGAAGCCGGGCGTGTGCGCGGCCATCCGGGCCGCGAGGAGGTCGGCCCAGCCGCGGTACGAGCCGTCGGGCAGCAGGTCCGACATGCCCTCGGTGAAGGAGTCGCCGACCGCGACAAGACTGGTGTGGGTGGGTTTCGTCTGCATGGCGAGAGCGATGGTAACGCGGCTCCATACCCGCCGGTCGGTCGGCCTCCGCCTACGGCCGCCTACGCGGACGGACCCGGCGTGGCCCCGGCCCCGGGGGCCCACCGCGGGCGGCCCGGACCCCCGCGGCGCCCACCGGGGGCGCCCGCCCGCCCACCTGGGCCCGCCCCCCCACCGCCACCCGGTCCCCCACCCCCCCGGGGGCCCCCCCCCCCCCCCCCGCCCCCCCCCCCCCCCCCCCCCGCGCCCCCCGCGCCGCCCCCCCCCCCCCCCCCCCGCCGGGTCCGTCCGTGCGCACCGAGGGATCAGCCGCACACCGTCGGTTCGAGGCCCCCGGTAGCGGCCCGCCCCGGGGCGGCCGGACCGGAGCCCGGCGCGCACCAGGGACCCGGCGTGCACCGGGCCCCGGTGGCCATCAGCTTCCGGACCTCACACCGGCTGGCCGAACAGTTCGCGCAGGACGTCCTCCATGGTCACGAGCCCCGAGAGACGGCCGTCCTCGCCGAGGACCGCCGCCAGGTGCGTACGGCTTCGGCGCATGGCCGTCAGGACGTCGTCCAGCGGGGTGTTCTCCCGGACCCGGGCGATCGGGCGCATGTC
Organism: Streptomyces sp. NPDC028308; assembly: GCF_055565855.1. NCBI lineage: Bacteria > Bacillati > Actinomycetota > Actinomycetes > Kitasatosporales > Streptomycetaceae > Streptomyces > Streptomyces sp. NPDC028308. Next base: position 107,409 of record NZ_JBVHTO010000005.1, read on the forward strand.
CCGCACCGAGAACGGCAGGTCGCGAGGCATCGCGTCCAGCGCGTCCTTGACGTGCAGGTACGCGACGATCCGGCGACCGTCGTCCACCACGGGGAAGCGGGAGAACCCGCTCTCGGCCGACAGCCGCTCCAGCTGCTCGGGCGTGACCCCCACACTCGCGTAGACCACGCTCTCCAGCGGCAGTACGACGTCGCGCACCGGCCGCCGGCCGAGCTCCAGGGCGTCGTGCAGCCGCTCCCGGGCGCGGTCGTCGATGAGGCCGGCCTCGCCGGAGTCCGCGACCAAGCGGGCCAGCTCGTCGTCCGAGAACGTGGCCGTGACCTCGTCCTTGACCTCCACCCGGAGCAGCTTCAGCAGCCCGTTCGCGAAGGCGTTCACCGAGAAGATGACCGGGCGCAGTCCACGGGCCAGCGCGACCAGCGGCGGGCCCAGCAGCAGCGCGGTCCGCACCGGTTCGGCCAGCGCGACGTTCTTCGGGACCATCTCGCCGAGCAGCATGTGCAGATACGTCGCCAGGGTCAGCGCGATGACGAACGAGACCGCGTGGCCCGCGCCCTCGGAGACGCCCACCGCGTGGAACACCGGCTCCAGCAGGTGCGCGATGGCGGGCTCGGCGACCACGCCGAGCACCAGTGTGCACAGGGTGATGCCCAGCTGCGCCGCCGCCAGCAGCGCGGACACGTGCTCCAGACCCCACAGCACGCTGCGGGCACGGCGGTCGCCCTCCTCGGCGTGCGGCTCGATCTGGCTGCGGCGCACGGAGATCAGGGCGAACTCGCCGCCCACGAAGAAGGCGTTCACGACGAGCGTGGCCAGGCCGATGAGCAGTTGGACGGCGGTCATCGTGCCTCCTCCTTGTGTCCGGCGCCCTGCCCGCTGCCGGGCGCGTGCAGCAGCACCCGGGCGGCGCGGCGGCCCCCGGCGTCCGTCACCTCGAGCAGCCAGCCGGCCACCTCGACGGTGTCGCCGACGGCCGGGATGCGCCCGATCTCGGCGGCGACGAGGCCGGCCAGCGTCTCGTACGGGCCGTCCGGCACCCGCAGGCCGACGCGTTCGAGCTGGTCGGTGCGGGCCGATCCGTCGGCCGAGTAGAGCGTGCGGCCCTCGCCGTCCTCGCCGGCCGGGGCCAGGTCGGGCGTCTCGTGCGGGTCGTGCTCGTCCCGCACCTCCCCGACGACCTCCTCGACGATGTCCTCCAGCGTCGCGACGCCGGCGGTGCCGCCGTACTCGTCGATGACGACGGCCATCGTGCGCTTGCCGGCCAGCCGGTCCAGGAGGCGGTCGACGGTCAGGGACTCCGGCACGAAGAGCGGCTCGCGCGTGATCTGGGCGATCGACGTGCGGGCCCGCAGCCCCGCGGGCACCGTCAGCACGTCCTTGATGTGCACGACACCGACCACCGAGTCGAGGTTCCCGCGGTAGACCGGGAACCGGGACAGGCCGGTGGCCCGCGTCGCGTTCGCCACGTCCTCGCAGGTCGCCTGGACGTCCAGGGCGATGACCTGCACGCGCGGCGTCATCACGTTCTCGGCGGTGAGATCGGTGAGGTTCAGGGTGCGGACGAAGAGCTCGGCGGTGTCCGGTTCGAGCGCGCCCGCCTTGGCCGAGTGGCGGGCCAGCGCGACGAGTTCCTTGGGGCCGCGCGCGGACGCCAGTTCCTCGGCCGGCTCGATGCCGAAACGGCGCACCAGGCGGTTCGCGGTGTTGTTCAGGTGGGTGATGAACGGGCGGAACGCGGCACTGAACCAGCGCTGCGGGCTCGCCACCCGTTTGGCGACGGCGAGCGGCGAGGAGATCGCCCAGTTCTTGGGCACCAGCTCGCCGACGACCATCAGGAAGACGGTCGACAGGGCCGTTCCCAGCACCAGCGCGATCGAGTGCGAGGCGCCGCTCGGCACGCCCATGGCCTCCAGCGGGCCGGCGATCAGCTTGGCGATGGACGGTTCGGCGAGCATGCCGACGACCAGGTTGGTCACCGTGATGCCGAGCTGCGCGCCGGACAGCTGGAACGTCAGGTTGCGTGCGGCCTTGAGGGCACCGGAGGCGCCCCGCTCACCGCGCTCGACGGCGCGTTCCAGCTCGCCGCGCTCGACCGTGGTCAGAGAGAACTCCGCCGCGACGAAGGCGCCACAGGCCACGGAGAGCAGGATCGCCACCAGGAGAAGGAGCACTTCGGTCATCGGGTCACCTCCGTCCCATGATCGGCCAGGGGCGGGGGGATCGCGCGATGTCGGAGACCGGGGGGACGGCAGTGCCGCGTACCGGGAGGTTCGCCCATGGGCGGACGCTCACACCTTTCCATGCGGGAGAACGGCTGATGGGTCAATGGTAAAGGATGGGCAAAGTGGATCAGTCCGTGAGGGGCTTGACCCACCTGCGCCAGTGTTCCTCGGGCGTGTACCCCGCAGCGCGCCAGGCATGATGCGCGGTCTCGTTCCGCTTCAGCACCATCGCGTCCCCGCGGCGCCCGCCGAGCCGTACGAACCGCTCCTCGGCCGCCGCCAGGAGCGCCGAGCCGATGCCCAGCCGCCGTCGCCGGGGGTGCACCGCCAGTCGGTACAGATGGCAGCGCCAGCCGTCGAAGCCCGCGATCACCGTGCCGACCAGTTCCCCGTCGCGTTCCGCGAGGATCAGCGCCTCGGGATCGCGGAGGACCAGCCGCTCCACGCCGTCCCGGTCGTCACTGATGCTCGCGCCCTCGGCCGCCGTCTTCCAGAAGGCGAGCACGCTGTCCAGGTCCTCGGCCGTGGCGGCCCGTATCCGCAGATCGGTCATGCCGCGATCCCACCACGGGCCTCCGCGCGCGACACGGGAATTCCGCGATTTGGAAGGCCCGCGAGCCCGTGCGACGGGTCCCACGAACCCATGGCGGACGCGGCGCCGGCCTTACGAACCAGGGCGGGCGCCGCTACGCGCCGTGCGGCGCCCGCCTGGGCCCGGGCGCGGCCCGGGTCACTCGTGTGCGATGGCCGCGAGCACGTTCATCCGTGAGGCCCGCAGCGCCGGGAGCAGCGCCGCGACGATGCCCACGACCGCCGAACCGACCACCACCGCCACGATGGTGCTCCAGGGGATCGCCAGCGCCGTCATGCCCTGAAGGGCGAGCACCTGCTGCACGCACAGCCCCCAGACCAGCCCGAGCGCCAGGCCGAGGACCGCACCGAAGACGGCGATCACCACCGACTCCAGGCGGATCATCCGGCGCAGCTGACGCCGGGCCAGCCCGATCGCGCGCAGCAGTCCGATCTCGCGGGTGCGCTCCACCACCGACAGGGCGAGGGTGTTGACCACTCCGAGCACGGCGATGACGATCGCGAGCCCGAGCAGCGCGTACACGAGGTAGAGCAGCACCGCGATCTGGTCGTGGATGAGCTTCTTGTAGTCGGCCAGATCGCGCACCTGCACCTGCGGATACGGATCGAGCGTCCGCTCCAGGCCCGCGCGCAGCCCGTCCGCGTCGGTGCCGGCCCGCGCGTTCACGTACAGCGCGGAGTCCTGCCCGTCGGGCACGTACTTCTCTATGGTCCCGAAGCCGAAGTACAGGCCGCCCTGCACGCCGAAGCCCTCGGCGGACTCCTGCGCGGTGAGGGCGGCCACCTCCAGCTCGGTCGTGCGCCCGCCCGGGAACTCGACGGGGACTGTGCCGCCGACGCGGACGCCGTGGTCCTCGGCGAACTCGGCGTCCATGCCGATGTGGCCGTCCGCGAGTGCCGCAGCCGTGTCGCCCCGGGCGTAGGTGATGTGGGCGACCTCGTCCAGCCGCGGCTCGTAGGCGGCGGCGGTGGTCTCGACGCGCTTGCCGTCCGGGAGCCGGACCGCCACGGGGGTGAACCGCTGCCGTACGACGAGCCCGGCGCCGTCGGTGGCGCTGACCTTGTCGGTGATCTCCTGGGGGAACGGCAGGAAGTTGCTGTTCTGCACCACGAAGTCGGCGCCCAGGGTCTTGTCGATCTGCTGGTCGAAGGACTTGCTCATGGACGCGCTCGCCACCGACATCCCGCCGACGAGGGCGAGGCCCACCATCAGGGCCGCGGCGGTGGCACCGGTGCGCCGCGGGTTGCGCAGCGCGTTGCGCTGGCTCATCCGGCCGACGGAGCCGAACAGGGCCGGGAAGGCGCCGCCCAGCACCCGGATCACGGGCCGCACCAGCAGCGGGCCGGCGATCACGGTGGCGACGAGGGTGAGGACCACCCCGAGCCCCAGCAGGGACGCGGCCGACGAGGTGTCGGTCGCCGTCACGCAGCCCACGAGGGCGGCGGCACCGGCCACGCCGACGAGCCCGCCCACGATCGCGCGCGTCCGCAACGGCCGTCCCACTCCCGCGATCTCCGCGTCGGCGAGGGCCGCCATCGGGGAGACGTGCGCCGCGCGGCGGGCCGGGAGGTACGCCGCCAGGAAGGTGACGCCGACTCCGACGACGTACGCGGAGACGGGGGTCGCCCAGCCGATCACCATCTCGGTGGACTTCAGGTTCATCCCGAACGCGCCCATGAGCTCGATCAGTCCGGCCGCCAGGCCGATGCCCGCGGCGAGACCGAGCGTCGAGCCGACCAGGCCGAGCAGCGTCGCCTCCGTCAGCACGGAGCGGCGCACCTGCCGCCGGTCGGCTCCCAGTGCCCGCAACAGGCCCAGTTCGCGGGTGCGTTGAGCGATGAGCATCGAGAAGGTGTTGACGATGAGGAAGACGCCGACCAGGACCGCGATCCCGGCGAAGCCCAGCATCACGTACTTGATCACGTCGAGGAAGCCGCCGAGTTCCTCGGCCGCCGACTCCGCCTCCTCGTCGGCCGTCTGCAACTCGTATTTGTCCGTGCCGAGTTCGGCGGCGATGCGCCGCTTGAGCGCGTCGTCGCTCACCCCCGGCTCGGCGGTCACGGCGATACTGGTGACCACTCCGGCGCGGCCGAGCAGCTTGGAGCGGGCGGTCGGCGTGTCGAGATAGACCAGTGCGGCGCCGGGGTTGGTGGTCGTGAAGGTGGCGATCCCGACCACCCGCACCTTGAAGGACCCGGGCCGGGCGAGCACCGTGAGCGTGTCGCCGATCCTCACGTGCTTGTTCTTCGCCGTGTCCGCGTCGAGGAGCGCCTGCCCCGCTCCCTCCGGCGCGTGCCCGGAGGTCAGTTTCACCGGGCTGCGGTCGGTGACGAACCAGTCGGTGGCGATGGTCGGCGCGCCCGTGGTGGGCCCGACCGACTCGTTCTCGCTGTCGACGACGGTGATGTTCTCGACCGACACGTCACCGTGCGTGGTCGCCACCCCGTCGATCCCGGCCACCCGGTCGGCGAGCGAGGCCGGCACGGTGGCGGTCGCCCCGGACGGGATCTGCGATGTCAGGTCGTCCCGGGGTGACACGGTCACGTCGGCGGACGTCGAGGCGAAGAGCCGGTCGAAGGTGCGGGTGACGGTGTCCGAGAAGATCAGGCTGCCCGCGACGAACGCGACGGACAGGATGACGGCCAGCGCCGAGAGCAGCAGCCGTCCCTTGTGCGCGAGGAAGCTCCGCAGTGTCGCCTTGAGCACGACCGCCTCAGTCCTTGTCGAGGGTGACGTCGCCGGAACCGCCGTCGGAGCGCCGGTCTCCGGGGGCGGACGGGTCGTCCGGATCCCGCTGCGCCACCACCGGCGGGGCACCGGCGGCGGCCGGATCGGTGAACGCGGAGCGGGCGGAGTCGAAGCGCTTCATGCGCTCCAGGACCGCCTCGGCGGTCGGCCGCGCCATCTCGTCCACGATCCGCCCGTCCTCCAGGAACAGCACCAGGTCGGAGTGGGCGGCGGCGCCCGGGTCGTGCGTGACCATCACGACGGTCTGCCCCAGCTCGTCCACCGCCTCGCGCAGGAAGCCGAGCACCTCCAGCCCGGCGCGGGAGTCGAGGTTGCCGGTCGGCTCGTCCGCGAAGATCAGCTCGGGGCGGGAGGCGAGGGCGCGGGCGCAGGCCACGCGTTGCTGCTGGCCGCCGGACAGCTGGGCGGGCCGGTGCTTGAGACGGTCGCGCAGCCCGAGCGTGTCGATGACCCGGTCCAGCCACTGCTGATCGGGCTTCTGGCCGGCGATGTCCATGGGCAGCGTGATGTTCTCGGCCGCGTTCAGGGTCGGGATCAGGTTGAACGACTGGAACATGAAGCCGATGCGGTCCCGCCGCAGCCGGGTCAGCTCGCGCTCCTTGAGCCCGGTGATCTCGGTGTCGCCGAGCCACACCTGCCCGGCCGAGACGGTGTCGAGCCCCGCCAGGCAGTGCATGAGCGTGGACTTGCCGGAGCCGGAGGGGCCCATGACGGCGGTGAACCGGCCGCGCGCGATCGCCACGTCCACCGAGTCGAGGGCGAGCACGGTCGTCTCGCCGGAGCCGTAGGCCTTGGTCAGACCGCGGGCGCCGGCCGCGATCCCGTCGGCCTCCGCCCGTCCTGGCGCGTGCTCCGCTGCGGGTGTGGACAAGGCCGCCTCCCAGACGTCCGACGTGCCGGTTCCATGTCGGGCAGAGCGTAGTGTGACCGGGGGCACACCCGGTATCCCCCCGAGGTGCCGGTCGTTCTCCGCCCCAGGTCGGGCCCCCGACACCGATGTAAGGGGCACTTTCCACCCCTGGGAGGACCTCAGGGGCCCCCTTGCCGCTGCTAGCACTTCGGCGCTAGCTTCGAGGTATGGCGAAGACCCAGCTGAACGTGCGGGTGGACGAGGGCACCGCCCGTGCCGCCCGCGAGCGTGCCCTGGAGCGCGGCATGAGCGTCAACCGCTACATCGAAGAGCTGGTCAGACAGGACACCGGCGAGGCCGGCCACACCTTCGTGGACGCCGCCGCCGACTTCATGAAGCAGTACGAGACCGTCTTCGCCGAGGAGTTCGGCGCGGAGCGTGAGGGCAAGCGCGAAGGTCGTCGTTGATCCGTTGAGCCATCTCAGAATCGATCTCGCCTGGCTCCTCATGATCGCCGAACAGAAGACGCCAGGAGATCCCCAGGTCACCGACTGGGGCGCACTCGTCGCCGCCGTCAGCAGGCACGAGGCGGAGATATTCGGCACCCCCGTCTACGACACTCCGCACGACCGAGCCGCGGCCCTGCTGCAACTCCTTCTGCACGTACCGGCGTTGGAGCGGTCCAACGCGCTGTTCGCGTCGGCCGTCGCGTACGCCTACCTCGTCGCCGGCGGCGTCAAGGTCGTCATCTCGCCCGAACAGGTCCGCGATCTCGCCCGGTTGGTGAAGAGCGGCGAGGCCACGGTCCAGGAGATCGCCCACGAACTGCGCCAGTGGAGCCTGTGAGCTGTCCCGTGCGCCCCGTCCGGACCGCCGCCCGGCACGCACGAGAAGCCAGGCAGCCGCGGGCCGTTCCCCTGTATCGGGACCTCTTCCCACGGCCCGGCCGCGAAGCCCGGGTCGCGTGGCGCTGCGAACGGGCCCGGTCCCGGGACGACCGGCAGCCGCCTCGGGACCCGGACGGACTCGCGGCTACGGAGCCTCGGCGGCCGTGAAAGCGTCCGCGTCCCACGTCCCGTGCAACCGGGGGGCCAGCCAACTCGGCGCCGCCGTGCGGAAGTCGGCGGGGGCCAGCGAACCCGCCCCGGCCGCGAGCGCCCCGAGCAGCGGCGCCCCGGACACCACGGGCAGGTCCGCGAGGTTGCAACGGCACGCCAGATCCGGGGAGTCGGGCCAGCTGCCGATCACCACGCCCGCGAGGTCGAGCCCGCGCTCGCGCAGGGCGAGGGCGGTGAGCTCGGTCGTGTTCAGGGTGCCGAGACCGGCCGAGGCGACGACCAGCACCGGCGCGTCCAGGAGCCGCGCCGCGTCCGCCAGCGTGCCGCCCGCCTCGTCGAAGCGGACGAGCAGACCGCCCGCGCCCTCGACCAGGACGAGGTCGTGCTCGGTGGCCAGCTTGGCCGCGGCCTCCGCCACCTGAGCGGGCCGTACCGGCGAAAGGCCGGCCCGGCGGGCGGCCGTGCCGGGTGCCAACGGCTCGGGGAACCGGGCGAGTTCGAGCGTCGTGACGCCGCCAGCGAGGCGCGCCGCCTCGTCGGCGTCGCCGCGCTCGTCCGGACCCACGCCCGTCTGGGCGGGCTTGAGCACCGCCACCGACCGGCCCGCCGCGACCGCCGCGGCGGCGACGGCGGCGGTCGTGACGGTCTTGCCGACCTCCGTGCCCGTCCCCGTGATCACCAGTACCGCTGTGTCCCGCATGTCATCCCTCCCGTGCCGCCGCGCACACCGCGCGGGCGATACGTTTCACGTCCGCGTCGCCGGTGACGTACGGCGGCATCGTGTAGACGAGGTCGCGGAACGGCCGCAGCCACACGCCCTCGCGCACGGCGGCCCGCGTCGCCGCCGCCATGTCGACGTCGTGGTCCAGCTGCACCACGCCGATCGCGCCGAGCACCCGCACGTCCCGCACCCCCGGCAGCTCCGCCGCCGGCGCGAGCCCGTCGCGCAGGCCGGTCTCGATGCGCTTGACCTCGGTCTGCCAGTCCTGCCCGAGCAGCAGGTCGATGGAGGCGCACGCCACGGCCGCCGCCAGCGGGTTGCCCATGAACGTGGGCCCGTGGGCCAGCACCGGGACCTCGCCGCGCGAGATGCCGTCGGCGACGCGCGCCGTGCACAGTGTCGCCGCCATCGTCACGTACCCGCCGGTCAGCGCCTTGCCGACGCACATCACATCCGGCGTCACCCCGGCCTGCTCGGCCGCGAACAGCGTGCCCGTGCGGCCGAACGCGGTCGCGATCTCGTCGAAGACCAGCAGCACGTCGTGGGCGTCGCACGCCTCGCGCAGCACCCGCAGATACTCGGGGGAGTGGAAGCGCATCCCGCCCGCGCCCTGCACCACCGGTTCCACGATCACCGCGGCCAGCTCGTCCGCGTGCCGCCCGATCAGCTCACGCAGGTGCTCGGCGTACGACTCCTCGTACGCGGCCGGGGGCGCGTCGGCGAAGACCTGGCGCTGGAGGACGCCCTGCCACAGCTCGTGCATCCCGCCCTCGGGATCGCACACGGACATCGGCTGCCACGTGTCGCCGTGGTATCCGCCGCGCCAGGTCAGCAGCCGCTGCTTGCCGGGACGGCCCAGCGAACGCCAGTGCTGGAGGCACATCTTGACGGCGACCTCGACCGAGACCGAACCGGAGTCGGCGAGGAAGACGTGCTCCAAGCCCTCCGGAGACATGTCGACAAGACGCTTCGCCAGCCGCACGGCGGGCTCGTGGGTGAGCCCGCCGAACATGACATGGCTCATCCGGTCCAGCTGGCCGCGCACCGCGTCGTTCAGGACCGGGTGGTTGTAGCCGTGGATCGCCGACCACCACGACGACATCCCGTCGATCAGCTCGCCCGAACCGTCGGCCATCCGCAGCCGCACGCCGCTCGCCGACTCCACGACGAGCGGCGTCTGACGGCCCGGCATCGGACCGTAGGGGTGCCAGACGTGCCGCCGGTCCAGGTCGAGCAGTTCCGGCACGGACAGCTCAGGCATTGGGCGCGAGGTCCGTTCCGGCACCCCGTCGGCGGACCGCGACGAGGTCGGTCCGCGCCTCGCTCGCCTGCGGCGCGGCGGCCGACCCGCAGACACCGCCGCCACCGCCGCCCTCGTGCGACCCGCAGCCCGCCTCGGCGTGCGACCCGCAGCCCGCGCCCTCGTGCGAGCCGCAGCCCGCGCTCTCCCGGGAACCGCACCCGCCGGCCGGCGCGCGGTGCTCGGGCAGCGTGACCTCGCCCGCACCCTCCACCTCGAAGCCGGCGTCCGCGATCATCTCCAGGTCGGCCTTGCCTGCCTGGCCCTCGCTGGTGAGGTAGTCGCCGAGGAAGATCGAGTTGGCCAGGTGCAGCGCGAGCGGCTGCATCGTGCGCAGGTGGACCTCGCGCCCGCCGGCGATCCGGACCTCGACGTCGGGGCAGACGAAGCGGACCATCGCCAGGATGCGCAGGCAGCGCTGCGGGCTCAGGTTCCACTCCTTGGCGAGCGGGGTGCCCTCGAACGGGATCAGGAAGTTCACCGGAACGGAGTCGGGGTCCAGCTCGCGCAGCGCGTAGACGACCTCGACCAGGTCCTCGTCGCTCTCGCCCATGCCCGCGATCAGGCCGGAGCACGCGGACAGTCCCGCCGCGTGCGCCTTCTGCACCGTGTCCACGCGGTCGGCGTACGTGTGCGTGGTCGTGATGTCCCCGTACGTCCCCTCGGACGTGTTCAGGTTGTGGTTGTAGGCGTCCGCGCCCGCCTCGCGCAGCCGCTCGGCCTGCCCGTCGGAGAGCAGCCCCAGGCAGGCGCACACCTCGACGCTCTCGTTCTGGTCCTTGATTGCCTTGATGGTGTCGGAGACCCGGTCCACGTCACGGTCCGTCGGACCGCGCCCGCTCGCCACCAGGCACACGCGCTTGGCGCCGCCCGCCAGGCCCGCCGCCGCGGCCTGCGAGGCCTCGTCGGGCTTGAGCCAGGTGTACTTCAGGATCTCGGCCTTCGAACCGAGCCGCTGCGAGCAGTAGGAGCAGTCCTCGGGACACAGACCGGACTTGAGGTTGACCAGATAGTTGAGTTTCACCCGTCGGCCGAACCAGTGACGGCGCACCTTGCCCGCCGCCGCCACCACGTCGAGCAGCTCGTCGTCGGACGTGGCCAGCACGGCCAGAGCTTCGTCCCGGGTCGGCAGCTCGCGCCGAAGCCCCTTGTCCACCAGCGTGTTCAGCAGGTCCATGAGGTCCGATCCTTGCCTATGCGACCGCCCGGGGCCAAGGAGAGTTTGCACAACAGAGACCGTTCGAGGTGTGGGTATTGCCACATCCTGGGCGGCGAGCCGGGCGGCTAGGGTCTGTGCACTGTCCACAAAACGACCTCATCAGGGCCCGGAGGCGCCAGCATGGCCGCATCGCCGTTCGCGTGGATCGACGAGCAGGCGGAGCACCGCCGCCGGGCGGGTCTCGTCCGCACCCTGCGCCCGCGCCCCGCCGACTCCCCGCTCCTCGACCTCGCGAGCAACGACTACCTGGGCCTCGCCCGCCATCCGGAGATCACGGAGGCGGCGGCCGAGGCCGCGCGGCGCTGGGGCGGCGGCGCCACCGGCTCCCGGCTGGTCACCGGCACGACGGAGCTGCACGGCGAACTGGAGCGGGAGCTGGCCGACTTCTGCGGCTTCGAGTCCGCGCTCGTCTTCTCATCGGGGTACGCCGCCAACCTCGCGGCCGTCACGGCGCTCGCGCCGCACGGCTCGCTGATCGTCTCCGACGCGGGCAACCACGCCTCGCTGATCGACGGCTGCCGGCTGGCCCGCGGCACGACACAGGTCGTCGCGCACGGCGATCCGGACGCGGTCCGCAAGGCGCTCGGCACCCACGAGGGGCCGGCCGTCGTCGTGTCGGACACCGTCTTCTCGGTGGACGGGGACGCGGCACCGCTGGCCGGACTCGCCGCCGCCTGCCGGGAGTACGGGGCCGGTCTCGTCGTCGACGACGCGCACGGCCTCGGCGTGCTCGGCGAGGGCGGGCGCGGTGCCGCGGAGGCGTCCGGTCTGGCGGGCGCGCCCGACGTCGTCGTCACCGTCACGCTCTCCAAGTCGCTGGGCAGCCAGGGCGGCGCGGTCCTCGGACCGGCCGCGGTGATCGACCATCTGGTCAACGCGGCCCGGACCTTCATCTTCGACACCGGCCTCGCACCGGCCGCGGCGGGCGCGGCGCTGGCGGCGCTGCGGCTGCTGCGCCGTGAACCGGAGCGGGCGGCACGTGCACGGCGGGTGGCGGGCACCCTGCACACCCGGCTGACGGCCGAGGGCCTGGAGGCGGTCCGGCCGGACGCCGCGGTGGTGTCGGTGCGCGCGCCGTCCCCGGAGCGGGCGGTGGCGTGGGCGGCCGGCTGCCGGGAGGCGGGTCTCGCCGTCGGCTGCTTCCGGCCGCCGTCCGTGCCGGACGGTGTCTCGCGCCTGCGGCTGACCGCCCGCGCGGACCTCGCCGAGGGACAGATCGAGCACGCCGTACGGGTGATCAGCCGGACGCGGTGAACGCCCCGGGGACCAGCCCGGTACGGCGAGGCGGGTGGTGCGGGGCTCAGCCCAGGGCGGCGATGAACCCCTCCCAGGCGGCCGGGGCGAAGAGCAGGGCGGGCCCCGCGGTGTTCTTCGAGTCGCGGACGGCGACCAGCCCGGCCCAGGGGCCCGGTCCCGGTCGCGCGGTCTCCACGCAGTTGTTCATCCCGGTGCTCCGGCTGCTGCGCAGCCAGCGCACGCCGTGCAGGGACGTGCTGGAAGGTACGTACCGAGGCAGTGCGGACATGAAGACTCCTCACGCGCCGTCACGTATCGCGGCGATGTAATCCACGGACTCCTCGGGCGAAAGGGCGTGGATCCGAAGGGTGTTGAAGGCCTCCGTATAGGCCTGGAGGTCTTCTTTCCGTTCGAGATGGAGGCTACTCGTCATGTGGTCAAGAACAACCACATCCAGATCAGAAGTGTTCGGAAATGAGAAGATTACGAAAGGCCCGGTGATTCCGATGTGGGCTCCGGTCGCGAAGGGGAGGACCTGGAGGCGCACGTGAGGAAGGTGCGCCGCCTCCAGCAGCCGTTCCAGTTGGCGTTCCATCACCGCAGGTCCGCCGACCGTCCGCCGCAGCACCGCCTCGTCGAGCACGGCGCTCAGTTCCAGCGGCGCATTCGAACACAGCACGTCCTGACGGGCCAGCCGTACCTCCACGAGCGTGTTCAGCTTTCCGTCCTCCAGCCCCTTCACGGCCGCCCGGGTGACCGCTCGGGCGTACTCGGGTGTCTGCAGCAGGCCCGGTACGACGGACGTCTCCAGCGTGCGCATGGTGCTGGCCTGCGACTCCAGACTGATGAAGTCCCGGTACGCAGGCGGGAGTACACCGCGGTAGGCGTGCCACCAGTGGTCGCGCCCGCCGCCCTCGGAGCCCGCCAGCCCGATCAGCAGCTCCCGCAGCCCGGGGTTCTGCACGCCGTAGGCGTCGAGGAGCCGGCGCACGTCCGGCGGCTTCGCCCCGCTGGTGCCGGTCTCGATCCGGCTCACCTTCGACTGGTGCCACCCGACGAGCCGGGCCGCCTCGCCGCTCGTGAGTCCCGCCCGGGTGCGCAGGGCGCGCAGTTCGGCGCCCAGCTTGCGGCGCCGCACCGCTGGACCGTGTCGCATGGCCGTCTCCTTCCGCCCGGTGAGCGGCGTTCACGGCGACGGTAGAGGATGAGCCCGGGACCCGGCCAAATGGGTTCGCTCGCCGCAGAGTTCACCGCTTCGAGCGACAGATATATGCATATCTTGGTGGATGGCGCCCGTGAGGCGTGCGGTGATGGCAGTCTGGCGCGAAGCACCAGTCCGGGACCGTACTCGAACCATCCGCTCCGTGTCGGACTACGGGTCCCGTGGGAAAGGGACGACGTCGCCATGGCAGATCACCAGGAAGCATCCGTCACTCTGCCGAGCGATCCCGCCTCGGTCTCCGCGGCCCGGAACTACGTCACCGGCGTGCTCGCCGAGTGGGGTCTGCCGGGTGACTCCGACATCGCCGAGACCGTACGCCTGATCGTGTCCGAACTCGCCACCAACGCCGTCCAGCACACCCTCGGGCAGTCCCCGACCTTCACCGTCGACGTCGTGCTCGACCGCGACGAGCAGCTGCGCATCGGCGTCACCGACAGCCACCCGCGCTTCCCGAAGCGGCTGCCCGCGGCCGTCCAGCAGGACAACGGCCGCGGTCTCGTGATCATCCGCTGGCTCACCGCCGAGTGCGGCGGAAAGATGAGCGTGCGGCCCACCCGGGAGGGCGGCAAGACGGTCGCGATCGAGCTCCCTTGGTCCCTCCCGGCCCAGCCGGTCACGGCGGGACAGGAACCTTGACGCGGCACCCGGCCACGCCGTCCCCGCGTACGCGTCGCGCGCCCCGTCCGGAGACGCTCCCCGCCGCCGGGGCCCTCAGGGCCGTCACCGGCGCCCCATCGGCCCGTCCTGCCCCTGTTTGCCCACCGGGGCCCCCTTCGCCCTCAGAGAGCGCCTTACGAGCCTGGGCAGGACGCCCCACAGCGTCACGCAGACGGCCAGCGTCCCCGCCGCCGCGGCGATTCCCGCCCCCCGCCCCAGCGTGACGTCCACGACGAGCAGCACGGAGCCGGTGAAGGCCAGCGTCAGGACGCACAGCCCTGCGGAGGCGAGAGCGGAGGAGACCCGCACGATGGTGGCCTTGGCGTTCTGCTGGAACAGCGACCGGTGCAGGGCGGCCGGCGCGACGAACAGGGCGGCGGCCAGCACGGCGAGGAGCAGCGTGGTGACGTACGTGGCGCGCTGCACCGTGTCGAGCGACGGGAACCGCTGGGTGAACGCCAGGGTCAGCAGGAACGCGAAGAGGATCTGCACGCCCGTCTGGACGACGCGCAGTTCCTGGAGCAGTTCGGCGAAGTTGCGGTCCGCGCGCTCCAGGGACGTCTCGTTCCGCGCGGAGTGAGGGTGTCGGTCGGCCATGGACGGACGTGTATCCGCTTCCGGCCCCGGTCACGCCCTCGGAGGGCGACGGCGACCGCCGCCGCCCTCTACGGGCGGGTCAGCCGACCCGGCCGTACCAGACGCTCTTCGTCCAGATCTTCGTGAGCTTCACGACCTCTCCGGTCTTCGGCGAGTGCCAGATCCGTCCCTTCCCGGCGTAGATGCCGACGTGGTAGACGTTCCGGCCCGAGTGGAAGAACACGAGGTCTCCGGCCTTGCGGTGCGAGGCGGAGACGTGATGGGTCTTGTTGTACTGCGCCGCGGCCGTACGAGGCAGCTTCTTGCCCGCCTTCTTGTACGAGTAGAGCGTGAGCCCGGAGCAGTCGAAGCGGCGCGGCCCCGTCGCGCCGTACTTGTACGGAGCACCCTTCTTGGAGGCCGCGATCTGGAGTGCCTTCGTCGCCGTCGAGGCCGCGGCGGCGTCGGATGCGACGCCGGGGACCACGAGGCTGCCGCCGACGGCGGCGATGGTGAGGGCCGAGGCCGTACCGGCCCGGGTCCACAGCGACGGGACACGATTGAGCGCAGTCATGCGCAACCCTTCGTCAGCCGCCTGTGAAGGATGACCTGTCGGATTCGGGCTGGCGAAGTTGCCCGGCCGCGGTGTGCGGCTTCACCCCAAGGACCACGCGGATTGCTCCGGCGGCCCGTCGTGCTGGGTCCTCCACTCCTGCCGATCCACTTCTGTCGACCGGTCATCCGGGCGGCGGCAGGACTCGGCGTCCGCCCGGACCGCCCCGCCGCTGCGGCGGGGGCTTGTCGTCGGAGGGATCTTCACTCATGGATGTCGGAAAATCCGAACGGAACCGGGGATTTGTGGGGTTACTCACCACTCACCCGTTCGGGTGGACACCCCCCATTTCGAACGGGGGTTGGGGGTGTCGACCATGCGCGCACCTGCGGCGGAACGCCTCATTCCGCCCTTGGTGTACGCGCGTTGCGCAACTCGGGAGGGCTGGAAAAAGGGGGCGCGTCTACGCCGTTGGGGGGTACGCCTTTTGGTGCGTTTGTGTCCCGGGCCGGACACCGCGCGCCGGCGGCGGGGACCGGCCCGGGATGGGGGTGCGTCAGTTGTCCGCCGGGGGCGGCAGGGTGACCCTGGCCGCTCGCCGCTCACCGTCCAGGACCCGCAGGGCCTGGGCCAGGGTCGGCGCGTGGACCTCGCTCTCGCCCCGCTGGTGCATCAGAGTGAGCGCGTCCCGCAGTGCGGCGGCTTTCACGACCAGCGCCTGGGCGGCCCGCAGGCCGCGGTAGGTGTCCCCGGGGCGGGCCGGATTGATCCGGCCCAGCAGGTCGACGACGTCGAGGTAACGGTCGATCAGCTCCGCCTCGGCGCGGGTCAGCGCGGGCAGGGGAGGCAGTTCGGGCGGCAGCATCGGCGCCTCACCTTCCGCCGGTCGCGGGGCGCGAGGACCGGTGGCGCGGCACGACCCGGTCGACCAGCCCGTACGCCACCGCCGCCGGGGCGTCCAGGACCGTGTCCCGCTCGATGTCGGCGGCGATCCGCTCCCGGCTCCGCCCCGTGTGCCGCGCGAGCAACTCCTCCAGCGTGTCGCGGGTGCGGGCCGTCTCCGCCGCGTGGATGAGCAGATCGCTCGCCTGCCCACGCACCGGCTCGGCGGCCGACGGCTGGCGGACGAGGACACGCGCGCCCGGCAGCGCGAGCCGCTTGCCCGGGGTGCCCGCGGCGAGGAGCACGGCGGCCGTCGACGCGGCCTGGCCCAGGCAGACGGTCTCCACGTCGCAGGACACCTGCCGCATCGTGTCGTAGATCGCCGTCATCGCGGTGAACGAGCCGCCGGGGGAGTTGATGTAGAGCGAGATGTCCCGGTCCGGCGCCCGGTGTTCGAGGTGCACGAACTGAGCCGTCACGTCGTTCGCCGACGTGTCGTCGATCGGCGTCCCGAGGAACACGATCCGTTCGTCGAGCAGCTTCGCGTAGGGATCCGGTGTCCGGGAGCCCGCGCCGGGGCGTCCGGTGAGGTCGGGCGGGACGTGGCGGGCGGACGGTTCGTTCATGGCTCGCGCCTCCTCTGAAGAACTCCTGTAAAAATGTACAGGGCGTACAGAAGGGGGCCGAGGTTCCTGGCTGACAGCGAAAAGGGGGAGCCGCGTGCCCGCCGGTCGAGTAAGGGCGGATCGCGCACCCTGAGGGGCCCGGAACCCCGGTCTAAGCTGGGGAACATGGCCTACGAGATTCCGGTGACGCAAGCCAGGGCTGAACTCGCCGATCTGATCAACCGCGTGGTGTACGGCGACGAGCGCGTCGTCGTGACGCGGCACGGGAAGCCGTTGGTCGCCCTCGTCTCGGCCGCCGACCTGGAGCGGCTGGAGAAGCTCCGGGCCACCGAGGACGAGCAGGTGGTCAGCGCGGTCTCCAACGTCCGCGAGATCAATCCCTCGCCTCGCGAGCGGCACCGCTTCGGCATCGCCGCCGAGCACCGCGGCCCCACTCCGTGACGCGCCCTCCGGACGCCCCACCGCACGGGTCGGCCGCGTCCCCCGTACGGGCGGGCCCCGCGCGGTGCGGTGGGCGCTTGCGCCTCGCCGGTACCGGTTCCCGTTCGGCCACCGGTCGCGTAGCTCGCGTATAGCCGGTTTCGGCGTGGTGCTGTGGGCGGTCCGCGTCTGGCCGGGTCATTCCGCCCGCACCGGCTTCTTCTCGGTCGCTGGACGCGTGGCCCCCTTACCGCGGGTTCCGCGCGGTGCGGTGGGCTGGCCGTGTCTCGCCGGTTCTGGCTCCCATTCGGTCGCCGGCCCCGTGCGGTGGCGGGCGCCGTCGAGCCCCGTAGGGCCGGTTCCGGCGTGGTGCTGTGGGCCGTCCGCGTCTGGCCGGGTCGGTCCGCCTGCCGGTGCCGGCTCCCGCCCGGCCGGGTCCCGCCCGGTGCGATGGGCCGTCCACGCTCGTCGGGTCAGCCCGCCGGTGCCGGCTCCTTCTCGGTCGCCGGTCGCGTGGCCCCCTTACCGCGGGTCCCGCGCGGTGCGTTGGGCGGCCGTGTCTCGCCGATCCCGGCTCCCCTTCGGGGGCCGGCCCCGTGCGGTGGCGTGCCGACCCCCGTACGGCCGGTTCCGGCGTGGTGCTGTGGGCCGTCCGCGTCTGGCGGGTCGGTCCCCCCTGCGGTGCCGGCTCGCCCGGCCACCGGTCGCGTGGCCCCAAGTGCAGCCGGTTGCCGCCGGTGCGGTGGGCCGTCCGCGTCTCGCCGGGTCAGCCCGCCGGAACCGGTTCCCTCTCCGTGGCCGGTCGCGTGGCCGTCCGGCGGCGCGTGAGGGACGCCCGGAGCAGCACGGCCCCGAGCCCCAGGGCGGCCCACCAGGTGAGCGTCAGCGCCGGCGTGGTCGCCGCGGCGCCGTCGAAGAACGACACGGAGCGCAGGAGCGACACCGCCGCGCCCGGCGGGAGCCACTGCCCCATCACGCCCACCGGCTCGGGCAGCAGTTCGGGTGCGGAGGCGGCACCCGAGAAGGGGTTGCCGAGCAGCACCACCAGCAGGGCACCCAGACCGATGCCGGGCGGCCCCGCGAGGGCGGCCAGACCGGCGACGGCGGCGCCCACCGCCAGGGTCGCCAGGCCGAAGGCGCCGGCCTCGGCCCACCAGTCGCCGGAGAGCGCCCCGAGCCAGCTGTGGACGAGAGCCGTCGCCACCAGGCCGACCAGGGCGGCGGCACCGACCAGGGACGCCACCGCACGGAACCCGCGCAGGCCGAGCAGCGTCACCACGGCGCCCGCCGCCACACCGGCCAGGGCCAGCGGCAGGACGGCGGCGCCCAGCACGGCGCCGCGCGGGTCGTCGGCGTCGGTGGGCACCACGTCCGTGACCGGGACCGCGGAGCCCTTCGGTGCCCGCTCCGCCATCGCCTGCTGGAGGAGCTGGGCGACGAGCGGACTCGCGGCGGACGCGGTGAGCAGCTCGGGTCCGTGCTCGGTGACGACCACCGCTCCGTATACGGTCCGGTCCTCGACGGCGCTCCGGGCGGCGGCCTCGTCGGGGTACCGGTGGACCTCGAACGCGCCCTCCCGGGACTCCAGTTGACGCTGCGTCTCGCCCGCGGCGGCGGCCGGGCCCGCCACGCCGACGGGGAGGTCGCGCGGGGCCGGCCGGGCGGAGGGCCAGGCGAAGGCCCAGAGCGCGAGAGCCACCAGGACCGGCACCAGCACGACGACCGCGACCATACGGCGGCCCTGCGGCACCGGCGGCGAGGTGGCGGCGGAAGGGGTGGTGGGCGGGGCGGACATGGTCTTCCTCGTTTCCACTGGACGGGGCGGGGAGTCCCGGTACCGGGCCCGGGCGCCGAAAATAAAAAGAATGATCGTTCGTTTTACCGAACGCCCACACTGTCGGACGGCGTCGGCGCCTTGTCAAGAAGGAACGTTCGTTTTACGTTGTCGGCCATGGCCCGTGTATCCCAGGAACACCTCGACGCCCGCCGCCGGCAGATCCTCGACGGCGCGGCGCTCTGCTTCGCACGCAACGGCTTCCACGCCACGTCGATGCAGGACGTCCTCAAGGAGGTCGACCTCTCCGCCGGGGCCGTCTACCGCTACTTCAGCGGCAAGGACGAGCTGATCGGCGCCATCGTCACCGAGGTGCTGGACGAGGTCAGCGCCACCTTCGAGGAGGCCGCCCGGCAGAGCCCGCCCCCGCCGCCCGACCTTCTCGTCGGGCAGGTCCTCGAACAGGTCCTGGGCGCGAGGCCCGCACTGGTCGACGACGGTGCCCTCGCCCTCCCGCGCCTCGTCGTCCAGGTGTGGACCGAGACGCTGCGCGACGAGGAACTCGCGGCGATACTCCTCCGGGGCTACGACAAGGTCCGGGCCGTCTGGGTGAGAGTCGTCGAGGCGTACCAGGACGCGGGCATGATGCCGGCCGACGTCCCGGCTGAGAGCGTCGCCCGGACGATGATCGCCCTGGCGCAGGGATTCGTCGCGCAGATGGCCCTGTTCGGCGCGACACCCGCCGGAGTCGCGCAGGAAGGACTCAGGGGCCTGATGAGTATGGGGGAGCCCAGCTCGCGGTCATGACCTGATCAAGGGCTGGTTAACGTAGCCGAAACTCCGTCCAACTAGCCTGCCGATCCACGCCACCAGGGGTTTCCGTATCCGGAGCGGGCACGATCACGCCATCTGCCTGTGTGTTACACCTATCCTGTCGCGGTGGCTGCGGCAACCGGACCCCGCACGGTCCGGAGCGAGACTGTGAGGTGGGACGCCGTGCAACTGACCCCGCACGAGCAAGAGAGGCTGCTGATCCATGTGGCCGCCGACGTCGCCGAGAAGCGCCGGGCCCGCGGGCTGAGACTGAACCACCCCGAGGCCGTCGCCCTCATCACGTCGCACATCCTCGAAGGCGCGCGCGACGGCCGCACCGTCGCCGAACTCATGTCCTCGGGGCGCAAGTTGCTCACCCGCGACGACGTCATGGAGGGCATCCCCGAGATGATCCACGACGTGCAGGTCGAGGCGACCTTCCCGGACGGCACCAAGCTCGTCACCGTCCACGACCCGATCGTCTGACGGGGGAGCGGCCCGATGATCCCCGGAGAGATCCTGTTCGCCGACGGACCCGTCGCCTTCAACGAAGGCCGCGAGGTCACCCGGCTCACCGTCCTCAACGCCGCCGACCGCCCCGTGCAGGTCGGCTCCCACTACCACTTCGCCGAGGCCAACCCCGGTCTTGACTTCGACCGCGCCGCCGCGCGCGGCAAGCGGCTCGACGTCGCCGCCGGCACCGCCGTGCGGTTCGAGCCCGGGATCCCCGTCGAGGTCGAACTCGTCCCGCTGGCCGGTGCCCGCGTGGTGCCCGGACTTCGCGGTGAGACCGGAGGTGCCCTCGATGCCTGAGCTGTCACGGGCCGCGTACGCCGACCTGTTCGGCCCCACCACCGGCGACCGGATCCGGCTCGCCGACACCGATCTCCTCGTCGAGATCGAGGAGGACCGCTGCGGCGGCCCCGGACGCGCCGGGGACGAGGCGGTGTTCGGCGGCGGCAAGGTCATCCGCGAGTCCATGGGCCAGTCCCGTGCCACCCGCGCGGACGGCACCCCGGACACCGTGATCACCGGGGCCGTGATCATCGACCACTGGGGTGTCGTCAAGGCCGACGTCGGCATCCGCGACGGCCGGATCACCGGCATCGGCAAGGCCGGCAACCCCGACACCATGGACGGGGTCCACCCCGACCTGGTCATCGGCCCCGAGACCGAGGTCATCGCGGGCAACGGACGGATCCTCACCGCCGGTGCCATCGACGCGCACGTCCACTTCATCTGCCCGCAGATCGCCGACGAGGCGCTGGCCTCCGGCATCACCACGCTGGTCGGCGGCGGCACCGGACCGGCCGAGGGGTCGAAGGCCACCACCGTCACGCCCGGTCCCTGGCACCTGGCCCGGATGCTGGAGGCGATGGAGCGGTACCCGCTCAACATCGGCTTCCTCGGCAAGGGCAACACCGTCTCCCACGAGGCGATGCTCTCCCAGATCCGCGGCGGCGCCCTCGGTCTCAAGCTGCACGAGGACTGGGGCTCCACGCCGGCCGTCATCGATGCCTCGCTCACCGTCGCCGAGCGGACCGGCATCCAGGTCGCCATCCACACGGACACCCTCAACGAGGCCGGGTTCGTGGGCGACACCCTCGCCGCGATCGCCGGGCGCGGCATCCACGCGTACCACACGGAGGGCGCGGGCGGCGGGCACGCGCCGGACATCATGACCGTGGTCTCCGAGTCCCACGTGCTGCCCAGCTCCACCAACCCGACCCGGCCGTTCACCGTCAACACCGCCGAGGAACACCTCGACATGCTGATGGTCTGCCACCACCTCAACCCGGCCGTCCCCGAGGACCTCGCCTTCGCCGAGTCCAGGATCCGGCCCTCCACCATCGGGGCCGAGGACGTCCTGCACGACCTGGGCGCCATCTCGATCATCTCGTCCGACTCGCAGGCGATGGGCCGGGTCGGCGAGGTCGTCATGCGGACCTGGCAGACGGCGCACGTGATGAAGCGCCGGCGCGGGGCACTGCCCGGCGACGGACGCGCGGACAACCACCGCGTACGCCGCTATGTCGCCAAGTACACGATCAACCCCGCCCTCGCGCAGGGACTCGCCCGTGAGATCGGCTCCGTGGAGAGCGGCAAGCTCGCCGACCTCGTGCTGTGGGAGCCCGCCTTCTTCGGCGTCAAGCCGCTCCTGGTCATCAAGGGCGGACAGATCGCCTACGCGCAGATGGGCGACGCCAACGCCTCCATCCCCACCCCGCAACCGGTCCTGCCGCGGCCGATGTTCGGGGCGATCGGGCGGGCCCCGGCCGCCAACTCGTTCAACTTCGTGGCACCGCTGGCGATCGAGGACGGGCTGCCCGAGCGGCTCGCGCTCGGCAAACGGTTCGTGCCCATCGAGTCGACGCGGGCGGTGACGAAGGCCGACATGCGGGAGAACGACGCGCGCCCGCGGGTACGGGTCGACCCCGACAGCTTCGCCGTGCACATCGACGGGGAGCTGGTCGAGGCGACACCGGCGGCCGAACTGCCCATGGCCCAGCGTTACTTCCTCTTCTGATGACCCGCGCGGCACTGCTCGTCCTGGCCGACGGCCGCTTCCCCGCAGGCGGGCACGCCCACTCGGGCGGCGCGGAGGCGGCCGTCAAG
Organism: Streptomyces sp. NPDC028308; assembly: GCF_055565855.1. Lineage (NCBI taxonomy): Bacteria > Bacillati > Actinomycetota > Actinomycetes > Kitasatosporales > Streptomycetaceae > Streptomyces > Streptomyces sp. NPDC028308. The sequence continues at coordinate 129,494 of NZ_JBVHTO010000005.1, forward strand.
GCCGGACGGATCACCGGGGCGGCGAGCCTGGAGGACTTCTGCCGGGGCCGGCTGCACACCACGGGCCTGGTGTCGGCCGCCCTGGCCGCCGCGGCGGCGGCCGGAGCCGATCCGGGGGAACTGGACTCGGCCGCGGACGCCCGTACGCCCTCGCCCGCGCTGCGGGTGGCCGCGCGACGGCTCGGACGGCAGCTCGTGCGGGCCGCGCGGGCCGCCTGGCCGAGTCCCGAACTGGACGCCCTGGCACGGCGGTTCCCGAAGGGCGCGCACCAGCCGGTCGTCCTCGGGCTCGCGGCCAGGGCCGCCGGACTGGGACCGGAGGACGCCGCCCACTGCTCGGTGTTCGAGAGCGTGAGCGGTCCGGCGACGGCGACGGTCCGGCTGCTGAGTCTCGACCCGTTCGAGGCCACCGCCGTCCTGGCCCGGCTCGCTCCCGAGCTGGACCTGGTGGCCCGGGCGGCGACGGACGCGGCCCGGCGGGTGCTCACCGACGGCACCGACGCCCTGCCGGCCGCCTCCGCCCCGCTGCTGGAGATCGGGGCACAGGCCCACGCGGCCTGGTCCGTACGGCTGTTCGCCTCGTGAGCCGGCGACCCGCGTGACCTGGTGACCCGGCGAGCCCGACTCGGGTGACCCGGTCACCCGGTGCGCGAGTCCGCGTCCCCCGCCGCCCCTGCCCGACCCGTCGTCCGAGGTTCCGCATCCCGGACGCCCTGCCCCGTACCGATCCGCACGGACCCGCCCGCCGGCCGGACGCGCCGTCCGTGCCGGAACGCGCCCACACGCACTTGGAGCCGCTCATGCACCTCGACCACTCCCACCACCACGACGGGCCCGCGGCCGTCGGAGCCGACGCCCACCGGGCCGACGGCAGCCGGCGCGCGCTGCGCATCGGGCTCGGCGGGCCCGTCGGCTCGGGCAAGACCGCGACCGTCGCCGCGCTCTGCCGGGCGCTGCGCGACGAGTTGTCCCTCGCCGTCGTGACGAACGACATCTACACGCGCGAGGACGCCGAGTTCCTGTTGCGGGAGGCCGTCCTGCCGCCCGAGCGGATCGCCGCCGTGGAGACCGGGGCCTGCCCGCACACCGCGATCCGGGACGACATCTCCGCCAACCTGGAGGCGGTCGAGGACCTGGAGGACGAACTGGGGAGCCTGGACCTCATCCTGGTCGAGTCCGGCGGGGACAACCTGACGGCCACCTTCTCCAAGGGCCTCGTCGACGCGCAGATCTTCGTGATCGACGTCGCCGGCGGTGACGACATCCCGCGCAAGGGCGGACCCGGGGTGACCACTGCCGACCTGCTCGTCGTGAACAAGACGGACCTCGCGCCCCACGTCGGCTCCGACCTGGGGCGGATGGCCGCCGACGCCAAGGCGCAGCGGGCCGAACTCCCCGTCGTATTCCAGTCCTTGAGGAGCGAGGCCGGGGTGGCGGACGTCGCGGCGTGGGTGCGCCGGCAGTACGCGGCGTGGACGGCATGACAGGAGTACGGGCCACCGCGCGGATCGAGGCGCGCGCCGACGGCAGAGGCGGCACGTCCCTGCCGGTGCTGGAGGGCGAGGGCCCGCTGGCGCCCCGCCGTACGCGCGCCCACGGCTCCGAGGCGCGCGTGATGATCGTCGGCGCGATGAGCGGCCCGCTGGGCGGCGACCACCTCACCGTCGAGGCGACGGCCGGCGAGGGTGCCCGCCTGCACGTGGGGTCGGCCGCCGCCACCATCGCCCTGCCGGGCCAGGCCAAGGGCGAGGCGCGCTACGACGTCCGGCTCACCGTCGCCGCCGGGGGTGAACTGCGCTGGATGCCCGAGCAGTTGATCTCCGCGAACGGCAGCGAACTGCACGTCTCCTCCCGCGTCGACCTGGCCGTCGGCGCCCGGCTCGTGTTCCGCGAGGAGCAGGTGCTCGGGCGCGCGGGTGAGGAACCGGGGCGGCTCACCAGCCGTCTCACCGTGCGCCTCGGCACGAGGACCGTGCTGGACCAGGAGTTGTCCTGCGGGCCCGGTGCACCCGGCGGCTGGGATGGCCCCGCCGTGCTGGGCGGTCACCGCGCGCTGGGCCAACTCGTCGTCGTACGACCCGAGTTCGAGGAGCGGCCGGAGGAGCCGCGACTGTTCGGGGAGAGCGCCGCGCTGACTCCGCTCGCCGGTCCCGCGGTGCTCGTGAGCGCCCTCGCGCCGGACGCGCTGAGACTGCGGCGGACGCTCGACGAGGCGCTGCGCGCACTGGGCTGACGGGGCCTGCCCCGCTCAACGGAGCAGCGCGCACCGGTTATCGGATTAGTAAAGAAGCCACGTGGCCTCTGTTCTCAGGGGTCTCACAGCAGAAAGGATCCCCGTACCAATCGCAACGATGTACGGGGAGGTCCCACTTGAGTGGTATCAGACCGACGAGGCGGGTGGCCGCGCTCGGTTCGGCCGGAGCGCTCGTCACCGCGACCCTGATAGCCGGAGCCGTCGCGGCGCCGTCGGCCGCGGCCGACGCCCGGCACGGTCAGGACCGGCAGGCCAGGGGTGCCGCGATCGCGGCGGCCAAGGCCGCCAAGGCCGGGATCGACTGGCAGGACTGTCCGGCGGACTGGGGCTTCGCCAAGCCGATCCAGTGCGGCTGGGTCACGGTGCCGCTCGACTACGCGCGTCCCAACGGCAAGCAGATCAAGCTCGCCGTCGACCGCATCGGGAACACCGGTACCAAGGAGGAGCGCCAGGGCGCCCTCGTCTACAACCCGGGCGGCCCCGGCGGCTCGGGCATGCGCTTCCCGACCCGGGTCACCAACAAGAACCCGATCTGGGCGAACGCCGCGAAGGCGTACGACTTCGTGGGCTTCGACCCGCGCGGCGTCGGCCACTCGGCCCCCATCTCCTGCATCGACCCGCAGGAGTTCGTCAAGGCGCCGAAGGCCGACCCGGTCCCGGACTCCGAGGCGGACAAGCGCGCCCAGCGCAAGCTCGCCGCCGAGTACGCGGACGGCTGTGCCGAGCGCAGCGGCGACATGCTGCCGCAGATGACCACGCCGAACACCGCGCGCGACCTGGACGTCATCCGGGCCGCCCTCGGTGAGAAGAAGCTCAACTACCTGGGCGTCTCCTACGGCACGTACCTGGGCGCCGTCTACGGCACGCTCTTCCCGGGCCACGTCCGCCGCATGGTCGTCGACAGCGTGGTCAACCCCTCGCGGGAGAAGATCTGGTACGAGGCCAACCTCGACCAGGACGTCGCCTTCGAGGGCCGCTGGAAGGACTGGGAGGACTGGGTCGCGAAGAACGACGCGACCTTCCACCTCGGTGACACCCGTGCCGAGGTCCAGGAGCAGTGGCTCAAGCTGCGCGCCACCGCAAAGAAGAGCCCGCTCGGCGGCGTCGTCGGACCGGCCGAGCTGATCGGCTTCTTCCAGAGCGCCCCGTACTACGACTCGTCGTGGGTTCCGATCGCGACGGTGTTCAGCAAGTACGTCGCCGGCGACACCCAGGCGCTCGTCGACGCCGCGGCCCCGGACCCGTCGGACATCGCCGGCAACAAGGCCTCGGAGAACAGCAACGCCGTCTACACCGCGGTCGAGTGCACCGACGCCAAGTGGCCCACCAGCTGGCAGAAGTGGGACCGGGACAACACGCGGCTCAACAAGGACTACCCGTTCATGACGTGGGCCAACGCGTGGATGAACCTGCCGTGTGCCACCTGGCCCGCCAAGCAGCAGACCCCGCTGAACGTCCGGACCGGCAAGGGTCTGCCGGCCGTCCTGATCGTGCAGTCCACGAATGACGCCGCCACCCCGTACGAGGGCGCCGTCGAGCTGCACAAGCGTTTCAAGGGCTCCCGCCTGATCACCGAGAAGGACGCGGGCTCGCACGGTGTGACCGGCCTGGTCAACCCGTGCATCAACGAGCGGGTGGACACCTACCTGCTCACGGGCAAGACCGACGCGGCCGACGTGACGTGCGCTCCGCACGCCACGCCCAAGCCGTAACAGCGCCCGGTTCACGACGAGGGGGCGGCCGGTACTCCGGCCGCCCCCTTCGCCGTCAGCTCAGCGGCAGCCGCGGGAACCTGCGGGCCCGCTCCGCCCGTTCCGCGCTCGCCTCGGCCTTCGCGACGGCCGCGTACGTGTCGACGTACTCCTGCTCGGAGAGCGTGAGGATGGCGTACATGATCTCGTCGGTGACGGCGCGCAGGATGGCCTTCTCGTTCTCCATCCCGGCGTAGCGGGAGAAGTCGAGCGGGGTGCCGAACCGGATCACCACGGGGTGGATCCTCGGGATCTTCTGGCCGGGCGGCTGCGCCTCGAACGTGCCGATCATCGCGCAGGGGATCACCGGCACGCCCGCCTTGAGCGCCATCACCGCGACGCCGACCTTGCCCTTGTAGAGGCGGCCGTCGTGCGAGCGGGTGCCCTCCGGGTAGATGCCTAGCAGCTCGTCCTTGGCCAGGACGCACAGTCCCTCGCGGATGGCCGCCTGGCCGGCCTCCTTGCCCGAGCGGTCCACGGGGATCTGCCCGACGCTGCGGAAGAAGAACGCGGTCAGCTTCCCCTTGATGCCGGGGCCGGTGAAGTACTCGGCCTTCGCGAGGAAGGTGATGCGCCGCTTGAGGATCGCGGGCATCAGGAAGTGGTCCGAGAAGGACAGGTGGTTGCCGGCGACTATGGCCGGGCCCGACGACGGCACGTGCTCCAGGCCCTCGATCCGAGGCCGGAACACCAGCCTCAACAACGGACCGAGAAGCACGTACTTGAGCACGTAGTAGAACACTCTGCCGCTCCTTCATTCCCCAGGGGAGCGATCAGTGTAGGCACGGCCGTCGCCGGGCGTAACCATCCCGGCGTCACGCTCTGTCGTCACGTGGCCGGTATCAGGCCCCGTGCGCCAGAACCTTCTCCAGAGCCCCGAGAGCGGACCCCAGTTCCTCACCGGTGACGGTCAGCGGCGGGGCGAGCCGGATGGTGGACCCGTGGGTGTCCTTGACCAGAACCCCCTCCCGCATGAGGCGCTCGCTGATCTCGCGGCCCGTGCCGATCGCCGGGTCGATGTCCACTCCCGCCCACAGCCCGCGCGCGCGGAAGCCCACCACACCCCGGCCCACCAGATCGTCGAGCCCGCCCCTGAGCACGACCCCCAGTTCGGCGGCCCGGCGCTGGAACTCGCCGGTCTCCAGCAGCTCCACGACGGCCGAACCGACCGCCGCGGACAGCGGGTTGCCGCCGAACGTGGAGCCGTGCTCGCCGGGACGCAGCACCCCCAGCACCTCGCGCCGGGCGACCACGGCGGAGACCGGCACGATGCCGCCGCCCAGCGCCTTGCCGAGGAGCAGCATGTCCGGCACGACGTTCTCGTGGTCGACGGCGAGGGTGCGCCCGGTGCGGCCGAGCCCCGACTGGATCTCGTCCGCGATGAACAGGCACCCGGCACGCCGGGTCAGCTCGCGCACGCCGGTCAGATAGCCGTCGTCGGGGATGACGACGCCCGCCTCGCCCTGGATGGGCTCGATCAGCACCGCGGCCGTCGTCTCGTCGAGCGCGGCCTCCAGAGCGGCGAGGTCGTTGTACGGCACCACGCGGAAGCCCGGGGTGAAGGGGCCGAAGCCGGCGCGGGCGCTCTCGTCGGTGGAGAAGCTGACGATGGTGGTCGTACGGCCGTGGAAGTTGCCCGAGGCCACGACGATCGTCGCGCGGTCCGCCGGGACGCCCTTGACCTCGTACGCCCATTTGCGGGCCACCTTGACGGCGCTCTCCACCGCCTCGGCGCCCGTGTTCATCGGCAGCACCATGTCGAGGCCGGTCAGTTCGGCCAGCGACTCGGCGAACCGGGCGAGCCGGTCGTTGTGGAAGGCGCGGGAGGTGAGGGTCAGCCGGTCGAGCTGGCGGTGCGCGGCCTCGATCAGGGCGGGGTGGCGGTGGCCGAAGTTGAGGGCCGAGTAGCCGGCCAGCATGTCCAGATAGCGGCGGCCCTCGACGTCCTCCACCCAGCTGCCCTCGGCACGGGCGACGACCACCGGCAGCGGGTGGTAGTTGTGCGCGAGGACGGGTGCCTCGGCGCGGATGACGTCGGCGGAGGTGCGCGCGGGGGCGGGAGCGGTCATGAGCGGATCTCCTGAGTGCAGCACTTGATGCCACCGCCGGCCTTGTGGAACTCCGAGAGGTCGACGGGGACGGGGGCGTAGCCGTGGCGGTCGAGCTGGTCGGCGAGGGCGGTGGCGCGCGGCGAGATGAAGACGTGGCGGCCGTCGGATACGGAGTTGAGCCCGAACGTCATCGCGTCCTCGCGGGTGGCGATCACCGCGTCCGGGAAGAGGCGCGTCAGCACCTCGCGGCTGCCGGGCGAGAACGCCTCCGGGTAGTACGCGATGTTCGCCTCGCCGCCGCCCTTCCCGTCGTCCAGCACGAACAGCGCCGTGTCCAGATGGTAGAAGCGCGGGTCCACCAGCTGGAGGCTGACGACCGGGACGCCGAAGAACTCCTGGACCTCGTGATGGGCCTCGCGGGTGGTGCGGAAGCCGGTGCCCGCCAGGACGTAGTCGCCGACCGGCACCAGGTCGCCCTCGCCCTCGCACACCGATTCCGGGCGGTAGACGTCGAAGCCGGCCGTCTTGAACCAGCTCTCGTAGGCCAGGGACTCGGGCCGGCGCTGCGGGGCGAGGAAGTACGAGCCGAAGACCCGGCCCGCGAGGACGAGCGCGCAGTTCGCCGCGAACACCATGTCCGGGAGGTCGGAGACGGGGTCGACGACGTCGACGGTGTGGCCGTGGGCGCGGTAGGCGCGGATCAGCGCCTGCCACTGCCCGTGGGCGAGACCGGGGTCGACATGATGGTCCGGATGCATCCACGGATTGATGGCGTACTGCACGGCGAAGTGTCTGGGTTCGCAGACGAGAAAGCGCCGGGGGCGCGGCACACGGCTGTCGGGCACAGAGAGGTTCCTCCGCTTCCTGCGGTGTCGACTGGGATGCTTCCACGGTAGGAATGAGGGGATACGGGCGACAAGTGTGGAGAGCTGCGCGTGTGCGCAGCATTGCTGCGTGATCGCGGTGGTCAGCGCATGTTTGCTGCGTCTTCCGGGGCGGCGTGGGTCGCCCCCGCCTCCGGAGCCTCCGGCAGCAGGTGGGACAGCACCATGTAGCTGATCGTCTTCCGGATGAACGGCTCGGTCCTGATCCGCTCCAGCACCTCCTCGAAGTGCTCCACGTCCGTCGCCCGTACGTGCAGCAGCGCGTCCGCGCCGCCGGTCACGGTCATCGCCGCGGTGATCTCCGGATGGTTGCGGACCACCTCGGCCAGCCGCCGGGGCGGGGCCGCGCCCTCGCAGTACACCTCGACGTACGCCTCGGTGCGCCAGCCGAGCGCCGTCGGCTTCACCGTGGCCGTGAAACCCGTGATCACCCCGGTCTCCCGCAACCGGTCGACCCGGCGCTTGACCGCGGTGGCCGACAGCCCGATCACCGCCCCGATCTCCGCGAAGGTGGCCCTGGCGTTCGCCGTCAGAGCCGTGATGATCTTGCGGTCGAGGTCGTCGAACACGGCGGGCTTGCTGTTCATGGCGGCACTGTATCCAGCACGGGCCCGGCACCGGGTCCGCCGCCGCACCCGCGCCCCGGACGGCGGGAACGTCCGCGCCCGCACATGTCCACGCGTACGAATTCCTCTTACACTCCACCTTCATGCTGCGCGCGCTCGCCGTCGACGACGAACAACCCTCCCTCGAGGAGCTCCTCTACCTGCTGAACGCCGATCCACGGGTCGGCAGCGCCGAGGGGGCGAGCGGTGCGACCGAGGCACTGCGCCGGATCAACCGCGCGCTCGAATCGGGACCCGACGGGCCCGAGGCCATCGACGTGGTCTTCCTCGACATCCACATGCCCGGGCTCGACGGACTGGACATGGCCCGCCTGCTCACCGGGTTCGCCAAGCCGCCGCTGGTCGTGTTCGTCACCGCCCACGAGGGCTTCGCCGTCCAGGCCTTCGACCTCAAGGCCGTCGACTACGTACTCAAACCCGTGCGCCGGGAGCGGCTCGCGGAGGCGGTCCGGCGCGCCGCCCAGCTCATGGACTCCGCCCCGCTCATCCCCGTGCACGAACCCGACCCGGACCACATATCCGTCGAGCTCGGCGGAGTCACCCGCTTCGTCGCCGTCGAGGACATCACCCACGTCGAGGCCCAGGGCGACTACGCCCGCCTGCACACCGACCAGGGCAGCCACCTCGTGCGCATCCCCCTCTCCACCCTGGAGGAGCGGTGGCGCTCCCGCGGATTCGTCCGCATCCACCGGCGCCACCTCGTGGCCCTGCGCCACGTCGACGAACTCCGCCTGGACGCGGGCACCGTCAGCGTCCTGGTCGGCGCCGTCGAACTCCAGGTCAGCCGCCGTCACGCCCGCGAACTGCGTGATCTGCTGCTGCGCCGGACCGCGGGCTGAGGGGGACGGCGTGCCGCAGGACCCCACCGAACGCCGGGTCGTCGTCACCGGAGTGCCCCGGCGCACCCTCCCGCACGCCCGGCTGCGCTCGCGCGGACGGTACCCGCACGCCGCGGGCTCCTACCGGCCGAGGACCGAGATCGACGAGCAGACCACGCTCGGGCACACCTACGTCCGTTCCCTCATGCGCAGCCAACTGCGGGCCGCCCTCACCGTGTTCGCCGTCCTGGTGCTCCTGATCGGCCCGCTGCCCCTCGTCTTCGCCGCGCTGCCCGACGGAGCGGGCGCGGAGTGGGCGGTGCTCGGCTTCGGCCTCTACCCGCCGCTGGTGCTGCTGGCCCGCTGGTACGTGCGCCGGGCCGAACGCAACGAGAAGGACTTCGTCCGGCTGGTCGAGGACCGCTGAGATGACCCCGTACACGAGAACTGGCCGCGCCCGGTGAACCAGAGCTACGCCGTCCCCGCCGTCGCCCTGGTGGTCCTCGCGACCGTCCTGGTCGGCGCCTTCGGACTGCGCATCTCCCGGACCACCTCCGACTTCTACGTCGCCTCCCGCACCGTCGGGCCGCGGCTCAACGCCGCCGCGATCAGTGGCGAGTACCTGTCCGCGGCCTCCTTCCTCGGCATCGCGGGGCTCGTCCTGGTCCAGGGGCCGGACATGCTCTGGTACCCGGTCGGCTACACCGCGGGCTACCTGGTGCTGCTCCTCTTCGTGGCCGCGCCGCTGCGCCGCTCCGGGGCGTACACCCTGCCCGACTTCGCCGAGGCGCGGCTCGCCTCCCAGCCGGTCCGGCGGCTGGCCGGCGCCTTCGTCGTCGGAGTCGGCTGGCTCTACCTGCTGCCCCAGCTCCAGGGAGCGGGGCTCACGCTGGCGGTGCTCACCGACGCGCCCGACCGCTTCGGCGGGCTGCTCGTCGCGCTCGTCGTGGTCGCGACGGTCGCCGCGGGCGGCATGCGCAGCATCACCTTCGTCCAGGCCTTCCAGTACTGGCTCAAGCTCACCGCGCTGCTGGTGCCCGCCCTGTTCCTGGTCCTCGCCTGGCAGGGCGACGGCGCGCCCCGCCACGCCTTCCAGGAGCCGGCCGCGTTCCGCGAGCAGCGCGTCGTCCACGTCGACGACAGCCTCGACCTGGACCTCGCCGAGCCGCTGGCCGTCACGGTCACCGGCACCGTCGACGGCCGCCGGCACACGCGGGAGCGGCTGCGGCTGCCGGCCGGCGTCCACCACATCGCCCAGGGCACCCGGCTGTCCTTCGCCGCGGGCACCCCGGTCCCCGCCGCCGGCCGCGCCGACGACGGCGGCATGTCGACCTCGCTCGCCCCGGGCCGCGAGGAACGCCCCCTCTACGCCACGTACGGCCTGATCCTCGCCACCTTCCTCGGCACCATGGGACTCCCGCACGTCGTGGTCCGCTTCTACACCAGCCCGCACGGGGTCGCCGCCCGCCGCACCACCGTCGCGGTGCTCGGCCTCATCGGCGCCTTCTACCTCCTGCCCCCGGTCTACGGGGCACTGGGCAGGCTGTACGCCCCCGAGCTGACCGTGACCGGGGACGCCGACGCCGCCGTCCTGCTGCTCCCCGACCGCATGATCGGCGGCCTCGGCGGCGACCTGCTGGGGGCACTGGTCGCGGGCGGCGCCTTCGCCGCGTTCCTGTCCACGGCCTCCGGACTCACCATGGCCGTGGCGGGCGTCCTCACCCAGGACGTGCTGCCCGCCCGCGGAGTACGGCACTTCCGCCTCGGGACGGTGCTCGCCATGGCCGTACCGCTGGCGGCGAGCATGCTCGTGGGCGGGCTGCCCGTGGCCGACGCGGTGGGTCTCGCGTTCGCGGTGTCCGCGTCCTCCTTCTGCCCGCTGCTCGTCCTCGGCATCTGGTGGCGGCGGCTGACCCCGCCCGGCGCGGCGGCCGGGATGCTGGTCGGGGGCGGCGCCGCGTTCGTGGCCGTCGCCGCGACGATGGCCGGCTACCCCGGCACCGGCACCCTGCACGCGCTGCTCGCCTGGCCAGCGCTGTGGTCCGTACCGCTCGGCTTCCTCACCATGGTGCTGGTGTCCCTGGCCACGCCCGGCCGGGTGCCCGCGGGGACCGCGGCGATCCTGGCCCGCTTCCACCTGCCGGAGGAGCTGTCCGAGCCGCGGCGCACCGCCGTACCGCACCCGAAGGAGGCCGAGGCGTGAGCAGTGCACGGGGGACCGGCCCGGTCCCGGCAACCGACGGGACGCCGCCGAAGGCGCTGAGCGCGCTCCCCGACGGGGCGGGGGCACGGCCGTGAGCGGCTTCCTGGCCGGCCTGTGCGTCGCCGTACTGCCCCTGCTGGCCGCCGGCTTCTGGCTCGGCAGGCGCACCTCCCGGCCCCGCAGCCTCGGGGGCCTCGGCACACCCGTCGAGCACGCCACCTTCCAGACCCTGCACACCGCCTCCCTCGCCGCACCCCCGCTGCGCGCCGGCCTCACCGGGGAGACGGCCCGCAAGTCCGCGCGGCGGCTGCGCACCCTGCTCGGCACGGACGCCCTCTGCCTCACGGACCAGGAGAGCGTCCTCGCCTGGGACGGGGTGGGGGAGCACCACCGGGGCGAGATCATGGAACGGCTCGCAGGCCCGCTCGACTCCGGCCGCGGCGAGGCGTTCCGGCTGAGCTGCGCCACGCCCGACTGCCCCCTGCGCTGGGCCGTCGTCGCCCCGCTCACGGTCGACGACCGGGTGCACGGAGCCCTCGTGGCCTGCGCGCCCGGCGAGTCCGCCGTCCTGGTCAGGGCCGCGGCCGAGGTCGCCCGCTGGGTCTCGGTCCAGCTGGAACTCGCCGACCTCGACCGCTCCCGCACCCGCCTGATCGAGGCCGAGATCAAGGCCCTGCGTGCGCAGATCTCCCCGCACTTCATCTTCAACTCGCTCGCGGTGATCGCCTCGTTCGTGCGCACCGACCCCGAGCGCGCCCGCGAACTGCTGCTGGAGTTCGCGGACTTCACCCGCTACTCCTTCCGCAGGCACGGCGACTTCACCACCCTCGCCGACGAGCTGCACGCCATCGACCACTACCTGGCGCTCGTCCGCGCCCGCTTCGGCGACCGGCTCTCCGTCACCCTGCAGATCGCCCCCGAGGTGCTGCCGGTCGCGCTGCCCTTCCTCTGCCTCCAGCCACTGGTGGAGAACGCCGTCAAGCACGGGCTGGAGGGCAGGACGGACAAGAGCCGCATCAGCATCACCGCCCAGGACGCCGGTGCCGAGGCGCTGGTCGTCATCGAGGACGACGGGGTGGGCATGGACCCCGCACTGCTGCGCCGCATCCTCGCCGGCGAGGTCAGCCCGTCGGGCGGCATCGGCCTGTCGAACGTCGACGAGCGGCTGCGCCAGGTCTACGGGGACGACCACGGCCTCGTCATCGAGACCGCCGTGGGCGCGGGCATGAAGATCACGGCCCGGGTGCCGAAGTACCAGCCGGGCGTGCACTCCGCGGGACGGCTGCCCGGCGACTGACGGCCGGGGGAGGCGCCCCCGGACCCGGTCCCCGGGACGGCCGGCTGCCGGCCCGGGACCCGCGCCTCAGGTGGTACGGGTGGCCACCATCCCCAGCGTGATCAGACCGAGCACGACCCAGCCGAACCACAGCCAGCCGTTGCTCCCCAACGCCACCGTGTAGGCCGTCACCGCGACCAGCCCACCTATGGTGAGCACCCCCATGGTCTTCGTGGAACCGGGCATCGCGACACCCTCCTCTGGTTCGTCCACCTCCATGGTGCCCCGATCCGGCGCGGAACGGGTCACCCGGGACGGGAGAGGGCCGGTTCAGCGCCCCCGCGCGTCCAGCGAGGCGAGGTAGGCGTTGTAGGCCTCCAGCTCCTTGTCGCCGTCGCGGTCGGCGGCCCGGTCGGTCCGGCGGGCCTGCCGCTGCTCGGAGCCGTACCACTGGAAGAGCAGCGCGAGGAGCACCAGCACCGAGGGGATCTCGCTGAACGCCCAGGCGATGCCGCCCGCCGCGTTCTGGTCGGCGAGCGCGTCGATGCCGAGCGAGGCGGGCGGGTTCTCGTACGTCTTGACCATCGGCGCCGACGCCATCATCAGCGCGATCCCGAAGAAGGCGTGGAACGGCATGCCCGCGAACAGCTCCAGCATCCGCATCAGGTAGCCGGGCCGGTGCGGGCCGGGGTCGACGCCCATGATCGGCCAGAAGAAGACCAGGCCGACGGCGAGGAAGTGGCACATCATCGCGACGTGACCGGTCCTGGACCCCATCAGGAAGTCGAAGATCGGCGAGAAGTACAGGGCGTACAGACTCGCGATGAAGAGCGGGATGGTGAACGCCGGGTGCGTGATGATCCGCATGTAGCGACTGTGCAGGAACATCAGCAGGATCTCGCGCGGACCCTTCTGCCCGCGGACCCCGGCCACCGGCAGCGCGCGCAGCGCCAGCGTGATCGGCGCCCCGAGCAGGATCAGGATCGGCGACAGCATGCTGATCACCATGTGCTGCACCATGTGCACGCTGAACATGACCATGCCGTAGTCGTTCAGCCGGGTGCACATCATGAGCAGGACGGTCAGCACGCCGACGACGAAGGACGCGGTCCGGCCGGGCGACCACGTGTCCCCGCGCCGTGCGAGGCGCACGACGCCCCATCCGTACAGGCCGAGCCCCAGCAGGCAGGCGACGAGGAAGAAGGGGTCCGGGGACCACTCCAGGCCGCGTCCCAGCGTGAACGGCGGCAGATCCGTCGACATGCCGTGCCCGCTGTGATCCATCCGCCGGCTCCTGTTTCGTGGGGGTGCCCTCCCGGCCCTTTTACGGCTCTGGGTGGGGTTTGTGCGCTGTCTGTCCGCACCAGAGTAGAACTGCCCCCGGTCGCGGCTGCGACCGGGGGCAGGACTTCGCACGAGTGGGACGGAACCCGGGCATCTCCGGCGGGTCAGAGAACGACTTCCGCCTCGGCGTAGCGCTCGTCGGGCACCGTCTTCAGCGTCTCGACCGCGTCCGCGAGCGGCGCCATCACGATGTCGGTGCCGCGCAGCGCGGTCATCATGCCGAACTCGCCGCGGTGCACGGCCTCCACGGCATGCCAGCCGAACCGGGTGGCGAGGACACGGTCGTACGCGGTCGGCGTGCCGCCGCGCTGGACGTGCCCGAGGATCACCGGGCGGGCCTCCTTGCCGAGGCGCTCCTCCAGCTCCAGGGAGAGCTGGCGGGCGATGCCGGCGAAGCGCTCGTGCCCGTAGATGTCCTTGCCGCCCTCGTCGAAGCTCATCGTGCCCTCGCGGGGCTTGGCGCCCTCGGCGGCCACGACGATGGCGAACCGCTTGCCGGCCTCGAAGCGCTCGCCGACCTTCGCGGCCAGCTCCTCGATGTCGAAGGGGCGCTCCGGCACGACGATGGCGTGGGCACCGGCCGCCATGCCGGAGTGCAGCGCGATCCAGCCGGTGTGGCGGCCCATGACCTCCACGATCAGCACGCGCTGGTGGGACTCGGCGGTGGTCTTCAGCCGGTCCAGGGCCTCGGTGGCGACGCCGACGGCCGTGTCGAACCCGAAGGTGACGTCCGTGACGGCGATGTCGTTGTCGATGGTCTTCGGGACGCCGACGATCGGCAGCCCGCTGTCCGACAGGAGGCGGGCGGCCTTCAGGGTGCCTTCGCCGCCGATCGGGATGATCGCGTCGAGGCCCAGCTCGGCGACGTGTCCCTTGGCCCGCTCGACGCCGTCACGCAGATGCGCCGGCTGGACCCGGGAGGAACCGAGCATGGTGCCGCCGCGAGCGAGGATGCCGCTCACCGCGTCGAGGTCGAGCTTGAGGTAGTCGCACTCCAGAAGGCCCTTCCAGCCGTCCCGGAAGCCGATGACCTCGTCGCCGTGGTCGACGACGGCACGATGCACGACGGACCGGATGACGGCGTTCAGACCGGGGCAGTCGCCGCCGGAGGTGAGGACACCAATGCGCATAGCCCGAAATACCTTCTCCACGTGGGCCGGGGACCGGACCACGTTGTCCGGCTGGATCCCCGCCACCCTACCGGCGGGAGGGGGCGGGGACGCACCGGGCGTCCGCCTGCTGGACGCCCCCGCACAGGTGAGCGGAACCCGTGCCAGACGGGCTCTGCTGAACCGTTTCGCGGGGGCCGCGGGCGGACGGCGCGCCGTGCCTCAGGCGGGCTGCTGGGCCGCCGCGATCCGCTCGGACCGCAGCGCCTCGTACCACCGGTCGTCGATCGGCGGCAGCGCGTTGACGTCGAGCGCCAGCTTCAGCAGCAGGTCGGCGATCAGCGGGTTGCGGGCCAGCACGGGACCGTGCATGTAGGTGCCGAAGACCGTGTCGTTGTACGCGCCCTCGGTGCCGTCGCCGGTGCCGTTGCCCTTGCCGAGCCGCACGTTCGCGAACGGGCGCGCCGTCGGGCCCAGGTGGGTGATGCCCTGGTGGTTCTCGAAGCCCGTCAGGGGCGGCAGGCCGAGACGCGCGTCGATGTCGCCGAGCACGTCGCCGACGCACCGCTCGCCCTCGCCGCGGGTGGAGACCACGTCGAGGAGACCGAGGCCGGGCTCGCGCTGGCCGAGGTCGTTGATGAACTCGTGGCCGAGGATCTGGTAGCCCGCGCAGACGGAGAAGACGATCGCCCCGTTGCCGACCGCGCGGTGCAGACCGCCGTCGCGGCGCAGCCGCTCCGCCGCGAGGCGCTGCGGCCGGTCCTCACCGCCGCCGATCAGGTAGATGTCGCCCGAGGTCGGGATCGGCTGGTCGCTGCGCACGTCGAGGCGGGCCACATCGAGGCCGCGCTGACGGGCCCGGCGCTCGACGACGAGGGCGTTGCCCTGGTCGCCGTACGTGCTGAGCAGGTCCGGGTAGATCCACACCAGCCGCAGTTGGTTGTCAGTCATGGTCATCCTCTTGGGTCAGTTTCCGACGCGGCGGCGCAGGTCCTGGAACGCGGTGTAGTTCGCGATGACCTCGATGCGTCCCGGCGGTGCCGCCTGCACGGCCTGGTCGAGGTTCTCGCAGACCTGGAAGTGCTGGTTGGCGACCTCCAGACGCACCGCGAGGTCCAGCTTCCGGTCGCCGACCACGAAGATCGGGTGGCCGGTGAGCCGCGTGTAGTCGACGTCCCACAGCCAGGAGGTGTCGGTGCCGTCGGCGCCGCGCGCGTTCACCGACAGGATGACCGGGGTCGGCGGCGGGTCGATCAGCGAGAACGTCTCCAGCCAGCCCGCCGGGTTCTTGGCGAGCAGCAGCCGCAGGTCGCGCTGCATGAACTGCACGACGTCGTAGCGTCCGGCCACGGCCTGCACCTGGTACATGCGCTCCAGGGCGACCTGGGGCGGCACGCCGAACACGGCGGCGACGGCGGCGGAGGAGGCGGCGTTCGCCTTGTTGGCGCGGCCGGGCAGCTGGAGGTGGATCGGCCAGCTGGAGCCGTGCGGGTCGAGGACGTAGTCGCCGGAGAGCGCCCAACTCGGCGTGGGGCGGCGGAAACCGCACTCCCCGCAGAACCAGTCGTCGCCGGGGCGCTGCATCACACCGCCGCAGGACGGGCAGGACCAGGCGTCGTCCTTCCACATCTGGCCCGCGGCCACCCACACCACGTTCGGCGAGGAGGAGGCGGCCCACACGACCAGCGGGTCGTCGGCGTTGGCGACCACGACGGACTTGGTGCCGGCCAGGCCCTCGCGCCAGTGCTCGGCGAGCATGCGGGTCTCGGCGGCGCGGTCGAGCTGGTCGCGCGAGAGGTTGAGCAGCGCGATCGCCTTGGGGTCGGTGTCGCGCGCGACTCCGGCCAGGTACTTCTCGTCGACCTCGATGACCGCGAACTTGGCGTCGGAGCCGCCGGCCAGCGCCGAGGTGATCCCGGCGGGCATGTTCGCGCCCAGCGCGTTGGAGACGACCGGGCCCGCGGCGCGCAGCGCCTCGGCGATCAGCCGGGTCGTGGTGGTCTTGCCGTTCGTGGCCGACACCAGGATCACGTCCAGGTGTGTGGCGAGCCGGGCCAGCAGGTCGGGGTCGAGCCTGAGTGCCACCCGGCCGCCGATCACCGATCCGCTGCCGCGTCCAGCGGCACGCGAGACAGCCGCGGCCGCCTTGCCCGCCGTCACGGCCAGCTTGGCCCGCGGCGTCAGCGGGTCCGAGTTGCCTGACATCGTTCTCGATCCTCCTTGCGTACGCGCCGCGCCTCTGCCCCCGGCACCGTGTGGCCCTCAGCCTATCGAGATCCACTCACGTGCCCGAATCGCGGCACCGTCACGGTGCCCGCGCGACATTCGCGCGACATTGAGGACCGTACCCTTGCCGCCATGCGACAAGGCTCCATCCCGGGCGCCCGAGGGCGAGTCCGGCCCCTCACCCTGCTCGGCGACCCCGTCCTGCACGCCCCCTGCCGGGACGTCACGGACTTCGGTCCCCAACTGGCCGGGCTGGTCGAGGACATGTTCGCGACGATGTACGCGGCCCAGGGGGTCGGCCTCGCGGCGAACCAGGTCGGGGAGCCGCTGCGGGTGTTCGTGTACGACTGTCCCGACGACGAGGACGTCCGCCATCTGGGACACGTGGTGAACCCGCGGCTCGTCACGGCGGACGGGGTGGTGCTGCGCGGTCCGGAGGGCTGTCTGTCGCTGCCGGGACTGGAGGCGGGCACCGAGCGGTACGACCACGCGGTCGTCGAGGGGTTCACGGTGACCGGTGAGCCGGTCGCGGTGCACGCCACCGGCTGGTTCGCCCGGTGTCTGCAGCACGAGTGCGACCACCTCGACGGCCTGGTGTACCCGGACCGGGTCACGGGGTGGCGGCGCCGCCGGGTGCTGCGCCGGGCGGCGCGGGCCTCCTGGGCGCGCTGAGGCCGCTCGGGCGCCCGTCGCGGGGTCAGAAGCCGGGGCCGCCCGCCTTGTCGCCGGCGGCGGCCAGCCGGCCCCACAGCAGGTCGGCGAGGCTCCGTACCAACTCGGAGCGGGGACAGGGCCGTTCGCCGAGCCACCAGTCGCCGGCCGCGTGCATCATGCCGACGATGCCGTGTCCCCAGACCCGGGCGAGCTGCTGGCTGCCGGGGCCCAGGTCGACGCGTTCCTCGATGACCTCCGCGAGCTCCTCGCCCATGCGGCGCAGCAGGGGAGCTGAGTGCAGGCCGACGTCGAAGCCCTGCTCGCCCGGCTGCCCGGCCTCCGCCGGATGCATCAGGAAGCGGTACACCTGCGGGCGGGCCTCGATGGCCGCCAGATAGGTGTCCAGTGTCTTCTCGACGCGCTCCCTCCGGTCGGCCGGGGCGTCCAGGGCGGCCCGCAGCGCTTCGAGGAGGGCGTCCGTGTGCCGCTTGGCGAGGGCCGCGTAGAGTCCGCCCTTGTCGCCGAAGTGGCGGTAGAGGATCGGCTTGGTGATCCCCGCCTCCGCGGCGATCGCGTTCATCGAGGCGCCGGGGCCGTCGCGGAGCACCACCCGGTCGGCGGCCTCCAGCAGCTCGCGCCGGCGGCGGTCGGCGGACCTCTGCTGATCGGTCCGCTGCGTGGTCTCCATGTGCTCTCCCCACCCGTGCTTATTTGGTGACGCCTGCGCAAACTAACACTCACAGGCGTCGTCGGATCGAACGGGCTGCCGAACGGGATCCGGGAGTTGACTTTTCCTACCGGCCGGTAACAGACTCGCGTTACCGCAAGTAACACGCGATTGCAGCGCTGGAGGGGTCATGGCCGAGTTCACCATGGAGCTCAACGACGAACAGAAGGAGGTCCGGGACTGGCTGCACGGCTTCGCCGCCGACGTCATCCGCCCCGCGGCCGCCGAATGGGACGAGCGTGAAGAGACGCCGTGGCCGGTCATCCAGGAGGCGGCGAAGGTCGGCATCTACTCCCTGGACTTCTACGCGCAGCAGTACTTCGACGCCACCGGCCTCGGCATCCCGATGGCCATGGAGGAGCTGTTCTGGGGCGACGCGGGCATCGCCCTGTCGATCGTCGGCACCGGCCTCGCCGCGGTGGGCGTCCTCGCCAACGGCACCGAGGAGCAGATCGGCACCTGGATCCCCCAGATGTACGGCGACGCCAACGATGTCAAGGTCGCCGCGTTCTGCTCCTCCGAGCCCGACGCCGGCTCCGACGTCGCCTCCATGCGCACCCGCGCCGTCTACGACGAGGCCAAGGACGAGTGGGTCCTCAACGGCACCAAGACCTGGGCGACCAACGGCGGCATCGCCAACGTCCACGTCGTCGTCGCGGTCGTCGACCCCGAGCTCGGCTCCAAGGGCCATGCCTCCTTCATCGTCCCGCCGAACACGCCCGGCCTCTCCCAGGGCCAGAAGTTCAAGAAGCACGGCATCCGCGCCTCGCACACCGCCGAGGTCGTCCTGGAGAACGTCCGGGTCCCCGGCTCCTGCCTGCTCGGCGGCAAGGAGAAGCTCGACGAGCGCTTCGCCCGGGCCCGCGAGCGCGCCAGGAAGGGCGGCGAGCGCGTGAAGAACGCCGCGATGGCCACCTTCGAGGCGTCCCGCCCGGCCGTCGGCGCCATGGCCGTCGGCACCGCCCGCGCCGCGTACGAGGAGGCGCTGGAGTACGCCAAGACGCGCGAGCAGTTCGGCCGCCCGATCATCGACAACCAGGGCGTCGCCTTCCAGCTCGCCGACATGCGGACCTCGATCGACGCGGCCCGCCTCCTGGTCTGGCGTGCCTCCTGGATGGCGGTCAACGGCAAGCCGTTCACCGCCGCCGAGGGCTCGATGTCGAAGCTCTTCGCCAGCGAGACCGCCAAGAAGGTCACCGCCCAGGCGCTCCAGATCCTCGGCGGCAACGGGTTCACCCGGGAGTACCCGGTGGAGCGCATGCACCGCGACGCCGCGATCTACACCATCTTCGAGGGCACGAGCGAGATCCAGCGCCTGGTGATCGCCCGCACCCTCTCCGGGATGCCGATCCGCTAGGCCGTGTCCGGCAAAGCGCCGGCCCCCTCCGGCGGCTCAGCGGTGTCTGAGGGGCGTCAGCTGCTCGATGTCGTAGCGCGAGCGCAGCTCCTCGATCGCCGCGTGGTCGGGGGGACCGCCCGCCGACAGGATCTCCAGCAGCTCCTCGAAGTAGTGCTCGTGATCCGGCGGCGGCGACGCCTGGAAGAACATCTTCGCGGGCGTGTCCGTCGGGTTCGCGAAGGCGTGCGGGCACCCCGGCGGCACGACGATCACCGTGCCCGGGGTCGCCCGCACGATCCCGTTCCCCGTGCCGGACTCCCACCGCTGCCAGTGGTCCGGGGTCCGCACCCGGGGCTCGAAGGCGAGCACGTCCAGCTCGCCTTCGAGCACGTAGAAGAGCTCCTCGCTGCGCGTGTGCACATGCGCCCCCACGTCGAAGCCCGGCGGCACGACCACCTCGAAGCTGGACGCGCTGCGCGAGTGGGTGCCCGTCACCTTGAAGGTCACGTGCTGGGCGGGGGTGCGCACCGTCCGGCCGTGGCCGGGCGGTACGAGGAGCCCCTCGGGCGGGGTGAGCGCCGTCATGAGCCGGTCACCAGGTCACGGGCAGGGCCTCGGGCCCCCGGATGAGCGCGCCCCGGCGGAACGGGACCTCGGCCGCCGGGACCGCGAGCCGCAGCCCGGGCACCCGGTCGACGAGCGCGTCGACCATCAGCTCCGACTCCAGCCGGGCGAGCATGCCGCCCACGCAGTAGTGCGGACCGAACCCGAAGGAGACGTGCGGGTTCGGACTGCGGGAGAAGTCGATCCGCTCCGGGTCCGGGAAGACGTCCGGGTCGCGGTTCGCGGCCAGGTACGACACGTACACCGCGTCGCCCTCCCGGATCCGGACGCCCCTGATGTCCACGTCCTCGGTGGCGATGCGCGACAGGCCCACCGCGCTGCGGTGCGGGATGTAGCGCAGCAGCTCGTCGATGGCCTGCGGCCGGATCTCCGGCTCGGCGCGCAGCCGCTCCCACAGGTCGGGGCGGGTCAGCAGGATGTAGAACATCTGCCCGCAGTTGTTGGTGACCGCCTCGCCGCCGATCTGGATGAGCACGGCGAGACCGACCGCCTCGTCCATGGTCAGCTCGTCCCGGCCCACCGCCGCGCCCAGCAGCGAACCGACGTCCTCGCCCGTACTGTCCCGCCGGTCGCCCACCAGCTTCGCGAAGTAGGCGCTCATCTCGTCCTTGGCCCGCTCGCTGACCTCGGCCCCGTGCGAGGAGGACAGGATCAGCTGGGTCCAGGTGTGCATGCTCCGCCGGTCCTCGGCGGGCACCCCCATCAGCTCGCAGATGACCGCGATGGGGAAGGGGCTCAGGACCGCCTCGGTGAGGTCCGCCGGCGGACCGTCCTGGATCATCTCGTCGACCAGGTCGCCCAGCATGCGGCGGGCGCTCTCGCGCAGCCGTTCCACCCCGCGGGCCGTGAAGGCCGCCGCGACCGAGCGGCGCAGCCGGGTGTGGTCGGGCGGGTCGGCGAAGCCCACCGCGCCCGCCGCCGGGATGAAGTGCGGCGCCAGCCGGGTGACCTGCCGTCCCATGACCGCCGCCCGGCTGAACCGGGGATCGTTGGCGACCATGCGCACGTCGTCGTGGCGCGTCACCAGCCACGCCCAGCCCTCGCCGTGCGGCAGCTGGATCCGGGTGACCGGGCCCTCGCGCATCAGCTCGGCCAGCACGGGGTCGAACTCCACGCCGGTCAGATGGAGGGCGGGCCAGTGCCGTACGGGCGGCAGCGCCCCGGTGATCGTCTGTTCCGTCATCCCGTCACCGTCGTCTCGTGGGCCGCGTCGTGCCAGCGGCCCAGGGCCATCTCGGCGGTGATGCCGGGGCCGAAGCCCGCGAGCAGCCCGCGCGAGGCGTGCTCCGCGCCGCCCTCGTCGAACAGCCGGCGCAGCGCGTCCAGGACCACGGCGCTGGCGATGTTGCCGTACTCCGTGAGGGTCGCCCGGCTGAAGCGGAAGGCCTCCGGCGGTACGCGGAGGAACGTGCTGAGGTCGTCGAGGATGCGCGGGCCGCCGGCGTGGATGATGTAGAAGTCCAGGTCGGAGGCGTTCCAGTCGTGCTGCCGCGCGAGCGCCTGGAGCGCCGGGGCGAGCGGCTCCATCGTGGTCGGCACCCGCTTGTCCAGCAGGAAGTGGAAACCGGTGGCCCGGACGTCGTACATGATCCAGTCCTCGGTCTTGGGGATCAGGTACGAGCCGTTGCGCTCCAGCCGGATGCCCGTGCCGCCCCGGCCGCGCACGGCGGCGGCGGCGATGCCGTCACCGAACAGGCCGTTGCACAGCAGGGAACCGACACCGAGGTCGGTCGGCTGGTAGCACAGCGAGCAGAACTCGCAGGCCACGATGAGCGCGTTGGCCTCGGGGTAGGCCGTGCAGAAGTCGTGCGCGCGGTTGATGGCGGCGCCTCCCGCGGCGCAGCCGAGCTGCGCGATGGGAATCTGCCGGGTGTCGCTCTCGAAGCCCATCTCGTTGATCAGCCAGGCAGTGAGCGACGGCATCATGAAACCGGTGCACGAGACGTAGATGATCACGTCGACGTCGGTGGCGAGGAGTTCCGCGTCGTCCAGCGCCCGCTGCACGACCGCGGGGACACGGGCCTTGGCCTCGCGCTCGTAGACCTTGTTGCGGTCCTCGAAGCCGGGGTGCCGCAGCGTCTCCTCGATCGGCTGGACGATGTGCCGGGTGCGGACCCCGGTGTTCTCTATCAGCCGTAGTGCCAGCGGGAGTTGGGGATGGTCCGGGTGACGGGAGCGGGCCAGCTCCAGCGTCTGCTCCATCGTGATGACGTGTTCGGGGACTGAAACCGCGGGTCTGCACAAAGTCGCCATGTCGAAGCGCCTACTTTCGCTTCCGGGGAACGCTTCGTCCCCCGGCGGAAGGGTGGTTCACCACGGAACGGTGGTGTCCCCACGATCACCCGGGGGCGCCCGGATATCGCGTCGGACTACTCCAGACCGGGGAACACGCGGACGGCGTGGCAACCTGGTCACGGGGGTCACGGGGCAGCCGGACCGAAGGAGTGGGCGATGACGCGGACCGCCGGGGAACTGCTGGAGAGCACCACGGGCGAGCTCGCTCCGGACCCGCACGCCAACCGGCTGCTGCCGGTGATCACGCGGGGCGCGGCCCGGCGCTCCACGCTCGCCGCGCTCGCCCTGGAGCAGCGGCACGTGATCGCCGCGGACCGGCGGGCGTTCCTACATCTGGCGGGGCGGTCGGCGGGCGAACCGGCGAGCGCGGCCTTCTTCGAACTGCTCGCCGAGGGCGAGGCGCTGGCGCAGGAGCGGCTCGGCGCGTACGCCGCCGCGTGCGGGGCGGACGAGACGAGCGCGGCCGCCTACGAGCCGCTCGCGGACTGCCAGGCCTATCCCGCGTACGTCGCCTGGCTGGCCCTGAACGCGTCGCCGTCCGACGTCGTCCTCGCGCTCAGCGCCAACTTCGCGGCGTGGGGCGGCTATTGCGCGGCGATCGCCGAGGCGCTGCGCCGCCACCACGGTTTCGACGACGAGGCGTGCGCGTTCTTCGACTTCTTCGCGGAGCCCGCCCCCGAGCTGGAGCGCCGTGCGTCGGCCGCCGTCCAGGAAGGGATCGACGTCGGCCGGATCGACGAGGACAGGGCGCTGCGTCACGGCCGTCTGCTGCAGGGCTGCGAGGCCCGCTTCTGGCACGCCCTGTGGGAACTCGACCAGCGGACGGCCTGACCGGGGGTCGGCCGTCCACGGAGGACGGCCGGCCCCCGGTCAGCCCGCCGACGTACCGCTGCTGTGCGCGATGCAGGCGACGTCGATGCGGTCGGCGAGCTTGGCGAGTTCGATGGTGAGGGTCGCGACCGTGTCCTCGTCGAGTCCGTCCTGGCCGGCCTCCACCAGATGCAGCCACCGGCCGCCCACCGTGCGCAGCAGCTTGCTGACGTCCGCGGCCGACACCTGCAGCGTGCCGCGGTCGTCGACGATCAGGGGGAGGGTCACTTCGCGGTTCACACAGGGGATCGTAGCTGCCGGATGCTCACGCTCCGTGCCACACAGTGGTGATGTTGCAGAACTCTCGGATTCCGTGCCCCGACAGCTCACGCCCGTAGCCGGACCGCTTGACCCCGCCGAACGGGAAGGCCGGATGGGAGGCCGTCATCCCGTTGAAGAACACGCCGCCCGCCTCCAGATCGCGCACGAACCGGTCCACCTCGGCCTCGTCCCGCGTCCACACGTTCGAACTCAGACCGAACGGCGTGTCGTTGGCGATCTCGACCGCCTCGTCCAGGTCGGCGGCCCGGTAGAGCGTGGCCACCGGCCCGAACGCCTCCTCCTGATGGATACGCATCTCGGGGGTGATGTCGGCGAGGACCGTCGGCGCGTAGAACCAGCCGGAGCCCTCGGGCCGCTCGCCCCCGCACAGGACCGTCGCGCCGTTCTCCACCGCGTCGTCGACGAGTTCCTCCAGGTCGCCGCGGCCCTGCTCGGTGGCGAGCGGACCGACGTCCGTCCCCTCCTCCATCGGGTCACCCACCGTGAGGTCCTTCATGGCCGCGGCGAAGCGCTCGGCGAAGTCGTCGAAGACGTCCGTGTGGACGATGAACCGCTTGGCGGCGATGCAGGACTGCCCGTTGTTCTGGACCCGCGCCGTCACCGCTGTCCGCGCGGCCTTGTCGATGTCGGCCGACGGCATGACGACGAACGGGTCGCTGCCGCCCAGCTCCAGGACCGTCTTCTTGATCTCCTCACCGGCGACGGACGCGACCGCGCGGCCGGCCGGCTCGCTGCCGGTGAGGGTCGCCGCCTTGATCCGCGGGTCGCGCAGGATGTCCTCGACCGCGCCGGATCCGATGAGCAGCGTCTGGAAGCAGCCGTCGGGGAAACCGGCGCGGCGGAAGAGGTCCTCCAGGTAGAGGGCGGTCTGCGGCACGTTCGAGGCGTGCTTGAGCAGGCCCACGTTGCCCGCCATCAGCGCGGGCGCGGCGAACCGGACCACCTGCCAGAGCGGGAAGTTCCACGGCATCACGGCCAGCACCGGGCCGAGCGGCCGGTAGCGCACGATCACCCGGGACGCGCCGGAGTCGCGCGCCGCGGACTCGGGCGGCTCCTCGTCGGCGAGGAGCTCCTCGGCGTGGTCGGCGTACCAGCGCATCGCCTTGGCGCACTTCGCCGCCTCGGCGCGGGCCTGCTTGACCGGCTTGCCCATCTCCGTGGTCATCACCTGCGCGATGTCGTCCTGGTCCTCGTCCAGCAGGTCGGCGGCCCGGAGCAGCAGCCGCGCGCGCTCGGCGAAGGGGGTGGTGCGGTAGGTGCGGAACGTCGCCGCGGCGGTGGCGAGCCTGCGCTCGATCTCCTCGGCGCCCAGCGCGTCGTACGTCTTGAGTGTCTCGCCGTTCGCCGGATTCACCGTCGCGATGGGCATGGCCGACCTCCTGAGAGCGGGGCTGTCCTTCGACCCTCCCGCGCGGCGTGACAGGGCGCAACGCGGAGGGCTCCTTGCGGAGCCGGTGCCGTCGTGCGGACGCCGGCTCTCAGTCCGAGTGCTCCACGAGACGGTCGAGAAACGCCGACTGCGCCGGCACGATCACCGCCCGGGCCCGCTCCAGGCCGCACCACTCCACCCGGTCCAGCTCCGGGAACTCCTGGAGACGCCCCGACTTCGGGGGCCACTCCATCTCGAAGGTGCCGGGGACCATGTCGGCCGGGTCGAGGTCCGCCTCCATGGCCCAGGCCGTGACGATCTTGCCGTTGGACTGGCGCACCTCACCGAGCGGTGTCGCCTCGCCGTCGGGCGGCGGCAGCCCCAGCTCCTCCTGGAACTCGCGGCGCGCCGCGTCCCAGGACGGCTCGTCCGGCTCGTACTCGCCCTTCGGCACCGTCCACGCCCCGGCGTCGCGCCGCGCGAAGAACGGGCCGCCCATGTGGCCGAGGAGCACCTCGATCCCGGCCGCGGTGCGCCGGTACAGCAGGAGTCCCGCACTGCGCTTGGCGGTCACCTCGTCACCTCCGGGTGGGCCGCGAGCAGGGTGTCCACGGTGTCGGCCTCGGCCGGCGTCTTGTCCTCGCGGTAGCGCAGCACGCGGGCGAAGCGCAGGGTGACGCCGGCCGGGTAACGGGTGGAGCGCTGGAGACCGTCGTAGGCGATCTCGACGACGAGTCCGGGCCGTACGCGCACCACGTGGCCGTCGTCGTCGAGGGCCAGCTCCTGGAGCCGCTCCGTCTGCCAGGCGAGCATCGCGTCCGTCATGCCCTTGAACGTCTTGCCCAGCATCACGAAGGTCCCGTCGTCGGCGCGGGCCCCCAGATGCAGGTTGGAGAGCTTGCCCGTGCGGCGCCCGTGGCCCCACTCGGCGGCCAGCACCACGAGGTCGAGGGTGTGCACGGGCTTGACCTTCAGCCAGGCGGCGCCGCGCCGGCCCGCGCTGTAGGGGGCGTCCAGCGCCTTGGCCACCACGCCCTCGTGACCGCGGGCGAGCGTGTCCGCGAGGAACTCCTCGGCGGTGCCGGCCTCGTCGGGACCGGACACGAGGGCGCGCCGGACCCGCATGGGTTCGGGCACCAGCCGCGCCAGCTCGGCGTGCCGCTCGGTGAACGGCAGGTCCAGCAGGTCCTGCCCGTCGACGGACAGCGCGTCGAAGAAGACGGGGGAGACGGGCACCGCCGCGGCGGCCGTGGCCACGTCCACCCGTGAGCCGACCCGTCCCGCGATCTCCTGGAAGGAGCGCGGCCGGCCGTTCTCGTCCAGGGCGATGACCTCGCCGTCCAGGATGAAGCGCTCGCCCCGCAGCTCCAGCGCCGAGGAGGTGAGCTCGGGCAGCCGGTCGGTGATGTCGTCCAGCGTGCGCGTGTAGACCCGGACCTCGTCGCCGTCGCGGTGCACCTGCACCCGGATGCCGTCGAGCTTCTCCTCGACGGCGCACGGGCCCAGCTTGCCGACGGCCTCGGTGACGGAGCCCGCCGAGTGCGCCAGCATCGGCAGGACCGGCAGGCCCACGGTGAGGCGGAAGGCCTCCAGGGCGCCGGGCCCCTCGCCGAGCAGTGCCTGCGCCACCGTCTGCAGCGACCCCGCGAGCATCACGGCCCGCCGTACGTCCGCGGAGGGCGCCCCGGTCGCCAGGGCGAGCCCCTCCACGGCCACGGCGTCCAGGGCGCCCTGGCGCACCTCGCCGGTCAGCAGCCCGAACAGGAACCGCTGCTCCGCCTCCGTGGCCGCCGCCAGCAGATCACCCATCAGCCGCTTGCGCTCGGCCTGGGAGCCGGTGCCGGTGACCGCGCCGAGCCGGGTCAGACGGGCGTCCACGTCGCGCACGGTCAGCGTGGCCTCGGCGGCGGGCGGGACCGGCGTGCCGAGGAGCTTCCAGCCGACGCCGAGCCGCCCCTGCGGCAGCCGGCCCGCCAGATAGGGGATGACGACCGGCACGTCCTCGGCGTCGGCTTCGCGGAACAGCTCGGCGAGCAGAGCGATCTTCCGGGTGCGCGCCGAGGTGGCGGCGACCTCCTGGGACACGTGGGCGAGCCGGCTCAGCAGCATGCAGCCATGGTGCAACGGAGCCGCCCCGCGCACACCCCCAGGGGGCCTCCCGCGCGCCGCCCGGACACCGGCCGGCCGAGGTGCTCAGCCGCCGGCGACCGCCGCGTCGAGGTCCGCGAACAGCAGGTCGCCGTTGAGCGCGACCGCCGCCCGGTAGCCGGCGCCCGCCGCGTTGACGACCTGCTCGGCGTGGCTGGTCGCGTTGCCCGCCGCCCAGACGCCGGGCACGGTCGTGCGGCCCGTCTCGTCCACCACCGGGTAGGTGCCGAACGCCGTCTCGTGGTGCTCGGCACCCAGCCGCTCCAGGAGTTCGGTGCGCGGGGACATGGGGGCCCCGACGAAGACCACGGTGCGGTCGTGGACCGAGCCGTCGGCGAGGCGGACCCCGGTGAGCCGGTCCCCGTCGACCACGAGCCCGGCGACCTCGCCCGGCACGACCTCGACCCCGGCGGCGGCCAGCCGGCGCAGGTCGTCGTCCGCGAGCGTGTCCTCGTCCACCGTGTGCAGGAACAGCCGCACGTCCTTCGACCAGTGGCTGACCATCAGCGCCTGGTGGACGCTCATCGGGCCGGCCGCGAGCACGCCTAAGGACTCGTCGCGGACCTCCCAGCCGTGGCAGTAGGGGCAGTGCAGCACGTCGCGCCCCCAGCGTTCGGCGACGCCCGGCACCTTCGGCAGCTCGTCCACCAGGCCGGTGGCGACGACCAGCCGCCGCGCGTGCGCCGTGCGCCCGCTCGCGAGCGTCACGTCGAACTCACCCGTCCCGTCCCGGGCGACGTCCACGGCGCGGTCCCGGACCAGCTCCACGCCGTACCGCGCGATCTCCCGCCGTCCCTCGGCGAGGAACTCGGCGGGCGGCATGCCGTCGCGCGACAGATAGCCCTGCATGTGCGCGGCGGGCGCGTTGCGCGGTTCGCCGGCGTCGACGACGAGTGTGCGGCGCCGGGCCCGTCCGAGCACCAGCGCCGCCGACAGTCCGGCCGTGCCGCCGCCGACGACGACTGCTTCGTACCTCTCGGTCATGGTGACCACCTCCACCCAGACGGTCGCCCCGCACCTGCCGTCTTGACAAATGGCTTTGCCGAACCTGCAATACGGTCATGAACGACGACGAGGGAACGGGCGGGACGCGGGACGACGCGGCGGAGGCGGACGCCGTCCTCGCTGGGGTCGGGCCCCGGCTGCGGCGCATCCGCAAGGAGCGCGGTGCCACGCTCGCCGGGCTGTCCGAGGCCACCGGCATCTCCGTGAGTACGTTGTCGCGCCTGGAGTCCGGGCTGCGCAAACCCAGCCTGGAGCTGCTGCTGCCGATCGCCCGGGCCCACAAGGTGGCGCTGGACGAACTGGTGGGCGCGCCGCCGGTCGACGACCCGCGCGTACGGGCCAAGCCGATCCAGCGCCACGGCCGCACCCACTGGCCGCTCACCCGCCAGCCCGGCGGGCTCCAGGCGTTCAAGGTCCTCGAACCCGTCCGCCGCCAGGAGCCCGACCCGCGCACCCACGAGGGCTACGAGTGGCTGTACGTGCTCTCGGGCAGGCTCCGGCTGGTGCTCGGCGAGCACGACGTGGTGCTCGGCCCCGGCGAGGCGGCCGAGTTCGACACCCGGGTCCCGCACTGGTTCGGGTCGACGGGGGAGGGGCCGGTCGAGTTCCTGAGCCTCTTCGGGCCCCAGGGAGAGCGGATGCACGTCAGGGCGCGGCCCACCAGGCCTGCCGCGCCGTGACGCACGCGACTGTTCCCTGATCGGCAAGCGACCGCTTAGTATGCGGACGAGCCCGGTCAGACGAAGCAGTCCCGTGGAGGCCCCGCATGCAGGCATGGCAAGTGCACCAGAACGGCGAGCCGAGCGAGGTGATGCGGCTCGCGGACGTGGAGCGGCCGGTGCCCGGCCAGGGGCAGCTCCTGCTCAAGGTGCGCGCCGCGAACATCAACTTCCCGGACGCCCTGATGTGCCGGGGGCAGTACCAGGTCAGGCCGCCGCTGCCGTTCACGCCCGGCGTCGAGATCTGCGGCGAGACCGAGGACGGGCGCCGCGTCCTCGCCAACCCCGCGCTGCCCTACGGGGGCTTCGCCGAGTACGCCGTCGCGGACGCCGCCGCCGTCCTGCCCGCGCCCGAGGCCCTCGACGACGCCGAGGCCGCCGCCCTGCACATCGGCTACCAGACGGGCTGGTTCGGTCTGCACCGGCGCGCCCGCCTGGAAGCGGGGGAGACGCTGCTCGTCCACGCTGCCGCCGGAGGGGTCGGCAGCGCGGCGGTGCAGCTCGGCAAGGCCGCCGGCGCCACCGTCATCGGCGTGGTCGGCGGCGCCGACAAGGCGGCCGTCGCCCGCGACCTCGGCTGCGACGTCGTCGTCGACCGGCGCGCCGAGGACGTCATCGCCGCCGTCAAGGAGGCCACCGGCGGACGCGGCGCCGACGTGATCTACGACCCCGTCGGCGGCGAGGCGTACACGCAGTCCACGAAGGTCGTCGCCTTCGAGGGCCGGATCGTCGTCGTCGGCTTCGCGAGCGGGTCCATCCCCAGCCCCGGCCTGAACCACGCGCTCGTGAAGAACTACGCGATCCTCGGCCTGCACTGGGGCCTCTACAACACCAAGAACCCGAAGCTCGTCCAGCACTGCCACGAGCAGCTCACCGACCTCGCCGCACGCGGCGCGATCAAGCCGCTGATCAGCGAGCGCGTGCCGCTGAGCGGTGCCGCCGCGGCCGTGCAGCGCGTCGCCGACGGCACCACGACCGGACGCGTGGCCGTGGTCCCCTCCCCGGAGAACGGAGCAGACGCATGAACGGCGCCACACGAGCGGGCGGCGCCCTCGACGCCGCCGCACTGCGCGAGCGCACCCGGGAGCTGCTGGCCGCGCACCCGCCCGCGACGACGGACCGCCTCGACTTCCTCAGGGCCCGCTTCGACGCCGGCCTCGCCTGGGTCCACTTCCCCGAGGGCCTCGGCGGCCTCGGCGCACCGCGCGCCCTCCAGGCCGTCGTGGACGCCGAACTGGAGGCCGCGGGCGCCCCCGACAACGACCCGCGGCGCATCGGCATCGGCCTCGGCATGGCCGCGCCGACGATCCTCGGCTACGGCACGGACGAGCAGAAGCGGCGCTTCCTGCGCCCCCTGTGGACCGGCGAGGAGGTCTGGTGCCAGCTCTTCAGCGAGCCCGGCGCCGGCTCCGACCTCGCCGCGCTCGGCACCCGCGCCGTCCGCGAGGGCGACGGCTGGGTGGTCAACGGGCAGAAGGTCTGGACGTCCAGCGCCCACGTCGCCCGCTGGGCCATCCTCATCGCCCGCACCGACCCCGACGCGCCCAAGCACCGCGGGATCACCTATTTCGTCTGCGACATGACCGACCCCGGCGTCGACGTGCGCCCGCTGCGCCAGATCACCGGCGAGGCGGAGTTCAATGAGGTCTTCCTCACCGACGTGCGCATCCCCGACGCCCACCGGCTCGGTGACGTGGGGGACGGCTGGCGGGTCGCCCAGACCACCCTCATGAACGAGCGCGTGTCCATCGGCGGCATGCGCATCCCCCGCGAGGGCGGCATGATCGGCCCGGTCGCCAAGACCTGGCGCGAGCGCCCCGAACTGCGCACCCACGACCTGCACCAGCGGCTGCTGACCCTCTGGGTCGAGGCCGAGGTCGCCCGGCTCTCCGGCGAGCGGCTGCGCCAGCAGCTCGTCGCCGGCCAGCCCGGCCACGAGGGCTCCGCCATGAAGCTGGGATTCGCGCGTCTCAACCAGGAGATCAGCGGCCTGGAGATCGAACTCCTCGGCGAGGAGGGCCTGTTGTACGACGACTGGACGATGCGCCGGCCCGACAAGGTCGACTTCACCGGCCGCGACGCGGGCTACCGCTACCTCCGCTCCAAGGGCAACAGCATCGAGGGCGGGACCACCGAGGTCCTGCTGAACATCGTCGCCGAACGCGTGCTGGGCCTGCCCTCCGAGCCGCGCACCGACAAGGACGTCGCCTGGAAGGACCTGGCCCGATGACCGATCTGCTGTACTCGGAGGAGGAAGAGGCGCTGCGCGCCGCCGTCCGCGACCTCCTCGCCGACCACTGCGACGCGGCCGGCGTCATCACCCGCACCGAGACCGACGCCCCGCACGACCGCGCCCTGTGGAAGGCGCTCGCCGAGGGCATGGGCCTCGCCGGGCTCCTCGTGCCCGAGGCGCGCGGCGGTCAGGGCGCCACCCACCGCGAAGCCGCCGTGGTGCTGGAGGAGTTGGGCCGCGCGGTCGCGCCCGTGCCCTACCTGACCAGCGCGGTCGTCGCGACGGAGGCACTGCTGGCCTGCGAGGGCGACGAGGCCGACACCCTGCTGACCGCGCTGGCCTCCGGCCGGACCGTCGGCGTGCTCGCGGTCGCCCTGTCCACCGCGCCGGGCGGCACCCCCAAGTCCGTACGGTACGAAGACGGCGCGCTGCACGGGGAGTTGACCGGCATCGCCGACGCGGTGACCGCCGACGTCCTACTCGTCCCCGGCGAGGACGGCGCCCTGTACGCCGTCGACGCGGACGCCGTCACCCTCACGCCGCAGGTCTCCCTGGACCTCACCCGGCCCCTGGCCACGGTCGTCCTCGACGGGACCCCGGCGCGCCTCCTGAGTCCCGACGCCGCGCCCGTGATCCGCCGAGCCCTGCGGTCCGGTGCCGGCCTGCTCGCCTCCGAGCAACTCGGCCTCGCCGACTGGTGCCTGACCGAGACGGTCCGCTACCTGAAGGACCGCAAGCAGTTCAACCGGCCCGTCGGAGGCTTCCAGGCGCTCAAGCACCGCCTCGCGAAGGTGTGGCTGGAAGTCGTCAACCTCCGCGCCGCCGCCCGCAACGCCGCCGACGCGATCGCCACCGGCAGCGAGGACACCGACGTCGCAGCGGCCCTCGCCCAGGCGTACGCGGCCCCCGTCGCCGTGCACGCCGCCGAGGAGGCCCTCCAGCTGCACGGCGGTATCGGCATGACCTGGGAACACCCGGTCCACCTGTACCTGAAGCGCGCGAAGGCCGACTCGCTCGCGTACGGCACGGCGGGCAGGCAGCGGGAGGAACTGGCCGCACTGGTCGACCTGCGGGCACCCTGACGCCCGAACCGCTCCCGCCCAAGGCCCGTCCCTCCGGGGGCGGGCCTCTCGCGTGCGCCGCCGGTGAAGTGAACCCGGGACGGCAGTCCGGCCAACTCCGCGCACGCCACTGCTCCTTGGGGCCGCGCGGACCGCATACTCTCCCCGACCCGATCTCGCCCGGACGGGCGGTGCCCCCACCTGTCCGGTACGGCACACCCAGGGAGACAGCATGGCCCTCACCACCCGTCGCAGAGCCCTCACCACTCTCGGTGCCGCCCTCGCAGGCTCCGTGGCGCTGCCCTCCGCGTACGCCGGGGCGAGCGAGCGAGGCCACCGCCCGCGTCCCCTGTGGCGGGCCCACGCGCACAACGACTACGAGCACCCGCGGCCCCTCCTGGACGCCCTCGACCACCGCTTCGGCAGCGTCGAGGCCGACATCTACCTCGTGGACGGCCAACTCCTCGTCGCCCACGACCCGGTCGACCTCGACCCCGCCCGCACCCTCGAAGCCCTCTACCTGGACCCCCTCGCCGCACGCGTCAAGGCCAACCACGGCTCCGTGTACCGCGGACACCGCAGGCCCCTGCAACTGCTCATCGACATCAAGACCGAGGGCGCGTCGACGTACCTCGAACTCGACCGCCGTCTGCGGCGCCACAAGCACCTGTTCACCAGCTACGCGCACGGCAGGGTGCACCCGGGAGCGGTGACCGCCGTGATCTCCGGCGACCGGGCGGCCCGCGTCCCGATGGAGGCGCAGAGCGAGCGCCGCGCCTTCTACGACGGCCGCCTCGCCGACCTCGGCACCGCGGCACCCGCCTCCTTCGTCCCGCTGATCAGCGACAACTGGACGCTCAACTTCACCTGGCTGGGCGTCGGGCAGTTCCCCGAGGCGGAGCGGCGCAAGCTGCGCGGCATCGTCGCTTCGGCGCACGCGCGCGGCCAGCGGGTGCGGTTCTGGGCCACCCCCGACCTGGCCGGTCCGGCACGCGACGCCGTCTGGGGCGAACTGCTCGCCGCCGGCGTCGACCACCTCAACACCGATGACCTGGCCGGCCTCGAGGCGTTTCTCGACGCACACGACAGGCCGTAGAACTCCACACGTTCGGAGGACACGTCAGCAGCCCGGAAGAACCCTCCGCTACGCGACACTTGCGGCCGAATGCCGCGGTGTGGACGTGGCGGAGGAGGTTGACGATGGCCATTTCCATCTCTGTGGTGGTCCTGCTGATGATCCTGGCGGTGGTCTTCGTGCGCAACGGCGCACTGAAGCTCTCGCACGCGGTGGTCTGCGTCCTGCTCGGCTTCTACCTGGCGAGCACGAGCATGGCGCCGACCATCAGCGAGGGACTCACGGCCACGGCGGACATCGTGAGCAGCCTGAACCCCTGACGTCAGGACCGTGAGAAGACCCCGATGCCGTTGGGCACCGGACGTTCCGCCCCACCGCTGGGGTGGTTGCGCACGGTGACGGCGGCGGCTCCGGGCTCCCGGGCCACCAGCGTGGTGGAGCCGCCGCCGTCCAGACTGAAGGCGTCCTCGGAACCCAACGACCGCAGCGTGTCCGCCACTTCGGCGATCGTCAGTCCGCTGCGGTAGGCGGGTGCCCCGTCGACGGCGAGCAGGAGGAGGCGGCGGCCGCCGTCCGCGATGCCGGCCGCGGTCCGTACGGCCGACGTCGTGTCGTCCAGGCCGGGCAGCGGCTCGCCGCCGTGGAGGACCGGGTAGCCGCCGAGCGCGAAGCGGTACGCGACCCGGGAACGGGCCGCCACCAGCCGGTGCCGCACCCGCACCGTCTCGCCCGCCGACAGCTTGCGCAGCCGCTGGGCGCCCGCCTCCCGCCCGACCAGGACGGTGGTGTCCGCCGCGACGGGACCCGAGCCGGGAATGTCCGAGGCCGAGACGACCCGGCCGCCTCTGACCGTCACCTCGTAGGTGTCCGAACTGCAGGGCGCGGCCCGGTCGGTGTCCGTCCCGCACACGGCGCGGGCACGTGAGACACCGCCCCAGTCCGAGGTGAACGCGCCGACCGAATCCTGGGGCAGGGCGTACTGGTTGAGCCCGCCGAGGGCGAACCGGCCGTCCGGCGTGTGCACGGAACCGTCGAGCGCCAGGCTGTCCAGCCGGGCCCTGCCGTCGGTTCCCACGCCGAGCACGTCCTTCGTGGTGGTGCCCGGCGGCAGGGCGGGCCCGAACCGCTGTCCGTCCGGGACCGCCGCCTTGAGCGCGTGCCCGCTCTCGATCGCCGGTCCGACGGGCGCCCCGGTCGCCTCGATCCCGGGGTGCTGGGTCTCGGTGATGTTGAAGAAGTCGCCGTTCACGCCCGCGACGGCGCCGCGCGCGCCCGCGAGGCGCGAGACGGGCTCCCGGGAAGCCACGACACCGGGATACAGCAGGCCGACGCCGGTACGGGAGTCGCGCAGGTCGACGGTCAGCAGGTGGACGTGGGTCACGCCCTTCGCCGCCCGCAGGTCGAACTCCTTGTAGAGCACGCCGGGAGCGATCCGGGTGCCGTCCTCCACGGCGTTCACCGGAGACGCGCCCGCCAAGGACGCTCCGGCCAGCGCGCTCCAGGCCGCGAGTGCCGTCAGTACCGTTCTGAACCGTGCGGTGCGAGGCGTCACAGTCCCCCCTGATGTCTCGTCAACTGTCCCAGGACTCAGGGGGAGTGCACCAGACGGCGGTGGCCGCGCCGGTGGCTACGTGCCGACGACGCGGGAACGGATCAGAAAACGCACTCCTTCGGGTGCCTCCAGCGAGAAGCCGCTGCCCCGTCCGGGCACGACGTCGACGATCAGCCGGGTGTGCCGCCAGACCTCGTACTGGCTCCGGGACATCCAGAACGGCACCGGCTCCGCGACCCCGTCCGCCTCCAGTTCGGCGAGCAGGATGTCGGAACCGCCGGTGCGGAACTCGCCGGCCGGGTAGCACATCGGTGCGCTGCCGTCGCAGCAGCCGCCGGACTGGTGGAACATCAGCGGGCCGTGCAGCTCGCGCAGCCGGCCCAGCAGTTCGGCGGCGGCCGTGGTCAGTTCGACGCGCGCGGTGGTGTCCACAGCGGTGGCTCCCGTCCTCGGAGTGTCGGGGCGCGACGCGGTCCCGTCCCGTGGCTGTGCTCAGCCGACACCCCGCGACGTTGCACGGACGTTGCGAGGTGGCGGCACGCGCGGTCCGGCGGCCTCGCGGACGCTACGGGGCCGTCTCGGCCTCGATGCCGCGGACCAGCTCGACCGCCCGGCCCAGGGTGGTCAGGCGGGCGTCGAGGGTGTCCCCGGCCGGGTAGAGGCGGACGGTGTCCACGCCGGTGTCGCGCCAGACGCGGAGCCGGTCACGGACCATGTCCTCGGTGCCGATCAGGGTGGTCGCCAGCACCATCTCGTCCGTCACCAGCGCGGCGGCGCCGTCCCGGTCCCCGGCCTGCCAGCGCGTACGGACCTCTGCCGCGACCTCGGCCCAACCCTGGCGGCTGTAGGCCTTGTTGTAGAAGTTCGTGGACGCGGAGCCCATGCCGCCGAGGCTGAACGCCAGCTCCTTCTTCCGCCCGGCGACCATGGCGCGCAGGGCGTCCTCGTCGTCGGCGAAGGCGACCTCGGCACCCTGGCAGACGTCCAGGTCGGCCCGCGTCCGTCCGGCGGCGGCCAGCCCCCGGTCCAGGTGGGCGAAGTACGCCGCGCCGGCCCCCTCGGGGACGAAGCTCGTCCCGAGCCAGCCGTCGGCGATCTCACCGGTCAGCTCCAGCATCTTCGGGGAGAGGGTCGCCAGGTACACGGGGATGTCGTGCTCGGCGCGCATGGACAGGCGCATCGGTTTCGCCTCCCCGCCCGGCAGCGGGATCTCGAACTCCCGCCCGGAGTAGGCGATCTTCTCGCCGGTGGCGGCCTGCCGCACGATCTCGACGGTCTCCCGCATCCGTGCGAGCGGCCGGGCGAAGGGCACACCGTGCAGTCCCTCGATCACCTGCGGTCCGGAGGGGCCGAGGCCGAGGAGGAAGCGCCCCTCGGAGATCCGCGACAGCGTGATCGCGGCGCGGGCGATGGCCACCGGGGTGCGGGTGCCGAGCTGGATGATGCCGGAACCCAGCAGCATGCGGTCGGTCCTCGCGGCGAGATAGCCGAGCGGTGACGGTGCCTCGGAGCCCCAGGCCTCGGCGACCCAGCAGATGTCCAGGCCCAGCTTCTCGGCCTCGGTGACGAAGGCGACCGTCTCCCGCCAGTCGCCGCCGGAGGCCTCGATCGTGGTCGACGTACGCATCAGGCGTCCGCCTTCCCCGAGTCGGCGGCCCTCTCGGCCAGTTCCTTGACGGCCGCGACGGTGCCGGCCATGGCGGCCTCGAACTCCCGCATGCGCACGAAGACGATCTTCTGTTCCTTCTCCGGCATGCGGTCGATGGCGAGCGAGAGTCCCGAACGGCCCGGTCCCATCCGCATCCATTGCCGGAGCAGGGTGCCGCCGTCACGCGGCTCCGCCGTGAACCGCCAGAGGGCCGTGGGGCGTTCCGGGTCCTCGACCGCCCAGGCGAGCACCCGCGGCGGCTCGTACTCGACGATCTGCGAGGTGGTGGACCACTCGCCCAGCGCCTCGTGCCTGCTGTGCCCGACGAACCGGGCGCCGAGGGCGGGTCCGTCTGCGCCGCCCAGCCAGTGCACCGACTGGAGCTCGGAACTGAGGCGCGGCATCAGCTCGATGTCGGACACCAGCCCCCACACGTGCTCCGGTGGGGCGCAGATCCAGGTCTCCACCTCGGCCGTGGGCCCGTCCGCGTAGCGCGCGCCTGTCCACTCCATCGAGTTGCCGCCTCCGGTCCATCCGATGATCCCCGCGAAGAAAGGGGCTTGACCAGTAAAGTTGCGTAGATAGACTCACCTGTCAAGGGTGAGCGCCGAGGCGAGGGCCGCTCGCGTCAGCCCGCGAACCGCTCCCGCACGTCCGGTCGTTCGGCCAGGTGCGGCGGGTAGCCCGGTCCCATCCGGGGGTGCGTGTCGACGGCCGTCATCGGCTCGCCGCAGCCGGCGCACACCACCTCGGCGTGGCTGTCCTGCCCGCAGGTGTCGTGGTGGAGGACCACCGGCGGACCCGCCTCCTCGGCCAGCCAGCGGTCCCCCCACCGGTTCATCACGAGCAGTACGCCGTAGAAGTCGCGGCCCTTCTCGGTGAGGACGTAGTCGTGGCGCACCGGCTCGGTCTGGTACGGGCGCTTCTCCATCAGGCCCTCGTCCACCAGCCGCCGCAGCCGGTCCGTGAGGGTGTTGCGGGCGATCCCCAGCGACTCCTGGAACGCGTCGAAGCGCCGGATTCCGTAGAACGCCTCACGCAGCACCAGGGGCGTCCACCAGTCCCCGAGCAGATCCATGGTCCGCGCGATCGAGCAGGGCCACTGAGCAAAGGAAGTCCGCCTCATGTCCGTCAGCATACGGTTCGTCTCGTGGTGAGACCCAGCAGGTGAGACGGGGTGCGCGGAAACATGCCGGGTGGGCTGTCGGCCGACTCCTCTCACCTGCTGTCGCTGTCGTCCGCCCCCTCCAGCGCGGCGCGTCCGGCCTCCAGGCGGGCGACCGGGACCCGGAACGGCGAGCAGGAGACGTAGTCGAGGCCCGCGGCGTGGAAGAAGTGCACCGAGTCGGGGTCGCCGCCGTGCTCCCCGCACACGCCGATCTTCAGACCGGGGCGGGCGGCACGGCCCTCGGCGACGGCGATCCCGACCAGCCGACCCACGCCGTCCCGGTCGAGGGTCTCGAACGGCGAGGTGGGGAAGATCCCCTTGTCGAGGTAGGCGGAGAAGAAGGCCGCCTCGACGTCGTCGCGGGAGAAGCCCCAGGTGGTCTGGGTCAGGTCGTTGGTGCCGAAGGAGAAGAACTCCGCCTCCTCGGCGATCCGGCCCGCCGTGAGCGCCGCCCGGGGCAGCTCGATCATCGTCCCGACGGGACAGTCCACGGGGACCCCCGACGTCCGGGAGACCTCGGCGAGAACGCGGCCCACCTCCTCGCGCACGATCCGCAGTTCGCGCACGTCCCCGACGAGCGGCACCATGATTTCCGCCCTCGGGGAACCGCCGGCCCGGACGCGTTCCACGACCGCCTCGCCGATCGCCCGGACCTGCATCGCGACCAGACCGGGGACCACCAGGCCGAGGCGCACTCCGCGCAGCCCCAGCATCGGGTTCTCCTCGTGCATGCGGTTCACAGCGTCCAGCAGTTCGGCGTCGTGCTCGTCCGGCCGCCCGCCGCGGGCCTCGGCGGCCGCGACACGCACGGCCAGCTCGGTGCGGTCGGGCAGGAACTCGTGCAGCGGCGGGTCCAGCAGCCGGATCGTGACCGGCAGCCCGTCCATCGCCTCCAGGATCCCCGCGAAGTCCGCCCGCTGGAGCGGCAGCAGAGCCGCAAGAGCCCGGTCCCGGCCGGTGTCCGTACCGGCCAGGATCATCTCCTCCACCAGCTTGCGGCGCTCCCCGAGGAACATGTGCTCGGTGCGGCACAGGCCGATGCCCTGGGCCCCGAACCGGCGGGCCCGGGTGGCGTCCTCCGGGGTGTCGGCGTTGGCGCGCACCTGCAGCCGCCGGACGGCGTCGGCCCTCTCCAGCGCGCGGGCCACCGCCTCGACCACCCCGTCGGACGCCTCGTCGGTGTCACCGGCCTCCAGCAGCCGCATGACGGCCGAGTCGACCAGCGGGACCGGCCCCGCGTACACGGCCCCGGCCGTGCCGTCGACCGAGATGAGCGTGCCCTCCGTGACGACGGTGCCGTCCGGGGCGGTGAAGCGCCGCGCCTCGGTGTCCACCGCGAGCTCCTCGGCGCCGCACACGCAGACCTTGCCCATGCCGCGGGCCACGACCGCCGCGTGACTGGTCTTGCCGCCGCGGCTGGTCAGCACCGCCTGGGCGGCGATCATGCCGGGCAGGTCGTCGGGTGTCGTCTCGTGCCGGACGAGGACGGTCCGCTCGCCGGCCGCGGCGCGCCGTACGGCCTCGGCGGAGTCGAAGACCGCCACGCCGACCGCGGCACCGGGCGAGGCCGGGATGCCGTGCGCGAGCGGATCACCGGTCGCGGAGGCGTCGAAGCGCGGGAACATCAGCCGGGCCAGGCCCTCGCCGCTCACCCGGGAGAGGCCCTCGTCGGGGCTGATGAGCCCCTCGTCGGCCAGTTCCGCCGCGATGGCGAAGGCGGCTTCGGCGGTCCGCTTGCCGACCCGGGTCTGGAGCATCCACAGGGTGCCGCGCTCGATGGTGAACTCGATGTCGCACAGGTCGCGGTAGTGCCGCTCCAGGGTGCGCATGTGCGTGCGCAGACGGTCGTAGGAGCGCGGGTCCAGGCGTTCCAGGTCGGCCAGCTGCACCGTGTTGCGGATGCCGGCGACGACGTCCTCGCCCTGGGCGTTCGGCAGGTAGTCGCCGTACAGGCCGGGGCGGCCGGTGGCCGGGTCACGGGTGAAGGCGACGCCGCTGCCGGAGTCGGGGCCGAGGTTGCCGAAGACCATGCACTGCACGGTGACGGCGGTGCCGAGGTCGTCGGGTATGTGCTCGCGGCGCCGGTAGAGGCGGGCGCGCTCCCCGTTCCAGGACTCGAAGACGGCCAGGACCGCCCGGCGCAGCTGCTCGGCGGGGGACTGCGGGAAGTACTCGCCGGTCTCCAGGTGGATCAGGTTCTTGTAGGTCTCCACGAGTCCGGCGAGGTCCTCGGCGTCCAGGTGCACGTCGTCCGGGGCGCCGCGCAGGTCCTTGAGCAGCGCTATGGCCCGCTCGAAGTGCGAGGGCTCGACCCCCATGACCGTGCTGCCGAACATCTGCAGGAGCCGCCGGTAGGAGTCCCAGGCGAAGCGGTCGCTGCCGGAGACCTTCGCCAGCCCGAGCACGGACTCGTCGTTCAGCCCGATGTCGAGGATCGTCTCCATCATGCCGGGCATGGAGAACCGCGCTCCGGAGCGGACGGACAGCAGCAGCGGGTCGTCCGGCTGCCCGAGCAGCCGGCCCGCGGCGGCCTCGACGGCGGACAGGTGTTCAGAGATCTCCTCCCACATGCCCGAAGGCTCACCTCCGGTGTCCAGGAAGGCCCGGCAGGCCTCGGTGGTCACGGTGAAGCCGGGAGGCACCGGCAGTCCGAGGCGGGTCATCTCCGCCAGATTGGATCCCTTGCCGCCGAGCAGCCCGGCCATGGCACGGCTGCCCTCCGTGAAGTCGTACACGTAACGAGCCATGACGCTGTGCTCCTCAGCTGTCGGGCGTGCTGCTTCCAGCGTCCGACCGCGGGGCGTTTCCCGCGAGGTGCCGGCGGTCCCGTCCCGGAGGCCGGTCGGCCCCGGTGACCGCGGCGAGGGTGCCGGAGCCGCCGTGAGCGCCGCCCCAGGGGTAAGCGCGCGGGGCCCGAAGGTCCCGGGACGCGAGGCCGGACGGACCGCCCCGGTGCCCTGTCCGGCACTGCTCACCGGCGCCCCGCACGACGAACATCGACAGGGAGAAGGCCGTGCGACGAGAGGACCCGTGATGACCGCGACGGTGACAGCCGGACCCCGGACCACCGACGCCTGGCGGCGGTTCGCCGGGACCGGGTGGCGTGAGGGCGTCGACGTGCGCGACTTCATCCAGGCCAATTACACGCCGTACGAGGGCGACGCGTCCTTCCTGGCCGGCCCCACGGACCGTACGCGCGCCGTCTGGGAGAAGGTAAGCGCCCTCTTCCCCGAGGAGCGGCGCAGGGGCGTCCTCGACGTGGACACCGCCACCCCGTCCACGATCACCTCGCACGCCCCCGGCTACATCGACCGCGACCGCGAGCTGATCGTCGGCCTGCAGACCGACGCCCCGCTGAAGCGGGCGATCATGCCCAACGGCGGACTGCGCATGGTGGAGAACGGGCTGAGGGCGTACGGCTACGAGGCCGACCCGTTCGTGTCGAAGGTGTTCGGCACCTACCGCAAGACCCACAACGACGGTGTCTTCGACGCCTACACGCCCGCGATGCGCACCGCCCGCAGGGTCGGCATCATCACCGGGCTGCCCGACGCCTACGGACGCGGCCGGATCATCGGCGACTACCGGCGCGTCGCCCTCTACGGCACCGACCGGCTGATCGAGGCCAAGCGTGCCGAGCGCACCCTGCTGGACGCCCGGCCGTCCACCGAGCACGTCATCCGCGACCGTGAGGAACTGGCGGAGCAGATACGGGCGTTGGGCGAGCTGACCCGGATGGCGGCGACCTACGGCTGCGACGTCTCCCGGCCCGCGGCGACCGCGCACGAGGCCGTCCAGTGGCTTTACCTCGGCTACCTGGCCGCCGTGAAGGAGCAGAACGGCGCCGCGATGTCGCTGGGCCGCACCTCCACCTTCCTGGACGTCTACCTCCAGCGGGACCTGGACGAGGGCACGCTCGACGAGACCCGCGCCCAGGAACTCGTCGACGACTTCGTGATCAAGCTGCGGATCGTGCGGTTCCTGCGCACCCCCGAGTACGACGCCCTGTTCTCCGGCGACCCCACGTGGGTGACGGAGTCCATCGGCGGCATCGGCGCGGACGGCCGCCCGCTGGTCACCCGCACCTCCTTCCGCTTCCTGCGTACGCTCTACAACCTCGGCCCGGCACCCGAGCCGAACCTCACGGTGCTGTGGTCGCCGCGACTCCCGCCCGCCTTCAAGGAGTTCTGCGCCCAGGTGTCCATCGACACCAGCGCCGTGCAGTACGAGTCCGACGAACTGCTGCGCCCGCGCACCGGCGACGACACCGCGATCGCCTGCTGCGTCTCGGCGATGGCGGTGGGCAGGCAGATGCAGTTCTTCGGGGCCCGAGTCAACCTCGCCAAGGCGCTCCTGTACGCGATCAACGGAGGCCGGGACGAGATGACCGGCGAGCAGGTCACCCCGGAGATGCCGGCGCTGACCGGCGAGTACCTCGACTACGAGGAACTGTCGGCCGCGTACGACCGCGTCCTCGACTGGCTGGCACGGACCTACGTGGACGCGCTCGACGTCATCCACTACATGCACGACAAGTACGCCTACGAGCGCGTCGAGATGGCCCTGCACGACCACCCGGTCCACCGCTTCATGGCCTGCGGCATCGCCGGGCTCTCCGTCGCCGCCGACAGCCTGTCCGCCGTGAAGCATGCCCGGGTCAGGGTGATCCGGGACGCCACGGGACTGGCCGTCGACTTCACGACCGAGGGCGAGTTCCCCGCGTACGGCAACAACGACGACCGCGCCGACGCCCTCGCCGTCGGCCTGGTGGAGTCCTTCATGGCGAAGGTGCGCGAGCACCCCACGTACCGGGACGCCGAGCACACCCAGTCGGTGCTGACCATCACCTCCAACGTGGTGTACGGCAAGCACACCGGCAACACACCGGACGGACGGCGGGCCGGCATGCCCTTCGCGCCCGGGGCCAACCCGATGAACGGCCGCGACCGGCACGGGGTGGCCGCCTCGGCGCTGTCGGTGGCGAAACTGCCGTACGAGCAGGCCCGGGACGGCATCTCGCTGACCACCACGATCACTCCGGAGGGGCTGGGGCACGTCCCGGAGGAGCGCGCCGGCCACCTCGCCGGCATCCTCGACGCCTACACGGCGTCCGGCGGCTTCCACATGAACGTGAACGTGCTGGACCGAACCGTCCTCGAGGACGCCATGGAACACCCCGACAAATACCCGGAGTTGACCATCCGGGTCTCGGGCTACGCCGTCAACTTCGTCCGGCTGACCCGCGAACAGCAGCTCGACGTCATCAGCCGCACCTTCCACGGATCGCTGTGAACGCCATGACCGCGGGACCGGCCACCGGCCGGATCCACTCCTGGGACCTGTCCACCGGCGTGGACGGTCCCGGGACCCGGTTCGTCCTCTTCGTCAGCGGCTGCCCGCTGCGCTGCCTGTACTGCGCCAACCCGGACACCTGGCACATGCGCGACGGACGGGAGGCCACCGTCGACGAGGTGATGGCCGAGATCGAGAAGTACCGGGCGTTCATCACCACGGCGGGCGGCGGGGTCACCGTCACCGGCGGGGAGCCCCTGCTCCAGCCCGCCCTGACGGGTGCCGTCCTCCGCCGCTGCAAGGAGGCCGGACTGCACACCGCGCTCGACACCTCCGGTTTCCTCGGCGCCCGCGCCGGAGACCGGCTCCTCGCCGACACCGATCTGGTGCTGCTGGATATCAAGTCCTTCGACGTCACGACGTACCGCAAGCTGACGGGCGGCGAACTCGCGCCCACCCTGAACTTCGCCACGCGGCTGGACCGGCTCGGCAAGCGCGTGTGGATCAGGTACGTCCTGGTGCCCGGCTGGACGGACGATCCGGAGGCCGTCGAGGGACTCGCCGGTTTCCTCGCGGGCCTCACGAGCGTCGAGCGGGTCGACATCCTCCCCTTCCACAAGCTCGGCGCCGCCAAGTACGACGCCCTCGGTCTCCCGTTCCCGCTGCGGGAGACGCCCGTCCCGGACGCGGAGCTGGTGGACCGGGTCCGTGGTGTGTTCCGCGCCCACGGACTCGCCGCCCACTGAGCGGGCCGCCTCCAGGACCTCAGGGGGCCCGGCGGCGTCATCGGGCCGCGCGCGGTCGCCCGCGGCGTCCGACAATGAGCACATGCGACACGGAGGCCGGAACCAGGGACCAGTGGCCCTGGCCTTCCGGCCCGCCGACAGGGAAGGATCGGCCTGGAGACAGCACAGGGCATCACGAGGAGTGACTGATGGTGGACAGCGAGCGGGCCGGCACCGGGGACCCCATCCGGGTCTTCCTCCTGGACGACCACGAGGTCGTCCGGCGGGGCGTGCACGATCTGCTGGACGACGAGCCGGACATCACGGTGGTCGGCGAGGCGGCCACGGTCGAGCAGGCCCTGGTGCGGGTCCCCGCGCTGCGCCCGGACGTCGCCGTCCTCGATGTGCGCCTGCCCGACGGGGACGGCGTGACCGTGTGCCGTGAGCTGCGCTCGACCATGCCCGACCTGGCGTGCCTGATGCTGACCTCGTTCGACGACGAGGAGGCACTGCTGGACTCGATCATGGCCGGTGCCTCCGGGTACGTCCTGAAGCAGATCCAGGGCTCGGACCTGGTCTCCGCGGTACGGACCGTGGCCCGTGGCCAGTCGCTGCTCGACCCGAGCGCCACCGCCCGGCTCATGGCCAGGCTGCGGGGAGGCGAGCAGCAGGAGAAGGAGCCGGACGCCCTTCCGGGGCTGACCGACCGGGAGCGGGAAATCCTGGCCCTGATCGGAGAGGGCCTGACCAACCGCCAGATCGGCCAGCGGCTGTACCTCGCCGAGAAGACGGTGAAGAACCACATCTCCCGGCTGCTGGCGAAGCTGGGTGTGGAGCGCCGCATCCAGGCGGCGGTCATCGCCACCCAGGCCCAGGACCGGTTGCGCCACCAGGGACGCTGAGGCCGTCCGGCGAGGCGCGGAGGGGCCCACCGGCCTCTCCCGCCCCGGCCCCGAAGGTCCGAACGATCGGCTGCCGGTTCCCTCTGGACCCGAGCCGCGTCCCCGTACCGGCGGAAGCCCCGTTTCCGGTGGTCGCGGCGGCTGTCCGCGTCCCACGGGACGCCCGGACGCAGTCCGATCCCGTGCGCCACGACATCATGGGCCCAGGGTCCTCCGAAGGCGCC
The DNA here is from genome assembly GCF_055565855.1 of Streptomyces sp. NPDC028308. Lineage (NCBI taxonomy): Bacteria > Bacillati > Actinomycetota > Actinomycetes > Kitasatosporales > Streptomycetaceae > Streptomyces > Streptomyces sp. NPDC028308. The sequence continues at coordinate 173,948 of NZ_JBVHTO010000005.1, forward strand.
CGACGGCGACCGGCTGACCGACCCGCTCCGCGGAACAGCCGTACCCGTGCCCGGTATTCGATCCGAACCGGTGCCGCACGGGACCGCTTCCGCGGCGTGCGGGCATGGACGCGCAGGTCGAACGCGGCCGCCCGGACGCGGCGGCCGTTCCGGATCTTACGCATGGCGCCGCCTCACCAACACCCCACCTCCTGTGGTGAGTTCGCTTTTCGGTCAGTCCGCCGGGCGCTCCGGTCGGGGTGCGGTGACCGTCTGGATCTCCTTCGTCACAGGTCAGGAGGTGTTTGTGCCGGCGAGGCCTTCGCGGGCGGTGGCCGATTCGTGGAAACGGCTTCAAATGTTGCGTACAAATTGCGCACATCCCTCTCCGCACGCGGGTTCTGATGGTCTAGATTGACCGTGCTTCGCATGCTGGGACACGACGCGACAAATAATGATCTATGGGTCGGCGCCATGAAAACGGCGGCCGGTCGTGTAGCCGGCGCTGGATGTGTGGGTGAAGATTCTCGGCCCCCGGAAGGGGCCGGCGGGTGAGGGGGACACCCGTGTGGTCTGCGAATTCTCAAGGCACCTCGGCTGTCCGCAACGCCTTCAAGTCCGTTGCCCACTACGGGGATCGCTCATGCAGCACTGACGTAACCGGGATGTGAAGCGCGGGAGGCGGGGGCCTCCCGAGGTGGGAACTGTGCGGGAGGCGGGGGCCTCCCGGGGGAGGAACAGTTCGGGAGGCGGGGGCCTCCCGGGGGGAGGTAACAGTGTTGGGCGAGCACGTCGAACAACTGGGAACCGGGGGGTTTCTGTGCCGCAGGGGGGACTAGTCGGCCCATTTCCGACGACGCACGGGCGTCTGACGAACGGGGCAATCACCCAGCCCGCGAACGACTGGGAGCAGCGCTACCGCCGTACCGTCATCACCAGCGACACCGTGGCCACCGCTCTGGTGGTGGCGGCGATCGGCAACTTCTTCGGTGCCCGCGACGCGGCCAACTGGCATGAGAAATGGGGCATCCTCGCCTTCGGCACCGAACTGCTGGTGCTGGGAGCGCTCGCGGTGAGCCGGGCGTGGGCCCCGGTCGTCCTCGGTCAGGGCGCCGAGGAGTTCCGCCGCCTCGGACGTTCACTGTTCGCGGCCACCGTCGTCCTCGCGCTCGGCGGGATAGCCCTCACCTCACGCAACATCAAGCTCTGGATCTTCGTCGCGATCCCCGCGATCGCCCTCGTCACCATGACCGCGCGGTACGTGCTCCGCCTGCGACTGCACAAGCAGCGCAACGAGGGGCGCTGCCTGCGACCGGTGCTCGCCGCCGGAAGCCCCGCCACCGTGCGCGACCTGATCGACCGCACCCGCAGATTCCCGCACCTGGGCTGGCGCGTGGACGCGGTGTGCACGACGGACGGCCTCGAGGTCGACGGCGACCATCTGGACGGAGTGCCGATCGTCGGCCGGCTGGCCGAAGTCGCCGGCCACGTCCGGCGGGACGGGTACCGCGTCGTCGCGGTCACACCGGACCCGCACTGGTCACCGGACCGGCTGCAGCGGCTGGCCTGGAACCTGGAGGGCAGCGACGCCGACATGGTCGTCGCCCCGGTGCTGATGGAGGTGGCCGGACCGCGGCTGCACGTCGACGCGGTGCTCGGGATCCCGCTGCTGCGGGTCAGCATGCCGACCTTCACCGGCGGACGAAGGGCGGTCAAGGAGGTCGTCGACCGGCTGGGCGCGGCGTTCCTGATCGTGCTGTTCGCGCCGCTGATGGTCCTCGTCGGACTGCTCGTCCTGCTGGACAGCCGAGGCGGGGCGTTCTACCGGCAGCGCCGGGTCGGCAAGGACGGCCGCGAGTTCACCATCCTCAAGTTCCGCACCATGGTCACCGGCGCCCACGGGGCACGCGGAGAGCTGGCCGACCTCAACGAGGGCGCCGGCCTGCTGTTCAAGCTCCGCCGGGACCCGCGGGTGACCCGGGTGGGAGCGGTGCTGCGCCGGTACTCGCTCGACGAACTCCCGCAGCTGTTCAACGTACTCACCGGATCGATGTCGCTCGTCGGTCCCCGGCCTCCGCTGCCGGAGGAGTCCGCCGCCTACGGCCCGGACATCCGGCGGCGGCTGCTGGTCAAGCCCGGGCTCACCGGCCTGTGGCAGATCAGCGGACGCAGTGACCTGCCGTGGGAGGAGGCGGTGCGCCTCGACCTGCGGTACGTGGAGGACTGGTCGCTCGCCCTCGACACGGTGATCTTGTGGAAGACGCTGCGTGCGGTGCTCCACGGACAGGGGGCGTACTGATGCGCGGGAGCCGTCGTTCGGCAGGCGCGCGGACCGCAGGCCACAAGGGCCTGCCCAGGGGGAGGGACGCGTCATGAAAGTCAGCGTTTTCGGGCTCGGTTACGTGGGCTGCGTGTCGGCCGCGTGCCTGGCCAGCATGGGACACCAGGTCATCGGGGTGGACGTCAACCAGGCCAAGGTCGACATGGTCAACGACGGCAAGGCCCCGGTGGTCGAGGAGCGGATCGGTGAGCTCACCGCCGAGGTCGTGGGCAGCGGAGCGCTGCGCGCCACCCGCGACGTCCGCGAGGCGATCGAGGGCAGCGAGGTGTCGCTCGTCTGCGTGGGCACACCCTCGGAGCCCAACGGCAGCCTGTGCACCACCTATCTGGAGCGGGTCACCGAGGAGATCGGCGCCGCGCTGGCCGAGCGGGGCGGACGCCACACCGTGGTGTTCCGCAGCACCATGCTCCCCGGCACCTGCCTGAACCTGCTGGTGCCGATCCTGGAGAAGTACGTGGGCGGCACCGCCGGCGTGGACCTCGGGGTCGCGGTCAACCCGGAGTTCCTCCGCGAGGGCAGCAGCGTGCGGGACTTCTTCGACCCGCCCAAGACCGTCATCGGCCAACTCGACGCGGCCGGCGGCGACATGGTCGCGGCACTGTACGAGGGCCTGCCCGGCGAGGTGTTCCGGGTACCGGTGCCCACCGCCGAGGCGATCAAGTACGCGGACAACGCGTTCCACGGACTCAAGATCGGCTTCGCGAACGAACTGGGCGCGATATGCAGGGCACTCGGGGTGGACTCGCACCAGGTCATGGACGTGTTCCTGGCCGACCGCAAACTGAACGTCAGCCCCGCCTACCTGCGGCCCGGCTTCGCCTTCGGCGGCTCCTGCCTGCCCAAGGACCTGCGCAGCCTGGTCCACGCGGCGCGGCGGGCCGACGTCTCGGTACCGATCCTCTCCCACGTGCTGCCCTCCAACGCCGACCATCTCCAGCGGGCGGTGGAGCTGGTCGAGCGCACCGGGAAACGGCGGGTGGGCCTGTTCGGGCTGTCCTTCAAACCCGGCACCGACGACCTGCGCGAGAGCCCGCTCGTCGAGCTGGCGGAGCGGCTCTTCGGCAAGGGCTACGACCTGCGCATCCACGACGCCAACGTGAGCCTGTCCCGGCTGATGGGCGCCAACCGCGAGTACATCGAGACCCGGCTGCCGCACCTCGCGCAGCTGCTCGCCGACTCGGTCGACGAGGTGCTCGAACACGCCGAGGTGTGCCTGGTGGGGACCAGCGACCCGGCCGTGCTGTCCGCGCTGCCCCACGGGGACGGCCCGGCGATCATCGACCTCATCCGCCTTCCCGACGCCGAAGCGCGCCGGACCGAACCGGGGTACATGGGCCTTGCCTGGTGAAGCAGTCAGCGGCGGACGCAAGCGCGCGCTGATCCTCGTGGAGAACCTCTCGGTGCCGTTCGACCGGCGGGTGTGGCAGGAGTGCACGACGCTGCGCGACGCCGGCTGGGAGGTGCACGTCATCTGTCCCCGGGGCAGCAAGCGTGACACCGAGCCCGAGGCCGTCATCGACGGCGTGCGCATCCACCGCTACCCGCTGCGGGCGGCCACCGGAGGACCGGCCGGCTACCTGCGGGAGTACGGAACGGCGCTGTGGCACACGGCCCGGCTGGCCCGCAAGGTCGGCCCGGTCGACGTCGTCCACGCCTGCAACCCGCCCGACCTGCTGTTCCTGCCCGCGCTGTGGCTGAAGCGGCGCGGCGCGCGGTTCGTCTTCGACCAGCACGACCTGGTGCCGGAGCTGTACCTCTCCCGCTTCGACCGCGGCGAGGACCTGCTCTACCGCGGGGTGTGCGCGCTGGAACGGATGACCTACCGGGCCGCGGACGTGGTGCTCGCCACCAACGAGAGCTACCGCGACGTCGCGGTGCGCCGTGGTGGCAAGCGCCCCGAGGACGTCTTCGTGGTGCGCAGCGCGCCGCAGACCGACCGCTTCCGACCGGTGCCCGCCGAACCGGAGTTGAAGCGCGGGAAGCCCCATCTGCTGTGCTACCTCGGTGTCATGGGTCCCCAGGACGGTGTCGACTACGCCCTGCGAGCCCTCGCCAAGCTGCGCGACGAACTCGGACGGACCGACTGGCACGCGGTGTTCGTCGGATCGGGCGACGCCTTCGACGCGATGGTGGAGCTGTCCCGCGAGCTCGGGCTGTCCGACCAGGTGCAGTTCACCGGGCGGATACCGGACGCCGACCTGGTGCGCTACCTGTCCACCGCGGACGTGTGCCTTTCCCCCGACCCGTGCAACCCGCTCAACGACGTGTCGACCATGAACAAGGTCCTGGAGTACATGGCGATGGGCCGGCCCATCGTCTCCTTCGACCTCCGGGAGGCGCGGGTCTCCGCCGGTGACGCCGCCCTCTACGCCTCCGCCGACGACGAGGCCGAATTCGCCAAGCTCATCACGCTGCTGCTGGACGACCCGGAGAAGCGGGCCCGGATGGGCGAGATCGGCAAGGAGCGGATCGACGGCCGGCTCTCCTGGCGGAACTCGCAGGCGTCGCTGCTCGCCGCCTACACCGCCGCCTGCCGTGACCGCGCCCCGGCGCGGGCGGGCGGCACGCTCCGGACAGGGAAGAGGCCGCGCCGTTGAGTGATGACACGATCCGCCTGGTCACCATCGGGCGGATACTCCGTCGGCGTCGGCGGCTCCTCGCCGTCCTCGCCGTCGTGGGTGCGCTCGTCGGCTACGGCACCTCACTGGTGTTCCCGCCGCGCTACACCGCCTCCGCGTCGGTCCTGCTGCCGGGCCAGTGGGAGGAACGCGAACTGCTGACCCAGGTCGACGTCGCGACCAGTTCCACGGTGGTCGACCGCGCGGCCGCCACTCTCGGCTGGACCGGCCTCAAGGGCGACGAGCTGCGGGACCGGGTGAGCGCCAAGGCCGCCGACGGGAACATCATCACGATCTCGGGCACCGCGGACACCCCGAAGCACGCACAGCGGCTCTCCGACGAGGTGGCCCGGCAGTTCGTCGGATTCGCCACCCGGATCGCCGGCGGCGGCAACGACCAGGCGGCCACGGAGGCCGAGGCGCTGCGGCAGCAGGTCGAGGAGACCAACCGCCGCATCACCGACCTGGCCAAGGCGGCCGACCCGGGCCAGAACGTGGAGAGCGTGCAGGCCCGCACCACCCTCGAGAAACTGCGCACCTCGCTGGAAGAGGCCATGACGAAGCTGGACCAGGCCGACCCGGCGTCCAACAAGGCCGGCATGGTCGTCATGGGCCCGGCGGCCCGGCCGACCGGCGAGACACCACCGACGCGGACGCAGCTCGTCGTCGGGGGAGCGGTGCTGTTCTTCCTGCTCTCGGTCGTCGGGCATCTCGCCGCCGCCCGGGTGAACCGGCGGCTGCGCTCCGAGGCGGAGATCTCCGCGGCGCTGGGCTCGGCGCTGCTGGGCACCGTCGACGTACCGGACGAAGGAAGCACGCGCGGGCCGGACGACCACGGCGCCCGGGCCCGTATCCGCCGGCTCCTCGGCCTGGACACCCGGTGGGACGCGCCGACGCCGCTCAGGTCGGGCGACGAGGCAGGCCGCCTGATCCGCTACCGGCGGGTGTGCGCCCGCCTGCGGAGCCAGGTGCCCACCCCCCGGCGGCTGCTGGCCGTCGTACCGGAAGGCGACGAGATCGCCCGCCGGGCGGCGGGACAGCTCGCCGCCGAGGCCGGCGGCGATCCGCTGCTGCGCGTGGTGGAGGTCTCCGTGGACCGGCCGATGGTCCCGGACCGTGACACCGAGTCCGGAGCCCTGGTCGTCCTCGGCGCCGGCAACTGGACCGCGGACGAGCTCGCCGGCATCGCCGGGGCGTGCGCGGACGGCGGGCACGAACTCGTCGGCGCCGTCGTCGCCGACACGGTCCTGGCCCCCGTGGCACGGCCCGCCGACCCGTCACCGGACCACCCCACGCGCAATTTCGCGGTGCGGGGCAACGCGACGGGAGGCTCGTTGTGACGACACGCAACGCCGCTGACCCGCCGGCCTCCGCCCCGCTCCTGGACCTCCAGGCGCTGGTGGTGGCGGTACGCAGACGCCGCCGCCTGTGGTCCTCCCTGGCCCTGCTCGGGCTGCTCGTCGGCGCCGCGGTCGCGATCCTGCTGCCGCCGCCCCCGACCGCGGTGACCAAGGTGCTCGTCGCGCACCAGCAGGACCAGCCGAACGACACCGGAACGCTGATCCGCACCGACGTCGAGGTGCTCGGGACCACCCGCATCGCGGGCAAGGCCCTGGACACCCTCGGCTCCCGGGAGGACCCCGCGGACTTCATGCGGGACTACCGGGCTACCGGCCTGACCAACAACCTGCTGCAGATCGAGGTGACGGGCGACAGTGACGCGGAGGCCGTGGCCCGTGCCAAGGCACTGGCCGACGCGTTCGTCGCGGACCACGTGCGGCGGATGCGGGAGTCCGCGAAGGCCGAGGCCGCGGCCCTGCTCGAACAGAGCGACCGCATGCGGGACGAACTCGCCCAGGTGAACAAGGCGATCGGCGACCAGTCGCCGGAGAGCGACCCGAAGGCGTCGGCGAGCATCGAGTCGCTCTTCGCCCGCCGGGCCGAACTGAACTCCCGGATCGCCGACTTCGACCAGCGCTCCGCGGAGGCCCGCACCGGCACACCCAAGATCATCGCCGGTACGCAGATCGTGGACGCCCCGCGCGCACTGCGGCACTCCCTGCCCAAGGCCGTGGTCACCGACGCCGTGATCGGCCTGGTCCTCGGGCTGGTCATCGGGCTCGTGCTCGCCGCCGTCGGCGCGGTGGTGGCGGACCGCCCCGTACTGCGCCGGGACGTCGCGGCGAACCTCGGCGCCTCGGTCATCGCGGAGCTGCCCCGCCGCCAGAGCCCGCTGTGGCGGCGCCGGCGGACCCGGACGGCCCGCGAACGGCTCACCGCGACCCTCGCCCGGGCCGTGCGCGGCTCGACGGAACCGGTCTCCCTGCTCGAACTGGGCGCCGCACGCCCGACGAGCACCCTCGCCCTGGACCTCGCAGCCGCCCTGGCGCCCGAGGGACCGGTGGTCGTCGTCGACGCCCTGCCGGGCCGGCAGCTGGCGGGCCGCCGCCCGAAACCGGGCGACCCCACCGTGGTCGGCGCCGAGCGCGCCGAGACCGTGCCGCCCCAGGAACGCCTGCTCGGCGTCGGCTCCGTGGCGCCCGGCACGGCGTGGACCGACCTGCGCCACCTCGGCACCCAGACCGTGCTCGTCGTACGCGCCGGGCACGGCAGCGCCGCATGGCTGCACACCGTGGCACGGCAGCTCGCGGACCAGCGCATCCCGGTGATCGGGGTGGTGCTGATCGACCCCGATCCGCGTGACCGCACCGACGGCACGCTCTGGGACGGCCTGCACACCGCGCTGCGCGGCCGCGGCGAGCGGCCGGACCGGCCGAACGGGGAGGGGCGGCGGCGGACGGAGCGGCTGCCGCTGTGGGCCGCACGGGTCCCGGAAAACGACCAGGAGGCGCGGTAGCACATGTGTGGCATCGCAGGCACCTACCGGTGGCCGGAGGGCAAGGTCGTCACCGACCGGCTCACCGACACCCTCGCCCACCGCGGCCCGGACGGCGCGGGCCGGTACGGCCACCCCGTCGGCGACGGCGAAGTGCACCTCGGGCACCGCCGGCTGGCCATCATCGACCTGTCCGAGACCGGCGCCCAGCCGATGGTCTCCGACGGCCTCGCCCTCACCTACAACGGCGAGCTGTACAACGCGCCCGAGCTGCGGGCCGAGCTGACCGCCGCCGGGGTGCGCTTCCGCGGCACCTCCGACACCGAGGTGCTGCTGGAGGCCTGGCGGCGCTGGGGCACGGACTGCCTGCCCCGGCTGCGCGGCATGTTCGCCTTCGGGATCTTCGACGAGCGGACCGGAGAACTGGTCCTCGCCCGCGACCAGCTCGGCATCAAGCCCCTGTTCCTGCTCCGGCGCGGTACGGGCCTGGTCTTCGCCTCCGAGCTCAAGGCGCTGGCCGCCGCGACCGGCGGAAACCTGGAGGTGGACCACGCGGCCCTGGTGGCCTCGCTGCTGTACTACTGGGTGCCGGACTCCCGGTGCGCGTTCCGCGAGGCGGAGAAGCTGCCGCCGGGAAGCTGGCTGAGGTGCCGCCCCGACGGCCGGGTGGAGCGCGGCCGTTACTGGCACCTGAAGGACGTCGCCGCCGAGGGGCGGGAGCGGGCCCGCAGCGGCGAGCTGCCGGACCTGGCCGCCGTCATCGAGGACTCGACCCGGCGGCACATGCTCTCCGACGTACCCGTCGCGACCTTCCTCTCCGGCGGCCTCGACTCCAGCTACCTCACCGCGCTGGCGGCCCGGCAGCAGCCCGGGATCTCGGCCTACACCATCGGATTCCGCGCCGAGGACCAGAAGTTCGAGGCGATGCCCGACGACCTGCGCTACGCCCGGCAGGTGGCCGAGCGGTTCGGCGTCGACCTGCACGAGATCGAGATCGCCCCGAACGTCCTCGACCTGCTGCCGGAGATGACGTACCACCTGGACGAGCCGATCGGCGACCCGGCGGCGATCAACACGTTCCTGATCTGCTCCGCGGCCCGGGACGCCGGGGTGAAGGTGATGCTCTCCGGGATGGGCGCCGACGAGCTGTTCGCCGGGTACCGCAAGCACCTCGCCAACCTGCTCGCGCTGCGCTACCAGCGCGTCCCGCGGCCCCTGCGCCGCGGACTGTCCGGCGTGGTGGACCGGCTGCCGGTGGCCACGGCCCGCCGGGGCTACCGCTCGGTGCGGTTCGCGAAGCGCTTCCTCTCCTTCGCCGACCTGCCGGAGGAGACCGCGTTCCGACGCAGCTACACCATGTACGACCAGGACGAGCTGCTCGCCCTCGTCGATCCCGACCTGGCCGGGACGGTCGACGACGTGCTGACCGAGCACGCGGACGTCTACCGGGACAACGAGCTGGACGACTTCGTCAACCGCATGTGCCTGGCCGACGCCCGGATGTTCCTGCCGGGCCTGAACCTCGCGTACACGGACCGGTCGAGCATGGCCGCGTCGACCGAGGTACGGGTGCCGTACGTGGACGTCGAAGTGGTCGAGGCGGCGTTCGCGGTGCCCGGCGACCGCAAGATCGTCGGACGCCAGGGCAAGGCCGTCCTCAAGGAGGCGGCCACCTCGGTCCTGCCACGGGAGATCGTGTACCGGCCCAAGGGCCTGTTCAGCGCACCGCTGCGGGCCTGGATGAGCCGGGACCTGGCACCGCTGGTGCGCGAGGTGGTGCACGACGGGGTGCTGGTCAACTCGGGGATCCTGCGCCGCGACGCGCTGGCGCGGATGGTCGCCGAGGACGCCGCCGGGCAGCGGGACTTCTCCAAGCACCTGTGGCACGTGCTGACCCTGGAGCACTGGTACCGCGGCGCGACCTCCGGGTCCGGCCGGAGCACGCAGCACACGGCTTAGAAGACGGCTCAGAAACAAGGGGACTTCGCGTGAAACAGGTAGTGCAGAACTACAAGAGCGGCGAGCTGGCCGTGCTCGACGTGCCGGTGCCTGGGTGCAAGCCGGGCGGGGTGCTGGTGCGCACCGCCTACTCGCTGATATCCACCGGGACCGAACTCATGAAGGTCTCCGAGGCGGGCATGTCGATGCTGGGCAAGGCCCGCTCCCGGCCGGACCAGGTGGCCAAGGTCATGCAGAGCGTGGCCACCAACGGAGTACCCGCCACGTACCGCAAGGTGATGGGCAAGCTGGACTCCTACACGCCGCTGGGCTACTCGCTGTGCGGGGTGGTCGAGCAGGTCGGCGACGGGACCGACGACGTGAAGGTCGGCGACCTGGTGGCCTGCGCCGGCAACGAGCACGCCCTGCACGCCGAGTTGAACTGGGTGCCGAAGAACCTCTACACCCCGCTCCCGGACGGTCTCGCCCCGCGGCACGCGGCGTTCGGCACCGTCGGGTCGATCGCGATGCAGGGCGTCCGCCAGGGCGAACCCCAGCTCGGCGAGGTGGCACTGGTCATCGGCCTCGGGCTGATCGGCCAGCTGGTGGTGCAGCTGCTCACCGCCTCGGGCGTCCGCGTCGTGGGCGCCGACCCCGACCCGGCGCGCTGCGAACTCGCCGAGCGCCTGGGCGCCGTGGCCTGCGGCGACCCCGCGTCCGCGGCCGTGGAGTCCGCCGTCGCCGAACTCACCGCGGGACACGGCGTGGACCAGGTGTACCTGGCCGCGGGCGGCGGCAGCAACCAGCCCGTCGAGCTGGCCGCCCGGCTCTGCCGGGACCGCGGCCGGGTCGTCGACATCGGCAAGTGCCGCCTGGACCTGCCGTGGAACGCGTACTACGAGAAAGAGCTCGACGTCCGGTTCTCCCGCAGCTACGGCCCCGGGCGCTACGACCCGGAGTACGAGCTCGACGGGCGGGACTACCCGATCGGCTACGTCCGCTGGACCGAGCGCCGCAACCTGGCGTGCTTCCTCGACCTCCTCGCCCGCGGCAGCGTCGACGTGGAGCCGCTGGTCTCGCACGTCGCCGACTTCGACGACGCGGTGGAGACCTACCAGCGCCTCAAGGACGGCGAGTTGAAGGCCGTGGCCGTGCTGTTCCGGTACCCGGAGCAGGCGGTGGAGGCGGTCGCGCCGGCCGTGGCCGTGCCCGAGGTCAAGAGAGGCGGCGGCACCGCGCGGACCCCCGCCCGGTCCGCCACCGCGCCGGTGCGGCTGGCGTTCGTCGGCGCGGGCAACTACGCCACGTCGATGCTGCTGCCGCACCTGGCACAGCGTGAGGGCGTCACCCTCCAGACGGTCGTCACCACGACGGCGCTGTCCGCGGCCAACGCGCAGCGCAAGTTCGGCTTCGCCGAGGCCACCACCGACCTCGACGCCGTGCTCGGGGACTCCTCCATCGACGCGGTGTTCGTGGTCACCCGGCACAGCTCGCACGCCGAACTGACCCGCAAGGCGCTCCTCGCCGGCAAGACGGTGTTCGTGGAGAAGCCGCTCGCGCTCACCGAGGACGAACTCGCCGGAGTGCTCGCGGCGGTGGAGGAATCCGGCAACGACCGCCTTCAGGTGGGCTTCAACCGCCGGTTCTCGCCGCTGCTGACCGAGGCCAGGAAGCGCTTCGGCGCCCGCACCGGCCCGGCGAGCCTGCGCTACCTGGTCAACGCGGGCCGGCTCCAGCACGGCAGCTGGTACCTCCAACAGGGCACGGAGGGCTCGCGGTTCGCCGGGGAGGGCGGCCACTTCATCGACACGGCGAGCTGGCTGCTCGGAGCCGACCCCGTCTCGGTGTACGCGGTCGCCGCACCCGGCAACGAGGACCTCCAGATCGTCCTCGGCTACCCGGACGGCTCCACCGCCACCCTCAGCTACGTCACCACCGGCGCCCCCGGCTTCCCCAAGGAGACGCTCGACCTCGTCGCCGACGGCAAGGTGCTGCGCCTCGACGACTTCGTCCGCGCCTCGGTCTACGGCCGCAAGCGGTGGGTCAGTTCGCGGCTGCCCAAGGCCCGGGACAAGGGCCAGTCCGCCGAACTGGCCGCGTTCGTCAGGGCCGTGCGGACCGGCGGCCCGATGCCGGTGCCGCTGGAGTCGCTGGTCGCCACCACGGCGGCCACCCTCGCCGTGCAGGCCGGCCTGGCCGGCGGCGCCCCGGTGACGCTGGCGAGAACACGATGACGATGAGCGCGGGCTGGTACCTGCGGCGGCTGTCCCGGATGGGACCGCGGGAGATCGGCGGCCGAGCGGGCGACGCGGTGCGCAGGCGGCGGTGGCGGACGGCGCGGGCCGACTGTCCGACTGTGACCGGCGCCCGGTTCACCGCCGTACTGCCCGCCGGGACGATCGCCGCGATACCCCCGGACGCCGCGAAGCGTCTCGTCGCCGGAGCCGACCGGCTGATGGACGGGCACGCCGAGTACTTCGGCGTGCCACGCGACGACATGACCGACCCGGACTGGTGCTGGGACCCGAAGACCGGGCGCCGGGCCCCCGAGGGCTACGCCTTCGACGTGCCCTACCGCAGCGAGGACGCGGTCGGGGACATCAAGCAGATCTGGGAGCCCTCCCGGCACCAGCACCTCACCGTGCTCGCCGCCGCCTACGCGATCACCGGGGACGAGCGGTACGCCGAGCGCGTGGCCGAGCACCTGCGGTCGTGGTGGGCGGCCAACCCGCCGCTGCGCGGGGTGCACTGGATCAGCGGCATCGAGCTGGGCATCCGGCTGCTGTCCTGGGTGTGGGTCCGCCGGCTGCTCGACGGCTGGCCCGGCGCGCCCGCGCTGTTCGAGGACAACCCGGTGGCCCGCGACCAGATCTGGCACCACCAGCGCTGGCTGGCCGCCTTCCCCAGCCGGGGGTCCTCGGCGAACAACCACGTCGTCGCCGAGGCCGCCGGACAGCTCGCGGGAGCCTGCGCGTTCGCGTGGTTCCCGTCCTCGGCGCGCTGGCGGGCCGGCGCGCTGCGCTCGCTGGAGCGGCACCTGCGCGGCAACACCTTCGGCTCCGGCCTCAACCGCGAACTGGCCACCGAGTACCACGGACTCGTCCTGGAACTGGGCCTCGCCGCCGTGGCCGAGGCGGACGCCGCCGGAGTGCCGGTGCCCGCGACCGTCCGCCTGGTGCTGCTGCGGATGACCGACGCGCTCGCGGCCGTCGTCGACGGCAGACTGCGCCCGCCGCGCCAGGGCGACGCGGACGACGGGCACGGCCTGGTCCTGGACGGCCCGGGCACCGACCGCTGGGCCTCGCTGCTCGCCACCGGGGACGCCGTGTTCGGGCGGCTCGACTGGTGGCCCGAGGTGACCGGTACAGACGTCCGCACCCCGCTGCTGGCCGCGCTCGTCCGTCCGTACGGGAAGAAGGGAACGGCGCCCGCCGTGACCCGCCCGGCGGACCGGCCCGCCCACTTCGCCGACGCCGGCCTGACCGTCCTGCGCGGACCGGACGGGATCTGGTGCCGGTGCGACGGCGGCCCGCACGGCTTCCTGTCCATCGCCGCGCACGCCCACGCGGACGCGCTGTCCGTCGAGGTCCGGCACGACGGGGTCGACGTGCTCGCCGACCCGGGGACGTACTGCTACCACGGGCAGCCCGAGTGGCGGCGGTACTTCCGGTCGACCCTCGGCCACAACACCCTGCGCCTGGACGGCGAGGACCAGTCCGTCTCCGGCGGTCCCTTCCTGTGGACCCGGCACGCCCGAAGCCGCGTCCTGGTCGCGGACACCTCCGACGCGGGCGTGGCCCGCTGGAGCGCCGAGCACGACGGCTACCGGCCCTCCGTGCACCGCCGCCGGGTGGAACTGACGGCCGAGAGCCGGGAGTTGAGCATCGTCGACGAGGTGAGCGGCCCGCGCCGGGCCGTGCAGCTCGCGTTCCACCTCGGTCCGGCCGTCGCCGCCGACCTGGTGGGGAACCGGGCGGCGCTCACCTGGATCCGGGACGGCGAGGGCCGCTCCGCGGTGCTCGACCTGCCCGCACAGCTCGACTGGCGGGCGCACCGCGGCGAGAGCGACCCACCGCTCGGCTGGTACTCCGCGGGCTTCGGCCGCAGGGAACCCGCCACCACACTCATCGGCACCGGCTTCACCGACAGCACGGACGGCTTCACCACCGTGCTCAGGTTCCACGGCTAGGGGGGCGCGTGGACATCAAGAGGCGGCACTGGAAGGCGGCGGTGGCACCGCTGGCCCTGGTCCTGCTGGCGATGACCGGCTGCGAGAGCACGCCGGGCGCCGCGGCCGAACCGCCGAAGGCCGCGCCGTCCACGCCCGCGGCCCGGTCCGTGGCCCGGGTGTGCGCGAAGCCCGCGCCGGGCCCGGACAAGGCACCGGCGGGCGCGGTGACCGTCGACCCGAAGGTGGTCGGCGACCTGGCGGCGAAGACGAAGAGCAGCCCCCCGAACACCACGTTCTGGCTCCGCCCGGGCAGGCACCGGCTCGACCCTGACCGCTTCGCCCAGGTCATTCCCAAGAAGGGCGACCGCTACCTCGGTGCGCCGGGCGCTGTCCTCGACGGGCGGAAGAAGAACCAGTACGCGTTCGGCGGCACCGCCCCCGACGTCACCGTCGGCCACCTGACGGTGCAGCACTTCGTCGCGCCGCGCGACGAGGGCGTGGTCAACCACGACTCGGCGGACGGATGGGTGATCGAGCACGCGACGATCCAGTACAACTCCGGCGCCGGACTGATGGCCGGCGCGCGCCAGCAGGTCCGCGCCAACTGCCTGCGCGAGAACGGCCAGTACGGCATGAACGCGTACAAGTCCGGCGGCCCGCTGCGCGGCCTCGTGGTCGAGGACAACGAGATCGTGGGCAACAACACCGGCGACTGGGAACGGCGGCAGAAGGGCTGCGGCTGCACCGGAGGCGTGAAGTTCTGGGCGGTCGACCGCGCCGACATACGGGGCAACTGGGTGCACGACAACCGCGGTACGGGGTTGTGGGCGGACACCAACAACAACGACTTCCGCATCGAGAACAACGTGTTCGAGGCCAACGACGGTGCCGCGCTGATCTACGAGATCAGCTACAACGCGGTCATCCGCAACAACACGATCCGGCGGAACAACTGGGTCGAGGGCCGCAAGGCCGCCGAACGCGGCGACACCTTCCCGTTCGCGACGGTCTATCTGTCCGAGTCCGGCGGCGAACCGAGGGTCCGCGCCCGCACCGACAGGATCGAGGTCTACCGCAACGTGCTGGAGGACAACTGGTCCGGCATCACCCTGTGGGAGAACGCCGACCGGTTCTGCAACAGCCCGGCCAACACCTCCTCCGGTGACTGCACCCTGCTGGTGAAGGGCACCGACCGGTGCGCTGACCCGGCGATCGCCAAGGCCCCGCTGTACGACGACTGCCGGTGGAAGACCCAGCGGGTCGACATCCACCACAACCGCTTCACGCTCGACAAGTCCGTCGTCAAGTGCACGGCCAAGTGCGGCCTGATGGCGGTGCTGGCCAACTACGGCACCTACCCGGACTGGTCGCCGTACCAGGGCGAGCGGGTCGCCGAGGCGATCACCACCGGCCAGCACAACCGCTGGCACGACAACGTCTACGTCGGACCGTGGAAGTTCGTCGCCCACGACCCGAGCCGGGTCCTCGACTTCGGCCAGTGGCAGGGCACGCCCTACCGGCAGGACAAGGGCAGCACCCTCGATCCGCGGGGCGGTGGCTGACATGGACGCGGACCTGCGGCACGACAGGCAGGCGGGCGGACTCGACACGGACACCGCCCCCGCCGCCACAAGTACGGCCACGGCCAGGGTCGTCGGGATCGTCTGGGGCCTGCTGATCCTCAACACCCTCGGCTCGGCCGGCGCGAAGACCATCGTGCCGCTGCCCCGCTCCCTCATCCAGATGGTCACCATGGGCGCGCTCGTCGCCGCGTTCGCGCTGGCGCTCGTGGTGAACCTGCGGCTGCGCATCCGCCCCAGCGCATTCGTGCTCCTGCTCACCCTCCTGCTGGTGCCCAGCCTGATCTCCAGCGCGAACCTCAACTCCGGGTTCGGCGCGCTGTTCCGCTGCGGCCGACTGGCCCTCTTCGTCGGCACGCTGTGGCTGCTCAGCCGCTGGTGGGACGGCGGCACCACGTTCGTCCGGCACCACATCCGGATGTACTTCGCGGTGCTCGGCTCGGTGGCCGCCGGCCTGCTCATCTCACCCGGCGCGGCCCTGCCCGAGCTGTACGGCGGGCGGCTCGTCGGCGCGCTGTGGCCGCTCACCCCGCCGCAGATCGGGCAGTACGCCGCGGTCATCATCGGACTCACCGTGCTGCTCGTGCTCGGGCGCAGGACGGACCGGGTGAGCGCGGCGGTGGTCATCGTGCCGTCCCTCGTCCTGCTCGCGCTGACCCACACCCGTACGGCCACGCTCGGCCTGATCATCGGGCTGACCCTGGCGATCGGCTCGCTCGTCCTGACCAGCGCCGCCGCCCGCCGCTTCTTCACCTGGGCGGTGCTGTGCGCCGTGGTCGCCGCCGTGGGGTTCGCCGGCGCGCTGCGGTCGTGGTTCCTGCGCGGCCAGAGCCAGGAGAACTTCTCCAACCTGACCGGCCGGGCGAAGGTCTGGGACGCCCTGCTGGCGGCGCCCCGGAGTACGGGGGAGAAGCTGTTCGGGATGGGCCTCGGCGACAAGTCGTTCGGCGGGCTGCCGATCGACAACAGCTGGCTGGCCGTCTACCACGAACAGGGGCTGACCGGCATCGCGCTGGTCGGGTCGGTCATCGCCGTGCTGGGCGGAGTCGCGCTGCTGCGGCCGCCGTCGCTGTCGCGGGCCTGCGCGATCTTCCTGATCAGCTACTGCGCGATCGCCTCGTACACCGAGGCCGGACTCGGCGACGCCTCGCCGTATCTGCTGCACCTCGCGGTGGCCGCCTCCCTGCTGGCGGCACCGGCGGACCCACCGCTGCCGCCGCCCGCGGTCCCGCGACGACACGTCCCGCGCTGGGCCCGCGGACCGGAGGTGAGCTGAGCATGCACGTCCTCGTGGTGCACAACCACTACGCCTCGGCGCAGCCGAGCGGGGAGAACAAGGTCGTCGGCCAGGAGACGGAGCTGCTGCGCGCGGCCGGCCACCGGGTCGAGGTGTTCGAGCGCCGCAGCGACGACATCGCCGCGATGTCCCTGCTCGCCAAGGCGGGGGTGCCGCTGCGCGTGCCGTGGAACCCGGCGGTCCGGCGGGAACTCGCCGCCCGGCTGCGCGCCGAGCGGCCGGACGTGGTCCACGTCCACAACGTCTTCCCGCTCCTGTCGCCCGCGGTGCTCGCCGCCTGCGCCGCCGCGGACGTGCCCGTCGTCGCCACGCTGCACAACTACACCCAGATCTGCCCTCCCGGCACACTCCAGCGGGACGGCCGGCCCTGCACCGAGTGCGTCGGGTCGACGCCGCTGCCCGCCGTCCGGCACGGCTGCTACCGCGGCTCCCGGCTGGCGACGGTGCCGCTCGCGGTCAGCCTGTCGGCGAACCGGCGCCGGTGGTGGTCCGGCGTGGACCGGTTCCTGTGCATCTCCGCCGCCCAGCGCGAGGTCCTGGCCCGGGGAGGCATGCCGCCCGAACGGCTGGCGGTCAAGCACAACTTCGTGCCCGAGCCGGGCGAGGTGCGCACCGGCGCCGGCGAGCACCTGCTCTACCTCGGCCGGCTCGCGGAGGCGAAGGGCGTACGGCTGCTCATGGCGGCCTGGGACGCGATCGCCGCCGACGGCGGGCTGGGCCTGCCGCTCGTGATCGCCGGCACCGGGCCCCTGGAGCGGGAGGTGACCGACTGGGCGGCGGGCCGGGACGACGTGCGCTACGCCGGGCTGCTCGACACCGCGGAGAGCCGCAAGGCCGTCGCCCGCTCGGTCGCCGTGGTGGCGCCCTCGACGTGGCTGGAGGCGTTCGGCCTGGTGGTCGTGGAGGCGATGGCGGCGGGCGTACCGACCGTCGCCGCCGGTCACGGCGCCTTCGTGGAACTCGTCGAGGACGGGGTGACCGGGCTGCTGCACCGGCCGGGCGAGGCCGCCTCGCTCGCGGCCTGCCTGCGCCGGATCGCGGCCGGCCCCGACGACGGCCGGGAGATGGGGCGGGCGGCCCGGCGGCGCTACGTACGGGACTTCAGCCCGGCGGTCGGGCTGAGGCGCCTGGAGGAGGAGTACCGCACCGCGATCGCGGGTCGGTCAGCACAGGCTCGCGCCGGGGACACCCGCGCGAACAGGGGGGATGGGGACAACAGATGACACGATGCCGACTCTGCGGCTCGGCGACGCTGGCGAGCGTCGTCGACCTGGGGGCGACCCCGCCGTGCGAGAGCTTTCTCGCCGCGGACGCGCTGGACCGGCCGGAGACGACGTACCCGCTGCACCTGCGGGTCTGCACCGCGTGCTGGCTCGCGCAGATCCCGCCGCTGATCACACCGGAGGAGACGTTCAAGGAGTACGCGTACTTCTCCTCGTTCTCCACCTCCTGGGTGGAGCACGCGCGCACGTTCGTCGACGCCGCCGCGGAGCGGGTGGGCCTCGGCCCCGACGCCTTCGTGGTCGAGGTCGCGAGCAACGACGGCTACCTGCTGAAGCACGTGGTGGACCGGGGGATCCGCTGCCTGGGCGTCGAACCGTCGGTGAACGTCGGAGCCGCGGCACGGGACGCCGGAGTGCCCACCCTCACGGAGTTCCTGAGCCCGGACACCGGCAGGGCCGTCCGCGCCGAGCACGGTCCGGCGGACCTGGTCGTGGCGAACAACGTGTACGCGCACATCCCGGACGTGGTCGGGTTCACCGAGGGACTGCGCGCCCTCGTCGCCGACGACGGCTGGGTCTCCATCGAGGTGCAGCACCTGCTGACCCTCATCGAGGAGAACCAGTACGACACGATCTACCACGAGCACTTCCAGTACTACACGGTCGCGTCCGCGATCCGGGCGCTCGCCAGTGGCGGACTCGCCCTCGTGGACGTCGAGTTGCTGCCCACGCACGGCGGCTCCATCCGCCTGTGGGCCCGGCCGGCCGAGGTGGCGGGCGAACCGTCCGCGCGGGTCGCCGACGTACTGGACCGCGAGAAGGCCGCCGGACTTCAGGAGCTGTCCGGGTACACCGAGTTCTCCACCCGGGTGGCCAAGGTCCGCCGGGACCTGCTGCGGTTCCTCGTCGAGGCGGCCGAACGCGGTGAGACGGTCGTCGGCTACGGCGCCCCGGGCAAGGGCAACACCCTGCTCAACCACTGCGGCGTCCGGCCCGACCTGCTCGCGTACACGGTCGACCGCAACCCCTACAAGCACGGCCGGTTCACCCCCGGCACCCGCATCCCGATCCTGCCGCCCGAGCGGATAGCCGCCGACCGGCCGGACTACGTGCTCGTCCTGCCCTGGAACCTGCGGGCCGAACTGGTGGAGCAGCTGTCCTTCGTGCACGAGTGGGGCGGCCGGCTGGTCTTCCCCATCCCGGAACTGAGCATTGTCGAGGTCACGCGATGAAGGTCGTCCTGTTCTGCGGCGGTTACGGGATGCGGATGCGCAACGGCACCTCCGACGACGTCCCCAAGCCGATGGCGATGGTCGGCCCCCGGCCGCTGATCTGGCACGTCATGCGCTACTACGCGTACTTCGGGCACACGGAGTTCATCCTGTGCCTCGGGTACGGCGCCCACCACATCAAGAACTTCTTCCTCAACTACGAGGAGACGACGTCCAACGACTTCGTGCTGCGCGGCGGACGGACCGAGCTGCTGTCCACCGACATCTCGGACTGGACGATCACGTTCGCGCAGACCGGCATCGAGTCGCCCATCGGTGAGCGGCTGCGCCGGGTACGGCACCACCTGGACGGCGACGAGATGTTCCTCGCGAACTACGCCGACGTGCTCACCGACGCCCCGCTGCCGGAGATGATCGACCGGTTCGCCGGGCGCGACGCGGGCGCCTCGATGATGGTGGTGCCGCCGCAGTCCTCGTTCCACTGCGTTGAGCTGGGCGAGGACGGACTCGTGGGGGGCATCACCGCGGTGAGCGAACTGCCGCTGTGGGAGAACGGCGGCTACTTCGTGCTCCGCCAGGAGATCTTCGACCACATCCCGGAGAACGGGGACCTGGTCGCCGACGGATGCGGCCGACTGGCCAAGCAGGGACGGCTGGTGGCCCACCGGCACCGCGGCTTCTGGAAGCCCACCGACACCGTGAAGGAACGCGCCGCGCTCGACGAGGCGTACGCCCGGGGCGAGCGCCCCTGGGCCGTCTGGGAGCGGGACGGCGCGGCGACCGGTGCCCGCGTGGGGACCGCGTGATACGGCTCGGCGCGGGGCGCCTGGACCGGATCGTCGCGGTCGGGGCGCACTGCGACGACATCGCCATCGGCGCCGGCGCCACCCTGCTGACCATGTGCCTCGCGCGGCCGGGCCTGCGCGTCGACGCCCTGGTGCTCTCCGGCGGCGGCACCGAGCGCGAGCAGGAGGAACAGGCCGCGCTCGCCGCCTTCTGCCCGGGCGCCGACCTGCGGCTGACCGTGCACAAGCTGCCGGACGGCCGGCTGCCCGCGCACTGGGAGGAGGCCAAGGACGCGGTCGAGGACCTGCGCGCGGACACCGAGCCCGACCTGGTGCTGGCCCCGCGCACCGACGACGCGCACCAGGACCACCGCGGCCTGGCGCGGCTGATGACCACCGCCTACCGCGACCACCTCGTGCTCGGCTACGAGATCGTCAAATGGGACGGCGACCTCGGCCGCCCGTCGGCGTACCAGCCGCTGTCGCCTGAGATCGCCGAACAGAAGGTGCGGCTGCTACAGGAGCACTACCCCTCGCAGCGGCACCGGCCCTGGTACGACCGGGAGGCCTTCCTCGGCCTCGCACGGATCCGCGGCATCGAATGCCACGCCCGCTACGCCGAGGCGTTCACCGTCACCAAACTCACTCTCGACCTGGGGGATTGAACCTTGCGCGTACTGCTGACCGGACACCAGGGCTACCTCGGCACCGTGATGGCCCCGGTGCTCGCGGCCGCCGGACACGAGGTCGTCGGCCTCGACGCCGGACTGTTCGCCGACTGCGTCCTCGGCCCGGCGCCCGCCGACCCCGCGGGGCCGCGCGTGGACCTGCGCGACGTCACGGCCGAGCACGTCGCCGGGGTGGACGCGGTGATCCACCTGGCCGCGCTGTCCAACGACCCGCTGGGCTCGCTCGCGCCGGAACTCACCTACGACATCAACCACCACGCGTCCGTACGGCTCGCCCGGCTGGCGCGCGACGCCGGAGTGCGGCGCTTCCTGTACGCGTCGACCTGCTCCGTCTACGGTGCCGCCGGTGGCGGGGACCTCGTGGCCGAGGACGCCCCGCTGCGCCCGGTGACGCCGTACGCGGAGTCCAAGGTGCGGGTCGAGGACGACCTGCACGCCCTGGCCGACGGCGACTTCAGTCCCGTGTACATGCGCAACGCCACCGCGTTCGGCTACTCGCCCCGGCTGCGCGCCGACATCGTGCTGAACAACCTGGTGGGCCACGCCCTGCTGTCCGGCGAGGTCCTCGTGCTCTCCGACGGCACCCCCTGGCGCCCGCTGGTCCACGCCGCCGACATCGCGCGGGCCTTCACGGCGGCGCTCACCGCCCCGCGGGAGGCGGTGCACGACCGGGCGTTCAACATCGGCAGCGAGGTCAACAACGTCACGGTCGCCGAGATCGCCGAGCAGGTCGCCGCCGCGGTGCCCGGTTCGAAGGTGGTGATCACCGGCGAGAACGGTGCCGATCCGCGCTCGTACCGGGTGGACTTCTCGCGGTTCCGTGCCGCGGTGCCCGGCTTCGACTGCGAGTGGACGGTGAAGCAGGGCGCCCTCGAACTTGCCGACGCCTACCGCGAACACGGGCTGACGCGGGAGGACTTCGAGCGGCGCTTCACCCGGCTGGCCGTGCTGCGCGCGGCGACCGAGGCCGGTGCCGTCGACGACACCCTGCGGTGGCGCCGATGACCACGGCCGGCGAGGAGATGCACGCGCTGGTGAAGCGGCTGTACCCGCTGTGCCGGAGCATCACCGGCGACGGCGTGCGCGCCACCCTGGACGTCGTCGGCGAGTACCTGCCGCTGCGGGTGCACGAGGTGCCGACCGGGACGCAGGTCCTCGACTGGACCGTGCCGCAGGAGTGGAACATCCGGGACGCGTACATCGCCGACGCCGAGGGCCGCCGGGTCGTCGACTTCGCCGCGTCCAGCCTGCACGTGCTGGGCTACAGCGTGCCCGTGTCGGCGACCATGCCGCTGACCGAGCTGCGCAAGCACCTGCACACACTGCCGGACCACCCCACGTGGGTGCCGTACCGCACCAGCTACTACCAGCCGGAGTGGGGGTTCTGCCTGTCCCAGGAGACCCTGGACGCCATGCCGGACGGCGACTACGAGGTGCGCGTCGACTCCACCCTGGAGGACGGCCACCTCACCTACGCCGAGCACGTGATCCCCGGGCAGGTCACCGACGAGGTGATCGTCTCCTGCCACGTCTGCCACCCGTCGCTGGCCAACGACAACCTGGCCGGCATCGCGGTGGCGACCTATCTGGCCCGGGCGCTGGCCGAGCGGACGCCGTACTACACCTACCGGTTCGTCTTCGCGCCCGGCACCATCGGGGCGATCACCTGGCTGGCCCGCAACAGGGAGCGGATCGACCGGGTCAAGCACGGCCTGGTGCTGGCCTGCGCGGGCGACTCGGGCCGGCTGACGTACAAGCAGAGCAGACGCGGCGACGCGGAGATCGACCGTGTCATGCGGCACGTGCTCACCGCCTCCGAACGCCCGCACCACATCACCGAGTTCACCCCCTACGGCTACGACGAGCGGCAGTACTGCTCGCCCGGGTTCGACCTCGGCGTGGGCTCGCTCAGCCGGACCCCCTACGCCGGGTACCCCGAGTACCACACCTCGGCGGACAACCCGGACTTCGTCTCCCCGGAGGCGATGGCGGACACCCTCGCCGTCTGCCGCGAGACCTTCGCCGTGCTGGACGCCAACCGGCGCTACCTCAACCTCAGCCCGTACGGCGAACCACAGCTGGGGCGGCGCGGGCTGTACGACTCGCTCGGCGGGCGCAGCGACGCCAAGCAGGCCCAGCTGGCCATGCTCTGGGTACTGAGCCTCTCCGACGGGGAGCACGGTCTGCTGGACGTGGCCGAGCGGTCCGGGCTGCCGTTCGACACGGTCGCCGGCGCGGCCGACGCCCTGCACGGCGCCGGGCTGATCAAGGCATGACCCCGATGACCACCGAGGGGGCGGATCCGCCGACGACGAAGACGCCGGCCGGATCCGCCCGGCGTGCCCTCGTCGGCCGGCTGTCCTGGGGGCTGGCCGACCAGGCGGCATCCAGCATGACCAACTTCGCGGTGGGCATCTACGTGGCCCGCTCGCTGGGGCTGACCGCGTTCGGCGTGTTCAGCCTCGCCTGGGTCACCTACGGCGTGGTGCTCAACGTCTCGCGCGGCCTGGCCACCGACCCGCTCGTGGTGCGCTTCAGCGGCGTGCCGCACGCGTCCTGGCGCGAGGCCGTGGCCCGGTCGTCGGGCATCGCGCTCGGCGTCGGCACCGTCCTCGGCGTGCTGTCCCTGGTGACCGGGCTCGCCGTCGGCGGGCGCGTCGGGTCCGCGTTCGCCTGCCTCGGCGTGGTCCTGCCGGGGCTGCTGCTCCAGGACGCCTGGCGGTTCGCGTTCTTCGCCGCGGGCACCGGCCGGAAGGCGTTCGTCAACGACCTCGTGTGGGGGGTCGCGCTCGTCCCCGCCATGGTGGTGGCCGCCCGCGTGGGCAGCGTCGGCGCGTTCGTGCTCGCCTGGGGCGCGTGCGCCGCGGTGGCCGCGGTCTACGGCTGCTTCCAGTCCGGCATCCGGCCCGGCCTGACCGGAGCACGCGACTGGCTGCGCGACCACCGCGACCTCGGCTACCGGTACCTGGTCGAGAACGTCAGCAACAGCGGCGCGAGCCAGCTGAGGGCGTACGGGCTCGGCGCCGTCGTCGGTGTCGGCGCGGTGGGGGTGATCCGGGGGGCGGAGCTGCTGCTCGGCCCGTTCCTCGCCCTGCTGATGGGGCTGTCGCTCGTCACCGTCGCGGAGGCGGCCCGGGTGCTGCGGCGGGCCCCGCACCGCCTCGCCGCGTTCTGCCTGCTGCTCGGCGGCGGGCAGGCCGCCGCCGCGCTGCTCTGGGGCGGCGCCCTGCTGCTGGTGCCGGACCGGGCGGGCGAGTTCGTGCTCGGCGGTGTCTGGGGCTCCGCCTCGGAGCTGATCGTGCCGGTCACGCTCGGCGTCGCGGGCGCCGGCCTCGGCACCGGCGCGGCGGCCGGGCTGCGAGCCCTCGGCGCCGCCCGGCGCAGTCTGCGCAGCCAGCTGATCGGCTCCGCCTGTTACGTCGCCGGCGGGCTCGGCGGGGCGGCCCTGGCCGGCACGGCCGGCTCCGCCTGGGGTGTCGCCGCCGCGACCGTCTGCGGCTCGGCCGTGTGGTGGCTGCACCTGCGGTCCGCCCTGCGCGAGCGCCACCACAACTCCGTTCCCGAAGTGAGGACTTCATGAGCGCCCAACCCAGGCTGAGCATCGGCCTGCCCGTGTACAACGGCGAGGAGTACCTCGCCGAGTCCCTCGACGCGCTGCTCGGCCAGACCTACGAGGACTTCGAACTGGTCATCTCCGACAACGCGTCGACCGACGGGACCGAGGACATCTGCCGCCGGTACGCCGCGAAGGACTCCCGCATCCGGTACATCCGGCTGCCCCGCAACATCGGCGCCGCCCCGAACCACAACTACGTCTTCACCGAGTGCCGCGGCGAGCTGTTCAAGTGGGCCTCGCACGACGACCTGTACGCACGGGACCTGCTGCTGCGCTGCGTCCAGGCGCTGGACGAGCGCCCGGACGTCGTCCTCGCGCACAGCGGACAGGCGGTCATCGACGGCGACGGCCAGGTGAAGGTCCCCTACGAGTACGGCCTCGCCACCGACTCCCCGCACGCGCCGGAGCGCTTCCGCAGCCTGCTCTTCGAGCCGGGCGGCGACGACTTCTACGGGGTGATGCGGGCCGACGTGCTGCGCCGGGTGAAGCCGCACGACAGCTACCACCACGCGGACCGCACCTTCGTAGCCGAGATCACCCTGCACGGGCCCTTCCACCAGGTGCCCGAGCTGCTGTACTTCCGCCGCGACCACCCGACCCGCGCCGAGCGGGCGAACCCCTCCAAGCGCTCCCGCTGCGTCAACCTGGACCCGCGCCGGGCGGGCCCGCTGCACCCGACGCCCCGGCTGCTCGCCGAGTACGTCTGGGGCTTCGTCTCGGCGATCCGGCGGGCGCCGCTGTCCCCGGCCGACCGCCGCGCGTGCTACCGCCACCTGGCCTCGTGGATGACCAGCCGGTTCCGGCCGGGCGCCGGCGAGCGCGTCGAGGACCGCGCACGGGTCGACCCGGCCCGCCTCACCGTCTCCGTGGACGCCCTCGTCGCCGGCCGCGAGGGGAGGCAGGCGTGACCGTCCCCGGCGAGACCCCGGTGCGCGTAGGGGTGTTCGGCCTGCTCGGCTCCGGCAACCTCGGCAACGACGGCTCGCTGGAGGCCGTGCTCGGCTACCTGCGTGCCCGGCACCCGGAGGCGCTCGTGGACGCGCTGTGCGGAGGGCCCGAGGAGGTGGCCGCCCGGTACCGGATTCCCGCGACGCGGCTGCACTGGTACCGCGGGGAGTACCGCACCGCGTCACGCCTGGGCGCCGTCGCGGGCAAGGGCCTGGGCAAGCTCGTCGACGTCTTCCGCACCGCCGCCTGGGTGCGCCGGCACGACGTGGTGATCGTGCCCGGCATGGGCGTCCTGGAGGCCACGCTGCCGCTGCGGCCGTGGGGCTTCCCGTACTCGCTGTTCCTGCTGTGCGCCTCGGGCCGGCTGTTCGGGACCCGGGTGGCGCTGGTCGGCGTCGGCGCCGCCCCGATCGGCGACCGCGCCACCCGGGCCCTGGTGCGCTGGTCGGCGCGGCTGGCCGCGTACCGCTCGTACCGCGACACCCTGTCCCGCGACGCGCTGCGGGCCATGGGCGTGGACACCGCGCGCGACAAGGTCCACCCGGATCTCGCCTTCGCCCTCCCGGCGCCCTCGCCGAGCACGCCGTCGGGCGCTCCCGGGCCGGTCTGCGTCGGCGTCATGGACTTCCACGGCGGCAACGACGACCGGGCGCGGGCCGAGGAGATCCACCGCCGCTATCTCGACGGGACGACCCGCTTCGTCCGCGCCCTGGTCGAGGAGGGCCGGCCGGTGCGGCTGCTCACCGGCGACGACTGCGACGCCCCGGTGGCCGCAGCGATCGTCGACGCGGTCGGCTCGCCGCTGGTCACCGCCGCCGAGGCCACCTCCCTGGCCGACCTGATGAAGGAGACGGCGGCTGCCGACACCGTGGTGGCCACCCGCTACCACAACCTGGTCTGCGCGCTGAGGGCCGGCACACCGACCCTCGCCCTCAGCTACGCGGCGAAGAGCGACGCGCTGATGGCCCGGATGGGACTCGACGCGTACTGCCACCCGGCGCGCGAGATCGACGCCGACCGCCTGCTCGGCCAGTTCCGGGACCTGGAGGGCAGGTCGGCACAGCTGCGGCGGACCCTCGCCGAGCGCAACCTGCTGGTGTCCCGCCAACTGGACGACCAGTTCACCGACTTGACCGCGGCCCTGTTCCCGGCGGCCGACCACACCCACGTCCTGCGGGAGGCCTCGTGAAGGCGACCGAAGTCCCGGCCATCGCCGGCGCGTTCCTGTTCGAGTCGACGCCCCACGCCGACGAGCGCGGCTTCTTCTGCCGCACCTTCGACGCCGACGTGGTCCGCTCCGTGGGGCTCGATCCGGACGCCTTCATCCAGGACAGCGTGTCCCGCTCGGTCCGGGGCGTCCTGCGCGGACTGCACCTGCGCTCCGGCGCCGGCGAGGCCAAGCTGGTGCGCTGCTCCTACGGACGGATCTTCGACGTGGTCGTGGACCTGCGGCCGGACTCGCCGACCTACCGCAACCGGGAGTTCTTCGAGCTGTCGGGCGACACACCCACGACCCTCTACATCCCGGCCGGATGCGCCCACGGCTTCCAGGCGCTGACCGAACCGGCCGACGTCACGTACCGGATCGACCGCCCGCACGATCCGGCGGAGGACGTGACGATCGCCTTCGACGACCCCGAACTCGCCATCCCCTGGCCGCTGCCGGCCACGTCCATGTCCAAGCGGGACCAGGAGGCGCCGAGCCTCGCCGAGGTCCTGAAGCAGAGAGAGAAGTGAGACCGGCGTGGACACCGAGAAGAGCGCGACCGCCGCGACCGCGGAGACCGAACGGGCTCGAGGGACAGCCGAGTTCGCGCTGCCCCGCTCGCAGGCGGCGAACGAGCGGCTGCACGCCCTGATCCCGGGCGGCGCGCACACCTACGCCAAGGGCGACGACCAGTACCCGGAGAACCTGGCCCCCGTCATCAGCCACGGCCGCGGCGCCCACGTGTGGGACGTCGACGGCAACCGGTACATCGAGTACGGCTCCGGTCTGCGGTCGGTCAGCCTCGGTCACGCCCATCCCCGCGTGCTGGAGGCGGTGCGACGGGAACTCGACCGCGGCAGCAACTTCGTCCGCCCGTCCATCGTCGAGGCGGAGGCGGCGGAGCGCTTCCTGGCCACCGTGCCGACGGCGGAGATGGTCAAGTTCGCGAAGAACGGCTCCGACGTCACCACCGCGGCGGTACGCCTCGCGCGCGCCGTCACCGGCCGGCCCAAGGTGGCCATCTGCGGCGACCACCCGTTCTTCTCGGTCGACGACTGGTTCATCGGCACCACGCCGATGTCCGCCGGTATCCCGGAGGCGATCACGGACCTCACCGTGGCGTTCCCCTACGGGGACCTGGCCGCCACGGAGGAACTGCTCACCCGGCACCGCGACGAGGTCGCCTGCCTGATCCTCGAACCCGCCGGTCACCGCGAGCCGCCGCCCGGCTACCTCGCCGGACTGCGCGAACTGGCCGACCGGCACGGATGCGTCCTGGTCTTCGACGAGATGATCACCGGCCTCCGCTGGTCGGAGGCGGGCGCCCAGGGCCTGTACGGCGTGGTCCCGGACCTCTCCACCTTCGGCAAGGCGCTGGGCAACGGGTTCGCCGTCTCCGCGCTGGCCGGGCGCCGCGACCTGATGGAGCTGGGCGGGCTGCGTCACGAGCAGGACCGGGTGTTCCTGCTGTCCACCACGCACGGGGCGGAGACGCACTCCCTGGCGGCCGCGATGGCCGTGCAGGCCACCTACACCGAGGAGGGCGTCACCGCGCGGCTGCACGCCCTCGGCGAGCGGCTGGCCGCCGGCGTCCGCGAAGCCGCGGCCGGCATGGGCGTCGGCGACCACGTCCTCGTCCGGGGCCGGGCCAGCAACCTGGTCTTCGCCACGCTCGACGAGAAGGGGCGGCCGTCGCAGCCGTACCGCACGCTGTTCCTGCACCGGCTCCTCGCGGGCGGGGTGCTGGCCCCGTCCTTCGTGGTGAGCAGCGCGCTCGACGACGACGACATCGATCACACCGTCGACGTGGTGGCCCAGGCGTGCGCGGTGTACCGGAAGGCACTGGACGCCGGTGACCCCACCCCCTGGCTGACCGGACGGCCCGTGAAGCCCGTGTTCCGCCGTCGGGCCTGACCTGACGTAACGTCAGTCACGGCGAGCTGCTGCCTATTTGACGTTACGTCAGACAGTGGGCGCTGGGGAGTCCGGGGGCCTCGTCAGTGAGGTGCTCGCGGGCCGGAGCGGGCCGGGCGGTCGTCCACCCGGGCGTCCGCCTGGCCGCCGGGGCCGTCGGCCACCCGGTCGACGAGCCACGCGGTCGTCGGCACCACCGCCAGCGCGGTGCACCAGCCGCCGAGGACGTCGGTCGGGTAGTGGGCGCCGAGGGCGACCTGCGCCCACCCCATGGCGGCGCCGGCGACCAGCGCCACGGCGAGCACGAGTGACGCGCCCGCCCTCCTGCCGAGGCCGGGCCGGCCGGCCGCGAGGAGCGCCACCACCAGGGCCAGCGCGGTGAGGAAGGCGGTGTGCCCGCTCGGGTAGGAGAGGTTGTCGTCGCCGTGGATGGTGCGCCCCACCAGGTGCTTGAGCAGCGTCGCCGTGACCACGGCCGCACCGGAGGCGGCGACGGCGAGCACCGCCGCGCGAGGACGCCGGAGCAGCAGACAGCCCGCCACGACGACCACGACCAGCGCCGCCGCTCCGGCGGGCTCGCCGAGGAAGTCCGCGGCCAGGGCGACGCGCCGCCAGGGCGGCCCCACGCTGTCCGCCGTGGGCTCCACGAACCACCGGTCCACCGCGCCCGGTTCGCCGTGACCGGCATACAGGACCCCGATGCCGGCGACCACCAGCACGGCGAGGCACGCGACCGGTCCGAGCCAGGAGCGCAGCGAGAGCGGCAGCACCGCGGGCGCCGGCCGGCCCTTCACGCGCCCACCGGGTACCGGCCCGGCCGGGCCGGTGTTCCGGTCCCTCCTGTCAGGTGATCCAACGCGTCCCCCCGTGTCGTCCGGCCCACCTCCCGGCGACCCTAACCCGCGCCCCGTTCCGCCGTTGACGCTCCGGGAGAACGCGGCCTCCCGGGCCGTACGGAACGGGAAGGCGACGCATCCCCCGGACTGTGCGGGGCAACAGTCCACATGACGGACAGGTCCACGCGGTTGCGGATGTCCACATGACGGGGCAAAGTACACACCGGCCGCACTCCGGCTCAAACCGCGAAGTCCCGCCGGAAGGCCCAGGTTTACAGCCGTGTCCGGGATCAGGGGCCCGGTGCCACGGGCCGGCGGACGAACACCACGGCTTCAGCTTCAGCCCATGCTCGGTCCAAGGGGGAATGGATGGACGGCCTGAAGTCCGCTTGTACCGTGACCGGAACGCGGGTCTTACCGGCCCCGCACTCGGGGTCACGCGCCGGCGGATCACTTGCCACGCCGGTGTCCGCACGAGACGGCTCACGCTCATCGGTCGACCGCCGATGCCGCGGGCCCGTCCTCGTGGCCGGAGCACCGTGTACGCGCATACCCGCGGCCTGCGAGCCCGCCGCATGACGCGAGGGGAAGAGGGCCTGCGCTTTCAGGTGCTGGGGCCCGTCGCGGTGCGGTGCGGGGATGCCGCCGCCCGGCTGCCGAGCACCGTGGCGCGCCGTGTGCTCACCGTGCTGATGCTGTCCCCGGGCGAGGTGCTCAGCACCCCCCGGCTCGCCCGGGCGGTCTGGGGCACCTGCTGCCCGGCCACCGCCTCGAACCAGGTGCGCAAGGCGGTGGCCCAGCTCCGGCAGGCGATCCCCGGCGCGGGCGACTACCTCCTCACCGACGGCCCGAACTACCGGCTCGACGTGGGCGCAGCCGAGTCCGACCTGGTGGAGTTCAACCAACGGCGCCTGCGGGTCCGCAAGTTGACGGAGGGCGGAGCGGACGAGGCCCAGGTGATCGGCGAACTGCAGGCGGCCCTCGCCCTGTTCCGCGGGCAGGTCGCGGCGGACGTCGTCGACGCCGACGAGCTGGACAACGGATCGATCCGCGCGGCCGCGCGCGTAGTGGAGGAGCGACGGCTGGCGGTGCAGAAGGAGTTGATCACCCTTCAGCTGCGCTCGTCGCCGCCCGCGCTGGTCATAGGGGATCTCCGGGACCTGGTGGCCCAGCACCCGCTGGCGGAGGACCTGCGGGCGCAGCTCATGCTCGCGCTGTCCCTCTCGGGGAGGCAGGCCGACGCGCTCGCCGAGTACGCCGAGATCCGCACCCTGCTCCGCGACGAGCTCGGGATCGATCCCGACCACTCGCTGGCACAGGTGCACAAGGCGGTCCTGCGCGGGGACGCGCTGGCCTACCTGCGGGCCGGCGCTCCCCCCGGATATCGGGGGCAGGACTCCGCGTCGAGGAGTGACGCGGGTAGACACCCGGCGGTGGCGCCCTCCCGCGGGGCACGTATCCGCCCCACCTGCACCCTGCCCCACGGTCTCACCGACTTCGTCGGCCGCCGCCAGGAGGTCGACGCCCTGCTGCGGACCGCCAGGGAGGGCTCGCGGGGTTCCGGGCCGCTGCTGATCTGCGTCGACGGCATGGGCGGCATCGGCAAGACGGCACTCGCCCTGCACACGGCGCACCGGCTGGCCCAGGACTATCCGGACGGCCAGTTCTACGTCGACCTGCACGGGTTCAGCCCGGGGGAGGGGCCCCGTGAGCCGGCCGAGGTCCTGCACGTGCTGCTCCGCTCGCTGGGCACCGAGGCGGCGCGCATCCCCGCGGACCTCGACACCCAGGTGGCCATGTGGCGTGCCCTGCTGGCCGAGTCCAAGGTGCTGCTGGTGCTCGACAACGCGGCGAGCGAGGCGCAGATCGTGTCGCTGCTGCCACCAGGCAACGGCTCCCTCGCCCTGATCACCAGCCGGCGCCGTCTCTACGGCCTCGACGGCACCGAACCCTGCCCGGTCTCCCGGATGAGCGACGCGGACTCCAGGACGCTCGTCGAGCGGCTGCTGGGGGACGGCCTGGACCCGGAGGCCACCCGGCGGCTCGTCGCGCACTGCGGCGGACTCCCGCTGGCGCTGCGGCTGGCCGCAGCCAAACTGCGCAGCCGCCCCACCTGGAATCTGTCCCACCTGGTGGAGCGCCTGGACGACATGCAGCGGCGTCCCGCCGAACTGAAGGCGGGTGACCGCAGTGTCCGTTCGGTGCTCCAGCTCTCCTTCGAGACCCTGACCGACGCGCAACGGGACGCGCTGGGCGTGCTGACGCTGCTGCCGGACGCGAGCCTGGACGCGTACGAGGCGGCCGCCCTGCTCGGCACCAGCCCGCCCGAGGCCGAACTCCTCCTGGAGAGCCTGCTCGACGTCAACCTCCTGGAGCAGCCCCGTCTCGGCCGCTACTCCCTGCACGGACTCGTGGCCGGTGTCACGGCGGGCATGGGCGAGGTCAAGTGGCTGCTGCGCAGCGACAGGCGGCGCTCGGCGCTCCGCCGGCTGCTGGACTACCACCTGGCGGTCAGCAACCGCAGTTGCACGCTCCTCGGCCGCAAGGACCCGGAGACCGACGCCCGCGTGGACACCGTCCCGTACCTCCCCGAGATCGAGAGCCGGGAGGAGGCGACGGAGATCTGCGAGAGAGAGTCACCCGCGATGCTGGCGGCACTGTGCACGGCCCGGCACGAGGGGTTCTTCGTGCCGGCCGCGCAACTCGCGCACAACCTGCGGTTCGTCCTGGCGCCGGACGGCTGCCAGGCCTTCGACCAGGGCGCGGCGTACGGCGACGCGGCACGGCCGCCGAAGGAGTCCGAGATGTTCCGGGCGGCGCTGCTCGGCCTCGCCGCCGCGTGCCGGCGGACCGGGCTGATCGAGCAGAGCAGGACCCTGGCGAGCGAGGCGCTGAACATCACCGTGTCCCGCAGGCCCCGGTGGGGGAGCCCCGTGCCGCACTCCGCGGGCGCGGTGCGGCCGGGGCGTGCCGCGGGCCGGGCGGGGTCGCGGTGAAGGCGCCGCCGGTCACCGCGGAGCGGGCTGAAGCCTGACGGGGATGCTGCGGTACGCGCGGAAGGTGACGCTGGGACGCCGCTCGACCGCGCCCGCCGCGACCGGGGTGGCCGGTGCGTGCGCCAGCCACCGCAGCACCGCACGCCCTTCCACCTGCGCCAGCGCCGCACCCAGGCAGTGGTGGACACCGCCGCCGAAGCTCACGTGCGGGTTGGGGTCGCGGGTGATGTCGAGCTCCCCGGGGCGGGCGAACCGGGCCGGATCGTGGTTGGCGGAGCCGAGGAGCAGCACCAGGATGCGGCCGGCGCGCACGGTCCGGCCGTCGATCTCCACCGGCTCCCGCACGTAGCGGGCGGTGGCCTGGATCGGCGCGTCGTAGCGCAGGAACTCCTCCACGGCAGGGACCGCCAGCTCCGGACGGGCCCGCAGCAGGGTGAGCTGCCCCGGGTGCCGCAGCAGCGCCGAGAAGATCGTGGAGATCAGGTTGGTGGTGGTCTCGAAGCCCGCGAAGAACAGGAAGACCACGTTGTCCACCAGCGTCTCGCGGTCGAAGCCGGGATGGGTGCGCCGGGCGGCCAGCAGGTTGCTCACCAGATCGTCGGTGGGACGCCGGGCCCGTTCGTCCACCAGGGCCGAGACGTAGGACCGGAGCCAGGTGACCGCCTCGTGCGCCGACGCCCGCTCCTCCGGGGGGACGTAGAGGGCGAACGCCTTGGCCAGCTCCACGGCGTACGGCCGCACCGCGGCCCGGTCCACGTCCGGGATGCCGATCAGCTCGCACACCACGGTGACCGGCAGCGGGAAGGCCAGGTCGCCGACCACGTCGAGCACCCCGCCGGGGCCCGCGCGTTCCCGGGCCTCGGCCATCAGCCGGTCCACCTGGGTGGCGACGTAGTCCTCCAGCCGGCGCATCAGCTTCGGGCTGAACGAACGCTGCATGATCCCGCGCAGGAAGGTGTGCGCGGGTGCGTCCTGGTCCAGCACGATCCGCTTCAGGAAGTCGTTGGCGGGTCCGGCGCCGGTGGAGAACTCGTGGTACTCGGGCGGGTATTCGTGCCCGAGCCGGCGGTCCTTGAGCAGCAGGCTGACGTCCCGGTGGTGCGAGACGACCCACTGGCCGGCGGCGCCGCGGGCCAGCCGGCCGGCGGCGCGCAGATCGGCGTACACCCGGTAGGGGTCCGCGACCACGGCGGGGTCGCGGGAGTCGAACCTGGCGGGCAGCGTGCGCATGCGGCCGGCACCTCCTGTGGCTGGCGCGTGGTGTCCCGTGAGCCTGCCAGCTCCGCGGCGGGGTCGCGGGAACCTGTCGTCAGTCCTTCACGGCCGCCCGCCGCCACCCGCCGGGCTCCCACACTGGGCGGGCCGGGGAACGACCTGACCACACGGCCGAGCACCCGCGGGTGCCGGGAGGTGACGCAGCGTTGAAGAGCGTGCTGAACATGCCGCGCTTCCTGCTGGACGACGCACGGGCGATGCGTGACCCCTATCCGGTCTACCGCCGCCTGCGCGACCACGGCCCGGTCTGCCGAGGCGGCCCGGGGCAGTGGGTCTTCCCTCGGTACGAGGAGGTCTCCGCGCTGCTGCGCGACCCGCGGCTGGGCCGGGAGTTCCCCGAGGAGTACCAGGAGATGTCGGTGGGCGCGGGACCGGCCAACGACTACCTGCGGCGCATCGTCGTCGACCGTGACCGGCCCGACCACACGCGGCTGCGCCGGCTGCTGGTCAAGTCGCTGAGCCCCGCGATGGTCCGCGGCATGCGCGAACCCGTCGGCCGGCTCGTGGACGGGCTGCTGGACCGGTTCGCGGACGAGGGCCGCTTCGACCTCGTCCGGGACCTGGCCGTGCCCGTACCGATGATGGTGATGAGCGAGCTGCTCGACATCCCCCGCCCCGACCGTGCCGACATCGCCCGCCTGTCCACCTCGCTGGCCCAGGCGTTCGCGGTCTTCATCCCGGAGGACAAGCGCCGAGAGGCGCACAGTGCCGTGGTCGAGCTGCGGGAGTACATGGTCGGACTCCTGCGCGAGCGCAGGCGCCGGCCGGGCGAGGACCTGCTGTCGCGGATGATCACCGCGGTCAGGGAGGGCGAGGAGCCGCTGACCGACGAGGAGATCATCGACAACGCGCTGTTCGTCTACTACGCCGGCTTCGAGACGACGACCAACGCGATCGCCACCGGCGGCGACCTTTTCCTCCGGCAGCCGCACACGCAGCGGCAGTTGCGCGCCGACCCGGGCATCGTCGGCAGTGCGGTGGAGGAGTTCCTGCGCTACGACGCGCCGATCCACGCGACCACCCGGATGGCCGTCGAGCCCGTCGAGGTCGCCGGCCTGACGATCCGCAAGGGGCGGGTGGTGGTGCTGCTGCTGGCCTCCGCCAACCACGACGAGCGGGTGTTCCGCGACCCGGCCCGCGCCGACCTGACCAGGTCGCCGAACGCGCACCTGAGCTTCGGCGGCGGGGTGCACCTGTGCCTCGGCGCGGCGCTGGCGCGGGTCGAGGGCGCGGTGGTCTTCGAGCGGCTGGTCACCCGCTTCGCGGACATCGAGTCCGCCGGTGAGGGCCTGTGGGAGCCCAGCGAGGGCGGCTTCCGGTTCCCCTACTGGGCCCACCGCGGCATGCCGGTCGCGGTGCGCCCCGCCTGACCCGGGCGGGGCAGCGAGCCCACCGGTGCGGCGATCGCGGTCACCACGACGCCGGGACCGGCCGCCCAGCGCCCCCGCAGAGCCGGGAAGCCGGTGGTGGCGGCGTCGAAGTCCGCGTCGGTCCGGCGCACCCGCCGGGCACCGCCCGCCACCGGCCGCACCGTGAACCACCCGCGGTGCCGGCCGCCTTCGAGGACGGCCTCGGCGTCGTCGAAGCCCAGCCAGCACCCCATCGCGGGATACCAGACCTTGTAGTACGACTCCTTGGCACTGAAGAGGAGCCGGCACCACGGCACGTCCGGCTCCGCCGCCGCCAGCGCGTCCAGGTGGGCCCGCTCGGCCGCCGAGGCCACCTGGGCCAGCACCCGGGCGGGCAGCGGGGCGCGCGGTTCCGCGTCGATGCCCAGCCCGTCGGCGTCACGGGTCCGCGCCACCGCCGCCGCCCGGTAGCCGGGGCAGTGCGTCAGGGAGCCGACCGTCCCGGCCGGCCAACGGGGCGCCCCGCCGGCACCGCGCGCCAGCGGTACGGGTGCTTCGCCCAGCTCGGCCAGGCAGGCGCGCGCCAGCCGCCGCACGGTCGCGTACTCGGCCCGCCGTCGCGCCGACGCGCCCGCCACCTGCCGCAGTTCGGGCTCGAAGAGGCCGGGGCCGGTCAGCTCGCCGCCGCTCGACCGGGCCGCCGTGCCGGCCGGCAGCAGCGCGCGGATCAACCGGCCGCCACCGCGGCCCGCAGCGCGACCTTGTCGATCTTCCCGACCGGGGTCCGCGGCAGCACCGGCAGCTCGCGGACCTCGTCGGGCAGCTTGAACGCGGCCAGCCCCCGGCCGGCCAGATACCGCTTGATCTCCACCAGCGAAGGCGCCCGCCCGGCGCCGCCGCCCGGTACCACGAACGCCAGCACGGCCTCGCCGAGTTCGGGGTCCGGGCGGGCCACCACCGCGGCGTCCTCGATGGCCTCGTGCCCGCGCAGGTGCCCCTCCACCTCGTCCGCCGACACCTTCTCGCCGCCCCGGTTGATCACGTCCTTGGCGCGGCCGACGACGACCAGGTTGCCCTCGGGCGTGAGCCTGGCCAGATCGCCGGTGCGGAAGAAGCCGTCCGGCGTGAACGAGGTCGCGTTCGCCTCGGGCGCGTTCCAGTAGCCCTTGATCGTGTACGGCCCGCGAGTCACCAGCTCGCCCACCGCGCCGGCCGGCACCTCGCGCAACTCCTCGTCGACCAGGCGCAGTTCGTCGAGTTCGGACAGCGGCCGGCCCTCGGTCGCGTGCACCACCTCGTCCGGATCGTCGAGGCGGGTGTAGGTGAGCAGCCCCTCGCCGATGCCGAACCAGTTGGAGATCCGGCAGCCGAGCGCGGACTGCGTGCGGCCCGCGGCCTGCTCGTCGAACTTGGAACTGCCCACCTGAAGTACCACCGACTTCATGTCCACCGGGCGGACAGCGGCGGCACGGGACCACAGTGCCGCGAGAGCGGGCACCACCGTGGTGTGGGTGACCCCCTCCTTGCCGATCAGCGGGAACACCTCGTCGGGGGAGGGGCTCGCGGCCAGGACGGCCTTGCCGCCCACCAGCAGCGCGCCGAGCACGCCCGGGCATCCCAGCGCGGCGTTGTGCGCCGCCGGGTTCGCGGCCAGGTAGACGCTGTCGGCACCGAACTCCAGGGCCTCGGCGCAGGCGGCGATGTTGAAGACGTAGTCGTCGTGCGTACGCGGGATCAGCTTGGGCTTGCCCGTACTGCCACCGCTGAGCAGCAGGAACGCGACACCGGACGGATCGACGCGGGGGAGCGGTCCGGCTCCGGCGCCCTGGGCGCGAATCCGCTCCAGCGGGGTGAACTCCTCACCGTCGCCGGCCACGACCACCGTCCGCACCCCGGGGAGGGCCGCCGCGTGGCGGGCGAGGGTGCGGTAGTCGAAGCCCTGGAAGCGGTCCGTGGTGACGTAGCCGACCGCGCCGGACGCCTCGATCAGGTGCCGCACCTCGTTCGTGCGGTGCCCGGGCAGCGCGAACACCGGGATGATGCCGGCGCGGAACATCCCGACCGTCACGGTGAGGAACTCCACGACGTTCGGCAGCTGGACCATGACCCGGTCCCCGGGGTTCACCCCCCGGGCCAGGAGCCCGCGGGCGATCTCGTCCGCCTCGGCGCGCACTTGACCGTGGGTCACCCGGCGCCTGCGGTCCACGGCGGCCGTCCGGTCGGGAGTGGTCCCGGCCGCGGCGGTCAGCGCGTCGCCCAGCGGGACCCCCCGCCAGATCCCGGCGGCCCGGTAGCGGGCGGCGTCCTCGTCGCTCCACGGCGTGAACTCATCCATGGGCGCCAGTGTTCCGGCCCGCCCGGCCGGGACGCCCGGGACGAACAGAGCCGTGAAAGAGACGACGGCCCTCCCCGCGATCGCTCCTAGTGTCACCAGCGTCGCCGAGGAGACGCCGGCCCCCAGGGGCGCCCCACGAAGGAGTGGCAGATGAGCCGACCCCCCACGCTCCGAGCCCGCACGGACGTGCCCCGCACGCTCGGCTGGCTCGACGCGCCCCGCCACGACACCGGGGTCGAGATGTTCGACGAGGTCTCCCACACCTACCGGCCCTACCCGGACATCGCCGCGGCGGCCCTCCGGATCTCGGGAGGGCTGATCGCGGAGGGCGTGCCGCGCGGGGCGGTCGTGCCGCTGCTCTGCTCCACCGGGCCCGACCTGATCGCCGCCTTCTACGGCGTGCAGGCCGCCGGCTGCGTGGTGAGCGTGCTGGCGCCGCCCACCCGGGTGTCCGGGGAGGCCGGCCGCGCGCACACCCGTGCCGTCGTCGCCGCCGTGGACGCCGGCGCGGTGGTGGTGGAGGCCGCCCACCGCGACCACCTCGTGGAGGTACTCGCCGAGGCCGGGCCGCGCACCCGGGTGCTGCTCCTGGAAGAGCTCGCCGAGGCCGCGCCCGGCCGTCGCGCCACGGACGAACGCGCCCTGGTCCAGTTCACGTCGGGCAGCTCCGGACGGCCCCGCGGGGTGCGGATCAGCCACGCCGCACTCGACGCGAACACCGCCGCGATCCGAGCCTGGGAGCAGGCCGGCCCCGACGACTCCTGGTGCTCGTGGCTGCCGATGCACCACGACATGGGACTGATCGGCTGCCTGGTGGTGCCGGTCTCGGGCAACAACCGGCTGGCCGTGTGCAGGCCCGAGACCTTCCTCCGGCACCCGATGGCCTACGTCACGCGTTTCGACGCCAACCGGGTCGCCCAGCCCGCCACGATCACCGCCACCCCGGCGTTCGGACTGCGGCGGATCGTGGACAAGATCGGCCACGCCGACCTGGCGGGCGCGGACCTGTCCCGCACCCGGGCCGTGATCGTCGCGGCCGAACGCGTCGACCCCGCGGTCGTGGACCGCTTCACCGAACTGATGCGGCCCCACGGGCTGGCACCCACCGCCCTCACCACCGCCTACGGCCTCGCCGAGAGCACGCTCGCCGTCACGGGAGTCCCGGTCGACCGGACCCCGCGCGCGGTCCGCGTGCACCGGGACGACCTGCGGGTGGGAGCGAGGGTCCGGCTGCTCGCCGAGACCCCGGAGCACGAAGGCACCGGCGACAGCGTGCAGGTGATCAGCTGCGGAAGTGCCCTGGAGGGCCTGTCGGTTCAGGTGGTCGACGACGACGGGCGGCCGCTGCCCGAGGGCCACGCCGGCGAACTGGTGGTCACCGGCACCTCACTGGCCGACGGCTACCTCGCGGCGGCCCCCGGCCGGGGCACCGCCTTCGAGGACGGCCGGCTCCTCACCCGCGACGTCGCCTTCGAGCTGGGCGGCGAGTTCTACGTGCTGGGACGGCTCGGCGACAGCGTCAAGGTCCACGCCCGCTCCCTCTTCGCCGAGGACGTCGAGCTGATGCTCGGACAGGCCGGACTCGACCTCAGCCGGGTCTGTGTCGTGCTGGGCGAGGCCGGCGGCCGAGCGCACGCCGTGGCCGTACTGGAGGACCTCGGCCCGCGCGCCGCGGAGGTGGCCGAGGACGTGCTCGCCGCCGCCTGCCCCGGCACCCGCCGACGCGTGGCCCGGGTGCCGCGCGGCGCGATCCCGCGCACCAGCAGCGGCAAGAGCCGCCGCCCGCAGCTGTGGCAGCACCTCCGCCGGGAGCACCTCCTCGACCAGGTGCCCGCCACGACCGACACCCCCGCCTGACCGGGCCGGAGAACAGGAGACCCCATGCCCTACTCCAGTGAAGAGGTGCGCGAGACCGTGCTCGCGATCATCGAGCAACTCGCCCCCGAACGGGAGCGGTTCGAAGCGGGC
The DNA here is from genome assembly GCF_055565855.1 of Streptomyces sp. NPDC028308. Lineage (NCBI taxonomy): Bacteria > Bacillati > Actinomycetota > Actinomycetes > Kitasatosporales > Streptomycetaceae > Streptomyces > Streptomyces sp. NPDC028308. The sequence goes on from NZ_JBVHTO010000005.1 coordinate 213,081, forward strand.
AAGGACATGCGGCTGGTCGAGGACCTCGGTTTCCACTCCCTCGCCCTGCTGGAGATGGCCTTCGCGATCGAGGACGACTTCGACCTGCCGCCCATCGACGAGAAGACGGGCCGCTCCATTCAGACCACGGAACAGGTCCTCGCCTACGTCCTGAGCCAGGTGGAGGTCAGGACACCGTCGTGACCGCGCCCACCGACCGAGCACGACGCCACGAAGGAGCCACGATGACCGAGGCGATCTCCCTCTCGGACCTCACCAAGCGATTCGGTGACCAGACCGCACTGGACCGGGTGTGCTTGCGGATACCGGCCGGGACCGTGGTGGGCCTGCTCGGCCCGAACGGCGCCGGCAAGACCACCCTGATCAACTGCCTGACCACGCTGCTCCAGCCCGACGGCGGCAGCGTCCGCGTCCTCGGCCACGACCCGGAGACCGAACCCTCCCTGGTGCGCGCCAACATCGCCGTCACCGGGCAGTTCGCCGCCCTGGACGAGCAGATCAGCCCACGCGAGAACCTGGTGTTCTTCGGCCGGCTGCTGGGACTGAGCCGCGGCGAGGCGCAAGGGCGGGCGGGGGAGATGCTGGAGCGCTTCGAGCTGGCGGAGGCCGCCCACACCCCGGTGGGATACCTCTCCGGCGGCATGCGCCGGCGCCTCGACCTCGCGGTCAGTCTCGTGGTCCCCCGGCCGGTGCTGGTGCTCGACGAACCGACCACGGGCCTCGACCCGCGCAGCCGCAAGCTCCTGTGGGACATGGTCAGGGCCGAGGCCCGCCGCGGGGTGGCCGTCCTGCTCACCACCCAGTACCTGGACGAGGCCGACCAGCTCGCCGACCGCATCGTCGTCATCGACAAGGGCCGGGTGCTCGCGGACGGCTCCTCGGACGAACTCAAGCGCGACGTCGGCGGCATCATGTGCCGGCTCACCCTGACCGGCGGCGCCGACCCCGACGTGGTCCGCCACGCACTGCGCGACCTGCCCGGTGCGGTGGCCGAGGGCGACAAGGTCACCGTACCGATGTCCCACCCGGAGGAGGTCGCCGCCGTGATCGGCCGGCTCGACGGCACGGGACTGCGGATCGCCGACATCGAGGTCACGCGGCCGACCCTCGACGAGGTGTTCTTCGCGCTCACCGAGCCGCTGGAGCGGGAGGCCACCCGATGAGCACCGCGTCCGACGTCACGGGCGTGCCCGCCGCACCCGTCCCGGGCCGCCCGGCCGGCTGGCAGCACGACTTCCACGTGCTCTTCGACCGGCTGCGCACCCGCTCGTTCTCGCGCGCCGGCCTGATCGCCACCGTGGTGCAACCGCTCCTCTTCTTCGCCATCTTCTACTGCACCTTCGCGCGGATGCTGGACGAACAGGGCATCGGCTTCGGCCGGTTCGTGACCCCCACCGTGCTGGTGCAGGCGCTGATGTTCGTGGCCATCGGCAGCGCCACCGAACTGGCCGCCGACCGCTCCAGCGGCGTCTTCACCCGCCTGCTCACCAGCCCGGTCGACATGCGCGCGATGAGTCTGGCGCACCTGGGCGTGGTGGCGCTCCAGGGCCTGCTGTCGACCGTCGTGATCGCGCTCGCCGGGCACCTGGCCGGCTTCCGCTTCGACCAGGGTGTGCTCGCCGCGCTGGCGTTCGTCGTGTTCGCCGTGGCGTTCACCGTGGCACTGTCGCTGGCCACGGCCACCATCGCGCTGCGCCTGCGCAACCTGGAGGCGCTCAGCGCGGTGCTGCACCTGCCGTACCTGCCCCTGCTGGTGCTCTCCACCGGCTTCGTCGAGGCCGACCTCTTCCCCGGCTGGCTCCAGCCGATCGTCTCGGCCTCGCCCGTGTCCGGGGTGATCGACGCGCTGCGCGCCCTCTCGACCACCGAGCCGACCTGGGGTGCCGTCCTGCCCGGACTCGCCTGGCTGGTGGCCCTGCTCGCCCTCTTCTCGTGGACCACGACCGCCGCGTTCAGGAAGGTGGCCGTCCGATGACCGTGCAGTCGCCGGGGCCGGTCGCACCCACCGCGCCGCCGTCCCCCTCACCCGAGCCGGCCACCCTCACCGTCGCCTGCGCCGTCATCGCCGGCCGGGTGGTCCGCCAGTTCGTCCGCAACCGGATGATGCTCATCGTCACCGTCGCGTTTCCGCTGCTTCAGCTCTTCATGCTGCTGGCCGCGTTCAACGTGCTCGTACGCGACACCCAGGACGTCGACTACGTGCAGCGGCTGGCTCCGCTGATCGTGCTCACCACGGCGTTCTCCTCGATCCTCACCACCGCGATCGCCCTGTGGAGCGACATCCGCAGCGGGGTGTTCAACCGGCTGCGCGCGATGCCGCTGGACATGCGCGCCTACGTGTTCGGCCGGATCGGCGGGGACTTCGTACGGATCATGGGGGTCGCCGTACTGGTGACCCTGATCGCCCACACCGTCGGCTTCCGGTTCTCCCGAGGACCGCTCGCCGTCCTCGGCTTCTTCGGGATCGTGGCGCTGTTCGGGATGATGTGCAGCGCGCTGGCCGTCGCCGTCGCGCTCGTCGCCCAGCACCCGGGCATCATCGTGCGCTACGTGCAGATGCCCACCCTCGTGCTGACCCTGATGTCCAGCGGTTACGTGCCCCTGGAGGCCTTCCCTCACTGGATCCGGCCCGCGGTGAGCGCCAACCCGGTCTCGCTGGCCTCCGACGCACTGGCGTCCCTGGCCCGGGAGGGGGCGCTGACGGTGCCGGTGCTCGGTACCGCGGCCTGGGCCCTCGGCGTCACGGCCGTGTGCACCGTCGTCGCCACCCGCCGCTTCGCGACGCTCGTGAAGCGGGGCTGACCGTGGCGGACATCGTCGTGCTGGGCGCCGGGGTGGCCGGCCTCGGCCTCGCGGCGTTCGCCGCCCGCCGCGGCCACCGGGTGACGCTCGTCGAGCGGGACGGCCCGCCACCGGAGGGCGGTGCGCACGCCGAGGTGGCCGGCTGGGAACGGCGCGGTGTGCCGCACGCCCGCCAGGGGCACGCCCTGCTGGGGCTCGGCATCGGCGTGCTGCGCGAGGAGTGCCCCGAGGTGCTGGCGGACCTGACCGGCCGCGGCGCGGTGCCCGTGACGCTGGAGACGGGGAACGGCGATCTCGGCCTGCTGTGCCGGCGGCTCGTCTTCGAGGCCGCCCTCAGGCGTCGGGCCGCCGCCGATCCGGCGGTCACGCTGTTGCGTGACCGGGCCACCGGCCTGCTCTGTGCCGGGGCGCCGGACGGCATCCCCCACGTGGACGGCGTCCGCCTCGCGGAGACCGGTGAGGTGACCGCCGACGTGGTGCTGGACGCGACCGGCCGCAGATCCGCCGCGGCGGCCTGGCTGACCGCGATCGGAGGCGCCCCTCCCCGCGAGCGGGCCCAGGCGTGCGGCTTCTCCTACATCGCCCAGGAGTTCGCGCTGAGGGAGGGCGGGCGGTTCCCGTCCCTGCGGGCGCCGGTGGTGCACGAACTCGACTTCGCCACGGTGCTGGCCTTCCCCGGTGACAACGGCCGCTTCCACCTGTCCACGACGGTGTCCTCCCACGACCCCGCGCGAAGGAGACTGCTCGACCGCGCGGTCTACCTCCGCTTCCTGGCCAGCGTGGCTCCGGTGCGGGACTGGCTCGACGGGGCGACCCCGGTCGGCGACCCCCTGCCGATGGCCGGCCTGGAGAACCGCTACCGGTCGCTGACGGCTGGCGGCGCCCCACTGGTCACCGGCTACGCCCTGGTGGGCGACGCGTGCGCCCAGACCAACCCCACCTTCGGCCGCGGCGTCTCGCTCGGCCTGGCCCACGCCCGGACCGTCGCCGACCAACTCGGCCGGCTTGGACAGGAGCCGGCCGCCTGGGCCCTGGAGACCCACGCGTCCACCGACCGGTGCCTGGGGCAGTGGTTCGAGCAGCAGGTCGCCACCGACGCCGCCCGCCTCGCCGAACTCGCCGGCGGTTCGCACGACGACTCGCTGACCTCCCGCGTCCTCACCGCCCTGGCCGTCCTGCGCGAGGACGACGAGCACGTCCGCGTCGCCGCCGAGCGCGTCTACCACATGCTGCTCACCCCCGCGGAGCTGATGAGGGACCGCAAGGTGGCCCGCCGCGTGCTCGCGTTCGTGCGCGAACACCCCGACCTGAGCCGCGACCGCGTCGGACCCAGTCGTCAGGACTTCGAGCGCCTGCTCACCGGCTGAGCGCCCACAGAAGGGAACACCATGAAAGTCACCCTGCCCACGGACGTCACGCTGAGCTACGACTTCTACGGGCCCGAGGACGGGCCGGTGGTCGTGCTCGTGCCCGGCCAGCACCAGGCGTCCCTGTTCGAGACCATGCAGGTGCCGCAGCTGACGAAGGCCGGCTACCGGGTCGTCACCTTCGACCTGCGCGGAGTGCATCCCTCGGAGGAGACCCCTCCGCCGTACACGGTGGAACTGCTCGGACAGGACCTCGCCGCGCTCAACGAGGCCCTGGAGCTCGGCCCTTGCACCTACATCGGCTACTCGGTGGGCGCGATGATCCTGCTGGAGCTCGCGATGAAGCGCCCCGACCTGATCGAGCGGGCCGCGCTCATCGGGGTGCCGTGGAAGCCCGGCAAGCTGCAACAGGCCATCCAGGCCGAGGCGGTGGACCGGCTCAAGAACGGCCACAAGGTCCCGGCCCTGCTGGAGGGCACCTTCCGCGCGATGTACCTCTTCGGGCCGCGCGCGCTCAATCGCGACCAGTTCATCGCGCCCTATCTCGACGGACTGGCGGGCCTCGCGGAGTCGGGCGGTCACGGCGCCATCGGCCATGCCGAGGCGAGCACCGCCTTCCGGCCCTCCGACGAGGAAGTGGCCCGGGTCCGCGTGCCGTTGCTCGTCGTCGGGATGGAGCACGACATCGTCGCGCCCCGGCACCTGTCGCGGGAGCTGGCGGACCTGATCCCCACCGCCGAGTACACCGAGATCCGCAACTGCGGCCACGCCTCCCTGCTGGAGAAGCCCACCGAGGTCAACGCGCTGGTCGCCGACTACCTGCGCTCGGGCAAGGTCGGCGTCCCGCGCGGCTCGCGCCGGCCCTCCGAGGACGGGCCCCAGGAGCCCTGACCGCCGGTCGCGTCCGTACGGTTCCCGGTCTCCTTGTCCGGCGCCGGGAACCGTACGGACGCCACCGGTCGTTCACCGCGGGCGCGGCGTGAGCCGGTACAGCCGGTGGAACGGGTGCCCCACGTCGATCACCCGGGTCTCCAGGCCCGCCTCGGCGGCGTACGCGCGCACGGTGTCCGGGCGCATCACCGTGCCGGTGGCCGCGCTCGGTGTCCGGCTCATCCCGACCGGCAGGCAGTGCAGCACGCTGACGGCGTAGTGGAAGCGTTCGCTGTCCGGGGCGGCCGGCGTGAACCGCTCTCCGACGGACGGCTCCATCAGCAGCACCGTCCCGCCGGGAGCCAGCAGCCGGCGGCAGGCCCGGAGCACGTCGACGGGTGCGGACATGTCGTGCAGCGCGTCGAACACGCAGACCAGGGTGTGCCCGGCCGGTTCGGCTCCGCCGGCGTCACCGGTGCTGAAGCGCACCCGCTCGGACAGCTGCTCTCCGGGACCGGCCGCGGCGAGGTTCGCCTCGGCGTCCCGGATCGACGCCTCGTCCAGGTCGATCCCGTGCACCAGCGCGTCGGGGAACATCCGGGCCAGCGCCAGGGTGGACAGTCCGGAGCCGCAGGCCACGTCGGCGATGCTGCTTCCGGGCACGCGCAACCGGGCGTCGACGTCGGGCAGATGCCGGCTGATCCAGCCCGGCAGATGGTGCTCGAAGACCCCGCGGTTCAGGCCCGCCTGGCCACCGCGCAGGGCGTCCCCGTAGGCCGCGTAGGGCAGTCCTCGGCGCTCGCGGTAGGCCTCCACCAGCTGCGGCAGCACGGCGGCCATGCCGCCGACGGGCATCACCACCAGCGGTGCGATCCAGTTCGGGCTTTCGGCGTCGAGCAGGGCCTCGGCGTGGGCCGGAGGCAGGGTGAACCGCCGTGCCTCCGGTGCGGCTCCGGGCGCGTCGACGGTCAGGACACCGGCGCAGGTCTGCTGTTCCAGCCACTCCCGGACCATCCGGGGGTCGAGACCGCTCTCCTCGGCCACCCGCGCGGCCGTGGCGGGGCCGGTGCGGCGCAGTGCCGCGTACAGCCCCAGTTCCAGGCCCAGGAAGCAGGTCATCAGTTCGGCCGAGGCGAGCCCGGCGCCGAAGAGGCGTACGGAGAAGGCCTGCGCGGACTCGGAGGATTCGTCGGCGGGCCCGCCCCGCTGTCCGGGCAGCGTGCCGGAACCGGAACGGGGAGCCGCGGAGCGGGCTCCGGGAGGGGTGTGACGGAATGCGGGGGACACGGCGGTCAGAGGTGGGCGAGGACGTTGACGACGTTGCCGTCGGCGTCCCGGTAGAAGAAGCGGCGGACGCCCCACTCCTCGTCCGCCGGGCCGTACACGATCTCCAGGCCGGCGGCGCGGGCTCCCGCCAGTGCCGCGTCCAGGTCCTCCACCTCGATGGAGGCCGAGGGGTTCACCGGCCCGGTGGGGTCCTTGGTGATCAGGCTGACCTGCACGGAGTGGTCCGTGGGCGGGGCGAGGGTGGCGATCCAGCCGTGATTCATGATCACCTCCATCCCGGTGACCCTGATGTGGGCGGCTACTGCGGATTCGAGATCACTGACCGTGAGCAGCGGCATCGCGCGGAGTGCAGACATGTGCGCCAGCGTAACCAGCACTCCCCGCGCGCCGAGGCGCCTTTCCACCCTCTTTCACCCCCGCGTCGGGCGCTGTCCCGCGGCCGTACGTTCGGTCTCCATCGGCCCCCTCGCACGAGCCCGACGCGCCGGCCGAACCCGCCAACCGCATGAGGAGGACTGACGTGGGACTCGTCACCGCGACCGGTAAGGCCATCCCGGAATCCAAGCTCGCGGAGCTGAGTGAGGCGATCAGGGGCCGGACCATCACCGCACAGGACGCCGACTACGACGAGCGCAAGCAGATCTGGAACGGCTACTTCCAGAAGAACCCCGGGGCGATCGTGCAGGTCGACGGCGCCTCCGACGTCGTCAAGGTGGTCGACTTCGCGCGCGAGAACGGCATCGAGCTGGCGATCAAGGGCGGCGGGCACTGCTTCGCCGGCACCGGCACCGTCGAGGGCGGACTGCTGCTGGACACCTCGCGGCTGCGCGGCATCCGGGTGGACCCCGCGAAGCGCCGGCTGACCGTCCAGCCGGGACTCGAACAGGGCGACGTGGACGCCGAGACGACCAGCTTCGGCCTGGCCGTCACCGGCTCCCAGGAGTCGTACATCGGCATCGGCGGTCTCACCCTCGGCGGCGGCCTCGGCTGGCTCGCCCGCTACCGCGGCCTGCTCGTGGACAACCTGGTCTCCGCCGACCTCGTGCTCGCCGACGGTCGACTGGTGACCACCACCGAGCAGGACCACCCCGACCTCTTCTGGGCGATCCGCGGGGGCGGCGGCAACTTCGGCGTGGCCACCCGCTTCGAGTTCGACCTCCACCCGCAGGGCGACTGCATGGCGGGCCTGCTCGCCTTCCCCATCGACCAGACGGTCCAAGTGGCCCGGCGGCTCGACGAGTTCAACCGGAGCGCCCCCGACGAGCTGACCACCTCCTTCGCCTTCCTCACCGCCCCGGGCGGCGAGCCGGCGATCGGCCTGGGCTTCGTGCACGCGGCTCCCGACGACTCCACCGAGAGCCTCATCGGGCAGATGCGCGGGCTGGGCACCGGCGCGCTGCTGGACCACTGCGGGGCGATGCCCTACGTGGCGGTGCAGCGGATGCTCGACGAGAACACCGTCGCCGGCCACCGGTACTACCCGCGTTCCTTCCTCCTGCCGGAACTGCGCGACGAGCCGCTGCAAATCCTGGCCGACGGGTTCGTCAACGCCCCCTCCGAACGGAGCCTGGTCGGCGGTGGCCTGATGGGCGGAGTGATGTCGAACGTGCCCGCGGCGCAGACCCCGTTCCTGCACCGCGAGGGCTACCTGACCAGCATCCTCACCTCCTGGACCGACCCGGCCAAGGACCAGGAGGCGGTCGAGTGGACCGAGAAGGTCTACGCGGAACTGCTGCCGTACACCACCGGCGCGGTCTACGCCAACCACCTCGGGGCCGACTCCGCGGAGCGGATCGAGGACGCCTACGGCTCCAACTACGAGCGGCTGACCCGGATCAAGGCCGCCTACGACCCCGACAACTTCTTCCACACCAACAACAACATCAAGCCCGCGAGCTGAAGGCCGCCGGCGGTCCCGGGCGGGTGCCCGTCCCCCGGGGCCGCCGGCCCGGCGCACGACGGCGCCCGGACCTCCCCGTGAGGTCCGGGCGCCGTCGCCGTGCGCGGTGCCGGTCAGCCGGCCAGGCGGATCACGGTGACGCCCTCGCGCACGGTCAGCACGCTCTGCCGTACCCGGGGGTCCGCGGCGACGTGGGCGTTGAACGCGCGCATGGCGACGGTGTCGGGCTGCTGGTCACGCTCGTTCGCGACACCGCCGAACTGGAGCACGTTGTCGGCCAGGATCAGCCCGTGCGGCGACAGCTTGGGCAGCACCGCCTCGTAGTAGTCGACATAGCCGGGCTTGTCCGCGTCGATGAAGACCAGGTCGAAGGGTCCCGGGAGGTCCCGCACCGCCGGCAGGGCCGGGCCCTCGATCAGATGGATGCGCCCGGCCCAGGGCGAGGCCCCGAAGTGCTTGCGCGCGATGGAGGCGTGCAGCGGGCTCAGTTCGCAGGTGTGCAGTTCGGCGTCGGCCGGCATCGCCTCGGCCATGCACAGCGCGGAGTAGCCGGTGAAGGTGCCGATCTCCAGGATGCGCCGGGGCCGCAGGGCGAACACCAGGGCGGCCAGGAACTCGCCCTCCAGGCTGCCCACCATCATGGCCGGCAGCTCGGTCCCGGCCTCCGTGTCGGCGACCAGCCCGGCCAGCCAGGGGGGCGCGGGGGAGGAGGCCTCCTCGGCGTACTTCTCCACGACGGGTCGTACGATCATCCTCGGTTCCTTCCCGTGTGCCCGGCGTGCCGGCACAGCCGCTCGGTCAGCCAGTCAGCCAGCTCCGCCCGGCCGGCGCCGCGCAGGTAGAAGTGGTCGCCGGGAAACCGGACCAGTTCGGTGTCGGCGGAGGTGACCGCCGCCCAGGCCGCCGCGCCCTCCGCGTCGACCTCCGGGTCCTCGGCGCCGTAACAGACGCTCACCGGCACCGAGAGATCCCGGCCGGCCCGCGCCCGGTAGGTGCCCAGCAGCCGGTAGTCCGCCCGGAGCACCGGCAGCGTCATCTCGCGCACGCCCGGCATCCGGAGCAGGCGTTCGTCGGTGCCGCCGAGCACGCACACGTCGGCCCACAGCCGTTCGTCGTCAAGGTACTTGTCGTCGGGCCGCTGCCGGGCCGGGCCGGGGCGACCGGAAACGACCAGCCGCTCCGGGAGGGTCCCGCCGGCCGCACCGAGGAGGCGGGTGACCTCGTGTGCGACGGAGGCGCCCATGCTGTGCCCGAAGAACCACACGGGCTTGTCGTCCAGTTCGGCCAGCGCCTTGGCCAACGGCTCCACCAGGCCGGGCATGTCGGTGCAGCAGGGGTCGCCGATACGGTCCTCCCGCCCCGGATACTGCACCACCAACCCCTCGGCCACGTCGGGGAGTTCGCGCGCGAGCGGCCGGTAGAAGGTCGCCGCGCCGCCCCCGTGCGGGAAGAACACCACCCGCCGCCGGGCGCCGGGCCGCGGGAAGTAGCCGCGCAGCCACGGATTCGGGACGTCGGTGTTCATGTCCTGGCCTCCAGCAGGTCGGCGGTGGAGAGGAGTTCGGGCGCCTGGGGGTGGTGCAGCCGCACCGGCCCGCACGCCTCGGTCACCCGCATCGCCAGCTTCGCCAGGGCGATGTGGTACTGCACGTGCCCCCGGCTGTCGGCACCCGACCGCACGTCGTCCCAGACCGCCCGCATGGCCCGCGCCGTGGCCTGCGGCCACAGGTCGCGCAGCACCTCGGTGTACGGGGCGCCCTCCGCGGGCCCCAGGTGCTGCACGCTCGGCACCCGCAGATGAGGGGCGTTCGAGTCGGCGAAGCGCACCAGCTCCTTCATGTCGCCCGGCATGTGCGGGCGCATGCTCCACTCCACCGGGCCGTGCGTGTTGACCAGGGTGAGGTGGCCGCCCTCCGCGCCCAGGGTGATGCGGTGGAACAGGTGGCTGTAGTTGTCCGGATCGGCGGGCACCAGTTCGTTCTGCAGCCGGAAGGACATCGGGACGCCGGCGAACCGGCCGGTCAGGCTCCGGTACGGATCGCCCTCCGCGCCCGCGAGCACTCCGTCGACGCCGTGCGGACGGATCGCGCCCAGTGCCTGGCCCAGGATGTCGAAGACCGTGTAGAGCACCTGGAAGGCGCAGGTCACGTCGAGGAAGAGCGGCCGCTGCCGGGCCACCAGAGCGCGGGCGGCGGCGATGAAGCGGCGCACCGGTTCCACGTGCGGATAGTGGGTGTTCAGCCGGAACACCACACCGGACTCGGTCGCGGCGCGCAGGCACGCGACCAGTTCGTCGGGGTGCAGCGGATGTTCCTGCAGCACGTGGATCCCGCGGCGCATCAGGGCCTGCGAGATCCCCGGGCCGGGGCCGCCGTTCATCACCCCGCCGATGACCACGCAGGCCAGGTCCACGTCGTCGGGCACCTCGTCGACCGTCGACCACAGCGGTACGCCGTAGTGCTCGGCGCAGGCCTTGCTGCGGGCACTCCCGGACGCCAGGATCCCGGCCAATTCGAAGTCGAGGTCCGGCCGCTCGAAGGCCGCGAGATAGGCCCGGCCGAAACCGGTGCCGGCCACCAGGACACGGGGGCGGGTCACAGCTCCCCTTCCTCCGTCGCGCGGGCCGCGAGGATCGGCCGGTCAACGATGTCGAGCACCGTGACCGCGGGTTCGGCGCGCAGGGCGGCGAGCACCGTCCCGGCGTCGAGCACGTCGGAGCCGAAGTGCACCCCCGGGGCGACCTCGCCGCCGAGCACCGCGAGCACGGCCAGGGCACTGGCGAGCCCGGTCAGGGCGTAGGTGTCGCCGGCGCGCAGGGCCAGGCCGCGGGTGGCGGGACGCCCGGCGTCGGTGCCCGTGACCTCGAAGAGCATCAGCTGGAAGGGGCTCCTGCCGAACAGGTCGAGAGCCGCCGCGCGGGTGAGTTCCCCGGCCGCCTCGGCGAGCGCGGACTCACCGCGCATCGCGCCCTGGAGCCGGCTCAGGCAGTTCATCATGTGGGCGCCGCCGTCGAAGACGTTGTACCAGTCGATCTCCGTCAGCCCGGTGGCCTCGGGGAGCCGCGCCGACTCGAAGCTGAGGTAGGGATAGACGTCGACCCGGTTGTCCGCGTAGGGCAGTTCGACACCGGTCCGAGGCTCCAGCTCGCGCTCGACCCGGACACCGCCCCTGATCGCGCCGCGGGCCTCGCCGTAGGCGCCGCCCATGGAGAGCAGGTAGTCGGCGGCGCCGGCCGGGGTCAGCCGGTCCATCGTGCCGACGTACGCCGTGAGGTGCCGCGGGTCGCTCATGCCGGCGCACAGGTGACGGGGGAGCAGGCCGGTCAGCCCGGGCTGCATCCCGGCGGTGATCACGGCCGTGCCGGTGAAGGTGCCCGGCCGCGTCAGCGCCTCCAGCAGCGGCTCGTCGCCGCCCGGGTCGACGTAGTCGGCACCGGCGGCCGCCGCCGCCCAGGCCACCCGGTCGAGGACCTGGTAGGAGGGGCCCGCGCAGTTGAGGACCACCCGGGCGCCGCGGCAGAACTCCGCCAGCGACCTGCCGTCGTACAGGTCGACCTCGACGGCCGCGCCACGCAGGCCGGACTTGTGCAGCAGGGACTCGGCCTGCGCCCGGTCGCGTCCGCCGAGCCGGACGGCCGTGCCGGGCCGACGGTCCGCGATCGCCCGTACGGCGGCGGCGCCGACGGCACCGTAGGCGCCGACGACCGCGACCTCCGGGATGCTGTGCTCGCTCACGCGTTCTCCTCCTCGGGCAGGTCGATCACGCCGGGGGTGACCAGCTCACGGCAGGTGAAGTGGTCGCCCGGCACCGTCTGCCGCCGGAGCCCTCCCACGCACACCGACTCCCACAGCTCGGTCATGTCGGCGGCCATGGCGGGCCAGACGGGGGACTCCTCCTCGTGGACCAGCAGGCGGGCCTCCCCCGTGAAGACCCCCGGGTCGTGGTCGGCGACGCAGCGCGCGAGCGCACGGCCGCGTACGAGCCGTTCGGCGATCTCGTCCGCGCCGCGGCCGAGCGCCTCCGCGATCTGGGCGAGCCGCTTCTCGCGCGGGATCGCGGCGCGGTCGGCCGCCGCCGTGCCCGCCGCCCGCAGTCCGGGCTCGGCCCGCTCCGCCAGCGCGGCGGGCGCGCCCGGCGGGATGTCACCGGCGGGGGCGAGCACGGCCAGCGTCCGGCCGATCCCGGCGACGTCCGGGTATCCCAGGGCGGCCGGGTCCAGCCCTCGGTCCAGGCAGAACAGCGCCTCTTCGAGCACGTCGTCGCGGACCGTGGCCGGGAGCGGGTAGCTGCTCAGCAGCGTCAGCCCGCACACCGGGGCGCCCAGTTCGACGAGTTGCTGGGCGACGGCCAGCGCCAGTACGCCCCCGCTGTGCGCGCCGACCAGGTGGAACGGGCCCGGGCTCAGTGCGCGCACCCGCGCCACCACGTCCTGGGCCAGGTCGTCCAGCCGCTGACCCTCGGCCACCCGGACCGGGGGCACGACGATCACCGGGTCGAGTGCGCCGAGACCCGCGGCCAGCCGCTCGGCCTGGCCCCCCAGACCGTCGCCGACGAGGACGTGCACCGGGTTGCCGAGCGCGTCCGCCGCCCCGGACAGGGCGAGTTCGGCGTCCGCCGTGGTCTCCTCGGCCGGTCCCTCGCCCTGCTGGAGGAAGGCGGACAGCTCGCGCACCGAGGCACCGCCGAGCAGCTCGCGGAGCAACTCGTCGAAGAAGACGTCGGCCGCGGCCGGAACCTGGTCGCGCAGCGCGGTGACGAGCTGGGCGGCGAGCAGCGAATCCCCGCCCAGGGCGTAGAAGTTGGTCTCCAGCGGGACCTCCGGCTCGCGCAGCACCTCCGCGTACACCTCGGCGACGCGCGACTCCAGTTCACCGGCCTCCTGCCCGCCGTCCGGCGAGGCCGCCGCACCGGCCGTACGGTGCTGCTCGGCCCACCGGGAGAGGGCGGCGCGGTCGACCTTGCCGTTGGCGGTGAGCGGCAGCGCGTCCAGCACCTCGAAACGCGACGGGATCATCTCCGCCGGGAGCCGTTCGGCGAGCCGCCGCGTGAGCACCTCGGTGTCGAGGGGTTCGCGGTCGGTCTTGAAGCGGGCCGCGAAGACGTGCATGCCGATCCGGGCCAGCTCGTCCTCGGACTCCGGTACGCACAGCTCCAGTTCGGCTCCGGCCTCCGCCAGCAGGTCGTACCACTGCCGGCGGCCGATGAACGTCTGGTCCTTGCCGTGCCGTACGTCCTGGAAGTCCCCGGCGGTGGCGTCGAAGAGGAACTCCATCGAGGTGAGGATCTGGTAGTTGTCGCGGGTCGTCTCGATGAAGACCAGCCACCCGCCCGGCACCAGCGCCTCGCGCATCCGGCGCAGCACCGCGCGGGCGTCCTTCGCGTAGTGCATGACGTTGCCGCACAGGATCACGTCCACCGAGTTCGGCTTCACGCCCTGCTCGCGGAAGGGCTCGTTGAAGTCGAACAGGGCGTAGTCGACCCAAGGATGGTCCGCGAACCGCTCACCGGCCTTGTTCAGGAAGAACTGGGACACGTCGCTGAAGGTGTAACGCACGTTCTCACCGTCCAGCGCCGGAATGGTGTCGACGCTGGTGCCGCCGACCCCGGCCCCGACCTCCAGCACGCGCAGCGGCCGTCCGGTGGTGTTGCGCCGGGCGACCCCCAGCACGGTTCCGGTGGCCAGCCGGTTGAGGTAGCGGGAGAGGAAGCCCTCCATGTAGGCGGCCTCGTGGATGCTCAGGTCCCCCTCGGGGAAGAGCATCCGCAGCGGGTCCCGCTCGTCCCGCATCAGCTCCGGCAGGTGAGCGGCGGCGAGCTTGAAGTAATTCACCAGCTCCGGGCGGTCGTTGGCCTCCGGGAGCAGCCGGTCGACCTCGGCCCAGGCATCCTCGACGTCCTCGGGGGTCACCAGGCGCAGGCAGCCGAAGGTGCCGTCCGCGGCCCTGTCCAGGTAGCCGTTCTCCACGCACGCGGCGAGCCAGCGGCGCACCAGCCGCTCGTGCTTGGGCGCCACCCGGGCCAGCCGCATGATCTCGGAGGTGCTGTGGCGTGCGGCGGCGTCGGGCCACAGGCCCTCCCCGCGCAGCACGTCGACCATGCGGCGCAGCGCCGCGTCGTCGAGGACGGCCGCGAACTCCACGACCTTCGCGGTGTCCACTCCGTCGCGGATCTCGTCGGCGCCCGCCAGCACCTCGGGCCGCAGCCCGGCGTCGACCGCGTGGCCGGCCGGGTCGGCGGTCGACGGCGAGACGAAGGCGACCAGCCTGCGGTCGTTGCGCTCGCCCTCGGTGGTGACGGCCGCCGCGTCGACCTGCGGGTCGGCGGCCAGGGCGGACTCCACCTCGGCGAGTTCGATGCGGTGGCCGCGGATCTTGACCTGCCGGTCGGCGCGGCCGATGAACTCCAGCGTGCCGTCGGGCAGATAGCGGGCGAGGTCGCCGGTGCGGTAGACGCGCTCGCCGTCCGGCAGCTCGAAGAAGCTCGCCGCGGTCTTCTCCGGGTCGTGGAGGTACCCCTCGGCGAGGCCGGCGCCGGCGATGTGGAGGTCGCCGACGACGAGGTCCGGGCTGGGCCGCAGCGCGGAGTCGAGCACGTGGAAGCGCTGGTTCTCCAGCGGGGTGCCGTACGGGATGCTCGGCGCCGCCGGGTCGACCTCGCCGATCGGATGGACGATCGACCAGATCGCCGCCTCGGTGGCGCCGCCGAGGCTGTACAGCTCCACCCGGGGGAGGCGGGCGCGGACGGCGTCGGGAAGCGTCACGGGTATCCAGTCGCCCGACATCATCCCGAGCCGGACGCCGGGGCACTCGCGGCCCTCGCCGCGCAGGTACTCCTCCAGCAGCATCATCTGGGCGGGCACGGTGTTCAGCACGGTCACGCCGTGCCCGGTGATCAGCTCGCCCCAGTGCGAGGGGTCGCTGCGGCGCGCAGGGTCGGGAAGCACCAGGGTGCCGCCCCGGCCGAGGACGCCGAAGATGTCGAAGACCGACAGGTCGAAGCCGAGGCTGGAGAGCCCCAGGGCGACGTCGTGCGTACCGATGCCGAACCTGCGGCAGACGTCGTCCAGGGTGTTCACCGCGGCCCGGTGGCTGACCTCCACCCCCTTGGGTTCGCCGGTCGAGCCGGAGGTGAAGATGACGTACGCCGAGTCCCCCGGGGAGACCGGTACCGCCTCGGGAAGGCCGGCGGACGACTCGGGCAGCCGGTCCACGTCGACGCGCGCGATCCCCGCGGGCAGTCCGGCCGCGACCGCGCTGTGGCCGACCACCAGGCCGATGCCGGCGGACCGGAGGATCCTGTCGCGCCTGGCGTCGGGCTGGCCCGCCTCGATCGGCACGTACGTGCCACCGGCCAGCAGCACCCCGAGCGCGGCCGCGATCTGCTCCCAGCCCTTCTCCAGCACCACGGCGACGCGCTGCTGCGGTGTGTGGCCGTGCTCGGCGAGCGCCGCGGCCACGGCGGCGGCGCGGCCGGTCAGCGTGGCGTAGTCCACGCTCCCGCCGTGGTCGATCACGGCCGTCGCGTGCGGTCGGCGGCGCGCCTGGTCCAGCAGCGCCTGGTGCAACAGGGCCTCGCGGACCGGCCGCGCGGTGTCGTTGACAGCCGCCCGGCGCCGCGCCTGGTGCTCGGGGAGCGTGAGCGGGTCGCCGTCCCACGCGCCGTTGTCCTCGGCGAGCCGGTGCAGCAGGCCGCGGAACGCGGCGAACATGTCGTCGAGCACCGGGCCGGGCACGGTGTCGTCCCGCACGTCCCAGTTGACCAGCAGCGAGCCCGCGGCCTCCATCGCCTGGCAGTCCACCCAGACCTGCGGCGTCTGGCTGATGCCGTTGCGGATCTGCGACCGCATCATGCCCTCCGGAGCCGATCCGTCGGAGAGCCCGATGGCGCTGGTGAACACGACGGGCATCATCGAGCCCTGCCGGCCGCGGCGGCGGGTCAGCTCGCGCAGTACCTCCACGCCGGAGAACAGCCGGTGGTCGAGATCCTCGAAGAGCTGCTCGCCTGCCCTGCGGGCGCGCTCGGCGAAGGTGTCCGCGCGGCCGCCGTCGACGGCCAGCAGTTCGACGGAGGTGAAGTCGCCCACGACGCGGCCCACGTCCGGGTGCAGGGGCAGCCGGCTGAGCACCGTCACGTCGAGGGTGAAACGGGGGTGGCGGCTCCAACGGCCGACGACCTCGGCGTACGCGGCCATCACGGCCGTCGACGCCGAGACCCCGTGTTCCCCGGCGCGGGCCTTCAGCGCGGACCAGACGGCCGGCTCCAGGCGCAGTTCGCGGCGGGTGAAGCCGGCCGGGCCCTGCCGGCTGGGCCGGTCGACCAGGGGCAGTTCGGGCGCCGGCGGCAGGTCGTCCAGCCGCGCCGTCCAGTAGTCGCGGTCCCGCTCGTAGGCCGGGCCCTGCCGCACGGCGCGTTCCGCCCGCAGGTAGTCGCGGAACGAGACCGCCGGCGCCGGGAGGTCGGCTGCCGGGTCCTCGTAGAAGGTGCCGAACTCGTCCAGCAGCAGGTAGATGCTGACGTAGTCGGCGATCAGGAAGTCGATGGAGAAGTGCAGGACGGCGCGGTCCGCCAGCTCGGTGACCTCCAGGGTGTACAGCGGGCACTCGGTGACGTCCTTGGACTCGGCGGAGAGCCGGCCGCGGACCTCGCCGAGCGCCTCCTCGCCCGCCGGGCCCGCCAGGCCCGTCGCGTCGTGCCAGGCGATCACGGGGGCGGGCGGGTCCTTCAGGACCCGCTGGTAGCCGTCGTAGTCGATGACCACGCGCAGCATCTCGTGCCGGTCCACCACCCGGCGCCAGGCACGTCGCAGCCGGTCCCGGTCGAGCGCGGGGAACTCCAGCTCGCCGTAGGCGTGGCAGGGCACCGAGCCGTACTCGAAGGCGCCCCGGCGGCCGAGAAGGTACGCCGACTGGACCTCGGTCAGCGGGAACGGCTCGTGGGCCGCGGCGGGGTCGGGCCGGACCTGCTGCGGGCGGCGCTCGCGCAGCTCCCGCAGCACGTCCTCGCGGCGGCCGGCCACGAGCTTCCGGCGCTCGGGGGTCATCGCCCCCTCCGGACCCCGGAAGCGGAGCCTGCCCTCGTCCTCCCACAGGTGCAGGCCGGCCTGTTCGAGTTCGCTGATGATGTCGGCGGCGGTCACAGGACACCTTCTTCCAGTCGGACGGACGCTTCGTGCCGGTGGCTGCCGGCGATCTCGTCGTCGACGACGGCGGCGATCGCGGCGACGGTCGGATGGTTGAAGAGCTGCCGCAGGGAGAGCTCGACGCCGAAGCGCCGGGAGAACTGCTGGACGACGCGGGTGGCGACGAGACTGTCGCCGCCGAGGCCGAAGAAGTCGGCCGAACGGCCCACTTCGGGCGCCTCCAGCAACTCGGCCCACACCTCGGCCACCACGCGTTCGGTCTCGCCCCGCGGCCGGTCGTCGGACGGCGCAGCCCGCACCGCGCGGCCCGGGCCGTACGCGAGGGCGAGTGCGGCGCGGTCGACCTTGGCGTTGGCGGTCAGGGGCAGCCGGTCCGCCACGGCGATGTGCTCGGGGATCATGTGGGCCGGCAGGCGCGCGGCGAGCGCGGCCGGCAGGTCCGCCTGGCTCAGAGCAGGGCCGGCGCCCGGCTCCGGGGTGACGACGGCGGCCAGCCGGCGTGCCCCCGCGCCGCTGTCGACCCACGCGACGGCGCTCGCGACGCCGGACAGCTCCCGCAACCCGGCCTCGATCTCGCCGAGTTCGATCCGGTGCCCGCGCACCTTCACCTGGTGGTCGCGGCGGCCGAGGAACTCCAGGATGCCGGAGGGGTGGTAACGGCCCAGATCGCCGGTGCGGTACCACCGCTCGCCGTCGGCCACCACGAAGGAGGCCGCGGTCCGCTCGGGGTCCCCGCGGTAGCCGAGCGCCACTCCGGCGCCCCCGATCCACAGCTCGCCCGGCACGAAGTCGGGCCGGTCCCGGCCGTGTTCGTCGACCACCCGGAAGCGCTGGTTGGCGAGCGGGCGGCCGTACGGTATCGACACCCAGGCGGGGTCGACGGTCTCCACCTCGAAGGCGTTCGACCAGATGGAGGCCTCGGTGGCGCCGCCCATGGCGACGAGCAGGGCGTCCGGCGCCACCGCCCTCAGCCGGTCCGGCAGGTCCAGCCCGACCCAGTCGCCCGAGACGATCGCCACGCGCAGCCGCGGCAGGCCGGTGCCCGACTCGCAGGCCACCAGCAGCATGTCGAGCAGCGTCGGAACCGTGTTCCACACGGTGACGCCGTGCTCGGTGGCGAGGGCGGCCCAGGCGGTCGCCTCGCGGCGGAGGTCCTCGGTGAGGGTCACCACGGTGCCGCCCACCGCGAGCAGTCCGAACAGGTCGTAGACGGACAGGTCGAAGTCGAGGGCGGAGACCTGCAGTGTCACGTCGCCGGGCCCCACACCGTGGCGGGTGTTCACGTCGTCGATGGTGTTGGCGGCCGCCGCGTGGCTGATCTCCACGCCCTTGGGCTCGCCGGTCGAGCCCGAGGTGTAGATCACGTAGGCGAGCTGCGCGGGATCGGCCGCCGCCGGCCCCGCCGCCGGTTCCGCCCCCACGGCCTCGGCCACCGGCACGAGCCGCACGGCTTCGTCCCAGTCCGCGCCGGAGTCCTGTCCCGGCCCGACCAGGGCCAGGCGGGCGCCCGCGGAACGCACGATCCGGTTGCGGCGGGCGGCGGGCTGGCCGACGCCGACGGGTACGTAGGCGCAGCCGGCCGCGAGCACGCCCAGCACCGCGACGACCTGGTCGGGTCCCTTCGGCAGCGACACGACCACCGTCTCCCCGGGCCGCACCCCGAGTGAGGCGAGGCATCCGGCGACGCGCAGCGCGCGGGCGGCCAGTTCGGCGTAGGTCAGTTCCTCGCCGGTCGCCGAGCGGACCGCGACGGCGTCGGGCCGGCGGCGGGCGACGTCGAAGACGGGCTCGTGCAGCGTACGGGCGGGGAAGGGGGCGGCCGTGTCGTTGACCTCGGAGCGGATCTTCGCCTGGCTCTCGGGGAGCCGGATCGGCGGGGCGGGGCGGGACCAGTCGCTGTCGGCCAGTTCCACCAGGAGGCGGCGCATCGCCTCCAGGGCGGCCGGGACGACCTGCGGGCTGTGGAGCCCCTCGACGTGGTCCCAGTTGACGGCGAGGCCGCCGTCGCGCTCGACCACCTGGCAGTCCAGCGCGACCTGCGGGCTCTGCGACAGACCCCGCCGCAGCTCGCCGAAGCCGAATTCGAGGTCCTTGAAGCCCGCGCTGACCCCGAGGGTGGAGGTGAACACCACCGGCATCAGCGTCTGTCCGCCGCCGGTGCGCCGGGCGAGCTGCTGGAGCACCCAGGTGGTGGAGACGTTGTTGTGCTCGATGCCCTCCCAGACCTGTCCCTGCAGCCGCCGCACCGTGTCGGCCCAGCTCTCGCCGGGGCGGCTGTGGTGACCGAGCAGCAGCAGCGAGGTGAAGTCGCCGACCACCTGGCCGATATGGGGGTGCTCGTCGCGCCGGTCGAACACCGTCAGGTTGAGCGTCAGCGAGGTCTCGGCGCTCCACGCGGCCAGCACCTCCGCGAAGGTCGCCGCCACCACCGTCGAGGCCGTCAGCCCCTGTTCGGCGGTCCGCCGGCGCAGCCGCTCCCAGGTCGGCGGGTCGAGCCGGAACTCCTCGCGCACGAAGCGCGGCCGGCCGATGTGCTCGGGGGCGACGGCCAGCGGCAGCGCGGGCGCGGCCGGCAGCTCCTCGATCGCGTCCAGCCAGTACTCCTCGTCCCGTGCCCTGGCCGCCGGGTCGGTGCGCCGGGCGAGCAGGTAGTCGCGGAACGAAAGGTCGAGCGCGGGGAGTTCCAGAGCGGGGTCGGCGTACAGCGCCGACAGCTCGGTGAAGATGGTCATGATCGACAGCGCGTCGAGCACCACGTAGTCGAAGCCGACGCCGAACACCGTGTGCCCGTCCTCGCGCCGCACGGCCCGTACGTCGAACAGCGGCCAGGAGGTCACGTCGAGCACCTGCTGCTCCATGCCCGCCAGTTCGCTGACCGCCTTCTCGTGGTCGGCGGCGGTGGTGCGGGTGACCGCGAAGCGGTAGTACGGGACCTCGGGCAGGATCCGCTGGCCGCCCTCGCCGTCCAGCACGGCGCGCATCATCTCGTGCCGCCGCACCAGCCGGTTCCAGGCCCGCTCCAGCCGCTCCAGGTCGACCCGGTCGCTCTCGAACTCCCAGTACCAGTAGGACGCGACGCCGCCGAGGGTGAAGTCGGGGTCGCGGCCCAGCCAGTAGGCGCGCTGCACGTCGGTGAGCGGGAAGGGCTCGTACCGGTGGGCCGGGTCGGCCGGGACCGTCCGGGGGGCCTCGGCCGCGCCGCCCTCCAACGGGGCCAGGGTCGCGGCGAAACCGCTGACCGTCGGCCGGGTGAACAGGTCGCCCAGCCTCGCGTCGTACCCCTCCCGGCGCAGCGCGGCGAGCAGGCGGGTGGCCTGCAGGCTGTCACCGCCGATGTGGAAGAAGTTGGTGTCCCTGCCGATCTCCGGGCCGCCGGGCAGATCCGCCCACAGCGCGGCGACGGCCTCCTCCGCCGCGCCCCGGGGTGCCGCGTCCGCGCCGCCGGACGTCCGCTCGCCCAGCGCCCCGGCCAGCAGCCGCCGGACCTCGGCGCGGTCGACCTTGCCGTTGCGGCTCAGCGGCAGCTCGTCGGTGGCGACGGCGCGGGCGGGCACCATGTACGCGGGCACGTGCCGGCCGGCGTGGGCGAGCACCTCCTCGGTGTCGACACCGGCCGGGGTCACCAGGGCGTACAACGCGCCGGTGTGTCCGGCGACCTGGGTGACCACGGCGTCGCGCACACCGGGATGCCGGCCCAGGGCACGCTCGACCTCGCCGAGCTCGATCCGGTACCCGTTCAGCTTGACCTGGAGGTCGGCCCGGCCGAGGAACTCGATCACCGCCCCCGGCCGGTAGCGGGCACGGTCACCGGTGCGGTACCAGCGCCCGCCGTCGGCCTCCACGAACTTCGCCGCGGTCAGCTCCGGGTCACCCACGTAGCCCCGGGCCACACCCGCGCCGCCGATCCACAGCTCGCCCGCGACCCAGTCGGGGCAGTCCCGCCCGTGGTCGTCGACGACCCGGCAGCACTGGTTGGGCAGGGGCACGTTGTAGGGGATCGACGCCCAGGAGGGATCGACCTCCGTGACCTCCTGGACGGTCGAGTGGATCGCGGTCTCGGTGGTGCCGCCCAGCGCCACGAACACACTGTCGGGGCGCAGCGCGCGCACCCTGCCGGGCAGGTCGAGACCGACCCAGTCACCGCCCAGGAGATGCAGGCGGAACGGCCAGGTGGACGACTCGGGCCGCGACTGCGCCGTGGTGAGACCCATGTCGAGCAGGGCGGGCACACAGTTCAGGACGGTGGCGCCGTCGCGCACGGCCCGGCCCAGCCACAGCTCGGGGGAGCGCCGCTCCTCGTCGCCGACCAGTACCAGGGCGCCGCCGCAGTTGAGGGGGCCGAAGACGTCGTACACCGACAGGTCGAAGTCGAGCGCCGACAGGCACAGGGTGCGGTCGTCCGGGCCCAGCCCGTAGCGCTCGTTCAGCGCGGCCACCGTGTTGAGGGCCGCCGCGTGCGTCAGCTCCACGCCCTTGGGCTCCCCGGTCGAGCCGGAGGTGAAGATCACGTAGGCCGGATCGTCCGGCGAGACGTCCACCAGCCCTTCCAGCAGCGGTACTTCGGGGTCGGTGCCGCACCGCACGTCGATGTGCGGGACCCGGTCGTCGGTGCCGGCGCCGTCCCGGCCGTCGGTGACCACGCAGCGTGCTCCCGCCCGGGAGGCGACCACGTCCCGGCGTGCCTGCGGCTGGTCCCTGCCCACCGGCACGTAGGCCGCGCCCAGCGCGTGCACCGCCAGCACCGCGACCACCTGCTCGACCCCCTTCGGCAGGGTCAGCACCACCCGGTCACCGGCGGTGACGCCCGCGGCGCGCAGGACATGCGCCAACCGCCGCGCCCGCTCGCCGAGTTCGGCGTACGTCAGCTGCTCGCCGTCGCCCCAGACCGCCGCCGGGGCGTCCCCCCGCTCGGCCGCCCGCCGGAAGAACTCCTCGTGCAGGGCTCTGCGGGGCAGCTCGGCGCGGGTGTCGTTGGCCTGCCGGCGTGCCTGGAGCTGCGGAGAGGGCGGCCGTACCGGCAGGCTCTCCCACCACGCGCTCGGCTGCGAGGCGAGCAGCCTGACCCGGTTGACGAAGGTCTCGAACATCGCCTCGGGGACCCCGGCCTCGAAGAGGTTCTCCGTCGTCTCCCAGTTGATCAGCATGCCGCCCTCCTGCTCGATGAGCTGGAGGTCGATCCACACGCCCGAGGTCTGCGAACTCATCCACACCGGGGCGCCCAGCACCGCGCGGGTCGCCTCGTCGAAGAGTTCGCCCAGGCTGAGCGCGCTCGTGAACACCACGCCGGCCCGCCGGTTGGCGCCCGCGGCGGTCCGGGCCAGGTCGCGCAGGACCGAAGTGCCGCCGTACGCCGCGTGCGTGGCGTCGCGGCGGTACTGCTCCTGGACCGCGCGGGCGCGCTCGACGAACGGGCGGCGCGCGTCGGGCGCCACCCGGAGGAGCAGCAGGTCCGTGAAGTCCCCGACCACGGAGCCGACTTCGGGGTGCACCGGGAGCCGGTTCAGGACGGGCAGGTTGAGCAGGAACTCCGTGCCCTCGCTCCACGCGGCGAGGACGTCGGCGTAGACGGCGGCGACCGCCATCGACACGGTCAGTCCGCTGCTGCGCGCGTGCTGGGCGAACCGCTGGTAGGTCTCGGGCGCCAGCCAGGCGTGGCGCCGCACGGTGTGCACCCGCTCGATCCGCTCCGGGGCGCTCGCCAGCGGGAGCCGCGGTGCCTCGGGCAGGTCCTCGGCGCGGTCGCGCCAGTAGGAGACGTCGGCCGCGCGGGGCTCCCGGGCGGCCTCGGCGACGAGCCGGCGGTACTCGGGGAAGGTGAGGGCCGGCGGCGGCGACACGGCGTCCGGATCCCGGTACTGGCGGGCCAGGTCGCCGATGACGACACGGAAGCTCGACGCGTCGCAGACGATCATGTCGATGTCGAGGAAGAGCCGGGCCCTGCCGTCCGCGAGCAGCGCCAGCCGCACGTCGAGGCCGCCCCCGCGCCCGACGGGCAGCGTCTGATGGGACAGCCGGTCGCGCAGCCGGGCCAACCGGCGGTCCGGTTCGTCCCGTTCGGGACCGCGCAGGTCGACGACCTCGTCCAGTCCCCGGCACTCGGGCAGGATCCGCTGGCCTCCGTCGCCACCGACGGCCGCACGCAGCATGGGGTGCCTGCGGCGCAGCGCGGCCACCGCGCCGTCCCAGCGCTCGACGTCGGCGGTGACGTCGAACTCGAAGTAGAAGTGCGATCCGGTCGCCAGCGGCATCCCGGGCTGCCGGCCCGACCAGTAGGCGTGCTGCATCGGAGCCAGCGGGAACTCCCCGGATTCCACGGCCGGGTCACCGCCGGACTCCGCCCGCCGGGCCGCCGGGTCGTCGGTGCCGGACAGGAGGGCGGCCCAGGCGCGGACGGTGGGTTCCTCCACCAGGTCGCCGAAGGACACCTCGACCCCGTCCTCCTGCCAGGACGCCGCCAGGTTCATCATCCCGAGCGAGTCCAGGCCGAGGGTGACGAGGTCCTCCTCGAAGCCGACCTCCGTGGCGGGAAGCTCCAGGCGCGCGGCCACGGCGTCGCGGATCTCCTCGGCGGACAGTGCGCGTCCGGTGGTCGCCTCACTGGTCATCGTGGCCTCCCGTGCGCGGCCGGGACCGGGTCCCGGTCTGGTCGGTGTGGGGCGCCGCGCCGCGGGCGGCGGTGGTGCAGACGTCGACGTACTCGGCCAGCAGGGACTCGGCGAACTCCGGTGCGAAACGGTCCGGGTTGTAGAAGAGCAGCACCCGCACCGTGTCCCGGTCGGGCACGGCGACCAGCTCCAGCTCGAAGCGGGTGGCGACGCCGTCCGGGACCAGGACGTCGATGTCCAGACCGCCGGCCCGGGTCGAGTACACGGGGTCGGCCATCATCTGGAAGACCACGTCGTCCAGCCGCCGGCTCGTGCCGCCGAGGTTGATCGGAAGCATCTGGAACGGCAGCGCCTGGTGCACGAACGCCTCCATGACCGTGCGGTGCGTGGCCCGCAGGTGCTCGGTGAAGTCGGTGCCGGTGAGCCGGGTCCGCAGCAGGACCATGTTGGCGAGGAAACCCACCGTGCGGCGGTGCTCGGCGCCGCGGTTGGCGAACAGGGTCGCCACCGCCAGGTCGTCGGAGCCGCCGGCCGACCGCAGGGCACGGTAGTAGGCGGTGAGCAGGGCCACGAACATCGTGGACCGCTCCCGTTTGGCCAGGGCGTCGAGCGCGGAGACCGTCGGCGCGTCGAGGACGTGCTGCACGAGCCTGGTGTCACGCGGCGCGCCCGCGGTGGCCTCCCGGATGGGCAGCGGGGGCAGCGTCACGTCCTTCAGGCGTTCGGCCCAGAAGGCGCTGAGCCGTTTGCCCGAGGGCCCGGCCAGGGTCTCGCGCTGCTCCTCGGCGAAACGCGAGTACGCCGCTGCCTCGGCCGTCGGCCTGCCGTCCAGAGCGGCACACAGGTCCTCGAAGATCACGTTGCACGACCAGGAGTCGGTGACCATGTGGTGCATGTTGAGACAGAGCACGTGATGGTCCGCGGCGAGCCGCCACAGGGTGATCCGCAGCGCGCTCTCGGTCGCGTCGATCCGGGTGCCCAGCTCCCGTGCCACCGCCCGGTCCGCGGCAACCCCGGGATCCGGCTCGCCGCTGAGGTCCACCTCGCGGATCTCCGGCGACACGAGCGGGTGCACCAGCGCCTTGAGCCGGCGGCCGCCGCCGGTGAAGGTGGTGCGCAGCGCCTCGTGCCGGGCCGTC
Source organism: Streptomyces sp. NPDC028308 (assembly GCF_055565855.1). Lineage (NCBI taxonomy): Bacteria > Bacillati > Actinomycetota > Actinomycetes > Kitasatosporales > Streptomycetaceae > Streptomyces > Streptomyces sp. NPDC028308. The sequence goes on from NZ_JBVHTO010000005.1 coordinate 238,190, forward strand.
ACGTGGTCGATCGCCTGACGGAGTCTGTCGCGGTCGAGCCCGCCGCGCAGCCGGCACAGCACCGGGCAGTTGAGCGCGCCCTCCTCGCCGCGGTAGCGGTCGAGGAACCACAGCAGCGTCTGGCCCACGGACGGACGGATCTCGGTGACTGTCACGTCCGGCAACGTAACGACGGGCGCGGCCCCGGCAGCCGGACCTGAAAGAAAGCTGAGAGGACCTTCACGTTCCTTTCTCGCCTCTCGGGCCGGTCGCTCTCCCGGGTCAGGGTGAGGGCACCTGTGTCGCGCGCGGCGCCCTCGCAGGGCGTCCGGTCCCGTCCAGCGGCACCGTCCAACGGGAGGTCGCCCGATGCCAGCCAACCCCTTCGAAGACCCCGACGAGAGCTACCTGGTCCTGTGCAACGCCCGCGGCCAGCGGTCGCTGTGGCCGGCCCGGCTGCCGTCCCCCGCCGGCTGGCGGGTGGAGCGGCCGGCGACCTCCCGGGCCAGGGCGAGCGCGTACGTCGAACGCGTCTGGCCCGACGTACGCCCGGCGAACCCCGCGCGGGCGGGCTCCGGCACCGGACCCGTCACGGGCACCCTGCCCGCCCTCTTCGACCGGGTCGCGGCGGCGCACCGGCACCTGCCGGCGGTGGAGAGCGAGACCGGCCCCCTGGACTACGGCGCACTGGCGGCGGCAGTGAACCGGCTGGCGAGGCGGCTGATCGCGGCCGGCCTCGGCCCCGGCGACCTCGTCGGCATAGCGGTCCCGCGCGGGGTCCGGCAGGTCGTGGCGGCGCTCGCGGTGGCGGCCTGCGGCGCCGGCTACGTACCCCTCGACCCCGGCTACCCGACCGCGCTGCTGCGCCACATGGTGACCGACTCGGGGCTGCGGGTCCTGCTGCACACCGGTCCGCCGCCGGTGGACGTCACCGGCCTGCGGACGATCGACCTCGCCGCCCCGGACCCCGTCTCCCGTCCGGCCGGGCCGGTCACCGACGAGGAGCGCCGGCGGCCGCTGCGCGCCGAGGACACCGTGTACGTCATCTACACCTCGGGTTCCACCGGGACCCCCAAGGGCGTGGTGATCCCGCACGCCGGGATGGCCGCGCTGGTGGCGGCGCAGCGGCACTGGATCGGCACCGGGCCCGGCGACCGGGTGCTGCAGTGGGCCTCCTTCAACTTCGACGCCGGCTTCTGGGACCTCACCCTCGCGCTGCTGGCGGGCGCCACCCTGGTGCTCACCGACGACCGCGGGGTGCTGCCCGGCGAGGACCTGCGCCGCACGCTGATCGACCGCCGGGTCAGTCACGCCGTGCTGCCCCCGGTCGCGCTCACCGCCACCGATCCCGACGGCGTGCTCCCCGGCGGGGTGGTGCTCTCGACCGGGGACTCCTGCACGCAGGCGCTGGTGGCGCGCTGGGCGCCGGGCCGGCGCATGTTCAACGGGTACGGGCCCACGGAGATGACGGTGGGCGTGACCATGGCGGGCCCGGTGCGGCCCGGCGAGCCGGTCAGCATCGGGGAACCGTGGCCCGGCAACGAGGTCCGGGTGCTCGACGCCGACCTGCGGCCCTGCCCGCCCGGCGAGGACGGCGAGCTCTACCTGGTCGGCGAGGGCGAGGCCCTCGGCTATCTGCACCGGCCCGCGCTGACCGCGGAGCGCTTCGTCGCGGACCCGTACGGCGGTCCCGGCGGCCGGATGTACCGGTCCGGCGACCTCGGTCACCTGGGCGAGGACGGTCTGCTGTACTTCACCGGCCGTGCCGACCGGCAGGTCAAGCTGCGCGGCTTCCGGGTGGAACTGGGCGAGGTGGAGGCGGCATTGGAGGACTGCGCCGGGGTGCGGCTGAGCGCGGTGGTGGTCACCGGTGAGGTCGACTCGGCCCGCCTGGTCGCCTTCGTGGTGCCCGGCGCCGACCCCGCGGGTGACTTCGCCGAGGGACTGCGCGGGCGGCTCGCCGAACGCCTGCCGGCGCACATGGTGCCCTCCCGCGTCGAGGTGGTGGCGGCCCTGCCGATGACCAGCAACGGCAAGATCGACAGGCGTGCCCTGGAGCAGCGGGCGGCCGGGCCCGCCGCCTCGCCGTCACCGGCCGCCCGGGGCCGCGACGCCGGGACGGTGGCCGGCACGGGCTCCGGTGCCGTGGAACCGGCCGGCCGAGCCGACCCGGTGTCCGCGCTCTGCGAACTGGCCGCGAGGGTCCTGGAGGTGCCGACGGTCGAGCCGGGCGACAACTTCTTCGACCGTGGCGGGCACTCGGTGCTCGCGGTGCGGCTCGCCAAGGCCGTCCGCGACGACTGGGGGATGACCCTGCCGGTGCGGGCCATCTTCGAGCGGCCCACGATGGCGGAGCTGGGCGACCTGCTCTCCACCCGCTGAGCGGGCACGTTCCCGTCGCCCCACCGGCCCCCGGCGCCGGGGCAACCGGGCGCCCGGAGGAGTCCCGGCGGCGGTTCAGTCCAGGCGCAGCCGCAGGGCGCTGTGCCCGAAAAGGAAGTTGGAGTAGACGCGGGGCGGCTCCTCCAGGATCTCGATCCGGCGCACCCGGCGGACCAGGGAGTCCAGCACCGCCGAGAGCTCCAGCCGGCCCAGGAACGCCCCGAGGCAGAAGTGGGGGCCGTGTCCGAGGGCGAGGTGCGGATTGTGCCGCCGTCCGACGTCGAAGCGGCGCGGGTCGGCGAAGACGGCCGGGTCGTTGTTGGCCGAGATGTTCCACAGGGTGACGATGTCGCCCGCGGACACCTCGGCCGAGCCGATCCGCAGGCCGGTGGTGGCGGTGCGGGCGAAGTGCATGGCCGGGGTCACCCAGCGCAGCACCTCCTCCACCGCGGTCCTCACCTCCGCCTCGCCCTCGCGCAGCCGCCGCCACTGCTCGCCGTACGTGCCCAGTGCGTGCAGCGCGCCGATCGTGGTCACCCGGGTGGACTCGTCGCCGCCCAGGATCAGGCTGTAGCAGTTCAGGGCGACGTCGTCCTCCGTCATCGGCTCCTCCCCGACGCGGGCGGCGGCGATCATGCTGATCACGTCGTCGCCGGGACGGCGCCGGCGCTCACGTACCACGTCCACGAAGTAGGACAGGATCTCGTTGCGTGCCTCCAGGGCGTCGAAGAGGTCCTCCTCGGCGCTGTCGGAGGAGAGGGCGCGCTTGTTCCAGTCGAGCAGCCGGGGCCGGTCCGCGGCGGGCAGCTCCAGGAGGTCGCACACCGTGTTGAGCGGCAGGTGCTCGGCGATGTCCCGCCCGGCGTCCGCCTCACCCGCGCCGACCACGGCGGCGACCAGGGCGTCCGCCCGCTCCCGCACGGCGTCCTCCACACGCTTGAGCACACGGGGGGAGAAGGCGCGCAGCATCACCTGGCGCAGCTCGCGGTGGCGGGGGCGGTCCATCACCGCCAGCATCCGGCCGCCCGCCGAGTCGCCGCCACGCAGCAGGACATCGAGCACCGTGCCCCTGGCCGAGCTGAGCCGGGCGGCGTCCTTGTAGCAGTCCTGGACGTCCCGGTACCCGGCCACGGCCCAGAAGCCCGGCCGGCCGCCGACCGGCGGGTGCCAGCGCACCGGTTCGCTGCGGCGCATCCGCGCCCAGTAGGCGTGCGGATCGTGCTCGACGAAGGTGGCCGGATCGGCGAGGTCGAGGGCGGCACCCGAGGTGTCGTCGTACGAGGTGCCGGGGACGGCGGCGTTGCCGGAGGAGACCACCGGGAGACTCCTTTCGGCCCGGACGCCGGGCCCGCACGAGGAGGGACTGTCGCCGCGATCCTCCCCTTCGGTCACCGCCTCCGAGGTGGCGCTGAATGAACCATGAAGGATTCGGCGGCGGCCCCGCGGGTGCGTGCCATTCTCAAGTCCGAGGCGGCTAACGGGAGGTCGGCCATGGGCGTGCACCGCGGATCCGTTCGTACTCTGAGGGGCCAGCCACATCCCGGGCTGCGGCTTCTCGCCCTGCCGCACTCCGGCGGCCGCGCCGAGAGCTTCGCCGGCTGGCGCGGCCCGCTGCCCGCCGCGTTCCCCGGCACCGCCGTGGAACTGTGCGCGGCGCAGTACCCCGGACACGGCGACCGGCTGGCCGAACCGCCGAGCGAGGGGGTCGGCCCGATCGCCGACGAGATCGTCGCGGACCTCGCCGGACTGCCGCCCGCGGACCTGGTGCTCTTCGGCCACAGCTTCGGCTCGGCCGTCGCCTGCGAGGTGGCCCGCCGCTGCCCCGGGGCCGGACTCCGCGTCGTCCTGCTCGTGGCGTCCTCGGCCTGGGCCCCCGGCGACCCGCTGCGGAACCCTCGCGACGAACACCTGCTGCCCGACGAGGAGTTGTGGGCGCGACTGGTCGCTCTGGGCGGCATCGACCCCGTGCTCGCGGACGAGGCCGAGGTGCGCGACCTGATGCTCCCCGCGCTGCGCGCCGACATCGCCGCGCACGAGCGCTATCTCGGCTGCCCGGACGGGGTTTCGCTGACCTGCGACATCCATGCCTGCATGGCCCGGGACGATCCGCTGGTGCCGGTCCGGGCCGGCCGCCACTGGGGACGGCTGACCACGGGTGACACCTGCGTCGGCATCTGGGCCGGAGGGCACTTCCACGCCTACGAGCAGCCCGCGCTCCTGCTGGCCGACCTGGCGCGGAGGGTCCCGGCACACGTGAAGGGAGGGCGTACGGCGCATGAGTAGTCCATGGGGTGGCCTGCGGCTCGTCGTCACCGGGGGCGGCTCGGGCATCGGGGCCGCCGTGGTGGCCCGTGCGGCCGGTCTCGGGGCCGACGTCCTCGCCGTCGGGCGACGTGCCGACCGGCTGGAAGAGGTGACGGCGAAGGCACAGGCCGACGGAGCGGGACGGGCCGTGCCGTTCGTCGCGGACGTCACGGCCCCCGGCGCCGCCGCACGGATCGCGGAACGGGCCCGCGACGTCCTCGGCGGCGTCGACGCCCTGGTCAACAACGCGGGTCACGCGGTCTTCGACCGTCTGGAAGACGCCACCGAGGCGGACCTGCGGGGGATGGTCGACACCAACCTGGTGGCCCCCGCCCTGCTCATCCGGGCCCTGCTGCCCGAACTGCGCGCCCACCGGGGCTGCGTGGTCAACGTCTCCTCCGTGGGCGGTGTCCTCGCGATGCCCGCGAGGTCCTACTACGGGGCGAGCAAGGCCGCGCTGAACTCCCTGACCCGCTCGCTGGCCGTGGAACTGGCGCCCGAGGTCCGGGTGAACGCGGTCCTGCCCGGCCCGGTCGACACGGGCCTGTGGGACCTGGCGGCGGGTGACGGCGCGGACGCCCTGCGCGAGGGAATCGTCGCCGGAACCCCCTTGGGGAGGTTCGGTCTGGCCTCGGAGGTGGCGGCCTGGGTGTGCCACCTCGTCGATCCCGAGACCTCGTCCTGGGTCACCGGATCCCTGGTGTCCGTGGACGGCGGACGCGCGGCATGAGCCGGGACCCAGGAGCACCACCCCGCCGGCCCGTCCCGGCCGGTCCTGCCACCAGCGGAAAGGCATGAATCAGATGACGCAGACAGCTCCACCGTGGTTCGCCCGGGCCTCGGCGATCCCCTCGTCCTGGCTGTACGAGTCCTTCCGGATCGCCAACGAGCGCGAGCGGGAGCACCCCGGGCTGATCAAGCTGAACGTGGGTGAGCCGGCCTTCGGCCCGCCGGACTCCGTGGCCAAGGAATTCGCCGCCGCGGCTCTGGACGGGCGGGCCCGCTACATCGACGTGCAGGGGCTCATGGAGCTCCGGGAGCGTCTCGTGGACAAGCTCGACACCGTCAACTCCGTGGACACCGAGCCTTCCCGCCTCTTCGTCACCCCGGGTTCGTGCCAGGGACTCAGCGCCCTGATGCGCTGCCTCGCCGAGTCGGGGGCGGAGATCCTCCTGCCGGAGATCCACTGGCCCGTACACCTGCAGCAGGCCCTGCTCGCCGGTTTCCGCCCGGTGTTCTACGAGCTGGACGAGCACTTCGCGCCCGACCCCGAGTCGATCCGGCGAGTGGCCACCCCCGCGACGCGGGTGCTGCTGCTGAACACCCCGTCGAACCCCGCCGGCGCGGTCGCCGGCCGCCCCCTGCAACGGGCCCTCTACGAGATCGCCGACGAGCACGGCTGGCAGATCATCAGCGACGAGGCGTACGAGGACTTCGCCTTCGACGGCCCCCACCTGTCGATAGCAGCCCTGGAGCGTGCCCGCCCCGCCCCGGAACGCATCGTCAACAGCGTCTTCACCTTCTCCAAGGGGCCGGCCATGACCGGCTACCGGCTCGGCTACGTCGCGGTGTCGCGGCCCGAGGTCGCCACCGCCATGCGCATGGTGCAGGAGTCGAACATCATCGCGCCCTCCGCGCCCGTCCAGTACGCAGGACTGGCCGCCCTGGACGCGTCCGGCGCGCTCGCCGCCAACCACGACTACGTACGGGGAAACCGCGACGCGGCGCTGTCCCTCCTGGTCGACGAAGGACTGCTGCCGGGCCTGCCCGGCGGCGGCTGGTACGCCATGGCCGACATTTCCTCCACCGGCCTGACCGGCGAGGAGTTCAGCACCGAACTCATGCTCAGACACGACGTCGTGGTGGTCCCCGGCAGCGGCTTCTCCGCACGGCCGGAGTTCGGCCACGACGGCTCGATGCGGCCCCTGAAACCCGGCGGTGTCGCGTCCGGCCTGGTCCGCATCGCGTTCTGCGTCGACCGCGAGCGGCTCGTCACCGGGGTGGAACGCATGGTCGGCCTGGTCCGTGAGAAGAGGGGACAGTGATGCGGACGGAGCCGACCTATGCCTCCTACCTGAGGCTGGACGAGCTGCTCACCCTCCAGGAGCCGCGCTCGGCCGAGGAGGGCGCCGACCTCACGACGGTGCGGTCCGAGCAGTTCTTCATCGTGAGCCACCAGACCTGCGAACTGTGGCTCAAGCAGATCCTCGGTGATCTGGCCGCCGTGGAGGGGCACTTCCTGACGATGTCGGCCGGCGGCATCGAGCGTTCGGTCGACCTGCTCTACCGGGCCGGTGAGTTGCTGCGCCTGCTGCGCGAGCAACTGGTGGCGCTCGAACGGCTGCCGCTGGAGGACTTCGCGCACTTCCGGCAGTACCTCGGCACGGCCAGCGGGGCACAGTCCAGCCAATCCCACCGGCTCGAAGGGGTCCTGGGCGACGCCCGGCGGCCGGGGTCGCTGTTCCCGGCCTTCCGCACCGGCCTCGACCACATCGGCGTCGACCTGGAGGAGATCGTCGAAGCGGGCGTCGAGGCGGGCTCACTGCACCGGGTTGTCGAAGCCATGCTGCAGGTCGGCAGCGGCTACTTCCAGTGGAAGATCGGGCACATAGGCCTGGTGACCAAGATGATCGGGGAGCAGCGGGGCACCGCCGGCACATCGGGAGCGGCGTATCTGATGGACCGGGCCACGATGCCGTTCACCGAACTCCACGAACTGCGGGGCAAGATGCACGAGCGCCGCCAGAAGCAGACCAGCCGCCTGCCGTAGCGGGCACCCCGGCCCCCCGAAAAACCGACTCGGCCCCGTGACGGCTCACTTGGCCGACGCGGTGGTCAACCGGCGCCTGTGCAAAGCCGGTTGGCGGCAAGCCTGGACGCCGTCGCGACCGGTCCGCCCACGCGAACGCGACCTGTCCGCCCGCGCGAAAGTGTCCGGCCCCACGAGCCAGGGGCCGGACACTTCGCTTCAGTGGGGGTGGTTCAGGAAGCGGCCTCCAGGATGTAGCCCCGGCCCCACACGGTGCGCAGGCTCAGGCGGACGCCGTCCAGCCGCTGCCGCAGCCGCATGATGTGCAGGTCTATCGCGTTGCTGGTGACCGCTTCGTTGTTGATCCGGCTCAGCGCCTCCTTGAGCCGGTCCCGCCGGACGAGGTGACCGAAACAGGCGAGGAAACATCGCATCATCTCGCTCTGCGCCTCCGACATCGGCACCGACTGCCCGCCGTAGTAGAGCACTCCGGTCGGATCCAGCGCGGGCACGAAGTCGGTCCCGGTGCGCCGCTGCAGGGTGTGGACGCGAGCCGCCAGATCGAGCCGGGCCACCGGAGGACGCACCCAGTCCTCGGTGGGGGAGATGTCGCTCGGCGGCGCCGTCTGGCCCTCCAGCACCAGCAGGCACGGCAGTCCGGCCTCGCGCAGCTGATCCCGCTCGTGGCGCTGCACCGGCCAGCGAAGGAAGCGGACTTCTTGTTTGTGGACGAGCGTGGTCATGGTCGTGACCCCCGTTTCTCGTGACAACCGGAAGTTGCTGCCGGGGGGGCCGGTGCCGTCGGCGGAGCGTGCTCGCGCGCCCGTCGCCGCCGCCGTAGTTCAAGCCGGCGGATCCGGCCGGTACGCGTACGAGACGGTGTCCTGCGCCGTGACCTCGATGCCGGCTCCCGACGTTCGTCGTCACCGGCCCCCGCCCGTCCGATCCTGCCGGTTCTCGATTCCAGGTCGATTCCGGGTCGGTTCCTCCTCCACCGGGACCGGAGCGGCACCGGCCGCAAACCCGCGTTCCGGGGGCCGGATCCCTTCGCCCCGAGGGACCGAAAACCCCTCGTATCCAGGGAGGGAGGGCGAAAGGAACCCGACATGGACGCGTGGCACGCCCCGGTGATCGGCAAGACACCCCCTACGGAAGTCGATCCTGTGAAACCTCTGACCACGGTCATGATCAGGAGCATGTGATGAAGAACGAGAACAGCACGCCACGCCGACGGGCGGCCGTCGTCGGCGCCGGGATCACCGGACCTCTCCTGTCGCTCTGCCTGGTGCGGCTGGGCTTCGAGGTGGACCTGTACGAGGCCTATCTGCGCCGGGCCCAGGACGTCGGCTCGTTCCTCAACCTCGCTCCGAACGGCCGCGCCGTGCTGGAGCGACTCGGCCTGGCCGACCGGGTCCTGGAGCAGGGCACCGCCGCCGGCTCCATCACCTTCGCCAACCACAAGGGCCGGGTGCTCGCGGAGAATCCGGAGCGCACCACCAACATCATGAGGGGCGAACTCAGCGCCGCCCTGCGCGAGGCCGCGACCGGCGCCGGAGCGAAACTGCACTCCGCCAAGCGTCTCGTCGCACTTGACGACATCGGGGGTGACGCCTGGCGGCTCGGCTTCGAGGACGGTACGCGGGCGGAGGCCGACATCGTGCTCGGCTGCGACGGGGTGCACTCCACCACACGCCGGCTGCTGCTCCCCGACGCGCCGCGGGCGGCCTACACCGAGGTGGTCGGCTCCGGGGGCAGGTCGCGCATCAGCGCCGGGGAACTGCCCGTCGACGGCACGTTCCACATGGTGTTCGGCTTGCGCGGCTTCTTCGGCTACCAGGTGATGGCTCCCGGCGATGTGTGGTGGTTCGAGAACCACCCGGAGCCCCGCGAACGCACCTTCGCCGAACTCGCCGAGACCGACGACGCGCAATGGGTGGCCGCGCTGGCCGAGCGGCACCGCCCGGACCCCGGGGTGGTCCGCCGCATCCTGACCGCCTCGACGGGACCGGTCGGCCGGTGGCCGGTCTACGAGGTGCCGCCCCTGGGCACCTGGCACCGGGGCAGCGCCGCGGTGCTCGGCGACGCCGCTCACGCGGTGGCCCCGCACCTGGGGGCGGGCGCCGCGCTCGGCATGGAGGACGCCTACGAACTGGCCCTGGCGCTGCACGAACACCCCAGCGCGCAACGGGCGTTCACCGTGTTCGAGGATTCACGGCGCGACCGGATCGCCGCGCTGGCGAAGCAGGCCCGGCAGACGGGCGCGGTGATGACTCCGAACCGCCGGCTCGCCCGGGTGATACGGGACCTGATGCTGCCGGTGGCCATCAAGCAGGGCGTGCGCAAGGGCTCCGAGGCCTACTCCTACCGGCCTTCGCGGTGGCCCGTGCAGGGGGACCGAAACTGACACGCACAGGGCCTCCCGCCCCGCGCGATGTACGGAGACGCGCGGGGCGGGAGGCCCTGTGCTGCCCGGCCGCCGAGGGTCGGGGCGGGGACCTCAGCGCAGTTCGCCGGTGACGATCCAGAGGTGGCCGAAGGGGTCGCGCAGGCGTCCCTCCCGCTTGCCGTACGGGCGGTTCTCGACGGGGACGACCACGGTGCCGCCACCGGCGACCATCCGCTCGGCGACGGCGTCCTGATCGGTGAACTCGGCCTCCAGCAGCACCGGGGAACCACCGACGTCGTCGGGGGAGAGCCAGCCCCACTCCGGCACCGCCGGGGACAGGGACAGCGGAGAGCCTCCGATCCGGAGGACGACGACCATCACGCGTCCGCTGTCGTCCTGGGCGCGGAACACCTCTTCGGCGCCCATGGCCTTCTGGTAGAAGGCCGCGGCCGTGTCGGGGTCCGGGACGATTAACCGTGGCGTCAGACTCATGGGCCGACTCTATGGCCCCGGCGCGAGCCGGCAGTGCTGATTCGGTCACTTCCTGCCACGCGCCGCGAACGCTCGCCGAGCCCTCGCCTCCTCGATAAGAACCTTTGTTCCTTACGTAGTGTACGTTTGTTCTTATGGATGGAACCGGAACGCCCGACGTGCGCGAGAGTGCGGGTCACGGCGGGCGACGGACTCGGCGGCACGATCCGCGGCGCAGGGAGCGGATCCTGGACGCCGCGCTGGAGGTGCTGGTCGGCGAGGGGGCGGCCGGACTCACACACCGCAAGGTCGCCTCCCGAGCGGACGTGCCGCTGGGGTCGGTCACCTATCACTTCGCGAGTCTGGCCGGGCTGCGGGCCGAGGCGTTCGCCCGGTACGTCGAACAGCGGTCCGCCGAGTACGAAGCCCTCTTCACCGACGCGACATCGCGCGAGGACCTGATCGACGTCCTGGTGGACGTGGTCCAGGGCGGACCGTCCCGGCACCGCAGCGCGGTCCTCGGCTTCGAGCTGCATCTGGCGGCCCTACGGGATCCCGCCCTGCGCGCGCTCACGCAGCAGTGGACCGGGTCAGGCCGCGCCGTCCTGGCCCGCTTCACCGGGCCGGAGACCGCAGCCCGGCTGGACGCTCTCCTCGAAGGCCTGATCATGCACGCGCTGCTGTCGACGGATGCGGTGCCGCGCGAGGAGACCCGGGCGGCCATCACGCAGACCCTCGGCCCGGAGACCGCACCGGGCACATGAACGCCGGTACGGGAGCGGGGCGTTCACGTGAGACGGCGAAGGCGCCCTGAGCCCGGCGTATCTCCGCCGGCACCCACAGAAGCGGCAGACGCACCCCGCCGCACCCGCACACCCAGCACACGAGGAGAACACCGTGGCGCCGACCGACACCCCCGTCATCAAGGTCAGTGACGCCGAACTGGACGACCTGCGGGCCCGGTTGCGTGCCACGAGACGTAGCGAACCCTGGCCGGTCGAGGGCTGGGAGGCCGGCGCCGACGACGCGGAACTCGACCGCCTCGTCACCTACTGGGCCTCCGGCTACGACTGGCGGATCCACGAGGCCGCCGTCAACGCGCTGCCGTCCCACTTCGCCGACCTCGACGGCACCCCCGTGCACTACCTCCGCTACGACGGCGAACACCCGGCCGCGCTGCCCCTCCTGCTCACGCACGGCTGGCCCAGCACCTTCCTCGAACTCACCGCCCTCGCCGAACGGTTGGCCACCCCTTCACGCTACGGCGGCGCGCCCGAGGACGCCTTCACCGTGATCGTGCCGTCGCTGCCCGGCTTCGCCTTCTCACCGCAGCGGCCCACGCTCTCCGAAGCCGAGCAGACCCACCACCTCTGGCACCGGCTGATGCACGACCACCTCGGCTTCCGGCACTACGCGGCCCATGGCGGAGACCTCGGCGCCGGCATCACCTCACGCCTCGCCGAAGCCCACCCCGAGGCGGTCGTCGGCATCCACCTGCTCGCCGTCGCGGGCCCCGCCGACCCCGACCCGGCCGGACTCACCGCCGAGGAGGAGGCCCACCTCGCCTCCGTCACCGCCTGGCAGGCACAGGAAGGCGGCTACCTGCACCAGCAGAGCACCCGGCCCCTCACCCTCGCCCCCGCGCTGAACGACTCACCGGCCGGTCTGCTGGCCTGGATCATGGAGAAGTACCGGGCGTGGAGCGACAACGGGGGTGACCTGTCCACACGCTTCAGTGACGACTTCCTCCTCACCCAGGTGTCGCTCTACTGGTTCACCGGCACGATCTCCACCTCGTTCCGGCCCTACTACGAGTACGCCCACGACCTGACCCGGCGCGTGCGGCGCGTGGACACGCCCACGGCCCTCGCCCTGTTCCCCGCCGACCTGAGCCGACCGCCCCGGAGCTGGGCCGAGCGCACCTACAACATCACCCGCTACACCCACATGCCCCGAGGCGGCCACTTCCCCGCCCACGAGGAACCCGCCCTCCTCGCCCAGGACATCACAGAGTTCCTCCGAAACCACCGCTGACCAGGGCCCCGGTACCGCGCCCGAACGCGCGCCGGGCCGACGCCATCCCGACGGCCGTGACGCCTCAGGACGCGGAAGTCGGGAGTTTGATCCGAGGTGGTCTGAGCGGCCTGCGCCGGTCCCGCCCAGTCGACCCGAGCTGCCTGAGGGCGTTCCGGGTGCTCTTGGTCGAGTTTGTCGCGACAGGTCGGTGATGAGCCGCCAGTGCGTCACGTCGACCTTCTGGCGGAGTCACCTATGCTCGCGCCCAGTTGGGGTGATCAGTTCGTTTGTTCAGGGGGCGGGGACCCGTATGGCCGATGAGATCAAGTACGAGTACAAGACCGTGCAGACGGTTCGGGGGACCGACGGTTTGGTGATCTCGAAGATGCAGAAGGACGGTTGGGAGCTCGTGGACCAGCTACCGGGCAGACTGCGCACCACCCTCAACTTCCGTCGGCCGAAGAAGCCCGTGCCATGGCGTCTGATCGGGGCGGGTGCTGCCGTCCTCGTGGTCCTGGCCGCCATCATCGGCACCGGCGTTGCGCTCAGCGACGGAGACAAGGAGGAGGGTCCGTCAGCCAGTTCGACGGCCACGAGTGAGAAGCCTGCCGCCGCTGCGCCGACCGCAGGCAAGCCGGCTGCCGCTGAGGTGATCACGGCGCAGAACAATCCGGAGTTCGCAGCGTTGTTGAAGGCGGACCCCTGCGACGAGGCGAACGTGAACTTCGCAACCAAGTACAAGGGCCGGAGGGTGGCCTTCGGAGGGTCAATCAGGCACATGGCATCGCACGGGGATGACCGGACCCGCTATGACTTCCTTCTCGGCCCGGGCGACAAGGGACCACGGACGACGGACGGCCCGAACTTCAAATACGAGGACGTCAACACGGGCAACCTGAACCTGACGGGCAAGCAGGTTCCTGCCACCGTTGCAGTGGGCGACAAGTTCCGCTTCGTCGCCGAGGTGGTTGACTTCAACACGATCCAGTGCCTCTTCCAGCTTGCCCCGGTCTCGACTGAGAAGCGGTAGCTGAAGTGGGCAGCTTCTGCCTGATGGAGGAACGGTCCGCGGCTCTCAGTGCCTGCTCGCTACAAGCGATTTTGCCGAGGTCATGGAGTTCCAGCACGCCTAGAAGGTCTTAACGGCCCACGCCGTCACCTACCTCCTCGCCGCCGACGGGGTCGACATCGACACCCATAGACCTCCACGCGTGGCTTGGTCAGCAGGCCAATCGCGCCGCTCTGCACGCGGCGAAGGGGGCGGAGCCGAAGATCATCGACCACATCGACCACATCGGCAACCTCGTCGGCCGTTCGCACGTGGCCGTTGACTTAGATCGTCACGTCCTTCGCTCCGCTTCAGCGTGACAGGGGCGTGACAGGGACGGCGCTGAGGAGCCCCGGCTGGCACTGGAACGAAGCGGCTGCTCTGGGCGCCCACCAAAGGCCCGGCCGACGCCGGGACGGCGAAACGCTTGGTATGCGAAGCCGACGGGACCAGGTAACGTCTTGACCATGTTCTTCCAGACGCCGATTTACGAGTGAGAGCGTGACGGGCCCCTGCCGACGTCCTGCGACGTGGCCGCGCCCGTCCCCCACCGATGAATCCGTAGATCACTTCACAACATTCCGGGAGAACCCGTGAGCAAGAACATCAACAACCCCGTCGGCATGGGCGGCGGCCAGCGCAAGAAGCTGTCCCGCGCCGAGCGGCAGAACAACGGTCCGCACCGCAACCTCGACCGCCAGAGCGCCGCCGACCAGAAGGCGGAGCTGCTGCGCAAGATGCGCGAGAAGACGGGTACGGCCGAGGGCGCCGGGCAGACGGGCGACGACACCGCGAAGAGCTGAGGCGCCGCCGCCACGGGGCGGCACCGCGCGTGGCAGGGCCCGGACCGCGACTCGCGGTCCGGGCCCATCTGCCGTACGGGGCGCGACCGGCCACCCTTCCTTGTATCCCTAGAAGAACCCGAGCTTCTTCGGCGAGTACGACACCAGAAGATTCTTCGTCTGCTGGTAGTGCTCCAGCATCATCTTGTGGTTCTCGCGCCCGATGCCGGACTGCTTGTAGCCGCCGAACGCCGCGTGTGCGGGATACGCGTGGTAGCAGTTCGTCCAGACGCGGCCCGCCTGGATCGAACGGCCCGCGCGATAGGCGGTGTTGACGTCCCGGGTCCACACCCCGGCCCCGAGCCCGTACAGCGTGTCGTTCGCCGTCTTGATGGCGTCGTCGAAGTCGCCGAACGACGTGACCGACACGACCGGACCGAAGATCTCCTCCTGGAAGATCCGCATCCGGTTGTCGCCCTCGAAGATCGTCGGCTGGACGTAGTACCCGCCCTTGAGCTCCCCGTCGTACTCCACGCGCTCACCGCCCGTGAGGACCTTGGCCCCCTCCTGCCGGCCGATGTCGAAGTAGGAGAGGATCTTCTCCAGCTGGTCGTTGGACGCCTGCGCACCGATCATCGTGTCCGTGTCGAGCGGGTGACCGGGCTTGATGAGCCCGGTGCGCGCGACGGCCGCCTCCAGGAACTCCCCGTAGTGGCCGCGCTGGATGAGCGCCCTCGACGGACAGGTGCACACCTCGCCCTGGTTCAGCGCGAACATCGTGAAGCCTTCGAGCGCCTTGTCGCGGAAGTCGTCGTCCTTGTCCCACACGTCGTCGAAGAAGAGGTTCGGCGACTTGCCGCCCAGCTCCAGCGTGACCGGCTTGATGTTCTCCGAGGCGTACTGCATGATCAGCCGCCCCGTCGTGGTCTCACCGGTGAACGCCACCTTCGCGACCCGCGCACTGGACGCCAGCGGCTTGCCGGCCTCCACCCCGAACCCGTTGACGACGTTCACGACCCCCGGCGGCAGCAGGTCGGAGACCAGGCTCAGCCAGTAGTGGATGGACGCGGGGGTCTGCTCGGCCGGCTTGATGACGACCGCGTTGCCCGCCGCGAGGGCCGGGGCGAGCTTCCAGACCGCCATCAGGATCGGGAAGTTCCACGGAATGATCTGGGCGACCACGCCGAGCGGCTCATGGAAGTGGTACGCGACCGTGTCGTCGTCGACCTCGCTGAGCGAACCCTCCTGGGCCCGGACCGCCCCCGCGAAGTAGCGGAAGTGGTCGATCGCCAGCGGGATGTCGGCGGCGAGCGTCTCCCGCACCGGCTTGCCGTTCTCCCAGCTCTCGGCGACCGCCAGCTTCTCCAGGTTCGCCTCCATGCGGTCGGCGATCTTGAGCAGGATGCCGGAACGCTCGGTCGCCGACGTACGCCCCCAGGCCGGAGCGGCCGCGTGCGCCGCGTCCAGGGCGCGCTCCACGTCCTCCGCGGTGCCCCGGGCGACCTCCGTGAACGGCTGCCCGTTCACCGGACTCGGGTTCTCGAAGTACTGCCCGCGCGCCGGCGGCACGTACTCGCCCCCGATGAAGTGGTCGTAACGCGCCTCGTAGGAGACGATCGCGCCGTCGGTGCCGGGCGCCGCGTAACGGGTCATGCTGGTCTGCCTCCCGGAGAAGCGCTGCCCGCCGTCGGGCAGCTCTCGCCGCGAGGCTAGGAACCGGAACGTTGCAACCACGTTGCGCGTGCCACCGCGCGCCCCACCACGGACAACTCGGCGTCCAGCTGGGCCAGACGCGACCGCACCGCGGCAGTCGGCCGCACCGCCGCCAGCGCCCGCCACACGTCGAGATCGTCCTCGCCCCATGGCGCGTGAGCCCAGTCCGCCAGCAGGTCGGGATCGTGGCAGGCGACCAGCGCGGCACGCAGCCCGTCGGCGAGCCGTCGCCTCACGCGCGCCACCGCCGGAGCCTGCGAGGCGGGCAGCAGCGGACCCCTGTACGCGCCCACCGCCGCCGCGACCGCCCCCGTGCCCAGCCGCCGCTCGACCACGGCGACATCGGACTCGACCGGCATCGTCAGCCGGTAGGGCCGGGATGCCAGCACCCCCGGCCCCAGCAGACGGCGCAGCCGGGCAAGCTCGGCACGCAACGTCACCGGCGGAACCGACTCGTCCTCGTACAGCGCGCAGAGCAGTTCGTCCCCCGTCAGCCCCTCCGGATGCCGGGAGAGCAGGACCAGGATCTCGCTGTGCCGGCGGCTCAGCCTGATCCTCCGGCCGCCCGGCAGGACCAACAGCGCTTCGTCCCGGCCGAGCACGGTCAGTTCGAGCGTGTCGGCGGTGGCCCGCACCGGCGCCAGCAGGGCCAAGTGGGACTCCGCCGCACGTGCCACCGCCTGGACGAAGCCCAGACTGTGCGGATGCGCGAGCCCGTCACCGCCGGTGATGTCCACCGCGCCGAGCACCCGTCCGGTGCGCGGATCGTGCACTGGCGCCGCTGCACACGTCCAAGGCTGCACCCGACGGATGAAGTGCTCGGCGGCGAAGACCTGCACGGGCCGGTCCACCGCGACGGCCGTGCCCGGGGCGTTCGTCCCTACCGCGGTCTCCGCCCACCGGGCGCCGGGCACGAAATTCATCCGGCCCGCCTCCCTGCGCGTCGACGGATGGCCCTCCACCCACAGCAGACGTCCCTGCGCGTCGCACACCGCCAGCAGATGCTCGCCGTCCGCCGCGAACGTCCCCATCAACTCCCGGATCAACGGCATCACCCGCGCCAGCGGATGCTCCGCCCTGTACGCCCCGAGGTCGCCGTCGGTGAGTTCCACGCACGCCGTACCGTCGGGACCCACCCCGGCCCGCGCCGAACGCCGCCACGAGTCGGCGACCACGGAGCGCACCGGCCGGGGCACCGTCCCCGCCTCCGTGAACGTCTCGTGGGCGCGGCGCAGCGCCCGCACCCGCTCGACGGGGTCGGCACCCTGTTCCAGGGCCACCCATGGATCAGTCAACTCGGCCTCCCGGAACGCGACGCGGCTGAGGACATCGTCACTCCCGGTGCGCGCCCCGACAAGCTTCGTGACCGTCCTCGTGACGGGCCGCGGCTCGGTCGCCCCGGCCCGTGCCGGTGGGGAGCGCGCGGTCAGGTGAAGTTCACGAGCCTTATGTAGCGGATCCAGTCCCAGTTCGGGCCCGGATCGGTGTGGTCGCTGCCCGGTACCTGGTAGTGACCGAGGATGTGCGCCCGGTCCTTCGGGATCCCGTACTTGTCGCAGACGGCCGCGGTCAGCTTCGCCGACTGTTCGTACATCGCGTCGGTGAAGTAGGAGGGCTGATCCACCCAGCCCTCGTGCTCGATGCCGATACTGCGCGTGTTGTAGTCCCAGTTGCCCGCGTGCCAGGCCACGTCGCGCTCTCGGACGCACTGTGCTACGTGCCCGTCGGACGACCGGACGACGTAGTGCGCGGACACCTTCTTCTGCGGGTTCTGGAAGATGGACAGAGTGTCCGGGTACGTCTCCTGCGTGACGTGGATGATCACGTAGTTGAGCCGATAGCTGGTGGGGCGGTTGGACGCCGTGTAGTTGGAGGTGCTCGCCGGCACCCATTCGGCCGCCGGGTAGTCGACGGCCTGCGCCTGGGCTCCTGCCCGGGTGCCGGGCGATAAGGCGTAGGGGACCGCGGCGAGGGCTGCGGCTCCCAGCAGCCTTCGCCGACTGAGGAACGGTCTGGCTCGCTCCATCGATGCGTTCCTTCCAGGTGGGGGATGGTGCTCGGGGTTCGGGGGCTCAAGGGCTCAAAGGTTCGGTGGCTGGGGATTTGAGGGCTCAGGAGGTCGGGGGAGTGGGGTAGCAGGGGAGCAGCGGGTGGACTGCCGTGCGTCGTACCGAGGAACGGTGACTCTGTCGGCGCCGGAGGTGGAGCCCGCCCGCAGGCCAGGGTCAGCCACGAAGCGTGGCGGCCGTCTCCCGCAGTCGCGCGTGCAGTCCGCGATGCGTCTCACGCTGGGGCAGCCACTGCTTGCGCAGCTTGGCGACGCACGTGTAGTTGGTGTCGCAGACGTTCGCGAGCGGCGACTCGACCGCCTGGGTCGCGAACTGGTAGGCGTCCAGCTCGCTGAAGCCGTAGTCGCGCACCAGCCACTGGACCAGGTCGAGCTGGGATATCCGGAACGCGTCCTCCAGCGGGCGGGCCGAACCGGTCGAGATGATGTGCGTGTCCGACTCGATGCGCGGCCACGGTGTGGCCACACCTTTCAGCAACTCGACGATCACCACCGTGTTCATGGCGCACTCCACGGCGACTCCACACGTCTCGCCCTCGCCCTGGCGGGCGTGTCCGTCGCCGAGACTGAGCAGCGCGCCCTCGACGTTCACCCCGAGGAAGCAGGTCACGCCCGCTCGCATCTCGGGGGTGTCCATGTTCCCGCCATGGGCGTCCGGGACCAGTGCGGACCGTACTTCGAGGTTGGCGGGAGCCACGCCCACGGTGCCGTGCATCGGGTCCATCGGCAGCTCGATCTCGATGTCGCTGTCGCGCGCGCTGAACAGGGCCGTGCGCCGCTCCCGGTCGAGCTGCCAGATCCAGACCGTCTCGGGCAGCGGAGGCTGGAGCGTGGCCGTGGTGTGTGTGGAGGTGAGTGCGCCGAAGAGCGGGACCGTCGTCGACGCCGCCCAGTCCCGGGCCGGCTCGATCGAGACGAAGTGCACCGCGACGGTGTCGCCCGGCTCCGCGCCCTCCACGTGGAAGGGCCCCGTCTGCGGGTTCAGGAACGGGAACTCGCACACCTCGGACACCAGGTCCTTCTCGGACCGCACCTGGCCCGCGAAGCAGTCCTCCGTGTACAGGTCGAGGACGGTGCCGGGTGCGATGCGTGCCACGGGAGGTGCGCCGCCGAACGTCCACGCGTACTCGTCCGGCCGGGGCCGGACCGTCAGGATCCGGGGGTCGCTCATGGCTGCACGTCTCCGTTCGCTGTCAGGCCGGGGGAGTCGGACGGTGCGTCGTGGTCGAGGTGGACCCGGGCTGTCCCGGATATGTGCGGCGGCCCACTCCGTACGAGGAGCACGGACATCACCACACCGGCAATCATCCAGACGTCGGCGCCCGGACCCACGTACGACACGGGCGCGGCCGTCTCGGACACGAAGTCGAAGATCGCCGGCGCAGTGTCGAGCGGCACTTGGACGATGGCAAGGACGAAGGCAACGACGTGGACAAGGACGACGACTGGCGGCAGCAGAGGCAGCGGCCGCCGTACTCGTAAGACCCCGCGCGCCCCGATGACCCGCCGCCTGGCGCCGAGTGGCGTCTCCCCTGACATGTGAACCCCCGATCCGCTCGGACACTCAGCCGTCGGCAGGACGGCTGCGCCTCGCGTGAATCACGGTACGGCGCCTGCCGGTTGGGCAGGAAGAGCAAGGCGCCCGGCGGTGGACAACTCCGAGACTGTGGACAACTTCCTCACCCACAAGGGGGAATGGACTACCGCGAGGTCCCCCGACCGGACCTGGATCCCGCACAACTCCGTGCCGTCACAGCGCCGAGAGACGGGCCGGGCGAAGTGGAGTCGGGCGGTGCCGACAGCGGCATCTCTGCCCGCGGTCCCGACAGCGGCGTCTCACCGGCCCCCACGCCAACCACAGCACCCAGTCCTTGGGCTACCTATTCAAGACCGCACAGGCTCGCCGCACCCACACACGACGACACCCGCTGCCCCGCCGTCAAGAACGCCCCGCCACCGCCGCCGGGTCGTCCAGCACCCCCCGCACCACCGAATGCGCGGCGCCCAGCAGCGGCCCCTCGGGGCCGAGCCGGGAGACGGTCACCGCACAGGCGGGACCGGTCGTCCGGCGCCTCAACTCGCCCTCCAGCGAAGGCAGCAGCCAGGGAGCCAGACGGGCCAGGGCGCCGCCGAGCACGACGGTTTCGGGGTCGATCAGATTGACCGCACCGGTCAGGGCGATGCCGAGCGCGGTTCCGGCTCGGCGCAGCGCACGCCGTACGGCCTCGTCGTCGTCGGCGGCGGCCCGTCCCGCCAGCAGCCCGACGCGGTCCTCGACCGGTTCGAGGCCCGCCGCGCGCAGTACGGCGTCCTCGCCGGCGTACTGCTCCAGGCAGCCGCGCCCGCCGCACACGCACTCGGGGCCCTCGGGGCGGACCGGCACGTGTCCGAGCTCGCCGGCGAATCCGCGCGTCCCGCGCAGGAGCCGTCCGTCCACGACCACGGCCCCGCCGATGCCGATCTCCGCCGACACGTGCAGGAAGTCCTGCGGAGTTCCGTCGCCCAGCCAGAGTTCGGCCAGCGCGCCGAAGTTGGCCTCGTTGTCGACCGTCAGTGGCAGTTCGCCGGGGAGCAGTGCGCCGAGGTCGATGCCGTGCCAGTCGAGGTTGGGGGCGCGGACGACGGTGCGGGCGTCACGGGCGACCAGTCCCGGCACGGCGACCGCGAGCCCGGCGGGCCACAGGCCTTCCCGTTCGGCGTCGGCGACCACCTGGCGTACCAGCCCGGTCAGTTCCCCGGTGACCGACTCGGGCGACCGGCCGCGGTTCGCGCCGTGCCGCACGGCCCGCACCCGTATGTCGCCCCGGAGGTCGACCGCGCAGACCGCGAGATGGCCCACGCCGATCTCCGCCCCGATCCCTGCGGGACCGCGACCGCTCACGGCCAGTGCGGAGCCGGGGCGTCCGACGCGCCCGGGGCGTTCCGGACCGAGTTCCTCCAGGAGCCCGGAGCGGATCAGCTCGTCCACCAGCGTCGACACGGCCGCGCGGGTCAGACCGATGCGCGAGGCGACTGCCGCCCGGGACAGCGGCCCCTCGGCGCTGACGGTGTGCATCACGCGCGCGAGGTTGCGGCGGCGCATGCCCTGCTGGGTGTCGGGCAGCCGGCGGCCGGACGGGTGGGCTTCGTGCAGCGGTGCGGTCATGCCTCCGTCAGTCCTCGTCCGGCCGGTCCCCGCGGGGCTGCCCTGGTCAGGCCGACCCTCGTCAGCGCTTGTCCGGTACCCGCTCCAGCAGCGGGGCCGCGTCGGAGAGTACCCCGGCGATCCTGGCGAGCGTCGCCTCGTCCCGTTCCACGGCGTCGAGCACGGGACCGCGGGCGGTGTCCCAGCGCCGGGCCACCGCCGCCGGGTCCTCGCCGGTCAGCAGTCCGGCGGCCTGTGCGGCGGCGCCCAGTGCGACCAGCTCTCTGGCCTCGGGCACCTGGACGGGCCGTCCCGACAGGCGGCGTACGGTCTCCTGCCACGCCTTGCCCCGCGCGCCTCCGCCGATGAGCAGCAAGGGCGCCGACCGGTCGGCTTCCGGGTCGAGTACGAGGTCCAGTGCGCCGAGGAGGGAGTGGACGGCGCCGTCGTAAGCGGCTTGCAGCAGCTGGCCGCCCGTCGTGTCGTGCCGGAGCCCGTGCAGCAGGCCCGCGGCGTGCGGCAGGTCGGGTGTCCGCTCGCCGTCCAGGTAGGGCAGCAGGGTAACGCCCGCGCCAGGCTCCACAGCTTCGCGGTCCAGTCCGAGCAGCGCGGCGATGCGGTCGACGGCGAGCGTGCAGTTCAGGGTGCAGGCCAGCGGGAGCCAGTCTCCGCGCGCGTCGGCGAAGCCGGCCACGGTGCCGGTCGGGTCGGCGGGACGGTGCGTGGAGACGGCGTAGACCGTGCCTGACGTGCCGAGGCTGAGCACGGCCGTGCCGGGGCGCAGGCCGAGTCCGAGCGCGGCGGCCGCGTTGTCGCCGGTGCCGGCCGCGACGAGGGTGCCCTTGGAGAACGGCAGGTCGGCGGTGTCGCGGACGGTGCCCGCCACCTCGCCGGGGCGCACGACGCGGGGGAGCAGGGCGGGGTCGAGGCCGATGTGCGCGAGGACCTCCGCGTCGTACGACTCCGTCGCGGACGCCCACCAGCCCGTGCCGGAGACGTCACCGCGGTCCGTCGTGCCCTCTCCGGTGAGGCGCTCGGTGAGGTAGTCGTGGGGCAGACGCACGGCCGCGGTGGCGCGGAGGGCCTCCGGCTCGTGCTCGGCGAGCCACGTCCACTTCGTCACCGTGAAGGAGGGCCCGGGCACGCTGCCGCACCGTTCGGCCCACGCCTTGGGTCCGCCGAGCTCCTCGATCAGCCGGCGGGCCTGGGGCGCAGAGCGCACGTCGTTCCACAGGAGCGCCGGGCGCACCGGGTCGCCCGCGGCGTCCAGGGTGACCAGGCCGTGCTGCTGTCCGCCGATCGACACCGCCGCGGCCTCGTGCGCCGCGTCCCCGCACTGGTGGAGGGCCTCCCTGAGGGCGTCCCACCACTGGCGCGGGTCGCTCTCGCGGCCCGCTCCGGAGGAGACGGTGTGCGGCGCCTGTCCGCTCGCCACCACCTGTCCGGTGGATGCGTCGACGACCAGGGCTTTGGTGGACTGGGTGGATGTGTCCACCCCCACGACCAGCGGACCCTCGGCTGCTGACATCGGGCTCTCCCTCTTCCGCGGCTCCGCGGGATCTGTCCTGGTGACGGCGTGTCCCGGGACCACTGTGACCGGGTTTCGTGATTCGTCTCTTCCCAGAGATGCCTCCGCATACTAATTTGTTAAGTGCCATGACGAAATAGTCGGAGCGAAACAGAGCAAGGAGCCGCGGCATGAACTACCAGCCCACCCCCGATGACAGGTTCACCTTCGGCCTGTGGACCGTCGGCTGGCAGGGGAGGGACCCGTTCGGCGACGCCACGCGGCGTGCCCTCGACCCGGTCGAGTCGGTGCAGCGCCTGGCCGAGCTGGGCGCCTACGGAGTCACCTTCCACGACGACGACCTGATCCCCTTCGGGTCCTCGGACACCGAGCGCGAGTCCCACATCAAGCGCTTCCGCCAGGCTCTCGACGCGACCGGCCTGAAGGTGCCGATGGCCACCACCAACCTGTTCACGCACCCCGTGTTCAAGGACGGCGCCTTCACGGCCAACGACCGGGACGTACGCCGCTACGCCCTGCGCAAGACGATCCGCAACGTCGACCTCGCGGTCGAACTCGGTGCCCAGACCTACGTCGCCTGGGGCGGCCGGGAGGGCGCGGAGTCGGGCGCGGCCAAGGACGTGCGCGTCGCCCTCGACCGCATGAAGGAGGCCTTCGATCTCCTGGGCGAGTACGTGACCTCCCAGGGCTACGACCTGCGCTTCGCGATCGAGCCCAAGCCGAACGAGCCGCGCGGCGACATCCTGCTCCCCACGGTCGGCCACGCCCTCGCCTTCATCGAGCGCCTGGAGCGCCCCGAGCTGTACGGCGTCAACCCGGAGGTGGGCCACGAGCAGATGGCCGGCCTGAACTTCCCGCACGGCATCGCCCAGGCACTGTGGGCGGGCAAGCTCTTCCACATCGACCTGAACGGCCAGTCGGGCATCAAGTACGACCAGGACCTGCGCTTCGGCGCGGGCGACCTGCGGTCCGCCTTCTGGCTCGTGGACCTCCTGGAGACCGCCGGCTACGAGGGGCCGAGGCACTTCGACTTCAAGCCGCCGCGGACCGAGGACTTCGACGGCGTGTGGGCGTCCGCTGCGGGCTGCATGCGCAACTACCTCGTCCTGCGCGACCGGGCGGCCGCTTTCCGGGCCGACCCCGAGGTCCAGGAGGCGCTGCGGGCCTCGCGACTGGACGAGCTGGCGCAGCCCACGGCGGCGGACGGTCTGACGGCTCTCCTCGACGACCGGTCGGCGTTCGAGGACTTCGACGTGGAGGAGGCCGCCGCGCGCGGCATGGCCTTCGAGCGGCTGGACCAGCTGGCCATGGACCACCTGCTGGGGGCCCGGGGCTGATCGAGCCCCTGAGGACGAACCGATTGGCGTCTCCAGCCGCTCCTGCTCGCCGCCCGCGCCGGGAATGCTCCGGAACCGTGCCTTCCGTGGCATGAGTCCGTATCAACTCCCGCGCGGGGGTCGCGCACTCGCCGGCACGGGGCGACGCTTGGCGGTATGGCCACGCCACCCTTACCGCCCCAGCCGCCAGGGGGCACGCCGCCCCCGGACCACGGTGGATTCGGTCCGCCGTCCGGGGGCTACGGTCCCCCTCCGGACGGCTACGGGACGCTGCCCGGAGGAGGCGGATACGCCGGCGGAGGCTACGGCCCGCCTCCGGACGACGGCAACTGGTCGTCCGGGCAGGGCGGCGGTGAGGGCATGCCGCCCCCGCCGCCTGCAGGACCGCCCGGAGGTCCGGGGCCGCGCCGTAACACCCTCTTCCTCGTGATCGCCGTGGTGGTGGCCGTGGGCGTTCTCGCCGCCGTACTCCTGGTGGTCACTCAGGGCGGTGACTCGTCGGACGACAAGTCACCCACCGACAGCGACACGAGGACGGGTCGTTCGCCCGCCCCGTCCCTGAGCATCCCCTCGAAGCTGCCCACGGAGCTTCCGTCGAGACTGCCGTCGGGTCTGCCGAGCAACTTCCCGACGGACTTTCCCAGCGGGCTCCCCAGCGCCCTTCCGAGCGACCTCGAATCGCTCTTCGCGGTCCCGGCGGGCGACGAGATCCCGTACTACATGCTCAAGAAGGGCGACTGTTTCGACGTCGACAGCAGTCGGCCGGGCCAGGCGGCCAGGCAGTCGTGCCGTGAGCCCCACGACGCCGAGGTCGTGCGCGTCGTCGAACTGGAAGGCACCTACGCCTCGGACACCGCCCGCAGCGAGGCCGCTTCGGCGCTGTGCGAGAAGACGCTGCGGCGCGAGACGGCCGAACAGCCCGCCGGAACCGTGCGCGGGACCCTCGTGCAGTACCCGGACACCTCCACGTACGACGTCGGCATCGACAACGTCACCTGCAGCCTCGTCGCAGACACGGGCGGAGGCAGCCGCAAACTGACGAAGCCGCTGGCGTGAGGGCACGCGCGCGTAGGCGACCAGCACCACCTACGCGCGCGTGCACGCTGCCCAGCCGAGGTTCAGGCGCGCGCGGGGCCGTACGTTCCCAACAGGTCCAGGCGCGCTACCGTGTCCCTCCGTACGGCACCCCAGTGGGACGCCGGAATCAGATACGGCGCGGCAGCCGCACGTACGTGACCGTCGTCTCGATCCCGCTGTCCACGAGACGGCCCTGCGCGTCGAACGCCTCCGGACCGTCCGTCATCCCGAAGTCGTTGTCGTTGATGAGCGCCAGCGTGTCGTTCCGCACGCGCGCGACACCCTCGATCTTGCCGGGCACCCCGGCCACCTTGCCGAGGTCGACGACCAGGTGCTTGCGCAGCACCGGGACACCCGCGGCGGCCGGGTCGTCGAGCTGCTCCAGGGACGGCGAGGCCGTGTCGTCGTCCCAGGCCCGCCCCAGGATGTCGGCGTCCCGGGTGAGTTCCACCGACTGGAGCCGCGCCGCCTTGTCCGTGCGCTCCTCGACCAGCAGCCGGTTGCCCCCGACGGCGACCACCGAGGAGATCTTCAGCTCCGACGTGTCGTCCTCGCCCGGGTCGACGACGTCCACCGGGTCGAAGCGGTAGGCGTACTCGGCGGTGACCGTGCGCTTCTTCGGCGAGAAGCGCACCAGACGGGTCGTGCGGGAGGCCTCACCAGCGTCGCCGTCCGGCAGGGAGAGCGGGCTCTGCAGCGCCATCACGAGGTCACCGCCGGGGAGTTGGGCGAGCCCTTCGAAACCGCGGTTGATCTTCCGGTGCAGGAAGACGGCCGGCAGCGCCTCGACCACCGGGTAGTCCGCGCCGGTCAGCTTCAGCCCTTCGGGGACGTACCGCGTGAGTACGCGGCCGTGTGCCGACACGTGGAGCAGGGAGGGCCCGTACTCGTCGACGAGCCAGAACGTGCCGTCCGCGGCCCGCACGATCCCCTCGGTGTCCACGCCGTTGGGGTTGTACGCAAGGGGAGTCCGAGCGTCGTAGGAGTACGGAGCCTCGTCGCGTCCGGCCTGGTCGGGCAGCCCCGTGACGGGCTTGCCGGAGGCCGTGGTCAGCCCGATGGCGTCGAGCACCCGTACGGTGTCCCCGGCCACGCGGATCTTGACGATCGCGGGGTCGAAGCCGGGCACGGGGAAGGTGCGGCGCTTCTTGCCGTCGACCTTGATCTGGCCGTTGGGGCCCCGGTCGGTGACGGTCCAGAACTCGTTGTCGCGGCCCGCCGGGTAGATGTCGCTGCCGATGCCTCCGAGATCCGTACCCCTGTCGTCGGACACCGTGCCGGGCAGCAGCCCGTTGCTGAACGTGCCCAGCGGAATGTCTCCGAGCGTCGCGGTCCGGGTCACCCGCGGCTGCTCGGCGTCGCCGTGCGCGCTCGCGGTGCCCGAGCCCGTCAGGGCGGCCAGAACGGCGAGCGGCACTCCTGCGGCGACGGAACGGTGGACGCGGCGTCGGCCGGTGGCGTGCGGGGACATCGGGCCTCCTGGGGCACTGTTTTCGGTGACAGCGGCCAGATTCCGCTGTCCTGCCCAACAGGGCGCGTCCGGCGGGTGAACGGCGCGACACGAGTGGCTGACCGCGCGGCGGAGAACGCGTGGAGGTCGCAGGTGGGACGGGTGTTCACGCATGCCGGGGCGCGTCCACGCGCGCGCCGACGGCCGTCAGGCAGGCACGCGCGCGCGTACGGTGTGCCACGCCTGTCAGTCGTCGCCGAGCACGGACCCCAGGGCGGTGGCCGGGTCCGTGGTGGCCGTGCCCGCGGGCACCCAGCGGCCGCGGTCCTCGGCATACGGCCACCACCGGCCGTCCCGGCCCAGCCGCAACTGCGCGGGCGTGCCGCTCACCGTCCAGCGGTTGCCCGAGCGGTGCAGAGCTGGCCGTTCGCCTTCCTCCCATGCGAACTCCAGGACCGTACGCGCGCGTGCCAGCGACGCGGAGTCCACGGCCCACTCGTCCTCGAGCACGGACAGTGCGGCCGTGCCGCCGTAGCTCCAGGCGCGGACGGCGAGGGCCAGCCCGTCCCTGTCCCGCCCGGATCCGGCGGCGAGCCGGCCGGCGATCCGCTCGTCCGGCGTGCCCGCCGCCAGCCGCACAGCGTCCTGAGCGAGCGTCAGTTCGTCGGCCGGTGGGCGTCGTACGTGCTCGGGGTCGAGCGCGTCCACGAGGAGCACCCGTGCCTCCTCGGCCGCCTGCGCGGCGAGGAATTCGAGGGCGGAGGGCTCCACGCCGGGTGCGGGCGGGGTGTCGGTGTCCAGGGACGGCGGCTGACCCGGTTGTTCGGGCGGTTCGGGCAGGGCGGGGAGGGGCGGCAGGATGTCGCCGGTCGCGTACGCCTCGGCGGCGTCCACACCCTCCGGAGAATGCTGTCGCGGGGAAAACCGGTCCTCGGCGGGTCTGGTGGCGCGTGCCTGGAGGTCGTCCAGCAGGGCGCCTTCGCCACGTCCTCGTATGAGCAGCAGCACGAACGGGTCCTCGTCCAGGAGTCGCGCCAGCTGGTAGCACAGGGCCGCCGTGTGCCCGCAGTGGTCCCAGGAGCCGCAGTCGCACTCCGGTTCCAGCTCACCGACGCCCGGCAGGAGTTCGACGCCGGCCACCGCACCGTCCTCCACCAGGTGCGGCGGCATCTCCCGGTCGAGCAAAGCGGCGACGTGTCCCGCGCGTTCGACGGCGATGTCCAGGAAGCGGCCCCATTGCTCTTCGGAGAGCTCCGGCAACAGGACGTCGGCGCGGTGCGAGGTGCGGTCGCGGTCCTGGACGACTGCCGTGATGCGCCCCGGGCGTACGGACACCGCCCCGACCGCACCCGCGCGCGCGAGGCGGCGCCCGGCCTTCAGCTGGACCGAGTCGAGCGCCGTGTCCTCCAGGGCCTTGAGCCAGGCCCGCCCCCACCAGGTCCGCGCGAAGGCCCGCCCCTGGGCCGGCGGCAACGCCTCGAACGTACGCTCTATGTCGTGGTCGGTCATCGGGCGCCCCCTCGCAGCTCCACCAGGTCGGCCAGTTGCGCGTCCGTCAGCTCGGTCAGCACCGACTCGCCGGAGCCGAGCACCGCGTCGGCCAACTCCCTTTTGCGGACCAGCATCTCGGCGATCCGGTCCTCGATGGTCCCCTCGGCGATCAGCCGGTGCACCTGCACGGGCCGCGTCTGGCCGATGCGGTACGCGCGGTCGGTGGCCTGCGCCTCGACGGCCGGATTCCACCAGCGGTCGTAGTGCACGACGTGTTCCGCTCTCGTCAGGTTCAGGCCCGTGCCCGCCGCCTTCAGCGACAGCAGGAAGACGGGGACCTCGCCCTCCTGGAAACGCCGCACCATCCGCTCCCGTTCCTGGACGGGCGTACCCCCGTGCAGGAACTGCGACGGCACACCGCGCGCCGCCAGGTGCCGCTCGATGAGACGCGCCATTTGCACGTACTGCGTGAAGACCAGAACGCCCGCTCCCTCGGAGAGGATGGTGTCGAGCAGTTCGTCCAGCAGCTCCAGCTTTCCCGACCGACCCGCGATCGTCGGTCTCTCCTCCTTGAGGAACTGGGCGGGGTGGTTGCAGATCTGCTTGAGCCCCGTCAGCAGCTTCACGATCAGACCTCGCCGCGCCATGCTGTCGGCGCCCGCGATCTCCGCCAGCGTCTCGCGCACCACGGCCTCGTAGAGCCCCGTCTGCTCCTTGGTGAGCGACACGGCACGGTCGGTCTCGGTCTTGGGCGGAAGCTCCGGTGCGATGCCCGGGTCCGACTTCCGGCGCCGCAGCAGGAACGGCCGTACGAGCCGCCCCAGCCGCTCGCCGGCCGCGGGGTCCTGCCCGCCCTCCACCGCGTGCGCGTACCGGGTGCGGAAGGCGCCGAGCCCACCGAGGAGTCCTGGTGTCGTCCAGTCGAGGATGGCCCACAGTTCCGACAGGTTGTTCTCCACCGGGGTCCCGGTGAGAGCCACGCGTGCGCGTGCACCGATGGTGCGCAGCGCGCGTGCCGTGGCCGAGTACGGGTTCTTCACGTGCTGCGCCTCGTCCGCCACGACCATGCCCCACGGCACGCCGGCGAGTCGCGGCGCGTCGAGCCGCATCGTGCCGTACGTGGTCAGCACGAACTCCCCGTCGGCCAGGTCTTCGAGGTCGCGGCGGGAACCGTGGAAACGCCGCACGGGGACCCCGGGCGCGAATCGCTCGATCTCGCGCTGCCAGTTGCCCATCAGGGACGTCGGGCAGACGACGAGGGTGGGTCCGGCCGAGGACTCGTCGCTCTGCCGGTGCAGGTGCAGCGCGATCAGCGTGATCGTCTTGCCCAGCCCCATGTCGTCGGCCAGGCAGCCGCCGAGGCCCAGCGAGGTCATCCGGGCGAGCCAGCTGAGACCCCTGACCTGGTAGTCCCGGAGCGTCGCGGCGAGGGCGGCGGGCTGGCCGACGGGGTCCTGCGCCTCCGGGTCCGCGAGCCGCTCCCGCAGTGTCGCCAACCAGCCGGTGGGCCGCACCTCGACCCGGCGGCCGTCGACCTCCGTGGAACCGGCCAGGGCGGCGCTGAGCGCGTCGACGGGCGTGAGCTTGCGGTCCTGCTGCGACCGGGCACGGCGGACCTCCTCCGGATCCACCAGAACCCACTGGTCGCGCAGGCGCACCACCGGCCGGCTCGCCTCCGCCAGCCGGTCCAGCTCCTGGCGGGTGAGCTGCTGATCTCCCAGCGCGAAGCGCCAGTTGAAGCTGAGCAACGCGTCCGCGGACAGGAAGGACGGCGTGTCGGCCCGCATCCGGCGAGCGCCTTCCTCGTCCTCGGAGGGGCCGATGACCGCCCGGGCGGTGAGCTTGCGCGCCAGTTCCTTCGGCCAGTGCACCTCGACCCCGGCGGCGCCCAGCATCCGGGCGCCCTCACCCAGGAGTTCGGTGACCTCTTCGTCGGCCAGCTCCAGGGCGTCCGGCTCCGCCGCCGACAGCAGGGGTGTCAGCGGGGCCCAGGACCGGGCCGCGCGGCGCAGTGCCAGCAGGGTGTCCATCCGCGCGCGTGGGCCGAACGCCTGGGAGCCGGCCCAGATCGCCGCGGCGTCCGCGACGAGCGCCGGGTCGTCGGCACTGTGCACCTGCAGCACGGCACGGAAGGGCAGACGGCCGCCGTCCGAGGTGGTCGACACCAGTCCCGGCACCTCGATGCGCAACGAGACCCGCACGCCGGCGTCGTGTCCGGCGGCCACGTCCGCGGCCCAGGCGCGCTGCTCCGGCACGTGCCGCGGTTCCGGGGCGGCGAAGGCCGGGCCGCCCGCCGCCATGCGTGCCGCGGGGGACCGGGGCAAGGTGTCGGCGACGGCGTCGAGGAAGGCGCGCAGCAGCAGCTCCGGCTCGGGCAGCCGCAGCGGTTCCCGCTCGTCCAACGGCACCGCGTGGGCTTCCGGCGGCATGGCGGCAGCCAGATCGCGCATCCGCGTCAGGTCCTCCGCGCGGAGCGGGCCCGCACGCCACGCGTCGTGGTCGTCCGGGGTCAGGCCGGGCAGCAGCAGCCCTCGTGCCGCGAGTTGCAGGGCGAACACGGCCGCCGCGCCCCAGAACGCCGTCGCCCGGTGGGCCCGCGCGGCGGCACGCGCGCGTGTGAGCACCGGCAGGGCGGAACGCACCGGCAGCAGGACGGCGGGCACGGTCACCAGCTCGATCCCCTCGGCACCGGGCAGGGCGACCGCGAGGTCCTCAGCCGACCGGGACTCGACGACGGGCGGCCCTTCGCCGCCGGGCGTCCAGAAGGCGATCCGCCCGGTACGTGCCGGGTCGGCGGGGACGAACACGGCACGGCAGCGCGCCAGTTCGGCGATCTCGGCGGGGGAGGTGACAGGGGGTGTCTGCTCGGCGATGGCGCGTTCCTCAAATTTGACTAGTCGGGTCGAGTCGCCGAGGGTACAGCACCCGCGCCCGAGAACGGAAAGGTGCGGCCGGGTGTCCCGGGTCATGCGCACCCCCCGGAGGTGTGGACAACCCCCCTGGTGGCACTGTGCTGGCCCCCCGTGTACCCGGGTGGTGGCGCCATGGTCTCCGGGCGGTGCGCATACGTACGTTTCACAAGGTCAGCGCATGTCATGAGAGACCGGAGACCCACATGCCCCTGAGTGCCGCGGCCGTCGAGACGCACCCTTCGGAGGCCGTTCCCGGACCGCCCGCTGGAAGCGACTTCGCACCCCTCCTGAGGACCGTCCGGGCCCGGCACCTCCTGGAGCGCCGGCGCGGCTGGTACGCCCGCGCGATCGCCGTCAACGCCCTGTCACTGGTGGGCGTCGTCACCGGCATAGCCCTCGCCGGTGCCTCCTGGTGGGTCCTGCTTCTGGCTCCGGTCCTTGCCGTGCTCTGCGCACGGTCGGCCTTCATAGGCCACGACGCGGGACACGCGCAGATCACCGGCGACAAGGCGGTCGGCCGCCTGATCGGCCTCGTCCACGGCAATCTCCTCCTGGGCATGAGCTACGCCTGGTGGAACGACAAGCACTCCCGCCATCACGCCAACCCCAACCACGTGGACAAGGACCCGGACGTCGTCGCGGACGTCCTGGTGTTCACCAGCGCGCAGGCCGCCGAGCGCTCGGGTTTCCGGCGCTGGCTCACTCGCAACCAGGCCTGGCTCTTCTTCCCGCTCACCCTCCTCGAAGGCATCGCCCTCAAGATCCACGGGTTCCGGGACCTGCGTCGACAGCCCCCGCGCGAGAGGGCGGTCGAGGCCCTGTTGCTCGTCGCCCACGTCGCGGCCTACGCGACACTGCTGCTCACCACCATGTCCCTCGGCAAGGCCCTCGCCTTCGCCGCCCTGCACCAGGCACTCTTCGGCCTCCACCTCGGTCTCGCCTTCGCGCCCAACCACAAGGGCATGGAGATGCCCGACCCGGACGGCGAACGCTGGGGCCATCTGCGCCGCCAGGTGCTCACCTCGCGGAACATCCGCGGCGGAGCGCTGACCGACTGGTTCCTCGGCGGCCTCAACTACCAGATCGAGCACCACCTCTTCCCGAGCATGCCCCGGCCGCACCTCCGACTGGCCCGGCCTCTGGTGCGCGCCCACTGCGCGGAGTTGGGTATCCCTTACGCGGAGACCGGGCTCGTCGACTCCTATCGGCAGGCGCTGCGCCACATGTACGAGGTCGGAGAACCCCTCAGGGTCGAGTAGCGAGGGGATCTCAGGGGAGAGTCGGGGTCGCGACTCAGGGGTCTCTCGGGGTCGCGTTCCGGAACCGCGCGGAGCGCCGATCCGTTTTCACGACAGAGAGCGGCCGGTGGCCGCGAAGGAGGCGACACACACATGTCGAAGAACGCGAAGGTCGTCGCAGGCGGAGTGGGGATCGGGATCGTCCTGCTGATCCTGCTTCCGGCGGTGGGTGTGCCCTGGTGGATCGCTTTCCTGATCGTGCTGGGCATACCCACCGCCGCCTACCTGACGCTCGACCCCTCACAGCGGCGCAGGCTGCGCCGTGCCGGTCGCAAGGAGCTTGGCCGCTGAAGGGCTACCGAGGCGATGCGGTCTCCTCCAGCGAGCAGGAGTTGACCTCGTCGCCGCTCGCTGGCCTGCCGACGGTGTGGTCAGCGGGGGGCCGCGTTCCTCGCTCGACCCAGACGGTCAGCGCGTGGAAGGCGGAGCGGTAGCAGGGCAGGATCGGCCGCAGGCGGTCGGGATACGTGTCGTACAGCCCGTCGACGTGCGTCCCGTCCTCCACGGAGTAGTAGCGGTGCCGCTGCCCCCGGCCACTGTCGTCGACCATGCGCGCGTACACGTCGGAGTCCGCGGTCTTGGGCAGCAGCGCGTCCAGATCGCCGTGCAGGGTGATCAGCGGCCGGCCGATCCGTCCGGTCAGAGCCACGCGCGCGACGGCCCGGTGCACGGACGCCGGGCGGGACGCGTAGTCGTACGTGGCGTCGCTCGGGCACGGCGCCAGGATCTGTTCCACGGTGGACCCGGCGGACGCTCCAGGGCATCCGGCGTCATAGGCCGGGTCGAACTCGGCGCGGTAGATCTTCTGCGTGACGCCCCAATAGGCCTTCTCGTGGTACGGCCACAGGAAGGCGGAGCGGGGCGAGAAGCCCACCGCCTCCATGTCGCCGTCGTCCGCCGCGCCGAGCGTTCTGGCCACCGCGGTCGGCAGCGAGGTGAGGAGGCTCGGCCCTTCGGCGGTCCACAGCGCGCCCTCCCAGTCCACCCCACCGTCGTACAGCTCGGCGTGGTTCTCCAGCTGCCATCGGGTGAGGTAGCCGCCGTTGGAGATCCCGGTCATGTACGTGCGGCGGGGTGCGTGGCCGTAGCGCTGGGCCACCGCCTTCCTGGCGGCACGCGTGAGCTGGGTGGTCCGCCGGTTCCACTCGGCCACGGCGTCTCCCGGCCGACTTCCGTCGCGGTAGAAGTCGGGCCCGCTGTTGCCCTTGTCGGTGGCCGCGTACGCGTACCCCTGTGCCAGCACCTGATCGGAGATGGCCGTGTCCGTGGCGTACTGCTTGCGGGTGCCCGGGGCGCCCGTGACGACGAGGCCCCCGTTCCAGTGGTCGGGCAGCCGGATCACGAACTGCGCGTCGTGGCGCCAGCCGTGCGTGGCGTTGAAGCCCGAGTTGTCCGGAAAGTAGCCGTCGATCTGTGTCCCGGGCACGCTGGATGGGTTGGTCGTCCCCTTGGCGGTGAGCCCCGCCTGGTCGGCCATGTCCGTGTACGGCGTGCCGGCGAGCCCGGCGGTGGTCAGGTCTTCCAGACACGCGCTCTGCTGGAACGCGGCACCGGGCACCCGTACGGCATCCTGCCGCTCGCAGTGGTCGGCGCCCGCCGCCGCGGCTCCCGCCGGGACGGGCCCGGTAAGGGTCAGTGCCAGGGCGGTGGCGGCGAGCAGGGGAACACGGCGGGACGGGCGCATGACCGGCCTCCAGGGGGACGGGAGCTTGGGGCTGCCCCATGCTGCGATCCCGTCCGGTCGTCCACCATGGGTGCGGACCACATGGGACGCGTCGCGGGTGTGGGGGTTCACGACCCCGTTTCAGCGCACCGCCGCGCTGCGGCGTGCGCCACCCCCACACTGAGTCCACGACTCGCCCTGCGGCCTGGCGAGGGCCGAGGCTGCTCGGCTCGCGCCCCTCGCCAACTCCGGTGCCGGGGGCGACATCCGACCGTCCTACGCCGGTCGGGGCGGGCTTCGGTGGAGTCGGACGTCGGGCATGCCAGCCGGGCACGCCGGGCGTCGGGCACGCCCCACTCCCGTCACGTCATGCTGGAGTGCGGCCCCATGTAGCCCCGCCACACTGCGGTCCGCGCGCGAGCGCTGGCGCTCGGACGGCCCTCGCCTGCGGCCCCACCCGTGCGGCTCCGTCAGGCCGGACGTACCGCCATCTTGTCGAGGGCCTCCAGGAGCCCGGGCAGCTGGGCACCGCGGCCGATCGGCAGGACCTCGCCGGGTTCCTCGTCCAGCAGTACGAAGGCGATGTCGTCGGTCCGCGCGACCATGGACCAGCCGGGGCCGTCGGCCCGCAGCGTCCGCGCGTCACCCGGGGCGAAGGAGGACCGGACGCGGCCGAGCGGCGGCGCCTTCTCCACGTAGGCGTGCGCCTCGGCCAGTACCCGGCGGATGCCGTCGCGCGGCCCGGTCTTCGTCTCGCCGTCCGCCTCCTCCGAGGCGATGGAGGCCCCCTCGGCTCCTTCTGCGCTTCCGGGGTCCGCGAACTGGTCCTCGGGGATCTGCTCCCGCCACACAGCCCACTGCAGGGCGATCTCGTCGGCACCGAGGCGACGCTGGGCGGGGCCCCAGACGCTGGTGTCCGGCGGTGCCAGCGGAGGGCGTTCGGCGACCTCGGGCTCGGGATCGTGCGGGGCCGGCACACCGGGAGCCGCCACGGCGACCGCGAGCGGCCAGCCGGGCAGCGCGGCCACCACGGTGCGCTCGTCGGGCGACAGTTCGTACTCGATGCCGCAGTCCCATGACGCGATGGCCACCGCGACCAGTGAGACGTCGTCGATCACGACCGTCCACCGCGCACCGTCGGAGTCCTGACCCAGCACCAAGCCGTACCCGTCGGCGAGCGGTGCCAGATCGAGCGCCGTGCATGCCTCCGGATAGTCGTCACCCAGCACGCTGGGGAACTGCGCGGGCGTCAGCAGCACCGCGGTCAGCACGTAGAGCGCGTCGTCGTCCTCGGCGGCGACGGCGTTCTCGCCCGTCCCGGCCATCCCAGCCTCCCCATCGCTTCATCCGTCGGCGCACCTTAATGCGGTGGTGAGCCGGTTGTCACGAGGGGGAGGCGCACCCGGAGCTGCAGTTATCCGGCTGGAAAGGGGCGAATCGACCGCCGGGTGCTCGGGATCAGGCCGCCGGCAGCCCCAGGAGGGACCGTGCCACCGTCCGCGGCGACTCGTCCCGTTCGCGCGCCAGTGCGATGACGGCGCGACAGGCGAGTTCGCTCACCCCGAACGACAGCGCCTCCGGCGACACCCAGGCCGCGGCCTCGTCGATCCGGTCCTGGTCGTCGTCGGCGCAGGCCGCCACATAGGCCGCGGCCGCCTCGAAGAGATTGTGCGCGCGCTTCGCGGGCCGCTGTTTCCCCGTTTCCCGGCTCTCGTCGCGCTCCGAGGGGCCTTGGCTCCAGAGCCTGCGCATCCTGCCGAACAAGTCGGACATCGGCCCACCTTCCCCCGGTGCGATGCACCATGGCTTCGAGGACGGCGGCCCGGCCGCCTTCGTCGATCTGTAGCTGATCGTCCATCTGCTGCTACTCACCGTAGAGTTGGCGGCCCGGTGGCAGAAGGGGGAGACCCGGATGAAGCGCTACGAGCGGCTCGAACGGATCCGGCGCATGGATCCGTACGAGGAATCGCTGGAGATCTACCGCTTGAGCGCGGTCTACGAGTTCCCCTGGGACTTCACGCGCGCGCTGGAGCTGGCTCTCTACCGCACCTACGCCGTTCCCTCCATCGGGCGCCTGCTCGCCGAGACGGCGGAGCTCACGGACCGTGCGCAGAAACGCTACGACGACACCGCGCTTCTTTTGGACACCGTCGTGGAGCACGGTTTCGACGCCGTCGAGGGCCGTACGGCGATTCGGCGGATCAACCAGATGCACCGGAGCTACGACATCGGCAACGAGGACATGCGCTACGTCCTGTGCACGTTCGTGGTGATGCCCAAGCGGTGGATCGACGCCTACGGGTGGCGCAGGATGTCGCGCCACGAGGTCATCGCCTCCACCGTCCACTACCGCACCCTGGGGCGGCACATGGGCATCAGGGACATCCCGGAGACCTACGAGGAGTTCGAGTCCTGCCTCGACGCGTACGAGGAGACCCACTTCGGCTGGGACGAGAGCGCGCGCCGGGTCTCCGACGCGACCCTCGACCTCATGACGTCCTGGTACCCGCGCCCGCTGGCGCCCGCGTTGCGCACCGCCACGCTGGCGCTGCTCGACGACTCCCTGCTGCGCGCCTTCCGGTACGAGCCGCCGAGCGGCGCCACACGCGCGTTGGTCCGTCGCGCGGTACGCGCGCGTGGCCGCTTGGTCCGCCTGATGCCGCCGCGCCGCGCTCCGCACTACGCACGGCAGAACTGGGAGATCAAGAGCTACCCGGACGGCTACCGTGTGGCGGAACTCGGCACCCGGCCGGTCCCCGGTCTCCGGGGTTGCCCCGTCCGCCACTCGGGGACTGCCTGACAGCTATCGCGGGCGTACGGCCAGCGCCAGGAACCGGGCGTCCTCGTCGACGTACGACGTCATGCGCCAGCCCGAACCGGCCAGCAGCGAGCGCAGGTTGCCTTCGGCGCGCAGGTCGTCGGGGGTGATCTGCCGTCCCTGGCGCGCGGCGAGGGCCGCCCGCCCGATGGGGTGGAAGAGCGCCAGTAGCCCGCCGGGCCGCACGACTCGGGCCAGTTCTCGCAGGTTCTCGACGGGATCCGGGAGATGCGAGACCAGGCCGGCCCCGAACACGGCGTCCAGGGACTCCGTGCGCACGGGCAGAGCGGTGACGTCGGCGAGCAGCAGGCATCCGTCCCGGTCCCGCCCGGCCCGTACGGCCGCCGTCAGCATCGCGGGCGTCAGATCGGCCCCGATGACGACTCCGGACGCACCCACGGCCGCCCGGAGCGGGGGCAGCGCGCGCCCGGTGCCGCATCCCGCGTCGAGCACCCGGCCGCCCTCGCGCAGCCCGAGCTCGGCCACGGCGGCCGCGTAGGCGGGTCCGTCGTCGGGGAAGCGGGCGTCCCAGTCCGCCGCCCGCGCCGTGAAGAATTCCTGGACGTGTGTGTGGTCGTCGCTCATGCTGCGCATGATCCCTCACCGACACGAAGGACGACGCGGTGCACACGTTCGAGCGCCATACGGTCGTCCTGAGGCCTCTCCGCGTCATATTGCAACACCTTTCGAAATGCGCCCCCTTCATGCGCCCCTGGCGGGTCTAGCGTCCCTCTGCCATGGGACACCTGGACCACGCCACCTTCGGCTGGCTGACCCCCGTGCTGTCGTACGTGATGGCCTGCATCGGCGCCGCCCTCGGGCTGCGCTGCACCGTCCGCGCGCTGGGCGCGACCGGACGCTCACGCCGGAACTGGCTGCTCACCGCCGCGTCGGCGATCGGCACCGGAATCTGGACGATGCATTTCGTGGCGATGCTCGGCTTCGGTGTCGGCGGGACCGAGATCCGCTACGACGTGCCGATGACGATCCTCAGCCTCGTCGTCGCCATGGTCGTGGTCGGCGCCGGTGTCTTCGCCGTCGGCTACGGCCGCGACAGGGGCCGCGCGCTCGTGCTGGGCGGACTCACCACCGGGGTGGGCGTGGCGAGCATGCACTACCTGGGCATGGCGGCGCTGCGGCTGCACGGCGCGGTGACCTACGACCCCGTGCTCGTGGGGCTCTCCGTGGTCATCGCCGTGGTGGCGGCGACAGCGGCCCTGTGGGCGGCGCTCAACATCAAGTCGCCGGTGGCGGTGGCGGCGGCGTCCCTCGTCATGGGAGGGGCGGTGAGCAGCATGCACTACACCGGGATGATCGCGGTCAGCGTGCGCGTCACCCCTTCCGGTGAGGTCCTGCCCGGGGCCACGGTGATGCAGTTCATCTTCCCCCTGGCCGTCGGCCTCGGGTCCTACCTCTTCCTGACCTCGGCGTTCGTCGCCCTGTCGCCCACGGCCGACGAGCGGGAGGCATCCGCGTCGGCCCAGCGTCCCGTCGAGCCCGTCGCCTCCTAGGGGACGGCCACCGGCCCAGGAGGGTCCGTGACCGCACCTTCCGAACCACTTCCGAGCGAGGAGGCCATGCGTACTCCCGGCAGGACCCCCAGGGGCGGCGCCGAGCCGCCGCCACAACCGCAGGCACGCGGGCGCCGCGCACACGCCGGCCCGCCGGCCGACGAGCGTTCCGACCTCGACGACGCCGTCACCGAGGGGCCGTCGGCGGCGCCGCCCGCCCGCCGGGACCGCTGGCACGTGCGGCCCCGCACCGTCCGCGCGAAGATCGTGTGCCTGCTCATGGTGCCCGTGATCTCCCTACTGGCCCTGTGGGCCTACGCCACCGTGACGACCGCTCAGGACGTGGCCCGCCTGCGGCAGTTGCAGCGGGTGGACTCGACGGTCCGGGCCCCGGTCGACGCCGCCGTCGCCGCGCTCCAGTCCGAACGCGCCGCCGCCGTCCGCTACGCCACCGACCCGTCCGCCGAACAGACCAGCACGCTCAAGAAGTCGGCCGGCCGGACCGACCGAGCCGTGGCGGAACTGCGACTGGGCGACCGCAACACCGTCGCCGACGGCGCCGACCTTCCCACCGGCGTGGCCGAGCGGCTGGAGACCTTCGTCGCGGGCGCCGAGGAACTGCGGTCCCTGCGCGGCGCGCTGCTGGAGCGCCGTGCCGGCTGGGACGAGGTGTACGGGCGGTACACGAAGACCATCTCGACGGCCTTCGCCGTGGGCGGCGCGCTCACCGGGGTCCAGGACGCGGGCCTGGGATCCGACGCGCGCGTGCTGCTCGAATTCAGCCAGGCGGGAGAGGCGCTGGCCCAGGAGGACGCCGTGCTGTCCAGTGCCCGGCTGGCGGGCACGCTCGACGGAGAGCGACTGCGGCTGTTCACCGGAGCCGTGGACACCCGCCGCGCGCTCACCGAGTCCGCCGTCGCAGACCTGAGCGGCTCCGAGCGGGCGGCCTGGCAGAGGCTCGCCCAGGGCGGCGCCTACGCCGACCTGCGTGCCACCGAGGACAAGGTGCTGGTCGCCCGGTCCGGCGCGAAGGGGATCGACGCCGCACCGGTGACAAGCTGGAACGCGGCACACGTACGCGTGCAGGACGAAATGCGGTCCATCGAGTCCGACGCGGGCCGCGGAGTCGCGGACCGTGCGGACCCGTTCAGGCGCGGCCTGCTCACCCCGGCAGGCGCGGCGGTGCTGCTCGGCCTCGCCGCCGTCGCCGCCTCGCTCGTCATCTCCGTACGCATCGGGCGTGGCCTCGTGGTCGAGCTCGTCAGCCTCCGCAACGACGCCCTGGAGATCGCCCGGCGCAAACTCCCGCACGCCATGCGCCGACTGCGCGCGGGTGAGGAGATCGACGTCCGTGCGGAGGCGCCTGGCGGGCCGCCGGCCGAGGACGAGACCGGGCAGGTCGCCGAGGCACTCGGCATCGTGCACCGTGCCGCCCTGCGGGCCGCGGTGGAACGCGCCGAACTCGCCAGCGGCATCAGCGGAGTCTTCGTCAATCTCGCTCGCCGCAGCCAGGTGCTCGTCCACCGACAGCTGAACCTGCTCGACAGCATGGAGCGCAGATCGGACGACCCCGACGAGCTGAGCGACCTGTTCCGCCTCGATCACCTCACCACCCGGATGCGGCGGCACGCCGAGAGCCTGATCATCCTCTCCGGGGCCGCACCCGGCCGGGCCTGGCGCCGGCCCGTCTCACTGACCGACGTGGTGCGCGCCGCCGTCTCGGAGGTGGAGGACTACGCGCGCGTGGAGGTGCGCCAACTGTCGGAGACGGCGATCGTCGGCGCCGCGGTGGCCGACCTCACCCACCTCCTGGCCGAGGTCGTGGAGAACGCGGCGCAGTTCTCACCGCCCCACACGCGCGTGCGGATCACCGGGGAACCGGTGGGCAACGGCTACGCGGTGGAGGTGGAGGACCGCGGCCTCGGCATGGGAAAGGAGACACTCGCCGAGGCCAACCGCCGTATCGAGCAGTCCGAGGCACTCGATCTCTTCGACAGCGACCGGCTCGGCCTGTTCGTGGTCAGCAGGCTCGCGGCACGCCACGGCATCAAGGTGCACCTGCGCACCTCGCCGTACGGCGGCACGACCGCGGTCGTCCTGCTGCCCACGGACCTGCTCCAGGGCGGGGCGGCGGAACGTTCCCTCGGCGCCGGCCGCGAACAGTCCGCGGACCACGAGTACGCGCGCGTGGTGACCGCTCGGCAGGAGGACCCCGTCCACTCGGCGACCGAGCTGCCCGCTCCGGCGCCCGTGCACGCTGCCGCCGAACGTCGCACGAACGGTTCGTCCGAGAGCCCGCCCCCCGGAGTCACCACCTTGCGCCTGCACCGGCCCCCGGACGAGCCCGAAGCGTCCGACGACCTCCCGCGGCGGGTGCGGCAGGCGAACCTCGCCCCGCAACTGCGCGAACAGCGCCCCGAGGAGACGGCGCGGACGCCGGACAGGGCGGGCGAACACGAACGCACCCCCGAGCAGGTACGGGACCGGATGGCCGCGTACCGCGACGGCTGGGCACGTGGCGGCGGCAGGTCGCCCGGCCTCGGCAGCCACCTGACTGCCGCAGCGGACAGGGACAGCAGCGAAGGAGACCCCGCATGATCGAGGATCCGACCATGAGAGCCGGCCGGCACAAGGGTGAACTGGACTGGTTGCTGGACGACCTGGTGCTGCGCGTCGCGGAAGTGCGGCACGCGGTGGTGCTGTCCAATGACGGACTGGCGGTGGGCTCGTCGACGGACCTGCGACGCGAGGACGCGGAACACCTGGCCGCCGTCGCCTCCGGCTTCCACAGCCTGGCCAAGGGGGCCGGCCGCCACTTCGGGGCCGGAGGCGTGCGCCAGACCATGGTCGAGATGGACGAGGGTTTCCTCTTCGTGGCCGCAGCCGGCGACGGCTCCTGCCTCGCCCTCCTCACCGCCGTCACCGCCGACATCGGTCTGGTCGCCTACGAGATGGCGCGGTTGGTCAAGCGAGTCGGCGAGCACCTGTACACGGCCCCCCGCGTCGCCGCGCGACCGCCCGTCGGCGGATGACCGGGGCGGCACGCGCAGATGACCCAGGACACGCCAGGCACCCCTCGGCAGTCGGGCAGCCAGTGGTACGACAGCGAGGCCGGACCCCTGGTCCGCCCCTACGCGATGACAGGGGGCCGCACGACGTCCGGCCCCAGCGGAGTGCGCCTGGACCTGATCGCACTCGTCACGCTCGACCCGGCCGCACCCCGGGCCGACGACAGCGCGCTCGGTCCGGAGCACCGCACCCTGATCGAACTGTGCCGCCCCGAGACGCAGTCGGTCGCCGAACTGTCCGCCGGAGCCGACCTGCCGGTGGGTGTGGTGCGGGTGCTTCTGGGAGACCTCCTGGAGTCGGGACGCGTCACGGTCAGTCTCCCGGTCCCGCCCGCGCAGTTGCCCGACGAGCGCATCCTGCGGGAGGTCATCGAGGGACTGAAGGCGCTGTAGCGCACGGAACCGGACCGCCCGTGACCGGTCGCGGCAGGCCCCGTGCGCACAAACCGGCACGCAAGACACCCGGTTCGATCGGATACGTCCCATAGCGAAGCAACCACCTCGCAGAGGAGCTGCGGTTGTCATGATGCTGAGTCCGCACAGATGTACTGACGTCGACCGTTGCCGGCACTCCCGAGAGAAGTGATCGATGGTCTCCGAGCACTCCGACGCCACCGCGGGCGAGACGGCCGCCCTGGCGTTGAAGATCCTGGTAGCCGGCGGGTTCGGCGTGGGCAAGACCACCCTGGTCGGCGCGGTCAGTGAGATCAGACCGCTGCGCACCGAGGAACTGCTGAGCGAGGCGGGCCAGTCGGTGGACGACACCGACGGCGTCGACCACAAGGTCACGACCACCGTCGCCATGGACTTCGGACGCATCACCATCAGGTCCGGACTCTCGCTCTACCTCTTCGGAACCCCGGGACAGGACCGGTTCTGGTTCCTCTGGGACGAGTTGTCGCAGGGCGCCCTGGGGGCCGTCGTCCTGGCGGACACCCGTCGGCTGGAGGACTGCTTCCCGGCCGTGGACTACTTCGAGCACCGGCACATCCCGTTCGTGGTGGCCGTCAACTGCTTCGCGGGGGCTCGTGCCCACGGCGCGGAGGACGTGTGCCGCGCACTGGACCTCGACAGCGGTACGCCGGTGGTGCTCTGCGACGCCCGCGACCGCGACTCGGGCAAGGAGGTGCTGATCCGTCTCGTCGAGCACGCGGGGCGGGTGCACACCGCGAGGCTTCTCGACTCGGTCGGCTGACTCCGCGGCGGCTCGCCCGTCCTTCCGGCTTGCCCGTGTGGCGGCTGTGGGGAAGGCTGGCCTGTCCGATCCTCCGGCCGGGAGGAGAGACGACACGGGGAGAGCGGCACATGGCGCAGAACACCGGACTCGGTTGGCTGCTGGACGATCTGACCGAGCGTGTCGATCACGTGCGGCACGCCCTGGTCCTGTCGAACGACGGGCTGGTGACGGGCGCGAGCACGGGGCTGCGGCGGGAGGACGCCGAACATCTCGCCGCCGTCGCGTCAGGCCTGCACAGTCTCGCCAGGGGATCGG
Source organism: Streptomyces sp. NPDC028308 (assembly GCF_055565855.1). Lineage (NCBI taxonomy): Bacteria > Bacillati > Actinomycetota > Actinomycetes > Kitasatosporales > Streptomycetaceae > Streptomyces > Streptomyces sp. NPDC028308. Next base: position 280,857 of record NZ_JBVHTO010000005.1, read on the forward strand.
GGCGCCACTTCGGCGCGGGCCAGGTGCGCCAGACGATGATCGAGTTCGACGACGCGGTGCTCTTCGTCACCGCGGCCGGCGACGGCAGCTGCCTGTGCGTGTTCAGCGCCGCCGAGGCCGACATCGGCCAGGTCGCCTACGAGATGACACTGCTCGTGAACCGCGTCGGCGAGCATCTTCGCGTCGCCGCCCGGCAGCCGGAGCACAGCTCGAACTTGGACCTCTGACCTGCGAAGACACCGATTTCGGGCCAGGTTGTCCACAGGCTCCCCGCACGATCCGGCGATCCGGCTACGGTTTTTCTCGAAGCGAGCGCACACCGGCGCGAGCACCGCACGGGGGAGAACCGCATGTCCGGCACCACCATCACGCAGCCCGCCACGGCCAACGCCGCCTTGCTCGACGCGGGGGAGCGCCTCCCCTCGCTCTCGCAGAGCCGCGCGGCTCGGGAACTGGGCCTCAAACGCCGCGAGTTCGACCTCGCAGTACACCTCGGCTGCGTCCGGACCGTCCCGGACGACGGGGGAGGGGGAGCCCGCCGGGTGACCCGGGCGGAGATCGACCGCATCCGCGCGGCGGAGGGCTGGGCCGAAGCCCTGCAGGAGCGGGTCAGGACCGTGGGCACCAAGGAAGGCGCGGCACTCCTGGGCGTGACGACCGCCAGGTTCACCCGACTCGCGCGTCTGGGGCTGGTCGTGCCGGTCACGTTCTACCTCAACCGCTACAGGGCCGTGGTCTGGCTCTACCTGGCCCAGGAACTCAGCCAGTTCGCCGCCGGGACGGAAAGCGCCAGCCTGCTGAGCGGCCGGATCCCCGAGGGGCTGCGCGGTCAACTCGACGAGGGGCTCGACCTGCGCCCACGGAACTGGCGGGGACGGCACAGGGGCTTCCTGCTGCGCGGTACGGAGGACCCCTGGGCGCAGGCGGCGATCGTGGCGTCGCTTCTCGACCCGGCGCACGTCGCACACGTCGTGCAGGACCCCTACGAGCGCGCCTACTTGAACCGCCTGCGTCCCGACCGGGCCGACCGGACGACGCCGGACTCCCCGGCCGCACAGGTCACCGCGAGGATCATGACGGCGGAGGACCCCGACGAGATCGCCTGGCTCGAAGCCGACCTGGCGCAGGCGATCACTCACGCCCGGGAGACGCGTCCCGCCCCGCGACCGGTGCCGAGGGACTCGGCGCCGGCGGCCACGCGGCCCTCCGGGGCGACAGTCGGCGACCACACGGGCCGGGCGCCGGAGCGCCCACGTGAACTGTCCGAGCGATCACGCGTGTTCGGGTGGCTGCGTCGCAGAAACCCGTGACGGCCCGCGCCGGCTTCGCCCGGTTCCGGGTCACCCCGTCATCGTGCGACGCGGATGTCCTGCAAGGACTTTCGCGTCCTCACAGCGCGCGAAAGAGCCCTTCCTGCACGACGGATACGAGCAGGCGTCCCTCCACGTCGTAGATGCGCCCGCGGGCCAGCCCGCGCCCGCCCGTCGCGATCGGTGACTCCTGGTCGTACAGGAACCACTCGTCGGCACGGAACGGACGGTGGAACCACATCGCGTGGTCGAGGGAGGCCATGTCGAAGCCGCGGGGACCCCAGAGCGGTTCCACCGGGATGCGTACCGCGTCCAGGAGGGTCATGTCGCTCGCATAGGTCAGCGCGCAGGTGTGGACGAGCGGATCGTCCCCGAGAGGTCCGACCGCACGCATCCACACGGCGCTGCGGGGCTCCGCGTCCTTGGTCTCCTCGGCGGTCCACCGCAGCCGGTCGACGTACCGGATGTCGAACGGCTGGCGCCGCGCCATGCGCTCCAGGGTGTCGGGCAGCGCCCCGAGGTGCTCCTCGATCTCCTGCGTCACCGTCGGCAGGGACTCGGGGTCCGGCACCTTGCGGGCCGGCGGCAGCTGGTGCTCGAAGCTCCCTTCCTCAGGCTTGTGAAAGGAGGCGGTCAGATTGAAGATCGTGCGGCCCTGCTGCACGGCCGTGACCCGCCGGGTGGTGAACGACCGGCCGTCGCGGACCCGCTCCACCTGGTACACGATCGGCACGCCGGGACGGCCCGGACGCAGGAAGTACGCGTGCAGCGAGTGCACCGGCCGGTCGCCCTCGGTGGTACGCCCGGCGGCGACCAGCGCCTGGCCCGCCACCTGGCCCCCGAAGACCCGCTGCAAGGACTCCTGCGGGCTCCGCCCGCGGAAGATGTTCACCTCGATCTGCTCCAGGTCGAGCAGGGCGACGAGGCTCTCGGCTGGGTTCGTCATGAGAGGGATTCTCCTGTGCTCAGAGCTGGCCGACGTCGGTGACCCGGACGATGGCGCGGCCCTCCGCGTCGGACGCCGCGAGGTCCACCTCCGCGCTGATGCCCCAGTCGTGGTCGCCGTTCGGGTCGGCGAAGGTCTGCCGGACTCGCCACAGGCCGTGCTGCGGCTCCTCCGTGATCTGCAGCAGCTTGGGGCCGCGGGCGTCGGGACCGGTGCCCAGGTCGTCGTACTCGTCCCAGTACTTGTCCATGGCCTCGCCCCAGGCGTCCGCGTCCCAGCCGGATTCGGCGTCCATCTCGCCGAGCTCCGTGAGCTGGTCCAGGGCGGCCAGCTCGACCCGCCGGAACATGGCGTTGCGGACGAGGACGCGGAAGGCCCGCGCGTTCGAGGTGACGGGTTTGACCTGGTCCGCCTTCTCCTGCGCCTCCTCGGCCGTCATCACCTCGGGGTTCGCGAGCTGCTCCCACTCGTCGAGCAGGCTGGAGTCGACCTGGCGCACCATCTCGCCGAGCCAGGCGATCAGGTCCTCCAGGTCCTCGGACTTGAGGTCGTCCGGGACGGTGTGGTCAAGGGCCTTGTAAGCGCTGGCGAGGTAGCGCAGCACGATCCCCTCGGTGCGCGCGAGTTCGTAGAAGGAGACGAACTCGGTGAAGGTCATGGCCCGTTCGTACATGTCGCGGATGACGGACTTCGGCGACAGCGGATGGTCGCCGACCCAGGGGTGGCTCTTGCGGTAGGTGTCGTACGCGTGGAAGAGCAGCTCCTCCAACGGCTTGGGGTAGGACACGTCCTGGAGCCGCTCCATGCGCTCCTCGTACTCGACGCCGTCCGACTTCATCGCCGCCACGGCCTCACCGCGTGCCTTGTTCTGCTGGGCCGCGAGGATCTGCCGGGGATCGTCCAGCGTGGACTCCACGACGGACACCATGTCGAGGGCGTACGACGGGGACTCCGGGTCGAGCAGTTCGAAGGAGGCGAGGGCGAACGTCGACAGGGGCTGGTTGAGGGCGAAGTCCTGCTGCAGGTCCACGGTGAGGCGCACGATGCGGCCCTCGGCGTCCGGCTCGTCGAGCTTCTCCACGACGCCGCCGTCCAGCAGCGAGCGGTAGATGGCGATGGCCCGCCGGATGTGCCGCAGCTGCTGCTTGCGCGGCTCGTGGTTGTCCTCCAGCAGATGCCGCATCGCCTCGAAGGCGTTCCCGGGGCGGGCGATCACCGACAGCAGCATCGTGTGTGTCACCCGGAAGCGGGAGGTGAGGGGCTCGGGCTCGGAGGAGATGAGCTTCTCGAAGGTGTTCTCCGTCCAGCCGACGAAGCCCTCCGGCGCCTTCTTGCGGACCACCTTGCGGCGCTTCTTGGGGTCGTCGCCCGCCTTGGCGAGAGCCTTCTCGTTCTCGATGACGTGCTCGGGCGCCTGCGCCACGACGAAGCCCGCCGTGTCGAACCCGGCCCGGCCGGCACGCCCCGCGATCTGGTGGAACTCACGGGCGCGCAGGGTCCGCACCCGGGTGCCGTCGTACTTGGCCAGCGCGGTGAACAGCACGGTGCGGATGGGGACGTTGACGCCGACCCCGAGCGTGTCCGTGCCGCAGATGACCTTCAGCAGACCGGCCTGGGCCAGCTTCTCCACGAGGCGGCGGTACTTGGGCAGCATGCCGGCGTGGTGCACGCCGATGCCGTGCCGGACGTACCGGGAGAGGTTGCGGCCGAACTTCGTGGTGAAGCGGAAGTTGCCGATCAGCTCGGCGATCTGGTCCTTCTCCTCCCGCGTGCACATGTTGATGCTCATCAGGGCCTGAGCCCGCTCCACGGCCTGCGCCTGGGTGAAGTGCACGATGTAGACGGGAGCCTGCTTGGTCGCCAGCAGCTCGGTGAGCGTCTCCGTCAGAGGGGTCAGCACGTACTCGTAGGAGAGCGGTACGGGACGGGTCGCCGAGCGGACCACCGCGGTGGGGCGGCCGGTGCGCCGGGTGAGGTCCTTCTCGAACATCGAGACGTCACCGAGGGTCGCCGACATCAGGATGAACTGGGCCTGCGGAAGTTCCAGGATCGGGATCTGCCAGGCCCAGCCGCGGTCGCCCTCCGCGTAGAAGTGGAACTCGTCCATCACGACCTGGCCGACGTCGGCGTGCTTGCCGTCACGCAGCGCGATGGAGGCCAGCACCTCGGCGGTGCAGCAGATCACGGGGGCGTCCGCGTTCACGGAGGCGTCGCCGGTGAGCATGCCGACGTTCTCGGTGCCGAAGATCTTGCACAGCTCGAAGAACTTCTCCGAGACGAGCGCCTTGATCGGAGCCGTGTAGAAGGTGACCTCGTCCCGGGCCAGCGCCGCGAAGTGCGCCGCCGCCGCGATCATGCTCTTGCCCGAACCGGTGGGCGTCGAGACGATCACGTTCGCACCCGAGACCACCTCGATCAGCGCCTCCTCCTGGTGAGGGTAGAGCGTGAGGCCGCGTTCCCCGGCCCACGACTCGAAGGCTTCGTAGAGGGCGTCCGGGTCGGCGGTCTGCGGCAGCTGATCGATAAGGGTCACGCCCCCATCTTGCCTGTGATCGGGCCTGATGAGGGAATCGGATGCCCGTACGAAGATCGCGAACGTTACGCTGTGGCGCCGACGAAGCGTCAGCGCGTGCGAACAACTCGACAGCGACACTGCAGGAATGGGGCGGGGTACGGCCATGATGGGACCAGCACACTCACTGTCGGGGGCCGCGGCCTGGCTGGGCGTCGGGGCGGCGGCGGCAGCGGCCGGTCACACCATGCCCTGGCCGGTCCTCCTGGTCGGCGCCCTGATCTGCGCCGGTGCCGCGCTCGCACCCGACCTGGACCACAAGGCGGCCACCATCTCGCGGGCCTTCGGACCCATCTCGCGGGGCCTGTGCGAGATCGTCGACAAGCTGTCCTACGCCGTCTACAAGTCGACTCGCAAGCAGGGCGACCCGCGTCGCTCCGGCGGCCACCGCACACTGACGCACACCTGGCTCTGGGCCGTGACGATCGGCGCGGGGACCTCGGTGGCCGCGATCACCGGGGGGCGCTGGACGGTTCTGGCGATCCTGTTCGTGCACCTGGTGCTGGCCATCGAGGGTCTGCTGTGGCGGGCGGCCCGCGGGTCCAGCAGCGACGTCCTGGTCTGGCTGCTGGCCGCGACCAGTGCCTGGATCCTGGCGGGAGTCCTGGACAAGCCGGGCAACGGCGCCGACTGGCTGTTCACCGCGCCCGGCCAGGAGTACCTGTGGCTGGGGCTGCCCATCGTCCTTGGCGCGCTGGTGCACGACATCGGGGACGCGCTGACGGTCTCGGGCTGCCCGATCCTGTGGCCCATCCCGATCGGCCGCAAGCGCTGGTACCCGATCGGACCGCCGAAGGTCATGCGGTTCCGGGCCGGCAGCTGGGTCGAGCTGAAGGTGCTGATGCCCGCGTTCATGCTGCTCGGCGGGGTGGGCTGCGCGGCGGCGCTGAACTTCATCTGAGCCACGTCCGCGCGGACCGGCCGTGCGTACTCTCCGGACATGCAGTGCGGGCTCTGCCTCCGGATGGGCTCGGCCGTCGGGTTTCACTTGCGCGGCCGGCCCTGCGCTGGGACGGGGGTCGTGGCGGGTCCGGGCTCACGCGGGCGGCCCCAGGCTCGGAAGCGCTCGGCTGCGGAGTGGCACTCGGGTGGCCGGCCCCGCGCTGGGACAGGGGCCGCCGCCGAGTCGGGCTGACGCGGCCGGCTCCGAGGCCGGAGAGGCTCCGCAGTGAGGTCCGCCCTGCGGTGTCGCCCTCGCGCTGGGTAAGGCCCTGCTGCGGCGGTGCACCTGCGGTACCGCACGCGGCATCGGAGATGCGACGCCCCGGGGGCGGACCTGGAAAACCGCCCCCGCACCTGTGCGGGCTCTGCCGTGCGGAGGGCCCGGCCGCCCCGGTCACACGTTCGTGCCGACCCGACCGGGGAGACGGGCCCGTGGGGCCGGCGGCAAGCTCGCCGAGTCGTGGCGTCCAGGTCGGACGCTCTGCCCGGCCCGTCCGACGCCAGGGCCGCAAGTTCCGGCCCTGTCGTGGCACCGATCCCGTCGGCCGGGCCCCGCTCAGGGGAGTCTCAGCCCGCGTCGTCCAGGCCGGACGCGGCGCTTCCGTACCGGCGCTCGAACGCGGCCACGCGGCCCTCCGTGTCCACCGTCCGAGCCTTGCCGGTGTAGAAGGGGTGGCTCTCCGAGGAGATCTCCACGTCCACGACCGGGTAGGTCTTCCCGTCGTCCCAGTCGATGGTCTGGTCGCTGTTCGCCGTGGACCGGGTGAGGAAGGCGTAACCGGCGGCGCGGTCGCGGAAGACGACGGGGTGGTAGTCGGGCTGCTTGTCCTGCTGCATGGCTGCTCCTTGCTTGGGGCGGATGGGGCAGGGACGGGGGTCTCAGCCGGGCAGGGTCTCCTCGTCGACCACGTGCATCGCGGCCTCCTCGGCCGAGGCCGCGGCGCCGTCGATCCCCACGTCGGTGGCGATCAGCCCGCTCTCCTCGTCCTCGTGCGCACCCTCGTCGGGTGCGACCAGGCGGCCGGAGCGGGCGGCGCCCACCTCGTTGTCCAGTGGCTCGCCGTCGGTGTCGTCGGAGTCCCCGATCCCGTCGCCGTCGTCCACCGCGAGGTCGGGCAGCTCCTCGGCGAGGCGCTGGTCGAGGGTCTCGCCGAGCCGGCGTTCCTCGGCGGTGACTCCGGAGTGCTCGACCGCCCAGGGCCGTTCGGGCGGCGACCAGCCCCGGTCCAGAGGGTCGTCCACGCCGTCGCTCTCCAGGGTGTCCTCGGCGTCGAGCAGCCCCGCGTCGTCCTGCACCTCGGATCCGTCGGGCTGGTAGACGTCGTCTCCCCATCCGTCGGCGCTGTCCACGGGTACCTCCAGGTGGTGGGGGCGGATCCGGTACCGCCGTACCTCACGGCGGAGGCGGGGACCGCACGGCACAGACCGCGCCCCTCGCGAACCGGGTGGTTCAGGGGCACTCCCCGAGCCGGTGCCAGTTTCCAGCCTTCCACCCACATTCGACACCGCGCAACGGGACGTACTCGGTCGCGGGCTTCGGCCGGGCGGTGGGAAGGCGGGGTCGGCCGCCCGCCGGAGCGCCGCGCCACCGGGACGCACCGGCTCCGGCAGGTGCCGACCGGGGAGGCGGCCGCCCGGGAACTCCTGCCGCTCCACCCCTGGGCCCGACTCCTCCGAGCTCCCGGCTCACCCGTGCCAGGACCGCCAGAGGGCCGCGTAGGCGCCGTTCGCGGTGACCAACTGGTCGTGGCTGCCCAGCTCGCTGATGCGGCCGTTCTCGACGACGGCGATGACGTCGGCGTCGTGGGCGGTGTGCAGCCGGTGGGCGATGGCGACGACGGTGCGGCCCTCGAGGACACGGGCCAGGGACCGTTCCAGGTGACGGGCCGCGCGCGGGTCGAGGAGCGAGGTGGCCTCGTCCAGGACCAGCGTGTGCGGGTCCGCCAGCACCAGCCGGGCGAGCGCGATCTGCTGTGCCTGCGCCGGGGTGAGCGCGAGCCCGCCGGAGCCGACCTCGGTGTCCAGGCCGTCGTCCAGTGCCCGTGCCCATCCGTCCGCGTCGACCGCGCCGAGGGCAGCCCAGAGCTCGGCGTCGTCGGCACCGGTACGGGCGAGCAACAGGTTGTCCCGCAGGGAGCCGACGAAGACGTGGTGTTCCTGGTTGACCAGGGCGACGTGGGAGCGCACCTGCTCGGCGGGCATGCGGGACAGTTCGGCGCCGCCCAGGGTGATGCTGCCGTCCCGGGGTGCGTAGATCCCGGCGAGGAGTCGGCCGAGCGTGGACTTCCCGGCGCCGGACGGGCCGACCAGGGCGAGCCGGGTGCCCGGAGCGACCTGGAGGGAGACCTCGCGCAGGACGTCGACGCCGGGGCGGTAGCCGAAGTGGACGCGGTCCGCGTGGACGTCGCGCCCGTCGGGGACGACCGCCGGATCGCCCTCGTCGGGCTCGATGTCCCGTACGCCGACCAGCCGGGCCAGCGACACCTGGGCGACCTGGAGCTCGTCGTACCACCGCAGGATCAGCCCGACCGGGTCGACGAGCATCTGGGCGATGAGCGCACCCGTCGTGAGCTGGCCGACCCCGATCCAGCCCTGGAGGACGAAGACACCGCCGATCATCAGGACCGAGCAGAGGACCGTGACATGGGTGATGTTGATGACCGGGAACAGCACCGAGCGCAGCCACAGGGTGTAGCGCTCCCAGGCGGTCCATTCCCTGACCCGGCGGTCGGACAGGTCGATGCGGCGCCCACCGAGCCGGTGGGCCTCGATGGTGCGGCCGGCGTCCACGGTCTCGGCGAGGACGGCCGCGACGGCGGCGTAGCCGGCGGCCTCCGAGCGGTAGGCGGCGGGCGCCCGCTTGAAGTACCAGCGGCAGCCGAACACCAGGAGGGGGACGGCGAGGAGCACCGCGGGCGCGAGCGGCGGCGCGGTCACGGCGAGTCCGCCGAGCAGCAGCGCGACCCACACCACGCCGATGGCGAGCTGGGGCACGGCTTCGCGCATCGCGTTGGCCAGGCGGTCGATGTCCGTGGTGATCCGGGACAGCAGGTCGCCCGTGCCCGCGCGTTCCAGGACGCCCGGGGGCAGTCCCACCGACCGCACGAGGAAGTCCTCGCGCAGATCGGCCAGCATCCGCTCGCCCAGCACGGCTCCTCGCAGGCGCACCTGGTGCACGAACACGGCCTGGACGACGAGGGCGAGGACGAACAGGGCGGCGGTGCGTTCCAGGTGGAGTTCCCGTGCGTGGTCCGAGACCTTCTCGACGACCGAGCCCAACAGGTAGGGCCCGGCCATCGAGGCCACGACGGCGATGGTGTTCACCGTGACGAGCAGCAGGAAGGCCCGGCGGTGCCGGCGGAAGAGTTCGGCCACGTAGGCGCGGACGGTCGCGGGGGCTCCGACGGGCAGCGTGTTCGCCGTCGTCGGGGCCGCCGGGTCGTACGCCGGTGGCGCCACGCCGATCATGCGGTCTCCTCGATCTCTTCCAAGGTGTCGATCGCGTCGATGCCGTGTGCTTCCAGTGAGCCGATCCCGGGTACGGCGCCGGTCCCGGGAGTGCCGCCGGGGGCGGTCTCGTCGTCGGTCTCCCGGGTCACCACGGCGCGGTACCGGGGCTCGCTGTGCACCAGTTCGCGGTGCACGCCGACCGCGACGACCTCGCCGCCGTCCACCAGCGCGACCCGGTCGGCCCGGTCCAGGAGAAGGGGCGAGGAGGTGAACACGACCGTCGTACGGCCCGCGCGCAGGGAGCGGACACCGTCGGCGACGCGGGCCTCGGTGTGCGAGTCCACCGCGGACGTGGGCTCGTCCAGGACCAGGACCTCGGGGTCCGTGATCAGCGACCGGGCCAGGGCGAGGCGCTGGCGCTGGCCGCCCGACAGGGACCGGCCGCGCTCGGTGATCCGCGCGTCCATGGGGTCCTGCGCGTTCACCGAGCTCTGGGCGAGCGCGTCCAGGACGTCGCCGCACTGGGCCGCCGCGAGCGCGTCGGCGGCGCTCACCCCGCCGGACGACGGCACGTCGAGCAGGTCGCGCAGCGATCCCGACAGGAGTACCGGGTCCTTGTCCTGGACCAGGACGGCCGTCCGGGCGGAGTCGAGGGGCAACTCGTCCAGCGGCACCCCGCCGAGCAGTACGGAGACGGTGGTCTCCTCGCCCGACGCGTGGCCGCCGAGCCGTTCGGCCAGGACGCCCGCCGCGTCGGGGTCGCCGCAGACCACGGCCGTGAAGCGTCCGGAGGGTGCGAGCAGACCGGTCGCCGGGTCGTACAGATCTCCGCCCGGGACGTCGCCGTCGCGCGTCCCGGCGGTGTCGGTGATCCGCTCCAGGGCCAGCACGCGGGCGGCTCGCTTGGCTGAGGGCCGGGAGAAGGAGTACGCCATGGCGATCTCCTCGAAGTGCCGCAGAGGATAGGTGAGGAGCATGACCGCGCTGTACACCGTGACGAGTTCGCCGACCGTGATCCGGCCGTCGCGGGCCAGATGCACCCCGTGCCAGACGACCGCGATGAGCAGCAGACCCGGCAGCAGTACCTGGATGGCCGAGATCAGCGCCCACATCCTGGCGCTGCGCACGGCGGCCCGCCGGACGTCCTGGGAGGCCCGGCGGTAGCGGTCGAGGAAGAGTTCCTCGCCGCCGATGCCGCGCAGCACCCGCAGTCCGGCGACCGTGTCGGAGGCCAGTTCGGTGGCGCGTCCCGCCTTCTCGCGCTGGTGATCGGCGCGACGGGTGACGGGCGGCAGGAGAGGCAGCACGGCGAGGGCCAGCACCGGCACGCCGACGGCGACGACGACACCGAGGGCGGGCTGGTAGACGACGAGACCGACGCAGACCAGCACCACCGTGAGGGCGGCAGCCGCGAACCGTGACAGGGCCTCGACGAACCAGCCGATCTTCTCGACGTCGCCGGTGGAGACGGCGACCACCTCGCCGGCCGCGACGCGCTGGGTGAGCGCCGAGCCCAGCTGGGCCGTCTTGCGGGCCAGCAGCTGCTGGACGCGCGCCGCCGCGATGATCCAGTTGGTGACCGCGGCGCGGTGCAGCATCGTGTCGCCCAGCGCGATGGCCACGCCGCACAGGACCATCAGCCCGCCGGAGACGGCCAGCCGGGTGCCGGAGCGGTCGACGACGGCCTGGACCGCGAGACCGACGCAGAAGGGCAGTCCCGAGACCGCGACGAAGTGCAGCAGACCCCAGAGGAGGGCCTTGAACTGTCCGCCCAGCTGATTGCGGCCGAGCCACCACAGGAATCTGGGACCCGAGCGTGCGTCCGGCACTCCCGGGTCGGGAAACGGAAGGTCTTGAATCTGCATGACGTCCCAGAGGCTCGTGTCAGGGGTGGACGGTCGCGTGGGCAAGGGCTGACGGGCCGGCGGACCGGGTCCGAACCGGTCCACGACCTGCGGCACCGGTAGCCGCGGCCGGTGCCGGACCGCGCGGCGGCCGGCGTGGACCGCACGCGAAAAGCCGGCAACAAACCGTGAAAGGTTCGCGTCGGAGCGTGGTCGGAAGCAAACGGTTTTTCACCGCGGGGCAAAGAATCGGCCCGGACCGCCCCTGTTTGACCGGGAAGTGAGGGGGCCGCAGGCGGCGGTCGGGATCGTGGTGCGACGATGGACCGCATGCAAACAGGCGGTGCGAACGGTTCGATGCGTGCGGGGGTCGCTGTGGCGGCCTGCGGTGTTCTCCTGATGTCCCTCTCGGCATGCGGCGGTTCGGGCGCCGACGGCGGGGCGGAGGGCGACGGCGCCTCCGGGGGCAAGGCCGGCCGGGCCGAGGCACGCACCGTCGACCTGAAGCGCATCCCCGGCGTCGGGGACCGACTGCAGGAGAAGATCCCCGCCGGCTCCCGCCAGGTCGTCGCGGTCTACGGCGAGAGCAAGGACTCGGCCGACTCCACTGTCGTCCTCTACACGAAGCACGGTTCCACGTGGGACCGGACCCGCGCGTGGAAGGGGCACAACGGCAAGAAGGGCTGGACCACGGACCACCACGAGGGCGACAAGCGAAGCCCCGTCGGCGTGTTCACCCTCAGCGACGCGGGCGGGGTGCTCGCCGACCCGGGTGCCCGGCTTCCGTACACCCGGTCCGCCTCCTTCCAGGCGCCGCACTACTGGGCCGAGTCGCACTGGCACGACTTCGACTACGTCATCGCCATCGACTACAACCGCGTCAAGGGCACCTCACCGAGCGACCCGACGCGGCCCGAGGGCCAGTCCAAGGGCGGCAGCATCTGGCTGCACATGGACCACGGGAGCGGCACGTCGGCCTGTGTGAGTCTGTCCAAGTCCGGGATGCGGTACCTGCTGCGCACTCTCGACCCGGATCAGCACCCCGTGGTGGTGATGGGGGACAAGGCGGACCTGAAGGCGTAGTCCAGGCGGCGGATCAGGACGCAGGGACGCCGGGGGAGAAGAAGGGGTACTCGGACAAGTCCTCGGTTCTCGTTGCGGGCGGGGCCGCCTCCCCCGTAGAACACCGCACATGAGAAGACCGGTCATCATGTCCATGCTCGCCGGAGTGATCCTCACGGCGGGCACCCTTCTTGGAGCGACCCCCGCTCCGGCCGTCCCCGCGGCCGACGGCGCCGCCCGTCCCGCGGCGGCAGCCGGATCCGTCGAGCCGCCCGCCGAGTTCGGCACCGACTGGCACGATCCGCTGACCGCCGCCCCGCCCGTCACGAAGCCCGCCACCAAGTCCTGCCGGGTCACCGTCGCCAAGGCGCAGTTCCGTGACTTCACGCCGTATCGCGGCACCTACACGCCGGTGACGGGCTGCGGTGACAGCTGGAGCAAGGTCGTGCTGAGGCTCGAAGGCAAGGTCAAGGGGCGGCAGTTCGACCGTCTCGGCTATCTGCACGTGGGCGGGGTCGAGATCTTCCGCACCTCGACCCCGGAACCCTCGCCCGACGGCATCGAGTGGTCCGTCGAGAAGGACGTGACGCGCTACAGCGACACGTTCCGGCACGCGGGCGACGTGGAGATGCTCATCGGCAACGTGGTCGACGACACGTACACCGGGGTCATCGACGTCGACGTCACGCTGACCTTCTACGCGGCCGAGAAGTCCGCGCGGCCGGCCGCTTCCGGCGCGCTCGCGGGTTCCGCCGCCTCCGCCCGCCCCGCATCCGTTCCGGACCGGGTCCTGACCCTCGAGAACGGCATGCTCACCACGCCCCGCAACAGCGAGCGGATCGTCGCCGAGGTGTACGCCACCGGCTCGGGCGGCGGCTGTGAGGAGTACTGGTACCTGACGGTGCCCGACGCGGCGCCGTACTCCTGCAAGGCGGCCGACGGCCCGTACCGCGAGGTGCGGATCGAGGTGGACGGCCGGCTCGCCGGGATCGCGGCTCCGTTCCCGACCGTGTGGACCGGCGGCTGGTCCAACCCCTTCCTCTGGTACGTGATACCGGGACCGCGCGCCTTCGACATCAAGCCGATCGAGTACGACCTGACTCCGTTCGCCGGGCTCCTCAACGACGGCCGACCGCACCGGGTGGACGTCTCGGTGGCCGGCGTCCCCGAGGGGCAGAGCGGCTGGAGCACCCCGGTCGACGTACTGGTGTGGCAGGACGCGAAGCGGGCCCACGTGTCCGGCGCGCTCACCGAGGTCGCGGCGGGCGACATGGCCAACTCCTCGGTCCACACGCCCGGTTCGGAGCAGCGTCTCGACACCGAGGGCGGCCACCGGCTGACCGTCGCCGGATACGTGGACACCTCGCACGGCCGGGTCACGACGACCGTCGGCCGCACCCTGGCCAACACCTCCGTGCACCGCTGGACCGACGGCGAGAACACGGACGCGCTCACGGCCACCTGGACGGACGAGGAGAAGGTCACCGTCGACGGGCGCGGACCCGCGTCGGTCACGCGGACCCACCGCACGTACACGATGGACGGCACCACGACGCTCGGCGAAGGCGACCGGCTACGGACGGTCCTGACCCTTGGAGACCGGGTTGCGGTGGACGAGTCGCGCGGGGGTCGGCGTACCGCGTGGTCCCGGTCGGACGACACCTACACGGGCGACGGCACGTACACCGCGAACGTCCCGCGCGACCAGCGGCACGCGGTCGCCACGACGAAGGAGCGGTACCGGCTGTACGGCTCGGCACGGTGTCACGACCGCAGCCTGGTCACCGTGCAGGGGACGCTCGTTGAGGACCGGAGCCGCTGCTGACCCACCGACCGCGTCGCGCCGCCCGGTGACATCCACCGGGCGGCCGGCCCGTCCCGGGCGTGGGCGGAAGGCTCTCGCGCCGGCCGGCGGGGCGACGTGACCCTGTAACCGCCCGCCCCCGACCCGCACCCCGACACCCGGACGACGGCCAGGACAGGGACGTCGGCCGGGATGCCCAGATGCCGTGACGGCCGGCTTAGGAGAGTGACAGGCCGTACGCGATCAGCAGGGCCGCTCCGCGCCGGGCGTGCCGTCGACCAGGGTGTCCAGCAACCCGCCCAGCACCTCGCGCTGCTCGTCCGTCAGCGGGGCCAGGATCTCCTCCGCGGCCGACCGGCGGGCGCCGCGCAGCTCACGCAGTGCCATGCGCCCTTCGTCCGTGACCTCGATCCGGATCACCCGGCGGTTGGTGGGATCGGGCACCCGCCGCACCTTCCCGTTCGCCTCCAGGCCGTCGACCAGGGTGGTCACGGCACGCGGCACCACCTCCAGGCGCTCGGCCAGGTCGGCCATGCGGGGAGGCGAGCCGTAGTGGGCCAGGGTGCGCAGGAGCCGCGACTGGGCCGGAGTGATGCCCAGGGCGCGCTGCTCCAGATGGCGCTTCTGGATGCGGTGCACGCGGCGGGTCAGCCGCAGCAACTGCTCGGCGAGCAGGCCGTCGGCATCGGGGGTGGTCATGTGGGAACAATATCAGGACCCCGTTCATTGTGAGTATAGGTAACAATGAGCTATGCTCCGTCAGTCGTCCTCATCTCACCCTCCGTAGGAGCCCATGCGTCCCGATCACCCCACCTGGACACCGTCACCCGCCGAGTCCGAGCAGCCGCGGCAGGTGCGCCGCATCCTGAAGCTGTTCCGGCCCTATCGCGGCCGGCTGGCCGTCGTCGGCCTGCTGGTCGGCGCCGCCTCCCTGGTCTCCGTCGCCACGCCCTTCCTGCTCCGGGAGATCCTGGACGTCGCGATCCCCGAGGGCCGCACCGGACTGCTGAGCCTCCTCGCTCTCGGCATGATCCTCAGCGCGGTCGTCACCAGCGTCTTCGGCGTGCTGCAGACCCTGATCTCCACGACGGTCGGCCAGCGCGTCATGCACGACCTGCGCACCGCCGTCTACGGGCGGCTCCAGCACATGTCGCTCGCCTTCTTCACCCGCACCCGCACGGGGGAGGTCCAGTCCCGCATCGCCAACGACATCGGCGGTATGCAGGCGACGGTCACCTCCACCGCCACCTCGCTGGTCTCCAACCTCACCAGCGTCGTCGCCACGATCGTCGCGATGGTCGCGCTCGACTGGCGGCTCACCGTCGTCTCCCTGCTCCTGCTGCCGGTCTTCGTGTGGATCAGCCGCCGGGTCGGCCGCGAGCGCAAGAAGATCGCGACGCAGCGCCAGAAGCAGATGGCCACGATGGCCGCCACCGTCACCGAGTCGCTGTCCGTCAGCGGCATCCTCCTCGGCCGCACGATGGGCCGGGCCGACTCGCTCACGAGGTCCTTCGCCGACGAGTCCGAGAGCCTGGTCGACCTCGAGGTGAAGTCGAACATGGCGGGCCGCTGGCGCATGGCCGTCATCACCATCGTCATGGCCGCCATGCCCGCCGTCATCTACTGGACGGCCGGGATGGCCCTCCAGTTCGGCGGTCCGGACATCTCCATCGGCACGCTCGTCGCCTTCGTCTCGCTCCAGCAGGGCCTGTTCCGGCCGACCGTGAGCCTGTTGTCCACCGGCGTCCAGATCCAGACCTCGCTCGCGCTCTTCCAGCGCATCTTCGAATACCTCGACCTGCCGATCGACATCACCGAGCCGGTGGAGCCGGTCCACCTCGACCAGGTCAAGGGCGAGATCCGCTTCGAGGACGTCGAGTTCCGCTACGACGGCAAGGGCGGCCCGGTCCTGGAGGGCATCGACATCACGGTCCCCGCGGGCGGCAGTCTCGCGGTCGTCGGTCCGACCGGTTCGGGCAAGTCCACGCTCAGTTATCTGGTGCCCCGGCTCTACGACGTCACGGGCGGGCGCGTCACGCTCGACGGCGTCGACGTGCGCGACCTGGACTTCGACACCCTCGCGCGCGCGGTCGGCGTCGTCTCGCAGGAGACGTACCTCTTCCACGCCTCGGTCGCCGACAACCTGCGCTTCGCCAAGCCGGACGCCACCGACGAGGAACTGCACGCGGCGGCCCGGGCGGCCCAGATCCACGAGCACATCGCCTCGCTGCCCGACGGCTACGACACCGTGGTCGGCGAGCGCGGACACCGGTTCTCCGGAGGTGAGAAGCAGCGGCTGGCCATCGCGCGCACGATCCTGCGCGACCCGCCCGTGCTCATTCTCGACGAGGCGACGAGCGCCCTGGACACTCGCACGGAGCGCGCTGTCCAGGAAGCCATCGACGCGCTGTCGGCCGACCGGACCACGATCACCATCGCGCACCGGCTGTCCACCGTCCGGGGCGCCGACCAGATCGTGGTCCTGGACTCCGGCCGGGCGGCCGAGCGCGGGACGCACGAGGAACTGCTGGAGCGCGACGGCCGGTACGCCGCCCTCGTCCGCCGAGACGCTCAACTGGAGCCGACAAGATGAAGATATGTCGGGTTTGCGCGCTTTTGCGGGTTACCGTGCCCGCATGCAGACCAACACTCCGCCACGGAGCACGATTCGACTGACGCGTCGGGGCCGGATCGCCCTGATCGCGACCGGAGCCGTCGTCGCGGCCACCGCCGTGGCGGTGCCGCTGCTGACCATGGACGACGAGGACGAGCGCCCGACGTCCCTGCTGATCCCGGAGGGCTGGCGGGCGGGCCAGGTCTACGACGCGGTGGACAAGGCGCTGCGTCTGCCGGCGGGCAGCACCAAGAAGTCCCTGCGCAAGGCCGACCTGAAGCTGCCGAACGACGCCGAGGGCAACCCTGAGGGCTACCTGTTCCCCGCCACGTATCCGCTCGACGAGAAGTCCACCCCGGAGTCGCTGCTCAAGTTCATGGTCGCCACCGCGAACAAGAAGTTCAACGGCGGCCAGATCACCGCGGGCGCGCAGCGCAACGCGATGAACGTCTACCAGGCCGTGACGATCGCGAGCATCATCCAGGCCGAGGCGGCCACCAAGGACGACATGGGCAAGGTGGCCCGCGTCATCTTCAACCGGCTGGAGCGGGGCATGCCGCTGCAGATGGACTCCACCATCAACTACGCGCTCAACCGCAGCACCCTGACGACCAGTGAGAAGGACACCAAGCTCGACAACCCGTACAACTCCTACCAGCGCATGGGACTGCCTCCGACGCCGATCGCCAACCCCGGCGAGGAGGCGATGCGCGCGGCGATCAACCCGACCCCGGGGGACTGGCTGTACTTCGTCACCGTCAAGCCGGGCGACACGCGCTTCACGGCGGTCTACGAGGAGCATCAGAGGAACGTCGCCGAGTTCAACCGGAACCGGAAGAGTGTCGCGCCCTCCCGCTGACCGGCGGGCGCGCGTCACGAACGCCCGAGCCGGGGACCGACGGGGCGTCACGCGGTGGCCGGGACCTCCGCGAGCAGCCGCCTGATGTCCCTGACCGCCGAGCGGCCCGCCCGGTTGGCGCCGATCGTGCTGGCCGAGGGGCCGTAGCCCACCAGGTGGACGCGCGGGTCGGCGACCGCACGGGTGCCGTCGACGCGGATGCCGCCGCCCGGCTCACGCAACCGCAGCGGAGCCAGGTGATCGATCGCCGCCCGGAACCCGGTCGCCCACAGGATGACGTCGGCGTCCACATGCCGTCCGTCGTCCCATGCCACGCCGTCCGGGGTGATCCGGTCGAACATGGGAAGCCGGTCCAGGACCCCGTCCGCCAGGGCCTGCCGGATCGCGTCGTTCAGAGGCAGGCCCGTCACGGACACCACGCTCCCCGGCGGCAGGCCCCGGCGGACCCGCTCCTCCACGAGCGCCACCGCCGCCCGTCCCACGTCCTCGCTGAACGGACCCTCGCGGAAGACGGGCGGCCGCCGGGTCACCCAGGTCGTCTCGGCCGCGTACGGGGCGATCTCCATCAGGTGCTGAGTGCCGGACGCGCCCCCGCCCACCACCACGACCCGCGATCCGGCGAACTTCTCGGGACCCGGGTATTGCGCGGTGTGTAGCTGACGGCCCCGGAAGGTCTCCTGGCCCGGATAGCGCGGCCAGAACGGCCGGTCCCAGGTGCCCGTCGCGTTGATCAGCGCCCGCGTCGACCACGTACCGTCCGAGGTCTCGACGAGCAGCCGGCCGCCCTCGCCCGCACGGACCCCGCTCACATCGACCGGCCGGCGCACCCGCAGGTCGAAGGTGCGCTCGTACGCGGCGAAGTACTCGGCGATGACCTCGGACGAGGGGCGTGCGGGGTCCGCGTCCGTCAGCTCCAGGCCCGGCAGGCTGTGCATCCCGTGCACCTTGCCGTACGTCAGCGACGGCCAGCGGAACTGCCAGGCCCCGCCCGGCTGCGGCGCGTGGTCCAGCACCACGAAGTCACGCTCCGGTTCGAATCCGGTGCGCCGCAGGTGATGGGCGCTGGACAGGCCCGCCTGTCCAGCGCCGATGACGACCACGTCGACCTCGCGTACTGCTGCCCCGGTGCTCTCCACGACCCTGCCAACCGGACCGGGGTCCGGTTTCTTCCCGGTCGGCGGCCTCAGCGGCCCCCGGCGACCAGCAGCGGCACGCCACCGCCCACGGCCGCGCCCGGCAGCAGTCCGCGGGCCGCCAGGTCCGGGATCACCCCCTCGCCGAACCAGTACGCCTCCTCCAGGTGCGGGTAGCCGGAGAGCACGAAGTGCTCGATGCCGAGCGCGTGGTACTCCTCGATCCGGTCGGCGACCTCGGCGTGACTGCCGACCAGGGCCGTCCCGGCGCCGCCGCGCACCAGGCCCACGCCCGCCCACAGGTTCGGGGAGATCTCCAGTCCGTCGCGTGAGCCGCCGTGCAGTGCGAGCATGCGCTGCTGGCCCACCGACTCGCTGCGCCCGAGCGCGGCCTGGGCGGCGGCGATCGTCTCCGCGTCCAGGTCGCCGAGCAGCCGGTCCGCCGTCGACCAGGCCTCGGCGGCCGAGTCCCGCGAGATGGTGTGCAGACGGATGCCGAAGCGGACGGTGCGCCCCTCGCGCTCGGCGAGCGAGCGGATCCAGTCGATCTTCTCCTTGACCTGGGCGGGAGGCTCGCCCCAGGTCAGGTACACGTCCGCGTGCCGGGCGGCGACGGGACCCGCGGCGGGCGAGGAGCCGCCGAAGAAGATCTCCGGCAGCGGGTCCGGCGGCAGCGCCGTCAGCCCGCCCTCCACCTGGTAGTGGGTGCCGTCGAAGTCGTACGGCTGTCCGCTCCACACCCCGCGCACGACGGACAGGAACTCGTCCGTGCGGCTGTAGCGGCGGTCGTGGTCGAGATGGTCACCGAAGCGGCGCTGCTCGGCGGAGTCGCCGCCGGTGACCACGTTCAGGAGCAGCCGCTCGCGGGTGACGCGCTGGTAGGTGGCCGCCATCTGCGCCGCGAGGGTGGGGGAGATGACGCCCGGCCGGAACGCCACCAGGAATTTGAGCCGCTCGGTGTGCTGGGCGAGCGCCACCGTCGTCAGCCAGGCGTCCTCGCACCAGGTGCCGGTCGGGGTGAGGACCGCCTCGAATCCCAACTGCTCGGCGGCCTTGGCGATCTGGGCGAGGTACTCGATGTCGGGCGGGCGCACACCGCTGACCGGACGGACGCGGTCGACGGGGTTGGAGGCGTAGGCGTGCCGGTCCACGAGGGTGCGGCCGTCACCGCCGGTCGGCAGGAACCAGTTGAGATGGACGGTCACCGTCAGGACTCCTTCGGCGCGCGCGGGGCGGTGGTCGAGGCGGGCAGGTCGCCGTTGAAGCGGGTGTCGACGAAGTCGCCGAAGTCGACCTTGCGCGGGATCAGCTTCAGGCCGGCGAAGGCGTCGACGATCTCCTGCTCGGAGGCGACGAGCTTGTCGTCGACGGCCACCGGGAGGCGCGAGGCGTTGGTGCGCTTCACCGACGCCAGCGCCACCTCGTACGGCAGCCCGGTGTCCTTCGCCCACACCTTCGCCCAGGCCTCGGGGTGGTCGTAGACCCAGTCCTGGGCGCGCCGCAGCCGCTCCAGGTAGTCCTTGACGGCCGCTTCCTTCTTCTTGTCCGCGAGGGCGCCGGGCGCGGCCACCTGGAAGGTGAGCCCGTTCACCACGCCGTCGCCGTCGGTCAGGACGCGCCCCTGCCCGGCTTTCAGCACCTGCGAGGTGTACGGGTCCCAGACCGCCCAGGCGTCCACCTTGCCGCTGGTGAAGGCGGCGAGGGCGTCGGCGGGCTGCAGGTACTTCACCTCGACGTCGCTCAGACCGAGCCCGGCCTTCCGCAGCGAGGCGACCAGTTGGTAGTGGGCGGACGAGCCCTGCGCCACTGCGACCGACTTGCCCTTCAGCTCCGCGGGCCTCTTCAGCGACGACTTCTCCGGTACGAGGATGGTGTCGCCCCTGGACGTGCCGTGCCAGGCGGCCACCACCTTGATCTTCGAGCCCGCGCCGGCCGCGAAGACGGGCGGGGTGTTGCCGACGCCGCCGATGTCGACGGCCTTGGCGTTGACCGCCTCCAGCAGGGGTGGCCCGGACGTGAACGTCGACCATTTGATCTTGTAGTCGAGGTCCTTCAGTTCTCCGGCGGCCCGCAGCACGGCTTCCGAACCGCCCTTCTGGTCACCGACGTTGAGCGTGAGCGAGCCCTTGCCGTCGGTCCCGCCACCCGTCGAGGTGTCGGCCGCCGAGTTCCCGCCGCAGGCGGCGAGCAGGAGAGCGAGGGGGAGGAGCAGAGTGGCGGGGGCGAGGCGTCGGCGCATGGCGATTTCCGTTCGGTCGGTTCAGGTGAGGGTGGGTCCGGTCCGCTGCACGCGCGGCGCCGGGGTGGAAGGGGTCAGGCGGCTTCGGCGGCGGTGTCGACGCCCAGCCGTTCCAGGAGTTCGGCGCGGAGTTCGGCGAACCGTGGGTCGGTGATGTCGCGCGGGCGGTCCAGGTCGACGCGGGTCTCGTACGCGATGACCCCCTCGTCCATGACCAGGACGCGGTCGGCGAGCAGCACCGCCTCCTCGACGTCGTGGGTGACGAGCAGGACTGCGCAGCCGCGGTGCTGCCACAGCCGGCCGACGAGCCGCTGGGCCTTGATGCGGGTGAGGGCGTCGAGGGCGCCGAAGGGCTCGTCGAGCAGGAGCAGGTCGGGTTCCCGGACCAACGCGCGTGCCAGGGAGGCACGTTGGGCCTCACCGCCGGACAGCGTCTTGGGCCAGGCGTCCGAGCGGTGGGTGAGACCGACCTCGGTCAACGCCCGTTCGGCGACGGCCCGTTCGGGCTTGCCGGGCAGGCCCAGGAGCACGTTGCGCCACACCTTCTTCCACGGCATCAACCGGGGCGCCTGGAACGCGACTGCCTTGCGGCGCGGTACCAGCACGGTGCCCTCGATGTCCCGGTCGAGTCCGGCGAGGATGCGCAGCAGGGTGGACTTGCCGCAGCCGCTGCGGCCGAGCAGCGCCACGAACTCGCCCGGCTGGACGTCCAGTTGCAGGTGGTCGATGACGGCGCGGCCGTCGAAGGAACGGGTCAGGCCGTCCACGCGTACCGCTGGTGCCGGTACGCGCGCGGTCTTCTCGGTGGTCACCGGCCGGTGAACGTCGGTCGCCATTGCAGCAGCAGCCTTTCGAGGGAACGGACGACGAAGTCGGCGAGCAGGCCGAGGAAGGCGTAGACGATCAGGCAGACCACGATCACGTCGGTGCGCAGGAAGTCCCGGGCCTGGACCATGAGGAACCCGATTCCGGCGTCGGCGTTGATCTGCTCGGCGAAGACGAGCGCCAGCCAGGCGATGCCGAGCGAGTAGCGCAGGCCCGTCATGGCGCCGGGGAGCGCCCCGGGTAGGACGACGTGGCGGACCAGCCCCCACCGGGACAGCCCGAGGGATTCACCGGCCTCGATGAGCTGGGAGTCGACGCCGCGGATGCCCGCGTACACGTTGAGGTAGAGCGGGAAGGACACGCCGAGGGTGATGATCGCGACCTTCGGGGCCTCGCCGATGCCGAACCAGATGATGAACAGCGGGATGAGTCCGACGAACGGGACCGTCCGCAGCATCTGGACGCTGGCGTCGACCAGGTCCTCGCCGATCCGGAACAGCCCCGAGACCAGGGCGAGTCCGGTGCCGACGACGGTGCCGAGGGGCAGTCCCACCGCGACGCGCTGGAGGGAGACGCCCATCGCGTTCGGCAGCGAGCCGTCCGTGATCAGGTCCCGGCCGACGCGGGCGATGGTGCCGGGTGAGGCGAGGATGTCGGCGGTCAACACCCCTGTCACGCTGAGGAGTTGCCACAGGCCGAGCAGCAGCAGCGGACCGGAGGTGCGGCGCAGCCAGCGGGGGACGCGGGCGCGCCGGCTGGAGGCGGGGACGATGGGTTCGAGTTCGGGCGACGCCTGTCCGGCGACGGCATCGGTCTTGGAGATTACCGATATGTCGGACTCTGTCGAGTCCGGCGGGGCATGGCTGATGCTCATGAGTGCTCCACGGGAGGGAGAGCGACCGAAGAGGGATGCGCGTGGGCGCCGCCGCGCCGGCGGGTCAGCCCGTCAACGGGCAGACGGGTGACCGGACGTGCGAGTGCTGGGCGGCGCGTAGGGGCACGCTGGACGAGCGGGGTGAGAGGGCGTCAGCAGCCGCGGCGACACGCGGCGGAGGCCACCCGCAGCAGGTCGATGTGACCGCGCGTGGTGAGCAGGGCTGAACGCAACATGCGGCAGAAAGTAGCCATGCGGCATGTGCACGGTCAATGGCGTCTCGCGGAATGGACTCCGCGTATCACCGCGAGCGCGCCGGGTCGCGTGTGAAACCCGGCTTATGGGTCAGGATGGGGTCATGTCCGAAGCCTTCACCACGCGTGTCCTGAACATCGCCTCCGGCACGTCCGAGAACGTCGTCGATCTCACCCGCGACTGCGAGGCATTCCTGAACGAGGCGGCGGCAGGGCGCGACGGCCTGCTGAACGTGTTCGTCCCGCACGCCACCGCCGGAGTGGCGATCATCGAGACCGGGGCCGGCAGCGACGACGACCTCCTCGCCGCCCTGCACACGCTGCTTCCCGCCGACGACCGCTGGCAGCACCGCCACGGCAGCCCCGGCCACGGCCGCGACCACGTCCTCCCGGCCGTCGTCCCGCCGCACGCCACCCTGCCGGTGATCGCCGGCCGGCTGGAGCTCGGGACCTGGCAGTCGGTGTGCCTGGTGGACACCAACAAGGACAACCCGGAGCGGAAGGTGCGGTTGTCGTTCCTCGGATAGTGGCTGCTGCGGGCCTGTGACGTGGGCCTGGGACTGCGAGCGGGGTCTCAGGGCGCGCTGGGCGATGGTCTGGCCGCGTCCTTCGCGTGAGGCCTGCCGGACTTCGTGGCAGCCGACGGGCCCCGACGGCATGTCTCCATCGGGGCCCGTCGCGACAGTTCTCAGCCGCCGAAGCGGAGCTTGTACTGCGTCTTGCCGTTGGGGAATTCGTCGAGTGTCCCGCCGCCCCAGTCGAGGTCGAAGTACGCCTGGTACTTCGAGTCCTGGACCAGCTCGGCCATCCGGTCGATGAAGTAGGGCGAGTCCCCTCCCCCCGCGTAGGCGTCGCCCTTTCGGTAAAGGCCCCATTCCGGATACGACTTCGCCTTGTTGTGCGCGGCGGCGAACGTTTTGAACTCGTTCACGCCCATGGCGGTGGTGAGCGTGTGGTTCCATCGCTGAGCAGGTGTAGCGCCCGGGTGCTGCCACCACACGTCGTAGATGTTCAGCCCCACGATATCGACGTAGCTGTCGCCGGGGTAAAGCGTCTCGAAAGACGTGACCTTGCCCGCGGGGCCCACGGCCATGTTGTAGTCGAACTGGAAATCCGCTCCGGTACGGGCACGCATCAGGGTGACCACCCGACGGAACATCGCCCGATAGGCTGCCGGGTCGTCAGTTCCCTGCCAAGGTCCGATGTTCCTGTTGTTGCCCTCGTATCCGAGGCGAACGACGGAGTTGCCCAGACCGTTCTTGATCATCAGGTCGGCGAGGTCCCGGAACTGGCTGTCGTACGTGCCACTGAGGCCTGCTGTGAAGTTTCCGCCCTTGGGCAGCATCGGCAGACCGAGCACGAACCGCCGGTCGGCCCTGGCTTTCTTCCAGTCGCCCCAGTACTTGGTCGCGTACCCATTCCACAGCGTGTTCTCGGACGGATCCAGGTAGTCGGTCGCGTCCACCTGCGACCGGTCGAGCCACGTCTGGGTGTTGTCCACCTCAGCGGTTTTCCCTGGGCCGACGTATACGCCCAGACGGGAGGACGTGATGGCACCCTCTGACGGCATGGTCATGGACGTGAGGATAATTGCCGCCATGGCCAGTACCGTCGCCAGTTTTCGTTTCATTCCCGTCCTTCTTGACCGGCCGGTGCAGGGCCGGTGCTTCGGCGCCGCGGCTGTATGAGCCCCCGGCTCCCCGGTGGCCCAGTCATTCTCGGAAGGTCCACGTGTGCAGGCAATGAAAGATCCCTACTACGTGGATTCGTAGAAGTAGGGAGTCTTGCCAGGGCGTCATCGGCGTGGTGTCCCCGGTATCGGGCAGGCGCCGTTGCTTCTGTCGAACCGTCAGGGCACGGATGTCGACCGCTGCGAGAGCAGGAATGTCCGGAAATCCGAGCATCGGTTTCACGGCGTGAATAGATTGTCCGTTATAGGGCAATTGATCCGGTATGCCGGAGAGGGCTGACTGCTATCCGGCATCGTTGGAGCCGTATGCGGCATGACGCATGTCACAGCGCCCGCGACGGGCATCGCCGTACGGCCGGCCCGCCCGCGGTTCGGACGGCTTCACGACGGCTTGCGCCACACCGAGATGTGCTGGGGCGAGTCCTGGGTGAACGGCGCGCCGTTCCAGTCCGCGAGACGGCGTTCCAGGGTGAGTCCCGCGATCCGGGCCATCAGGTCCAGCTCCGCCGGCCAGGCGTACCGGTGCCGGGACGCGCCGCGGCGATAGCGGCCGTCGTCGCCGTCCCGGGTCAGGTGGTGCGAGACGAGGATCTGCTCGACCAGGTCGAAGGTGTCGAAGCCCAGGTGCCCGTCCGAGACGTCGAAGGGCACCGCGGTCTGCCCGGGCGGCAGGAACCGCAGGGGCGGCACCCCCAGCTCGATGACGAAACGGCCCCCCGGCGCGAGGTGGCGCGCGGCATTGTGGAAGCACTCGACCTGCTCGTCCTGGGTGAGCAGGTTCGAGATGGTGTTGTAGACGAGGTAGACCAGGGTGAACTCGCCGGGCACGCGGGTCGAGGTCATGTCCCCGAGGGCGACCGGCAGGGTGTCCTCGTCGGCCTTGCGCCGCGGCACGGCCAGCATGTGCTCGGACAGTTCGACGCCCGCCACCGGGACTCCCCGCTCGCACAGGGGGACGCCCACGCGCCCGGTCCCGATCGCGAACTCCAGCGCCCGTCCCTCACCCGCCAGCCCGGCGAGGAAGTCGAGTGTCGGGGCGAGGAAGGCGGCCGAGGTCCTCTCGCCCTCCTCGGCGTCGTAGCGTTCGGCGGTCGCCCGGTTCCATACTTCGCTGCTCGTCACGGTCGGTCAGCCTGCCCGCCGCCTCGCGTCGCTGTCGACCGAATAACCCCCCGGCCACCGGCCGGCGCCGGGACCACGGCGTATGCCTCCGCCCCTGTCCGAAGCGGGCGGAGGCCTACGTGGGGGTCGGGCCGTCCGGTCTAGGAACCGGTGCGGCCGGTCACGTCGGACATCGTCCACCGTTGGTTGGCACCGGAGTTCGGGGTCCAGACCGTGACGGCCGCGCCCTCCGAGGTGGCCTGGCCGCCCACTTCGAGCAGCCGGCCGTCGGCGGCGTTGACCAGGGTCCAGGAGCCGTCGCCGGTCGTCGACGCGATCCACTGGGCGGCCCTGTCCGTACGGCCGTGGTCCGCCTCCAGGACGGGCGCGCCGTCCCGCACGGCCACCCGCCGTCCCTGCGCGGGGTCGGTCAGCACGTACCGCTGGAGGTTTCCGCTGTCGTGGCCGGTGCGGCGGAGCTGCCACCGCTGCCCGTCGCCGCCCGCCTCCGTGCCCGCGGACCTGATGACGAGCCCGGTGCCGTCGTCCGCGACGGTGAGGGCCTTGCCGCTCTGCACGCCGGTCAGCCGGTAGGTGTGGCCCTTCTGCGCGAGCGCCGCGTCCTCGGCGGCGCCGGACACGCCCTTGACCAGGAAGGACGTCACGGACTGGGCGGGCACGGTCAGGGTGGCCCGACCGCCGGTGACCCGGACGGGAGCCCCCCGGTCGAGCTTGCCCTCGGCGCTCGTCACGACCGGCGTCACCGTCGCGCCGCGCGCGATGTGGCCGAACTTGGACAGGTCGATCGTCACCGCGCGGGCGTCGAGGGTCCTGTTGACGTGGACGACCGTCGCGGCGTCGCGCTTGCGGGAGACGGCCGCCGCGCTCGCCGTGTCGTCGGTGCCGATCAGGCGGTCACCGGGCTTGATGTAGTGGGTGAAGTTGCGCGCGGTGTCGAACTTCGTGTTCGTGCGCACCGGGCAACTGGCCAGGGTGTCCGCGGACGTGCAGCTGAACGGGACCTGGATACTGCCCCAGTTGCCGCCCTTCGCCGACTCGCCGCCCGGCTCCATGTTGTCCAAGTCCTCGACGGGCTGCCAGAACACCCAGGCCCGCGGCTCCAGTTCGCGCAGGTCGTCGACCATCTGCTGGGCGAGGCCGAGTCCGGGCCGCATGTCGGTGAAGCTCTGACCGTCGCCCCAGTCGCCCTCGACCTCGCTCATCCACAGCGGTTTGCCGGCCGTCTTGGCCAGGTCGCGCACGCTGGTGCGGCCGCCGGTTCCGTAGGTGTGGACGTTCATCTGGCCCACGAGGTCGCGTACTTCGCCGGGGTAGGTGTTCCAGTTCTGCGCGAAGAGGCTCGGGTTGGTCTCGTCCATGGCGGAGATCTCGGTGCCGGTCCTCGCCTTCCTCAGTGCGGGGGCCAGCGCCTTGATCACCTTCTGCTGGAGCTCCGGGCCGATGTGAGCGCCTTCCTGACGGCCGCCGACCGGCTGTCCGTCGGCGCCCAGACGCGTACTCCAGTACCCCGTGTTGGGCTCGTTGAAGGGATCCAGGGTGTCGACCTCGATGCCGTGCGCCTTCTCCAGCCGCTCGGTCGCGCCCGCCAGATAGGCCGCGAAGTCGTCGACGGAGTCGTCCTTGAGCTGGTCCTGGTTGGCGTCGAAGCCGCCGGAGACGTATCCGCTGCGGGTCATGAACCAGGGGGGCGAGTTGCTGAACGTCTCCCAGTGGTCGATGTCGTCCTTGATGCGGTCCACCCACCAGCGCTGCGTGGCGTCGGCGTCCGGGTTCCAGTCGGCGGCGTCCGTGGCGTGCCACCAGTCGGTGTCCTCACGGGTCGTGCCCGCCGGGGCCTTCCACCAGCCCTCGACGGCGCCGCCCGCGCGGAGATAGTCCTTCACGTCGGGGGCGTTGCCGCCGCCAATGTTGTAGCGGGCGATGTTGAGGGCGAGGCCGTCGTCGCCGAAGAGGAGGTCGGCGAGCCGCTCGCGTATCTCGGGTGGGTAGTCGCCGGTGGCGTTGGCGAACCAGACAAGGCTGGTGCCCCAGCCCTCGAAGCGCTGCGCCTGGTACGAGGGGTCGGGCGAGACGGTGACGGCCGACGCCGCCGTCTCCGCCCGCGCGTGCGTCGGTGGTGCGGTGACCAGGGTCGCCCCGAGGGCCAGAGCGGTGACCCCGAGGGGTCCCAGAAGCCGTCGTGTACGGGTACGGCGTGCCAACGTGTGCTCCCAACTCGTCTGTGGTCGCTGCGGTGGTCCGTCGTGCCCCGCGGGCGGGGCACGACGGTGTGCCCCCTCGAATCAGGCGTGGATCAGGCTCGACTCAGGGGTGTCGGAGGTCGGGCTGGCGCAGTACGGCGACGTCCCGGGGCGGCAGGACGAGCGCGCCGTCGGCGTCCTTCCGGCCGATCAGGAGTTCCCCGTCGAGTCCGGCCAACGGCACCGGCGCGTCGGTCCGGTTGACCAGGAACAGGTAGCGGGCGCCGGAGCCGCGGCGCACCGTCAGTTCGACGTCTCCCCGTGCTGCGTCGGGCAGTTCGGAGGTGACACCGGCCGGGGTGAGCAGCCGGGGGAGCAGCCCGGCGAGTCCGTCCGCGCCGAGCCGGGTGGACACGTACGCGGCCGAGCCCCGGCCCACCGTGCGGCGCGTGACGGCGGGCAGTCCCGTGTGTGCACCGCTGCGGTAGCGGCCCAGGACGTCCACGTCGGGGTCGGTGACGGTGATCCGGTCGGTCCACAGGCTGCCGGTCGGGGCGCCGTCCAGGTCCAGTTCGACGGTGTCGCCGTCCAGCAGCGGGCCGAACTCCTCGACGCGGATGCCGAGCAGCTCGCGCAGCGCCCCCGGGTAGCCGCCGAGCCAGACGTGGTCGTTCTCGTCGACGACACCGGAGAAGTACGTGGTGACCAGGTGGCCGCCCTGCTCGACGTACCGGGTCAGGTCCTTGGCCAGCGCGGTCGGGACCATGTGCAGCACGGGGGCGATCAGCAGGTCGTAGCGGTCGAGTTCGGCCTGCGCGGTGACGACGTCGGCCCGGACGCCGAGCGCGAGCAGCGCCGAGTACCAGTCGAGGGCCTCCTGGCGGTAGTCCAGGCGGGAGGTCGGGTGGGAGTCCTGCTCGCTCGCCCACCACGACTCCCAGTCGAAGACGATTCCGACGTGGGCGGGCTCGCGTTCGGTGCCGGCGACGGGGGCCAGCGTCCGCAGGGTGCTGCCGAGTGCGGTGACCGCGCGGAACAGCTCGCTGTCGGGTCCGGCGTGCGGGACCATCGCCGAGTGGTACTTCTCGGCGCCGGCCGCCGACTGGCGCCACTGGAAGAAGCAGACGGCGTCGGCGCCGTGCGCGACGTGCACCAGCGAGTCGCGGGCCAGCTCGCCGGGCCGCTTCGCCACGTTGATCGGCTGCCAGTTGACGGCGCTGGTGGAGTGCTCCATGAGGAACCACGGACGGCCGGCGGAGATGCCGCTGACGAGGTTGGCGGAGAAGGACAGCTCGTCGCGGTCCTGCGGGCCGGGCACGACGTAGTGGTCGTTGGAGACGAAGTCGATCTCGGCCGCCCAGTCGGCGTAGTTCATGCCCTTCGTGCCGCCCATCACCATGAAGTTCGTGGTGACCGGAACGTCCGGGGTGAGCTCGCGCAGCACGTCGCGTTCCGCGCGCAGGTACTCCTTCAGCGCGTCGGAGGAGAAGCGCTTGAAGTCCAGTTGCTGGGTCGGGTTCGGGTGCGAGGCGGCCAGCCGGGGCGGCAGGATCTGCTCCCAGTCGCTGTAGCGCTGGGACCAGAAGGCCGTTCCCCAGGCGTGGTTGAGCGCGTCGAGCGTGCTGTAGCGGGCGCGCAGCCAGACGCGGAAGGCGCGGGCGGCGTCGTCGGAGTAGTCGTAGACGTTGTGGCAGCCCAGCTCGTTGGAGACGTGCCAGGCCACCAGCGCCGGATGGTCCGCGTACCGTTCGGCCATCGCGCGCACCAGGCGCAGCGCGTGCTCGCGGAAGACGGGGGAGGTGGGGCGCCAGTGCTGCCGCGCCCCCGGCCACAGCGTCTCGCCCGAGGCGGTGACGGGAAGGATCTCCGGGTGGGCCGTGGTGAGCCAGGGCGGCGGGGAGGCGGTTGCGGTGGCCAGGTCGACCCCGATGCCGCCCGCGTGCAGCAGGTCCATGATCTCGTCGAGCCAGGCGAAGTCCCACTCGTCCGGGGCGGGCTGGATGCGGGCCCAGGAGAAGATCCCCACGGAGACGATGTTGACGCCGGCCTCGCGCATCAGCCGGACGTCCTCGGCCCACACCTCGCGCGGCCACTGCTCGGGGTTGTAGTCGGCGCCGTACGCGAGGCGCGGGGTGGGGTCACCGTCCGGCCCGTGCTGCAGCCGGGACAGGAGGGTGGAGATCATGGTGGTCCTTCCGGTGTGCCGCCCGGGGCGGGGGAGTGGATCGGCCACCCCGGACGGCGACGTGAAACGGTGTGCTCAGAAAGCTCGGTGACGTACCGTCAGTTCTCGACGGTGAAGCCCTGCTCCTTGCCGTACTTGACGGAGGCGTCCTGCCAGGACTTCAAGCCGTCGGCGAGCTTCGTGCTGCCGACGTAGGCCTTGCCGACGGTGTCGTTGAAGATCGAGTTGGCGTACTGCTGGAAGGGCAGGTACGACCAGTCGTCGGCGACGTTGGCGGCGGAGTCCGCGAAGATCTCGTTGGCCTTCTGGCCGCCGAAGTACTCGAACTCGGTGTTGCGGAACTCCTCGGACTCCAGCTCGGCCTTGGTCGCCGGGAAGGCGCCCTCCTTGACCCGGCTCTGCACACCGGCACCGGAGTTGGCGTACTCGACGAAGGCGTAGGCGAGTTCCTTGTTCTTGCCGAGCGTGGGCAGGGCCAGGGAGCTGCCGCCGTTCTCCGCGCTCGCCTTGTCGCCCTTCGTCCAGGCCGGCATCGGCGCGGCGCGCCAGTCACCGGAGGCGTTCGGCACGCCGGTGACGAAGTTGGCGGGCATCCAGGCGCCGCTGGCGAGGGTGGCTATGGTGCCGTCGCCCAGGCCCTTGTACCAGTCGTCGGTCCAGCCGTTGATCGGCGCGAGGAGCTTCTCGTCGATCAGCTTCTGCCAGGTGTCGGTGTACTTCTTGGCGCCCGCGTCGGAGAAGTCGACCTTCACCTTGGTGCCGTCGACCTTGTAGGGGCGCGAACCGGCCTGCCACAGCATGCTGGTGGTGAAGCCCGCGTCGCCGGCGTCGTTGGCGATGTAGACCTTCGGGTCGGCCTTGTGCAGCTTGCGGGCCGCCTCGACGTACTCGTCCCAGGTGGTCGGCACGTCGATCTTGTACTTGTCGAAGATCTTCTTGTTGTAGTAGAGCGCCATGGGGCCGGAGTCCATGGGCAGGCCGTAGACCTTGTCACCGTCGCTCACGGCGTTCCACGGGCCCGGGGTGTACTTGTCGGCGAGCTTGTCCGCGCCGAAGGGGGCCAGGTCGGACAGGCCCTTGGTGAGGGAGTACTGGCCCAGCGCGAAGTACTCGACCTGCGCGACGTCGGGAACGCCCTTCTCGGCCGAGATCGCGTTCGACAGCGCGGTGTAGTGCTTGTCGCCCGACCGCTCGCCGACCAGGTTGATCTCGACCTTGGGGTACTTCTTCTCGAAGTCGGCGGCGACCGTCTTGAGCGTGGGCTCCCAGGCCCAGACCGTGACCTTGCCGCCCTTCTTGAGGGCCGCCTGGACGTCGTCGGCGGAGACCGGCTTCTGACCGGAGCTGTCGTCGTCGGAGCCTCCGCAGGCGGTGGCGCCCAGGGCGAGGACGGAGAGGACGGCGAGGCCGCGCATCAGGCGGCTGGTCGTTCTGCGCATGGAGGTGCTTCCACTTCTTCGTGGGAGGGACGGGCGGTGGGTGGAGGAGCCGGGACCGGCCGGCGTGGTGGCCCGGGAGCGGGTCATTCCTTGACGCTTCCGGCGGCGAGGCCGGACTGCCAGTACTTCTGCAGCAGGAGGAACGCCGCGATCAGCGGCACGATGGTGAGCAGCGAACCGGTGATCACGAGGTTGAAGATCACGTCGCCGCCGATCGTCTCGGCCTGGGAGTTCCAGGCGCTCAGGCCGAGGGTCAGGGGATACCAGTCGGGGTCCTTGAGCATGATCAGCGGCAGGAAGTAGTTGTTCCAGGTCGCGACCGTGGTGAACAGCAGGACGGTCACGATGCCCGGGGCCAGCAGCGGCAGGGCGACGCGGAAGAAGGTGCGCGCCTCGCCCGCTCCGTCGATGCGGGCCGCCTCCAGCAGTTCGACGGGGATGGCCTCGGTGGCGAAGACCCACATCAGGTAGAGGCCGAAGGGCGAGACCAGCGAGGGGATGATCACCGCCCACGGGGTGTCGGTCAGCCCCATCTTGCTGAACATCAGGAAGGTCGGCACCGCCAGAGCGGTACCGGGCACGGCGACGGCGCCGATGACCACGGCGAAGACGCCGCGCTTGCCGGGGAAGTCGAACTTGGCCAGCGCGTAGCCGCCGATGATCGCCAGGAAGGTGGCACCGCCGGCGCCGAGCACGACGTACAGCAGGGTGTTGAGGAGCCAGCGGCCGAAGATGCCGTCGTTGTAGGTGAACGTCTGGCGGATGTTGTCCCAGAGCGCGAAGTCGTCGGCGAACCACAGGCCGGAGGAGTCGGCGAGCCCCTGCTGCGTCTTGGTGGCGCTGATCAGCAGCCACACCAGGGGCACCACGGTGTAGACCAGGATCAGTCCGGTGAGCACGGTCAGCGGGAGGCTGCGCCGGGGCCGTCCGGGGACGTGCTCGGCGCGCTTGCGCAGACGGGGCACGGCCTTGACCGGGCGGTCCGGCGGGGCGGCCGCGGACGGGGAGACGGTGGCTGGGCTGCTCGTGCTGCTCATCGAGGTCACGCTCCCTTGCGCATGCCGCGAAGCTGCACGACATAGGCGATGACCATCGTGATCAGGCCCATGATGATGGCGACCGCCGCGGAGTAGTTGTGCTGCTGGCCGTTGAAGGACAGCGAGTACGTGAAGAAGTTCGGGGTGTAGTCCGTCGTGATCGCGTTCCGCGCCAGCGGCCGCAGGATGTTCGGCTCGTTGAAGAGCTGGAAGCTGCCGATGATCGAGAAGATCGTCGCGATCACCAGGGCGCCGCGGATCGCGGGGAGTTTGATGGCGGTGATGACGCGGATCTGCCCGGCGCCGTCGATCTCCGCGGCCTCGTAGAGCGAGCTCGGGATGACCCGCAGCGCTGAGTAGAAGATCAGCATGTTGTAGCCGACGAACTCCCAGGTGACGATGTTGCCGATGGAGGCGAGGACCAGGTCGCTCGACAGCGGGTCGGGCAGGGTGACGCCGAACGCGTCGTTGATGTCACCCACCAGCCCGTACTTGGTGCCGTACATGAAGCCCCACATGAGGGTGGCGACCACGGCGGGCACCGCGTAGGGCAGGAAGATCGAGATGCGGAAGAAGTCCGTGCCGTAGAGCCGCCCGCTGTCCAGGGCCAGCGCCACCAGCAGGGCGATCCCCAGCATGATCGGCACCTGGACCAGCAGGAACAGCGACACCCGGACCAGGGAGGACCAGAACTGGTCGTCCTGAAGCGCCTGTTGGTAGTTGTCCAGGCCGACGAAGGTCGTGCCGCCGATGAGCTGGTCCCGGAAGAGGCTGAGGTAGATCGAATAGCCGATGGGCGCCAGGAAGACGAAGGCGAAGACCACCGCGAAGGGGCCGATGAACCCCCATCCCGCCCAGGAGCGGCGGTCCGGTTTCGCCGGGGGCCGCTCCGGGCGCCGGCGCACGGCCGCGGGGGGTTGAAGCGTCGTCATGTCGTTCCTCGCTCGTCCATCTCGGAACCGGCGTCGCACGCCGCCGCGATGTTTACGTAAACATGGAGGTCCGGACGGTGCTCCGGGCTGTTATGTTTACGTAAACATCTGATGGCGGCATGTCTACACTGCCCCAATGTCGGTGGTCAAGGGTCGCTTCGCGATACGGCGGCCCGGGTAGCGAGGGAGACGAGTGGACACCGCGGACAGCGCCTCAACACCGGTGGAACGGGCTCACGAACGCAGGGCGAAACCAGCCGGGCGTCGTACACAGAGTGCGTCCATGGCGGACGTCGCCCGACTCGCCGGGGTGTCCTCGCAGACCGTCTCGCGGGTCTCCAACGGCTACTCCGGAGTCAACGAGGAGACACGGCGGCAGGTGCTCGCCGCCATGAAGGAACTGGGCTACCGGCCCAACAGCGCCGCCCGCGCCCTCAAGCGCGGCGAGTTCCGCACCATCGGCGTGATCACCTTCAACCTCTCCACCACCGGCAACATGCGGACGCTGGAGGCCATCGCCACCTCCGCCGCACAAGAGGGCTACGCCGTCACGCTCCTGCCCGTCGCCGTGCCCACCCAGGACGAGGTGCGGGGTGCCTTCTCCCGCCTCGGCGAACTCGCCGTCGACGCGGTCATCGCCATCATGGAGGTGCACCTCCTCGACGCGGCGACCATCTCCCTGCCGCCCCATGTGCAGGTCGTCGTCGCCGACTCGGACGCCGGTGACCGCTACTCCGTGGTCGACACCGACCAGGCCGGGGGAGCGCGGGCGGCCGTCCGGCACCTGCTGGACCTCGGACACCCCTCGGTCTGGCACCTCGCCGGCCCCGAGGAGTCCTTCGCCGCGCAGCGCCGTGCCGACGCCTGGCGGGCCGCGCTCACCGAGGCCGGCCGCTTCGTGCCGCCCGTCGTACGGGGCGACTGGTCGGCGGAGTCCGGCTACCGGGCGGGACTCCGGCTCGCCGACGACGAGGCGTGCACGGCGGTGTTCGCCGCCAACGACCAGATGGCGCTGGGCCTGCTGCGGGCGCTCCACGAGCGGGGCCGCCGGATCCCCGAGGACGTCAGCGTCATCGGCTTCGACGACATCCCGGAGGCGAGCTCCTTCCTGCCGCCCCTCACCACCGTCCACCAGGACTTCGCGGAGGTGGGCCGCCTCTGCGTCGAGGGCGTCCTGCGGCGGATGCGCCATGAGGGCGCGGAGCACGGCACCACGCTCGTCCCGACGAAGCTCGTGGTGCGCGGCAGTACGGCGCCGCGCGGCTAGCGGTCGTCCGGGGGGCTCCCCGCGTCGCAGACATCCGCGTTCCGCCCGGCGGTTGTCCCGTCGTCGTGCCGGTGTTTCCGGTGTGGGTCATGAGGTGAGCTGTGACGGGTAGTCATGAGGCTTGTGTGATGCGGATGTTGATGCCTGGTGTCGAGCGCGTCAGGTGAACTCGGGTGCTGGGTGCTGGGTGCTGGGTGCCGGGAACCGCGTGCAGGGTGCCGGGGCGGTGTCTTGTCGGTCGGGGTGAGGGGTGGGTCGTGGTGAGGGCGAGCAGGGATCCCTGGATCCGGGAGCTGCGCAGGGGGCGGCAGCCGGTGGCGCACGTGGTGTTCTTCCCGCACGCCGGAGGCGCGGCCACGTTCTTCACGCCGTTCGCCCCGCACTTCCCCGACGAGTTCGACCTCTCGGCCGTTCAGTACCCCGGGCGCCAGGAGCGGCTGGCCGAGCCCTTCGTCCCCACCGTAGAGGGCCTCGCCGACCAGGTGGTGCCGTCGCTCCGGCGCTACGCCGAGACGCCCGTGCCCCTCGTACTGTTCGGCCACAGCATGGGGGCGACCGTGGCGTTCGAGACCGCCGCCCGGCTGGCCGCCGCACACCCGGGGGTACCTCGCCATCTGGTCGTCTCCGGGCGTTCGGCCCCGTCGGTGCACCGGAGTGAGGGCGTGCACCACGGCTCGGACCAGGAGGTCATGGACCATCTCGCCGCGCTCGGCGGGACCGGTGACGGCATCGTGCACAGCCCGGACCTGATGGAGCTGCTGCTTCCGGCCATCCGCAACGACTACCGCGCCGTCGAGCTGTACCGCCCCGCCGTGCACACCACGGTGCCCGTGCCGGTGCTCTGCCTCACCGGCGAGCAGGACGCGCGGGTGACGCCCGAGGATGCCGCCGCCTGGAAGCGGCACACCTCCGGCGACTTCCGGCAGGAGTCCTTTCCCGGCGGCCACTTCTTCCTGTCGGAGCACCGGGCGGCCGTGGCCCGGCTCGTGGCGGACCGTGCCCGGTCCGCGCCGTGGGGGACCGGTCGGGACTCCGGCGGCTGAGGGCGGTCGCTCGGGGTCCGGGGCTTCAAGTCGAAGGCCCTGCGGGTGAGTTCGCCCTGCGGCCGATGGTGACCGTGTGTCGTCGTGCCCCGGTCCCGTCGGTGTCATGTGCGGGGAGCACCGGCCTCCGGCGGATGCACGTGCCCGCGCACAGGGCGTGACCGTGCGCCCCCGTGCGCCCGGCCGCGGGGCGCGGCGTCCACGAGCGCCCGGCGGCCGGAATCTGTCGCTCCAGGCCCTCGCGGGGAGGCCCCCGAGCCTGACCGGACGGGCCGGGGGAACCGCCGCCGAAGCCGAGCGCGTGGCGAGATCTGTCAACTGACGTGCCACGTCCAGGGGTTGCGGCCCTGGTGGGAGCGCCCCTCGGCGTACGCCCGGCGGGAACGGCCGAGTGTGGTGGGTGCTCGCACGTTTGAGAACGGGCGGTCAGGGCACCCGCCGGAAGCGGCGATCCGGGCGGACCGTCGTGCACGCGGATGAGGCCCCGGGAAAGCTACTCGGTGGTCACATCGGACGGGCTGTGACCAGCACTCTCCGTTCAACTTCTGGGGGTTGCTATCACATGACTCGCCATGAAGACTGTGGGCCGAGTTCGACCGGGACGAGGATGTCCTGGAGTACGCACCGTGCCTGGAACGAACAGGATCTGTCGGCGTGCGTACCCACGCATCCCGCCCCGGGTGACCGGAGTCTGCGGGCCTCACACGTGTTCGTGTGAGCTGGGACAAGCCCCGCGCAGTGGCTGCGCGGGAAGATGCACTGGGGGAGCTGTGATGTCGGCATGGCCCGCAAGGCAGGTGCCACCGTCCGTTCACGCACCGGCGACGAGCCGAAGTACGGTGCGGAGGGCGTGTTGACCCTTCGCGAACGACTCCACTGACCTCGCGGACGGCCACCGTACGGGCCGGCGCGGAGGCTGCCGGAATCAGGGGGATCTCGGCGTGCCGCCCGTGAAGGGCGCGCCAACCGGCGTACAACCGGGGGGAGTTCGGCCGGACGGCCGTTGAGCGGGGCGCTCGCCACGGCGCCCTCGTCCCCGTCGGCCGGGTCCGTACGACGCCCGCTCACCGGCCGGCGTCCGGCGGCCCGG
Organism: Streptomyces sp. NPDC028308; assembly: GCF_055565855.1. NCBI lineage: Bacteria > Bacillati > Actinomycetota > Actinomycetes > Kitasatosporales > Streptomycetaceae > Streptomyces > Streptomyces sp. NPDC028308. The sequence continues at coordinate 317,570 of NZ_JBVHTO010000005.1, forward strand.
ACACGCCGCACACCATCGCTCCACCAGTGATTTCGCTGTGCCTGCACGCCCACATCTCAAGGGAGAAAAGGTGACAAGCAAGCAACTGACGGAGGCTTCCTTAGTCTGGGACGTCCTGGCCGACCGGTGGCGGTCGTTACGGGAGACCGGCCCCGTCCGCCACGACGAGGCGCAGGGCGTGTGGCAGGTCGTGGACCACCAGGGTGTCGCCGCCGTCCTGGCGGACCAGGCCACGTACTCCTCGGACATGTCCCCGATCGCACCCACCCAGCAGGACTTCGACACCTTCCGGCAGGGCAACTTCGTCGGCATGGACCCGCCGGAGCACCGCAAGCTCCGCGCCCTGGTCAGCCAGGCGTTCACCCCCCGGGTGGTGCAGGGACTGGAAGCGCGTATCGAAGCCGTCTGCGCGCGATTACTGGACACGGTCGACGACCGTGACCGGTTCGACCTGGTCGACACCCTGGCCTACCCCCTCCCCATCATCGTGATCGCCGAACTGCTCGGCGTACCCCCCGAGGACCACACGCTCTTCCAGGACTGGGCGAGCACCCTGTTCAGCGGCGACCAGCTCGGCGAGACGCCCGACATGGCCGACCTGGAACGGGCGCTGGAAGCCATCGCGCCGACCGTGCGCGAGATGAACGGCTACATCCTGGAGCACATCCGCAACCGCCGCGCCCACCCCGGCGACGACCTCACCAGCAAGCTCCTCGCCGCCGAGGTCGACGGCGTGCGCATGGCGGACCAGGAGATCGTCGGGTTCGTCGCCCTGCTGCTGGTGGCCGGGCACATCACCACAACTGCCCTGCTGGGCAACGCCGTCGGCACCTTCGACCGGCATCCCGGCTCGCTCGCCGCGCTGCGCGCCGACCCCGGCGGACTGCCGGACGCCATCGAGGAGGTGCTGCGGTGGCTTCCGCCCTTCCCCGAGCTGGGACGCCGTGTCACCAGGCCCGTGGTGCTCGGCGGACACGAGATCCCCACCGACTCGCTGGTGATGGTGAACCTGGGCGCGGCCAACCGGGATCCCGCCCGGTTCGCCTCGCCGGACGTCCTCGACCTGCGCCGCAGCCCCAATCCCCACCTGACGTTCGGCCACGGCATCCACTTCTGCTTCGGCGCGCCGCTGGCCCGGCTGGAAGCGCGCATCGCGCTGCGCATGCTGCTTGAACGTTTCCGCACGCTGGACGTCCCGTCCTACGACGACGTCACGTTCCAGAACCCGGCCGTCATCGTCGGCGTACGCCATCTGCCGGTCGAAGTCACCCGCCCCTAGCCCTGCGCAGATCTCCCCCGGCCCGGCCCCGCCCACCTCGCGGACCGGTCCGTCATCTGCCCTGAGCCGCAGTCATCAGGAGTCCCCTTCTCATGCCGTACCCCACCGCCGCTCTGGTCACCGACCGCCGACCGTCCCCCGTGCGCGAGGCTCTGCAGCACCGCCTGGAGCACCTCGCCCACACGCACCGGGTACCGGGCGCCCAGCTGGTCGTGGACTTCGGGACGCACGTCCTGAGCCTGCACACCGGCACGGCCGACGCCGCCACGGGCACCCCGTTCACCCCCGACACGGCCGTCCCGCTGGGCTCGGTCACCAAGGCGTACACCGCCGCCGCCGTGATGCTGCTGGCCGACGACGGCGACCTCGCCCTGGACGATCCGGCCGCCTCCTTCCTCCCGGAGTTACGCGCGTTACCGGGGGTGACCGTACGTCACCTGCTCAGTCACACCGCCGGTCTGCCCACCGGGCCCGACTCGGACACCGCCGCCGGCACCACCGCCGCGCGTTACCTTTCCGCGGTCTGCACCGCCGAGGACGCGCTGTTCGAGCCCGGGACCGCGTTCTCCTACTCCAACGCCGGCTACGTCGCCGCCGGACGGCTGCTCGAAGAGGTGACGGGGATGACCTGGCGGGAAGCCGTCCGGGCCCTGCTCCTCGACCCCCTGGGCACCGAGCCCTGCTTCCTCGGCGACGCCCGCGCCGACCGCCCGGCCGCCGCCGGACACGCCGTCAACACCGCCTCGGGCCGGATACGTACGGCACACCAGAACCTGGCACCGCTGGAGGCGCCCGCCGGCGCCGTCCAGGCGAGCGCCCTCGACCTGGCCGCCCTGGGCAAGGCGCTCGTCGGGCGCTCCGATGTGCTGCCGCACTCCGCCGCCGCGCAGATGCGCCGCCAGGAACCCGCCGCCGACCCCGGCGTCCTGGCGAGCGGCTGGGGCCTCGGCCCGGCGCTCTTCCAGCGGGACGGCCGCCGCTGGTGCGGGCACGACGGGAACGCCCAGGGCACCTCGTGCCATCTGCGGGCCGAGCCCGAGAGCGGCGTCGTCGTCGCCTTCGCCGGCAACGCCAAGGGCGCCACCGCCATGTGGCAGGACCTGACCGTCGACCTCGCCCGGCTCACCGGGATGCGGGTTCCCACCGCCCCGGCGCGCCCGCGCCACGACCGTCCCGTACCGCTGCCGGAGTGCGCGGGCACCTATCGCAACGGCGGCACCGAGTACCGGATCGACGTCGGAAGCGACGGCATGCCGACCCTCTCCGTGGACGGCGACTGCCCGATCCCGCTGGCCTGCTATCCGGACCTGGCGTGCGACCTGATCGATCCGGCGACCGGCCGGCGCGAGCCCGGCGGGCGGTTCCACCGCGACCCCGCCACGGGCGCGATCGAGCGCGTGCAGATCTCCGGGCGCACGGCCCGCCGCACCGGCACCCCCTGACCCCGGGCCGCCGTCACCGTCACCGCCGCACGCGCGGACAGCCACCCCCCACCGCTCAGTGGGTCCTCCAGCTGTCTCTCCGGGCTGTCCGCGTCCGCGCGTCCCCGTTCGTTCTCCGCCCATAAGGACTGACTCCCCATGACGGACCCGCACGACATGGCCACGCCCGCGCCCCGCATACCGCGGACCGACGAGACGGCCGCCCAGGCCGGCGGCGACGCGGCCCGGCCCCTGCCGCTCGGTGAGCTGTTCGCCGCGCAGGCCGCCCGCACCCCGTCGGCGCCCGCGCTGACCGACGGGCCGCGGACCTGGTCGTACCGCGAACTGGCTGCGAGGGCAGACCTGTTGGCGGACCACCTCCGGGGGCTCGGAGCGGGTCCCGACCGGTCGGTCGCGCTCGTACTGCCCCGCTCCACGGAACTGGTCGCGGCGGAGCTGGCCGTGGCGCGGGCGGGCGCCGCCTTCCTGCCGGTCGACCCCGACTACCCGGCCGAACGGCGTGCCCTCATGCTGGCCGACGCCCGGCCCGCCGTGATCCTCGACGACCTGGACCGGATTCGCGACGTCATGGCCGGCACACCGGGCCTCTCGGCGTCGCAACTCCCCGATGCGGACGCCGATCACGCCGCCTACGTGATCTACACGTCCGGTTCCAGCGGGAGGCCCAAGGGTGTGACGGTCACCCACCGGGGCATCGCGGGCTTCGCCGCCGCAGCGGCGGAGCGGTACGCCGTGGGTCCGGGCGACCGGGTCCTGCAGTTCTCCTCGCCGAGCTTCGACGCCTCCGTCCTGGAGCTGTTCATCTCGCTCCTGACCGGCGCCACCCTCGTCGTGCCGCCGCACGGGCCGTGGCTGGGCGACGAACTCGCCTCCGTCCTGGACGAGCACCGCATCACCCACGCCCTGATCCCGCCCGCCGCGCTCGCCACCCTGCCCGACCCGGCGGCGGACGGCGCGGGACGGAGTCTGCGCACGCTGATCGTGGGCGCCGAGGCCTGCCCGGCGGCCCTGGTCGACCGCTGGGCCCCGGGGCGGCGCATGATCAACTCGTACGGGCCGACCGAGGCGACCATCGTCACCTCGTGGACCGGCGCGCTCCGTGCCGGCGACGGCACCCCCACCATCGGCGCCCCGCTGCCGGGCCTGCGGGCGTACGTGCTGGACGAGACCATGCGGCCCGTGCCGCCCGGCGCCGACGGCGAACTCTTCGTCGGCGGCGACGCGTTGGCCCGCGGCTACCTCGGCCGCCCGGGCCTGACCGCCGCGCGCTTCGTCGCCGACCCCTTCGGGCCGCCCGGCTCCCGGCTCTACCGCACCGGCGACCGCACCCGCTGGACCGCCGGCGGCGAGCTGGAGTTCCTCGGCCGCCTCGACCGGCAGGTGAAGGTACGCGGCTTCCGCATCGAACCGGGGGAGATCGAGGCGGCCCTCGCCCGCGAGAGCCTGGTCCGGGACGCCGTCGTAGTGGTGCGCGAGGACGAGCCGGGGCGGCGACGGCTCGTCGGCTACGTCACCCCCGCCGACCCCCGCGAGGCCCCGCAGCCGGCCGGACTGCGCGCGGCGCTCGCGGCCACCCTGCCCGCCCACATGGTCCCCTCCGCCGTCGTCGTCCTGGACGAACTGCCGCTCACCCCGCAGCACAAGATCGACCGGCGTGCCCTGCCCGCCCCCGGCAGCGCGTCCGCCGAGGGCCTCGTCGCGCCGCGCACCCCCGAGGAGCGAGCGCTCGCCGCCGTCTGGGCCGACGTGCTGGGCGTCGACGCCGTCGGCGTGGAGGACGACTTCTTCGACCTGGGCGGCGACTCGATCCTCGCCGCCCGCGTGCTCTCCCGGATCAGGGAGGATCTGGGCGTCCGGCTGTCGGTGCGGGACGTGTTCACCGTCCGCACCGTCGCCGGTCTGGCCCCGCTGCTCGGCGACCCCGCCGCCGCCGCGCCGCCGGACCCGATCCCGCCCGCCCCGCGCGACCGCCCGCTGCCGCTGTCCGGTGCCCAGCGACGCCTGTGGTTCCTGAACGACCTGACCGCCGGCGGCACCGAGTACAACACCGGCGTGGCGCTGCGCCTGCGCGGACCGCTGGACGGCACCGCGCTGCGCCGCGCCCTGGACCGGCTCGCCGCCCGCCACGACTCCTTGCGCACCACCTTCACCACCGTGGACGGGCAGGCCGTGCAGAGAGTGAGCGCCGAAGCCGGGGTGCCGCTGCGCACGGCGGACCTCGGGCACGTTCCGGCGGATGCCCGTGACGAGGCCACCGAACGCCTGCTGACCGAGGAACTGGGCCGCCCCTACGACCTGTCGGCGGGCCCGCTGACCCGCGCCCTGCTCGTCCGCCGCACCGACGACGACCACCTCCTGCTGCTGGCCCAGCACCACATCGTCACCGACGGCTGGTCGGTCGGCGTCCTCACCCGCGACCTGGCCGCGCTCTACCACGCCGAGGTGTCCGCCACCACCGACGAACTGCCCGCGCCCGGCGTGCAGTACCCGGACTTCGCCGCGTGGGAGCGGGGACGGCGCCTCGCGGACGGCGACGCCGAGAGCCTCGCCTACTGGAAGCGGCACCTGGCCGGGATGCAGCAGCTGGAACTGCCCACCGACCGGCCGCGGCCCGCGGTGCGCACCACCGCCGGAGCCGCGCACCGGCACACCCTGCCCGCCGAACTGGTCGCCCGGCTGCGGAACTTGGCGGGAGGCCGCGGCACGACCGTGTTCACCCTGTTCGCCGGTGCGGTGGCCGTCCTGTTCTCCCGGTACTCCGGGCAGCGGGACGTGGCGTTCGGCACCGTCACCAACGGACGCGGCCGCCGGGACCTGGAGGACGTGACCGGCTTCTTCGCCAACACCGTGGTGCTGCGCGGCGAGGTGGACGACGACGCCACCGTGGACCGGTTCGTGGAGAGCGTGCGCGCGACCGTGCTGGACGCCTTCGCCCACGACGGGGTGCCCTTCGACCGGGTGGTGGAGGAACTGGCCCCGCCCCGGGACCCCAGCCGCACGCCCCTCGTACAGGCGCTCGTGGTGCAGCAGACCGCCCCGGCGCACCCGGGACAGGCGGGCGGGCTGCGCGTCGAGGAGCACCCGCTGCCGCGGCCGGCGGCCCGCTTCGACCTGGTCCTGGAGTTCGCGCCGCGCGCCGACGGCGACTTCGAGCTGACCGTCGAGTACAACACCGACCTCTTCGAGGCGCGCACCGTGGCCCGGATGAGCCGGCACCTGCACCGCCTCCTGGAAGGCATGGCGGACGGCCCGCACCGCAGACTGGCCGAACTGCCGCTCCTCTCCGACGAGGAGCGGCGCACCCTCCTCGACACCTGGAACCCGCCGGCACGCGGCGCACAGGACGACGGCGACAGCACGCTGCCCACGCTCTTCGAGGCGCAGGTCGCCGAGACCCCCGACCGGACCGCCGTGGTCTGCGGGCCGGTGCGGCTCGACTACGCCGAGGTCAACCGGCGTGCCAACCGGCTCGCCCGGCTGCTCATCGCCCGCGGCGCCGGCCCGGAGACACTGGTGGCGCTCTGCCTGCCGCGCACCGCCGACCTGCTGCCGGTGCTCTGGGCGGTCCTGAAGTCGGGCGCGGGCTACCTGCCGGTGGACCCGGGCTATCCGGCCGAACGCATCCGCTTCATGCTCGACGACGCCGCCCCCGCCCTCGTCGTGGCCTCCCGGGACACGGCGGCCGTGCTGCCCGAGGCGTACGAGCCGCTGGTCCTGGAGGACTGCGCGGCCGCTGGTACCCCGGGCCCGTCCGACGCGGACGTGACCGACGCCGAGCGGACGCAGCCGCTGGACCCCGACCATCCCGCGTACGTCATCTACACCTCGGGCTCGACCGGCCGCCCCAAGGGAGTCGTGGTCGCGCAGCGCAGCGTGGCCGCCCTCGCCACCTGGGCGGAGCGGGAGTTCGGCAGCCGCGGGCTCGCCCACGTCGTGGCGTCCACCTCGCTCAACTTCGACGTCTCGGTGTTCGAGATGCTGTGCCCGCTGCTGGCCGGCGGCAGCGTGGAGCTGGTCGCCGACCTGCCCGCCCTCGCCGACGCGGCGGGACCGCGGCGCGCCGGACTGGTCAGCGGCGTGCCGTCGGTGGTCTCCCGGATGCTCACCGAGGACGCCGTCGCCGTAGAGGCCGACACCGTCGTACTGGCCGGGGAGGCGCTGCCCGCGCAGACCGTGCGCGACCTGCGGCGCGCCATGCCCGGTGGCGAGGTGGCCAACATCTACGGGCCGACCGAGGCGACCGTCTACGCCACCGCGTGGTTCGCCGGCGACGCCGTGCCGGACCAGGCCCCGCCGATCGGCAGGCCCGTCGCCCGCACCCGCGCCTACGTCCTGGACCGGCTGCTGCGTCCCCAACCCCCCGGCGTGACGGGGGAGTTGTTCCTCGGCGGCGGCGGTCTGGCGCGCGGCTACCTGCGGCGCCCCGGCCTGACCGCCGCCCGGTTCCTCGCCGACCCCTACGGAGCGCCCGGCGACCGGATGTACCGCACCGGCGACCTGGTGCGCTGGACCGCCGACGGTGAACTGGAGTACCTCGGCCGTACCGACCAGCAGGTCAAGGTACGGGGCTTCCGCATCGAACTCGGCGAGGTGGAGGAGGCGTTGCGCACCTGCGAGGGGGTGGCCGAGGCGGCCGCCACCACGCGGGAGAGCGACGGCCACCGGCGCCTGATCGGCTACGTCGTGCCCGCCGCCGGAACGCGCGTGGAACCGGAGGCGGTACGCCGCGCGCTCAGCGCCTTCCTGCCCGACTACATGGTGCCCGCGGCGGTCGTGGTGCTCGGCGCCCTCCCGCTCAACCCCAACGGCAAGCTGGACCGCGCCCGGCTGCCCGACCCGGGCCCCGCCGCGCACACCGCGCGTCACGTCGCGCCCCGCACGCCCACCGAGCGCACCCTGGCCGCGATCTGGGCGGACGTCCTGCACGTCGCACGGGTCGGAGCCGACGACAACTTCTTCGCGCTCGGCGGCGACTCCATCCTCAGCATCCAGGTCGTCGCGCAGGCCAGGCGGGCCGGACTGACGGTGACCTCGCGCGACGTCTACCGCCACCAGACCGTCGCCGCACTGGCCCGGTGCGCGGACGACGCCGGGGTCCGGGCGCCCGCCGCACCCGCCCCCGTCGACGCCACCGGCGCCGCGCCGCTGACACCCATCCAGCACTGGCTCTTCGAAAGTGCGGGCGAACGGGCGGGCCGCTTCGCGCAGACGCTGTCGGTGGAACTTCCCGCCGCCGTCGACACGGCGGCGCTGGAGGGCGCCCTGAACGACCTGGTCGTCCACCACGACGCGCTGCGCTCCCGCTTCCGCACCGACCCCGGCGAGACGGGCGTCCGCTGGCACATCGACGAGAAGACCCCCCGGCTGGGCCTGGCGCACCACACCGGCCCCGACACCGACACCCCGCACCTGGGCCCCTTCGACCTGGCCAACGGCCCCCTGCTGCGTGCCGTGCTGCACGAGCGGGGCGCCGGCCGGCCCCGGGTCCTGCATCTGGCCGTCCACCACCTGGTCGTCGACGGCATCTCCTGGCGCGTGCTGCTGGAGGACCTCGACCGGGCCTACCGCGCCCGGCGCGAGGGCCGCGACGGCGCGGCGGAACTCCCCGAGAAGTCCTCGGCGCTGCGGCACTGGTCCCGGCGCCTGGCCGCGCTCGTCGCCGACGGCGGCTTCGACGACGAGAAGGCGTACTGGGCCCGGCCGGTCACGGACGACGAGACGGCCCTGCCCACGGACATGGAGGGCGCCGGCACCTACGCCACGGCGCGCTCGGTGAGCGTGCGCCTCACGCCCGAGGACACCGCGGTCCTGCTGCGCACCCTCCCGGAGACCTACCGCACCCAGGCCAACGACGTGCTGCTGAGCGCCCTGGGCCGCACCCTGTGCGCGTGGACCGGGCGCGACCGGGTGGTCGTGGACGTGGAGGGGCACGGCCGCGAGGAACTGTTCGCCGACGTCGACACCAGCCGTACCGTCGGCTGGTTCACCACCCGCCACCCCGTCGCGCTGACCGTGCCCCGGGACGCGGACTGGGACACCGTGCTCAAGGGCGTGAAGGAAGAGCTCCGCGCGGTCCCGCGGCACGGCATCGGCCACGGCGTCCTGCGGCACCTGGCCGCGCCCGGTTCGCTGCCCACGGCACCCGCGGCGCAGATCAGCTTCAACTACCTGGGCAGGTTCGGGCTGCCCGACGGGCCGCCGGACGGCCTCTACCAGGCACCGTTCCGCCCCCTGGAACTGGACGCCGACCCGCTGGCCGCCCGCCCGCACCCGTTGGAGGTCGTGGGACAACTGGACCGCGACGCGTTGGAGTTCACCTGGTTCTACTCCGAGGAGCTGCACCGGGAGGAGACCGTCGCGGACCTCGCCGCGCGTTTCGCCGACGCGCTGGCGGGCCTCGCCCGGCACGCCGCCCGGCCCGGCACCGGCGGACGCACCCCCTCGGACTTCCCGCTGGCACGGCTCGACCAGCACGCCGTGGACCGCGTCGTCGGGGACGACCCCGGCGCCGTGGAGGACGTCCACCCGCTCACCCCGACGCAGGCCGGCATGCTCTTCCACGGCCTCTCCCAGGACGAGCGCGGCGCCTACTTCCAGCAGCTGACCTTCGTCCTCGACGGGACACCCGACCCCGACGCGCTCGCGGCGGCCTGGCAGCGGGTCGGGGACCGCACCCCCGTGCTGCGCGCCCACGTCGTGTGGCAGGACGTGCCCGAACCGCTGCTGGTGGTCCGGCGCCACGCGACGGTGCCGGTCACGCACGAGGACTGGCGAGAGGTCCCGGCATCCGAACGCGATTCCAGGCTGCGGGAGTTGCTCGACCGCGACCGTGAACGCGGCATCGACCTCGGGCGGGCCCCGCTCCAGCGCCTGGTGCTCGTCCGCCTCACCGACGACAGCGTGCGGGTGGTGTGGTCCTTCCACCACCTGATCCTGGACGGCTGGAGCCTGTTCCAGGTCCTGTCGGACGTCTTCGCCTGCCACGCGCTGCCCGCCGGGGACACCGGCACGGCCGCCGACGCCGCCCTGCCCGAACGCCGGCCGTTCCGCGACTACGTGGCCTGGCTGGCCGAACAGGACCCCGCCGAGGCCGAACGGCACTGGCGGACCCGCCTGTCCGGCCTGGCCGAGGCCACCGCGCTGCCGTACGACCGCGAACCACGCGAGAGCCACCGCGCGGAGTCCACGCGGGCGGTCCACGTGCACGTCCCCGCGGCCACCAGCCGCGCCCTGGAGGACCTGGCCAGGACGGCGGGCCTGACCCTCAACACCCTGGTGCAGGGCGCCTGGGCGCTGCTGCTGAGCCGGCAGGCGGGCCGCGACGAGGTGGTCTTCGGCACGACCGTCTCCGGGCGGCCCCCGGAGCTGCCCGGCGCCGAGGCCATGACCGGCCTGTTCATCACGACGCTGCCCACCCGCGTCACGGCACCGCGCGAGGAGACCCTCCTGGCCTGGCTGAGCCGCCTCCAGCAGGACCAGAGCGAGGACCGGCGCTTCGACCACATGCCGCTCACCCGCCTGCGGGGGTTCACCGAACTCCCGGAACGGGTCGCCCTGTTCGACAGCATCGTGGTCTTCGAGAACTACCCGGTCGACGACGGCCTGGCCGCCGCGCACGGCCTGCGGCTGAGCGACCTGCACGGCATCGAGACCACCAACTACCCGCTGAGCCTCGTGGCCTACCCCGGCGCGGAACTCGGCCTGCGCCTCGGCTACGACCCGGAGCTGTTCGACACCGGCACCGTGGAACGGCTGGCCGAGTACCTCACCGTCCTGCTCCAGGGCATGGCCGAGGGACCCCAACGACCCGCCGCCCGCCTGCCGTTGCTCACGCCCGAGCGCCGCGAACAGGTCGTCCACGCGTGGAACGACACGGCCACCGGGGCACCGGACGCCACGGTCGCGGACCTGTTCGCCGCGCAGGTGCGCCGCACGCCCGACGCCGTCGCCCTGGAGGCCGGCGCCGAGCACCTCACGTACCGGGAACTGGACGAGCGGGCCGGCGCGTTGGCCGCCCGCCTGACCGCCCTCGGCGTGCGCGCCGAGGTCCCGGTGGGCGTCCTGATGGACCGCTCGGTCACCCTGGTCCTCGCCCAGCTCGCCCTCGCCCGCACCGGAGGTGTGTACGTCCCGCTGGACGGCCGGGCGCCCGCGGAGCGACTGCGCGGGATGCTCACGGAGGCGGGCGCCCGCCTGCTGCTCACCGACGCGGCCTGGGAGGACACGGCCCGGACCGTGCACACCGGGGGAGACGTCGTACGCCTGGACGCGGCCGGGCGGCCCGGGGGAGACGCCGCACCCGCGGACGGACCCGGTCACGCCGACGGCGACGCGCCCGGGGCCGCACCCGCTCCCGGCGCCGAAGTGCACCCGGACAACGTCCAGTACGTGATGTTCACCTCCGGCTCCACCGGCGTGCCGAAGGGGGTCGCGGTGCGTCAGCGGGACGTCGCCGCGCTGGCCCTGGACCGCGCCTTCGCCGGGCACGACCGCGTGCTCGTGCACTCCCCGCACGCCTTCGACGCGTCCACCTACGAGCTGTGGGTCCCGCTGCTGCGCGGCGGGACCGCCGTCCTGGCACCGCCCGCGGACCTGGACGCCGCCGTCGTACGCCGGGCGATCACCGAGCAGGACGTGCGGTGCCTGTGGCTCACCGCCGGCCTGTTCCGCCTCCTCGCGCAGGAGGACCCCACGTGCCTGCGCGGCGCGCGCGAGGTGTGGACCGGCGGCGAGGCCGTACCCGGCGCGGTGGTGCGCCGTGTCCTGGACGCCTGCCCCGGCCTGACCGTCGTCGACGGCTACGGACCCACCGAGACCACCACCTTCGCCACCCGCCGCGTCTTCCGCGTCGGCGACCCGATGCCCCCGGTGCTGCCCATCGGTCGCCCCCTGGACAACACCCGCGTCTACGTCCTCGACGACGCGCTCCAGCCGCAACCGCCCGGCATCCCGGGCGAGTTGTACATCGCCGGCGCCGGAGTGGCCCGCGGTTACGCGGGGCGGCCCGGCGCGACCGCCGCAAGCTATCCCGCGGACCCGTTCGGGCCGCCCGGCAGCCGCATGTACCGCACCGGCGACATCGTGCGGTGGAGCGCCGACGGCGAACTGCACTTCGTGGGCCGCGCGGACGACCAGATCAAGATCCGCGGCTTCCGTGTCGAGCCCGCCGAGATCGAGGCCCGCCTCACCGCCCACCCGGGCGTCGCCGAGGCGGTCGTCTCGGTGTACGAGGAGGCCGGGCGCAAACGGCTGGCCGCCCACCTCGTACCCGCCCCGTCGGCGGCCGTGCCGACGGCCACCGAACTGCGCGCCCACCTCTCCGCCGGGCTGCCCGACTACATGCTGCCCGCCGCCTTCGTCACCGTGGCGGAGCTGCCCCTGACGGCCAACGGCAAGGTCGACCGGCGGCGGCTGCCCGCACCCGACTGGTCGGCGGCCGGCGACGCCGCCTACCGCGCGCCGCGCACCGAGGCCGAGCGGATCCTCGCCGAGATCTGGGCCGACCTGCTCGGAGTCGAACGCGTCGGCGCCGACGACAACTTCTTCATGCTGGGCGGCGATTCGATCCTCAGCATCCAGGTCGTCTCCCGCGCCCGCGCCGCGGGCCTCGCGCTGACCCCCCGCGACCTGTTCCGGCACCCCACCGTCGCCGCGCTCGCCGCGGCCACCGGCACCGCGGCGCCCGTCGCCGGGACCGGCCCGGTGAGCGGGGAGGTCGCGCTCACGCCCGTCCAGCACTGGTTCCTCGACGCGACGCCGCACCGCCCGGAGTTCTTCGACCAGTCCGTCGTGATCGAGACGGCCGACGTCGACCCGGACGCGCTGCGCCGCGCGCTGACCGCCCTGTGGACCCACCACGACGCCCTGCGCTCCCGCTTCGCCCGCGGTGACGACGGGTCCTGGGACCAGACCTGCGTCCCGCCGGACGCCGAGGTGCCGGAGCTGCTGCGGGTCTGCGACCTCGGCGGTCCGGGCGCGGCGGCGGCCCGGGAGACCGAGCAGCGCGTCACGGCCGAGGCGCACGCCGGCTTCCGCCTGGACACCGGTCCGCTCCTCACCGCGCGCCTGTTCACCGGCGTACAGGGCACCGGGTCGCGCACGGACGCGGACGCGGACACGGGTACGGACACCGGTACCCGCACCGACCGGCTCCTGCTCGTCGCGCACCACCTGATCGTGGACGGGGTCTCCTGGCGCGTCCTCCTGGAGGACCTGGAGACCGCCTACCGGCAGGCGCGCGCCGGGGAGCCGGTGCGCCTTCCGTCCCGCACCACGTCCGTACGGGAGTGGACGCGGCGGTTGCGCGCACACACCGAGGCGGGCGGCTTCGCGGCGCAGCGGGCCCACTGGGAGGCGGTGGCGCGGCACTGCGCGGCCCCGCTCCCGGTGGACGCCGAGGGCGGCAACACGATGGCCGACGTGCGTTCGGTGACCGTGCGGCTCGACCGGCGGCGCACCGACGACCTGCTGCGGAAGGTGCCCGGCGTCTACCGCACCCGCATCGACGACGTCCTGCTGACCGCGCTCGCCCGCGTGCTGGCCGGATGGACCGGACGGAGCACCGTCGCCGTCGAGCTGGAGGGCCACGGCCGCGAGGACCAGCTCTTCGACGACGTCGACCTGTCCCGGACGGTCGGCTGGTTCACCACGCTCTTCCCGGTCGCCCTCGACGTGCCGGACGGGGACTGGGGCACCGCCCTCAAATCCGTCAAGGAACAGCTGCGGGCCGTGCCGGAACGCGGCCTCGGCCACGGCGCCCTGCGCTGGATCGAGCGGGACGCGGCACTCGCCGCGGGACCGATGCCCGGCGTCAGCTTCAACTACCTCGGCCGGTTCGACTGGTCCGCCGACGAGGGCGTACTCGTGCGCTCCGTGCCCGGCGGCCTGGACGGCGCCGAGGCCCCCGAGCAGGTCCGGCCGCACCTGCTCGACGTGATCGCCCGGGTCGAGGACGACCGGCTGGAGGTGACCTGGCACTACAGCGCCGCGGTGCACCACCGGGACACGGTGGAGGGACTCGCGGAGGGCATGCTGCGGGCGCTCGGCGACCTGGTCGCGCACTGCTCCGGCCCCGGCGCGGGCGGACGCACGCCCTCGGACTTCCCGCTGGCCGACGTGGACCAGGCCGCCGTGGACCGGGTCGTCGGCGACGGCCGCACCGTCGCCGACCTCTGCCCGCTGACGCCGATGCAGGCGGGCATGCTGTTCCACAGCCTCCTGGACGCGGACGCCCGGACCTACGTCAACCAGGTGCAGCTGACGCTCTCCGGCGTCCGCGACGCGCACGCCTTCGCCGAGGCGTGGCAGCGGACGGCCGACGCCAACCCGATGCTGCGCACCCGGCTGGTGTGGCAGGAGACGGCCGTACCGCTCCAGGTCGTGCAGCACCGCGCCGAGGTGCCCGTCACCCACCACGACTGGTCCGGATGGCCGGCCGAGCGGTGCGAACGCGAACTCGACCGGATGCTGGAGGAGGACCGGCAGGCCGGCGTCGACCTGGCCGCCGCGCCCCTGATGCGGCTCGTGCTGATCCGGCTCTCGCCCGACCGGGTGCGGATGGTGTGGACCTTCCACCACATCCTGCTCGACGGCTGGAGCGCCGCCCAGGTGTTCGACGAGGTGTGCGAGCGGTACGCGGCACTGGCGACCGGCCGCCGCCCGGAGGTCCCGGACCGCGCGCCGTTCGCCGACTACCTGGGCTGGCTGGCCCGGCAGGACACCGGACGCGCGGAGGTGTACTGGCGCGAGGCGCTGGCCGGCTTCACCGTCCCCACCGAGCTGCCGCGCGACCGGCGGCCCACCGGGGCCCACGCGGCCTCGTCCTCGGGGTCGGTGCGGGTGACGCTCGACGCGGAGGTGTCGGCACGGCTGCGGGAGACCGCGCAGCGCGCCGGGCTCACCGTCAACACCGTGCTCCAGGGCGCCTGGGCGCTGCTGCTGTCCCGCTACGGCGGAGGCGACGACGTGGTGTTCGGGACGACCGTGTCCGGCCGCCCGGCCGAGCTGCCCGGCGTGACCTCCATGGTCGGCGTGTTCATCAACACGCTGCCCACCCGGGCGCGCGTCGACGGACGGCGGCCGCTACTGGAGTGGCTGCGCGAACTCCAGGCCGCCCAGTCGGAGTCCCGGCGCCACGACTTCGTCTCGCTCGCCCAGCTCCAGACCTGGAGCGAGGTGCCCGGTGGGACCACGCTGTTCGACAGCATCGTCGTCTTCGAGAACTACCCCTTCGACGGCGACGCCCTGGCCCGGCACGGGCTGGCCATGGAGCAGGAACGCGACCTGGAGCCGACCAACTACCCGCTCAGCGTGGTGGTCGCCCCCGGTGACACCCTCGCCGTGGCCCTCGACTACGACCCCGAGGCATTCGACCCCGCGACGGTGGAGGGGCTCGGCGCGAGCCTGCGCACCCTTCTGACGGAGATGGCCACCGACCCCGGCCGCCGCCTCGCCGACCTGCCGCTGATCGCGCCCGAGCAGGGCCGCCGGCTCGTCGAGCGCCTGGGCGGACCGCTCGTGCGGGCGCCGCGGCGGACCCTGCCCGAGGTGTTCCAGGAGCAGGCGGCGCGCACTCCCGACGCCCCGGCCGTGCTGGCGGGCGCCGAGTGCCTCAGTTACCGGCAGCTCAACGAACGCGCCAACCGGCTGGCCCGGCGGCTCATCGAGGCGGGCGCGGGCCCCGAGCGGTTCGTCGCGCTGGCCCTGCCGCGCACCGCCGACCTGATCGTGGCCCTCCTCGCGGTGCTCAAGAGCGGCGCGGCCTACCTGCCCGTCGATCCGGGATATCCGGCCGAGCGCATCGCCTTCCTCTTCGACGACGTACGCCCCGACGCGGTGGTCACCGGCGCCGAGACATCGGGACGGCTGCCCGACGGCCCGTTCACGCGGATCTCTGTCGACGATCCCGCGAGCGGCGCGCCCACGGCCGCCGTGTCCGCCGCCGACGTCCGCGACGACGAACGGCGCACGCCCCTGCTGCCCGGCCACCCCGCGTACGTCATCCACACCTCGGGCTCGACGGGCCGCCCCAAGGGGGTCGTCGTCGCCCACGAGTCTGTGGTGGCGCTGACCGACTGGGCCGCCGCCGAGTTCACCGGCCGCGGGCTCTCCCACGTCGTGGCCTCGACCTCGCTCAACTTCGACGTGTCCGTGTTCGAGATCCTCTCCCCGCTGCTCGCCGGCGGCTGCGTCGAGGTCGTCCGCGACCTGCTGGCGCTCGCCGAGCGCGACCGGCCGTGGACCGCGGGACTGCTCAGCGCCGTCCCCTCCGCCCTCGGCCGGCTGCTGGCGGAGGACACCGTCGACGTCACGGCCGACACGGTCGTGCTCGCCGGCGAGGCCCTGCCCGTCCACACCGTCCAGCAGGTGCGGACGGCGGTGCCCGGCTGCCGGGTGATGAACATCTACGGCCCCACCGAGGCCACCGTCTACGCCACGGCCTGGACCTGCGACCCGGCGGAACCCGACCGGGTCCCGGCGATCGGCAGGCCCGTCGGCGGCGCCCGCGCCTACGTCCTGGACGCGCACCTGCGCCCGGTGCCGGCCGGAGCCCCCGGCGAGCTGTACCTCGCCGGGACGGGGGTGGCCCGCGGCTACCTGGGACGGCCCGGACTGACCGCGTCCCGCTTCCTCGCAGACCCGTACGGCCCGCCCGGCGGCCGCATGTACCGCACCGGGGACCTGGTCCGCTGGACCGCGCGCGGTGACCTCGTGTACCTCGGCCGCACGGACGACCAGGTGAAGGTGCGCGGCTTCCGCATCGAACTCGGCGAGGTGGAGGCGGCGCTGGCCCGGCACCCGCTGGTGTCCGCGGCCGCCGCGAAGGTCGTGGAGCACGACGGCCACCGGCGCCTGGTGGGCTACGCCGTCCCGGCCGGCGCCGAGGTCCCCGAACCGGCCGCGCTGCGCGACTTCCTCGCCCGCACGCTCCCCGACCACCTGGTCCCGGCGGCCGTGGTGCCACTGGGCGAGCTGCCGCTCGGGGCCACCGGCAAGCTGGACCGCAGGGCGCTGCCCGACCCCGTGTGGGCCGCCCCCGCCTCCGTCGACGCCCGCCCGCCGAGCACCGCCACCGAGAAGACGCTCGCCGCGATCTGGTCCGAGGTGCTCGGCGTGCCCGAAGTGAGCGCGCGGGACAACTACTTCGCGCTCGGCGGCGACTCCATCCTCGGCATCCAGATCGTCTCCGCCGCCCGCCGGGCCGGACTCGCGCTGACCCCGCGGCACCTGTTCCTCCACCAGACCGTCGCCGAACTGGCCGCGGCCGCCGAGGAGATGCCCGCCGGCGCCGCCACCGCCGAGCAGGGACCCGTCGTGGGCGAGGCGCCACTCACCCCGGTGCAGCACTGGCTGCTCGACACCCTCACCGGCGATCCGGCGCACTTCTCGCAGACGGTCTCCTTCCACCTCGCCGACGACCCCGACGAGACGGTGCTGCGGGACGCCCTGACCGCCGTCCTCGACCACCACGACGCGCTGCGCCTGCGGTTCGAGCGGTCCGGCGACGGGCGCTGGCGCCAGTACGGCACGGCGCCCGGCACCCCCGCGTGGCTGGAGACACACGAACTGCCCGACGGCGCCGACACCGACGCGGCGCTGCGCGAGCACGCCCGGCGGCTGGGCGGCGGGTTCGACCTGGCGGCCGGTCCGCTGCTGCGGGGCGCGCTGTGCCGCCCCGCCGACGGCCGGCGGCCGGTCCTGCTGCTGAGCGCCCACCACCTCGTGGTGGACGCGGTCTCGTGGCGGGTGATCCTGGAGGACCTGGAGAACGCGTACCGGGCCCTGTCGGCCGGTGACCGGCCCCGGCTCGGCCCGAAGACCACCTCCTACCGCGCGTGGGCGACGCGGCTCGCCGAACACACCGCGGCCGGCGGCTTCGACGACGAACTCGTCCACTGGCAGGCGCTGGAGGCCGATCCGGACCTGCCGGCCGACCTGTCCGGGGCGAACACCGTCGCCTGCGAGGAGACCGTGACGGCCGGGCTGGACGACGAGGAGACCCGGCGCCTGCTCCAGGACGTGCCCGAGGTCTACCGCACCCGGGTGGACGAGGTGCTGCTGTGCGCTCTGGGCCGGGTCCTGACCCGCTGGACGGGCCGCGACCGGGTGACGGTGGCGCTGGAGGGCCACGGCCGGGAGGACGTGCTCGACGACGTCGACCTCGCCCGCACCGTCGGCTGGTTCACCACCATGTTCCCCGTCGCCCTCGACGTCCCCCGGGACGCCGACACCGGCACCGCGCTCAAGGCCGTCAAGGAGGGACTGCGGTCGCTGCCCCGCCGCGGACTGGGCTACGGAGCCCTGCGCCACCTCCACCCCACGGCCGGCGACCGACTGCCCGGACTGCCGCAGGTCGGCTTCAACTACCTCGGCCGCCAGGACCGCACCACCTCCCCGGGAGGCCTGCTGCACGCCCCCTACGGCGGACTGGAGGGCGGCATGGACGCCTCCGCGCGACGGCCCCACCTCCTCGACGTACTGGGCCAAGTCACCGACGGAAAAATGGAGTTCACCTGGTCGTACTCGCGCGAGGTGCACCGGCGCGACACCGTCGCCCGGCTCGCCGCCGAGCTGACCGGCGAACTGCGCGCCATCGTGCGGCACTGCGCCCGGCCCGACGCCGGCGGCCGCACCCCCGCCGACTTCCCGCTGGCCCCGCTCGACCAGGCGGGCGTCGACCGCCTGGTGGGCACCGGCCGCGACATCGTCGACGTCTACCCGCTCACGCCCACCCAGACCGGCATGGTCGTCCACGCCATGGACGAACCCGGCGAGGGGCTGTACGTCGAGCAGATCACGTTCGTGGTGGACGGCGTCCGCGACGTCCGTGCCCTGGCGGCCGCCTGGCAGCACGTCGTGGACCGCACCCCGGTGCTGCGCAGCGCCGTGGTCCTCGACGGGGTGCCCGTACCGCTGCAGACCGTGCACCGCGACGTCACCCTGCCGGTCACCGAGCACGACTGGAGCCACTGGCCGCCCGCCCGGCGCGAGGCGGAACTGGAGCGGCTGCTGGCCGAGGACAAGGCGCGCGGCCTCGCCCTGGACTGCGTTCCGCTGCTGCGCGTCGCGCTCATCCGGCTCGGCCCCGACGAGGTGCGCGTGGTGTGGACCTTCCACCACGTGCTGCTGGACGGGTGGAGCGTCTTCCACGTGCTGTCCGACGTCATGGCCTGCCACGCCGCCCTCGCCCGGGGCGAGGAGCCGCGGCTCCCGGAGCGCAGGCCGTTCGCGGACTACGCCGCCTGGCTCGCCGCCCGCGACGCGGCCGAGGCCGAGAACCACTGGCGCAAGGCCCTCGCGGACCTCACCGCTCCCACCCCCCTGCCCTACGACCGGCGGCCCGCGCGCGGCGCGGCGGCCCGTTCCGGCACCTGGCTGTCGCAGCGGCTCGAACCCGACGGCACGCGGCGGCTGCTGGACGTCGCCCGCCGCCACCGCCTCACCCTCAACACCCTGGTGCAGGGCGCCTGGGCACTCCTGCTGTCGCGGTGGAGCGGGGAACGCGAGGTGTGCTTCGGCACCACCGTCTCCGGGCGGCCCGCCGACCTGCCCGGCGCCGACACGATCACCGGGCTGTTCATCACCACCCTGCCCGCCCGGGTCACCGTCGACGGCGACGCGCCCTGCGACGCGTGGCTGCGCGAGATGCAGACCGCCCGCGCCGAGGACCGCCGCTTCGACCACACCCCGCTGACCGATCTCCAGGACTTCAGCGGAGTGCCCGGCGGGACCTCGTTGTTCGACAGCCTGCTGGTCTTCGAGAACTACCCGGTGGGCGACGGCACCGCGGGCGCCCACGGAGTGCGGGTACGCGACCTCGACGCGCGCGAGGCCACCAACTACCCGCTCACCGTGGTGATCTCGCCCGGTGACGAGCTGGGCGTCGAACTCGGCTACGACCCGCGGTACTTCGAGGAGAGCACGGCACGCGCCCTCGCCGCCCGGCTGCTCCACACGCTGCGCGCCCTGGCCGAGTCCGCGGACACCGCCCGCCTCGACGACGTCGACGTACTGCCGCCCGAGGAACGGGCACGGCTGCTCGACCCGCCCGCGCGCCCGCAGTCGCCGCCGGCGACCCCGGCCACGCTGCCGGACCTCGTCGAGGCCGGCGTGGACCGCGACCCGGCCGCGCCCGCGCTGAGCGCACCGGGACTGGAGCTGACGTTCGCGGAGGTCGAGGCACGGGCGAACCGCCTGGCGCACCGCCTCGTCGCCCGTGGCGCGGGTCCGGGCGGCATCGTCGCCCTCGTCCTGCCGCGCTCCGCGGAGATGGTCCTCGCCCAGCTCGCGGTCGCCAAGACCGGCGCGGCGTTCCTGCCCGTCGACCCCGGCTACCCCGCCGAACGCGTCGCGCTGATGCTGCGCGACGCCGCACCCGCCCTCACCCTCGACGCCCCGGAGGTCACCGCCCTGCTGGCGGCGCCACCGGACGGCACGCCCGACCACCGGCCCACCGACGCCGACCGCACCCGCCCGCTCGACCTCGACGACCCCGCGTACGTCATCTACACCTCGGGCTCCACCGGCACCCCCAAGGGCGTCGTCGTCACCCACCGGGGCCTGGCCGGCTTCAGCGCCGCCGAGGCCGAGCACTACCAGGTGAGCCCCGGCGACCGCGTCCTGGCCTTCGCCACCCCCAGCTTCGACGCCTCGGTCCTGGAACTGTGCATGTCGCTGCCGAACGGCGCCCGCCTCGTCGTACCGCCCCCGGGTCCGCTGCTCGGCGCCGAGCTCGCCGGCGTCCTGCGCGACGCACGCATCACCCACACCCTGCTGCCCCCGGCCGCGCTGGCCACCCTGCCGCCGGGCACCCCCGGCACGCTGCCCGACCTGCGCACACTCACCGTCGGAGCGGACGCCTGCGGCGCCGAGCTGGTCGCCCGCTGGGCACCCCACCAACGGATGGTCAACTCCTACGGGCCCACCGAGGCCACCGTCGTCGCCACCTGGTCGGCCCCGCTGGAGCCGGACGGCGCCGCGCCCCCCATCGGCCGCGCCCTGCCGTCCACCCGGGCCTACGTCCTGGACGCGCGGCTGCGCCCGGTGCCCGACGGCGTCGCGGGCGAACTGTGGCTCGGCGGCCCGGCCCTGGCCCGCGGCTACCTCAACCGGCCCGGCCTGACCGCGGCCCGGTTCACCGCCGACCCGTTCGGCCCGCCCGGCACCCGGATGTACCGCACCGGGGACCTGGTGCGCCGCGACGCCCGCGGTGAGCTGCACTACCTGGGCCGCACGGACCACCAGCTCAAGCTGCGCGGCCACCGCATCGAGGCGGGCGAGGTCGAACAGACCCTGGCACGCCATCCGGCCGTGCTGGACGCCGTGGTGAGCGTCCGGGAGGACGAACCGGGGCTGCCGCGCCTCGTGGCCCATCTGCTCGCCGCACCCGGCTGCGAGCCGCCCACGCCCGCCGACCTGCGGGCCTCGGCCGCCCGCACCCTCCCCGGGCACATGGTCCCCTCGGCGTACGTGGTGCTGGACCGCTTCCCGCTCACCGAGAACGGCAAGACCGACCGCGCCGCCCTGCCCGCACCCGAGCCGGGCACGGAGGAGACGCCCGGGCGCGTCGCCCTGCGCACCCCCACGGAGGAGGCGCTGGCCGCCATCTGGGAGGAGACCCTGCACACGGCCGTCGGCGCGGAGGACGACTACTTCGCCCTGGGCGGCGACTCCCTGCGCGCCCTGCTCATCGCCTCCCGCGCCAACGACGCCTTCGGGGTGGCCCTCACACCCCGCGACGTGCTGGTCACCCGCACCGTCGCCGGCCTGGCGGACCTGGTGGAGGAACAGGTGCTGAGCGAACTCGAGGACGCCCTGCGCGGCGACAGCGACCACGACGAAGAACGGTGAGGACCGAAACGACCATGACGTCTTCGAAGCGAAACCGCGCCGAGGCACTGCCCGAGGACCTCCAGGAGGCGCTGCGCCGCCGGCTCGCCGGACGGGCCGGCGGGGCACCGGGCGCGCCCGCCCGCCAGGCACTACCGCGCGCGGACCGCACCCGGCCGCTGCCGCTGTCCTTCGCCCAGCAGCGGCTGTGGTTCCTGGACCGGCTGCGGCCCGGCGACGCCCGCTACAACAGCGCCGTCGCGCTCCGGCTCACCGGCCCGCTGGACCGGGCCGCGCTCTCCCGCGCCCTGGACACCGTGGTGGAGCGGCACGAGGCGCTGCGCACCACGTTCCAGGAGATCGACGGACGCCCGGCGCAGTCCGTGCACCCGGCGGGGCCGGTACCCCTGCCGGTCCACGACGTCCGGCCGGACACCGCGCCGGGCGGCGCCGGGACCCTGGACGCGGCGCTGCGCGCCGAGTACACCCGCCCGTTCGACCTGAGCGACGGCCCGCTGCTGCGCGCCCTGCTGCTGCGCGAGTCGGACAGCGCGCACGTACTGATGCTGACGGCCCACCACATCGTCACCGACGGCTGGTCCATGGGCGTCGTGCTCCAGGAGCTGTGCACCGCCTACGACGCCCTCGCGCGGGGTGCGGAGGTGGACCTGCCGCCGGTCGCCACGCAATACCCGGACTTCGCCGTATGGCAGCGCGAGCGCCTGTTGGGACCCACCCTGGAGCGTCAACTCGCCTACTGGAAGCAGCAGCTGGCCGGCTCCGTGGCGCCCGCGCTGCCGCTGGACCGCCCCCGTCGCGGGGAGGAGTCCGGCGCCGGCGCGGTCCACACCGTCCCCGTCCCGGCGGACGTCACGGACCGGCTGCGGCAGCTCGCGGCCGAGCAGCACACCACGCTGTTCACCGCCCTGACCGCCGCCTGCCAGGCGCTGCTGGCCCGCTGGTCGGGGCAGGACGACATCACCGTCGGCTCTTTGACACCCGGGCGCTCCCGCACCGACCTGGAACGGACCGTCGGCTTCTTCGCCCACACCGTCGCCCTGCGCACCCCCGTGGACACCAGGGGGTCCTTCCGCGCTCTGCTGGCGGACGCCGCCCGCACCGTGAACGACGCCTTCGCGCACGGCGACACGCCCTTCGAGCGGCTGGTCGAGGCGGTGGGCGCCCTCCGCGAGGCGGGCCGCAACCCGCTCTTCGACGTGATGGTCCTGCTGCACCCGGCCCCGCCCGAGGCGCCTGCGCCGCACGGCCTGGAGACCTCACCCGTCGGCGTGGAGCGGCAGGCGGCCACCTTCGACCTGAGCGTGGAGTTCGTGCCCGACGGGGCCGGACTGAGCTGCCTGCTGGAGTACCGCACCGACCTCTTCGACGCGGCGACCGCCGAGCGCATGGCGGACCAGCTGCTGCGGACGCTGGAGGCCGCCGCCGCGGAACCCGACCGGCCGCTCGGCACCGTCCCGCTGCTCTCCGCGCGCGAGACACGGCGGGTGACCGAGGACTGGAACGACACCGCGCTGCCGGTCACCCCGGCCGCCTACCCGGACCTCTTCCAGCGGCAGGCCGCCCGCACCCCGCACGCCACCGCCCTGGTCGCCGGGGACACCCGGCTCGACTACGCGACGCTCAACGCCCGCGCCAACCGGCTCGCCCACCACCTGATCGCCCAGGGCGCGGGCCCCGAACGGCTGGTCGCCCTGCGCCTGCCGCGCACCGCCGACATGGTCACCGCGATCCTCGCCGTCTGGAAGGCCGGCGCCGGCTACCTGCCCGTCGACCTCGCCCTGCCCGACGAGCGCGTCCGGTACCTGCTCCAGGACGCCCGTCCGGCCCTGGTGCTGGACGAGACCGCGCTGCGGTCGGTGCCCGGCACGACCCCCGCCACCGACCCCACCGACGCCGACCGGCAGGCCCCGCTCGACCCGGACCACACCGCGTACGTCATCTACACCTCGGGCTCCACCGGCAGGCCCAAGGGCGTCGCCGTCCCGCACCGCTCCCTGACGAACCTGCTGGCCGGCCACCGCGAGGGCTTCGTCGCCGAGGCGGGCGGCGGCCCGCTGCGGGTGGCGCTGACCGCGTCGTTCTCCTTCGACACCTCGCTGGAGGGCGTGCTGCTGATGGCGGACGGCCATCCGCTGCACCTGGTCGACGAGGCGACCCGGCTCGACGCCGCCGCCCTCGTCGAGTACGTCGTCGAGCACCGCGTCGACTTCCTCGACCTGACACCCTCCCATCTGCGCCAGCTGCTGCCCGCCGGACTGCTCACCGACCCCCGGCACCGCCCCCGGGTGCTGATGCTCGGCGGCGAGGCCGTCGGCCCCGCCCTGTGGCGCGAACTCGCCGCCCACCGCGACGTCGCCGCGTACAACTTCTACGGCCCCACCGAGTGCACGGTCGACGCCCTGGCCTGCCGGATCGACGCCGGCGACCGCCCCCTGGTCGGCCGCCCGCTGCCCAACGTGCGGGCCTACGTCCTGGACGACCGGCTCCGGCCCGTGCCGCCCGGTGTCGGCGGCGAACTGTATCTGGCGGGGGAGCAGGTGGCCCGCGGCTACGCCGGACGCCCGGGACTGACCGCCGCGCGCTTCCCCGCCGACCCGTTCGGACCGCCCGGCGGGCGGATGTACCGCACCGGCGACCTCGCCCGCTGGACCTCCGACGGGCGGCTCGACTACCTCGGGCGTGCCGACGACCAGGTCAAGGTGCGCGGACACCGCATCGAGCCCGGCGAGGTCGAGGCGGCCCTGCTGGACCTGCCGGACGTCACCGCCGCCGCGGTCGTCGCGGTGACCGACGCGCACGGCCACACCCGGCTGGCCGCCTACCTCGTACCGGCCCCCGGCTCGGCGCGGCCCGTTGCCTCCGAGCTGCGCGCCTCCTGCCGGCGGGTCCTGCCCGACCACATGGTGCCGTCCTCGTTCACCGTGCTCGACGCGCTGCCGCTGACCACCAGCGGCAAGCTGGACCGCCGCGCCCTGCCCGCCCCCGACCTCGGAAACGCCCCGCGCGAAAGGGAGTTCACCGCCCCCCGCACCCCCGCCGAGGAGACGCTGGCCGGCATCTGGTCCGACGTGCTGGGCGTGGCCCGGGTCGGCGCCGACGACAACTTCTTCGAGCTGGGCGGCGACTCCATCCTCAGCATCCAGGTCGTCTCCCGGGCCCGCGCCGCCGGCGTGCACCTGACCTCACGCGACGTGTTCCGCCACCAGACCGTCGCCGACCTGGCCGCCGCCGCGTCCGGACGGACCGGCGCCGTACCGGCTCCCCGCGCGCCGCAGGACGAGGGGCCCGCCCCGCTGACCCCCGTCCAGGAGTGGTTCTTCGCCACGCACGGACCGCTGAAGCACTTCAGCATGTCGATGCTGCTCGACCTCCCGCGCGACCTCGACGAGCCGGCCCTGACCCGGGCCCTGGAAGCGGTGGCCGCCCACCACCCCGCGCTGCGCACCCGGTTCACCCGCGACGGGGACGCCTGGCGACAGCACCCGGGCGCCGGTCCGGCCACCGGGCTGCTCACCCGCCACGACCTGACCGCGCTCGACGCCGCGGTCCTCCCCGGCGCCGTCGCCGAGGCCGCCGACGCCGCCCGGGCGGCCCTGGACCCGGCCACCGGAGCCCTGCTGCGCGCCGCCCTGCTGCTCCTCCCGTCCGGCGCACGCCCCCAGTTGTTCCTGACGGCCCATCACCTCGGCGTCGACAGCGTCTCCTGGCGCATCATCCTCGGCGACCTGGAGCGGGCCTACCGGCAGGCCGCGGCGGGCGAGCCGGTCCAACCGGAGCCCGCCACCGAGCCGTTCACCGCATGGGCCTCGCGGCTGTCCCGGCGGGTGCGCTCCGGCGACCTCGACGACGACCTGGCGTACTGGACGGCCGAGGCACGCCAACCGCGCGTCCCGCTGCCCGTCGACCGCTCCGCGACCCCGCTCGCCGGATCGGTGCGCACCGTCCGCACCCGCGTGGACGCCACCACGACCGAGGCCCTGCTGCGCCGGGTGCCCGGCCTGTACCGCACCCAGGTCAACGACGTGCTGCTCAGCGCCCTGGGCCGGGTCCTCGCCGACTGGGCGGGCACCGAGCGGGTGAGCGTCGCCCTGGAAGGACACGGCCGCGAGGACCTGGGCGACGCACTCGACGTGTCGCGGACCGTAGGCTGGTTCACCAGCCAGTACCCCGTCACCCTCACCCCGGCCGGACCGGCCGCCGACCCGGACTGGGCCGCCACGCTGAAGGCCGTGAAGGAACGACTGCGGGCCGTGCCCCGGCGCGGACTGAGCTACGAGGCGCTCGCCCGCCTCGGCTCACCCGACCCCTCGGCCGCCGCCCTGCGCGAACTGCCGCTGCCCCAGGTGTGCTTCAACTACCACGGGCAGTGGGACGCGGCCGGTGGGCGGGAGTTCGCCCCGGCGGCCGCCGAGATACCCGGCCGGGACATGGCGCCGGACCGGCCCCTCGACCACCTGCTGGACGTCTCGGCGGTCGTCGCCGACGGGGAGCTGGAGATCACCTGGCACTACAGCGACCAGGTGCACGACGAGGACACCGTCCGGGACCTCGCCGAGGGCATGGTGCGGGCACTGGCCGCGATCACCGAGCACTGCGCCCGCCCGGACGCCGGCGGCCGCACCCCCTCCGACTTCCCGCTCGCGGGCCTGGACCAGCCCGCCGTGGACCGGTTGGCAGGCGACGGCCGCCGCGTGGAGGACCTGCTGCCGCTCACACCGCTCCAGGAGGGCATGCTCTTCCACCGGCTGGTCGGCGGCCCCGACGACGTGTACGTGGACCAGGCGGCCCTCCTGCTGGAGGGCGTCGCCGACCCGCACGCCCTCGCCCTCGCCTGGCAGCACGTCACCGACCGCACCCCCGCCCTGCGGACCTCGGTGGTGTGGGAGGGCGTGCCACGGCCGCTGCAGATCGTGCACCGGGACGTCCGCGTGCCGGTGACCCACCACGACTGGCGCGACGTACCTCCCGGCGAGCGGGACGAGCGCCTGGCCCGGCTCCGCTCCGAGGACCTGGCACGCGGCATCGACCTCGGCTCGGCACCCCTGATGCGGCTCACCCTGGTCCGGCTGCCCGACGCCCGGCTGCACCTGCTGTGGACCTCGCACCACCTCATCCTGGACGGCTGGAGCCTCGCCCAGGTGCTCACCGACGTCTTCGAGGAGTACGCCGCTCTCACCGCCGGACGCGAACCGAGCCCGCCCGTGCGCCGCCCCTTCGGCGACTACGTGGCCTGGCTGGCCGACCAGGACGACGACGCGGCCCGCGCCCACTGGCGCGACGCCCTGAGCGGCTTCGCCACCCCGACGCCCCTGCCCACCGACCGCCCGCTGCGCGACGCGCACCGGGCCCGCTCGGCGGACGTCCACACCGGCGGACTCCCGGACGAGGTCTCCGCGCGCCTCGCCCGGACCGCGCGGGACGCCGGACTCACCGTCAATACGCTGGTGCAGGGCGCGTGGGCGCTGCTCCTGGCCCGGTACGCCGCGGAACGGGACGTCGTGTTCGGCACCACCGTGTCCGGACGCCCCGACGACCTGCCCGGCGTCGAGTCGATGGTGGGCATGTTCATCAACACCCTGCCCACCCGTGTCCGCGTCGACGGCCGCCGTACGGCCGCCGCGTGGCTGCGCGAACTCCAGGACGCGCAGGCCGAGTCGCGGCGCTTCGCCGCGGTCTCCCTGGCCGAGCTGACGGCACTCAGCGACGTTCCGTCCGGCGCGCCGCTCTTCCACAGCATGGTCGCCTTCGAGAACTACCCCTTCGACGAGGCCCGTTCGGCCGGCTCGGGCGTACGCCTGGCGGACGTCACGTCACGGGACGCCACCAACTACCCGCTCGTACTGCGCGCCTACCAAGGAGAGCGGCTCGGCTTCGACCTGGCCTACGACCCGGAACTGTTCGACGCCGCGACCGTCCGCGCCCTCGCCGACCGCCTGTGCCTGCTGCTCACCGGCTTCGCCGACGACCTCGACCGGCCGCTGCGCACCCTCGCCTGGACCACCGCCGGGGAACGGCGGCTGATGCTGGACGACTGGAACGGCACCGAGCACGGCCGCCCCGAAGAGACCCTGGTGGACCTGTTCGAGGCACAGGCCGCCCGCACCCCCGACGCCGTCGCCGTCACCTGCGGGGAGGAACGCCTCGACTACCGCGCGCTCGACGAGGCCGCCGGCCGCCTCGCCCACCGCCTGGCCGGACAGGGAGCCGGGCCCGAGCGGTTCGTCGCGCTCGCCCTGCCCCGCTCCACCGACCTGGTCGTCGCCGTCCTCGCCGTCCTCAAGACCGGCGCGGCCTACCTGCCGATCGACCCCCGGCTGCCCGCCGAACGCGTCGCCCACCTGCTGCGCGACGCCGACCCCGTGACCCTGGTGACCACCACGGAGGCGGCCGCCCTCGCCGCGGGCACCGGCGTGCCCGTCCTGCCGCTCTACGACCCGGCGGTCACCGCCGACCTGGAGCGGCGCCCCTCCGGCGGCCCCGACGGCGGTGCGACCCCGGCTCACCGTCCGCTGCCGGAGAGCCCCGCCTACGCCATCTACACCTCCGGGTCCACCGGGATGCCCAAGGGCGTGGTGGTGCCGCACGCCAACGTGGTGCGGCTGTTCACCCGCACCCGGCAGTGGTTCCGCTTCGACGAGCACGACGTGTGGACCCTCTTCCACTCCTACGCCTTCGACTTCTCCGTCTGGGAGCTGTGGGGCGCCCTGCTGCACGGCGGCCGTCTCGTCGTCGTCCCCGACGACACCGCCCGCTCCCCGGAGGACTTCCTGCGGCTGCTGGCCGACGAGCGGGTCACCGTCCTCAACCAGACTCCGTCCGCCTTCTGGTCGCTGGCCCGCGCCGACGCCGACCATCCGGACGTCGGCGCGCGCCTGGCCCTGCGCACCGTCGTCTTCGGCGGCGAGGCCTTGGACGTCGAGCGGCTCTCCGGCTGGTACGGACGCCACCCCGACACCGCCCCGCGCCTGGTCAACATGTACGGCATCACCGAGACCACCGTGCACGTCACCTACGCCCCCCTGGACCGCACGACCACCGGCACGGGCGCCGCGGGACCCATCGGCACGGGCATACCCGACCTGCGCGTGTACGTGCTCGACGACGACCTCGCCCCGGTGGCGCCCGGAGCCGTCGGCGAGATGTACGTGGCGGGGGAGGGCCTGGCCCGCGGCTACCTGAACCGGCCCGGCCTGACCGCCGCCCGCTTCCCCGCCGACCCGTTCGGCGAGCCCGGCAGCCGCATGTACCGCACCGGGGACCGCGCCCGCCGGCGGGCCGACGGCACACTGGAGTACCTGGGGCGCGCCGACCAGCAGGTCAAGATCCGCGGGTACCGCATCGAGCCCGGCGAGATCGAGGCCGCGCTGCACTCCCACCCGGGCGTCGGCGCCGCCGCCGTCGGCGTGCACGAGGACACCTCCGGGACGCGCCGCCTGGTCGCGCACGTCGTCGGCACCGGCGAGCACGCCGCCGTACCGTCCCCGGCCGAACTCCGTGCCCACCTGGACCGCCTGCTGCCCGCGCACATGGTGCCCGCCGCCTACGTGCCGATGGCGGCGCTGCCGCTGACCGCGAACGGCAAGCTCGACCGGCGCGCGCTGCCCGCCCCGGGACCCGACGGCTTCGCCACCGGCGCCGACCGCACCCCGCCCCGCACCCCGGCCGAACGCGCGGTCGCCGCCGCCTGGGCGGACGTGCTGGACGCGGACGAGGTGGGCGCCGAGGACGACTTCTTCGCCCTCGGCGGCGACTCGATCCTCGCCGTCCGGGTGACGTCCCGGCTGCGCGCCGCGTTCGGCGCGGACGTCTCGCCCCGGCTGCTGTTCACCCACCCGACGCTGTCCGCCCTGGCCGCCGCCCTCGGCGAGCCCGCGGCGGACGGCTCGAAGCCCGCCGAAGGCATACCCGCCGCCGATCCGGACGCCCCGGCGCCGCTGTCGTACGCCCAGCAACGCCTGTGGTTCCTCGACCGCTTCGAGCCCGGCAGCACCGAGTACACGACGCTGTCGGTGCTGCGTCTGCGCGGCCGGCTCGACGCGACGGCCCTGCGCACCGCCCTCGACGGCCTGGTGGCCCGGCACGAGGCGCTGCGCACCACGTTCGCCGAGGAGGACGGCCGGCCCCGGCAGATCGTGCACCCGCCGCACCCGGCCCACCTCACGCCGGACGACCTCACCGGCGTCCCCGCCGACGGCGCGCGGGCGGCCCTGGACGCCCTGGTGGAACAGGAGGCGTCCACTCCCTTCGACCTGGCCGCGGGCCCCCTGCTGCGGGCCCGGCTGGCGCGCCTCGCCGAGGACGAGCACGCGCTCCTCCTCGCCGTCCACCACATCGCCACCGACGGCTGGTCCGTCGCCGTCCTCGGCCGGGACTTCGGGGAGCTGTACGCGGCGGCGCTGGAAGGCCGCCGGCCCGACCTGCCCGACCTGCCCGTGCGGTACGCCGACCACGCGGCCTGGCAGCGCGCCCGCACCGAGGAGGCGGAGGGCCAACTCGCCCACTGGCGCGAGACCTTGGACGGACTCGCCCCGCTGGAGCTGCCCACCGACCGGCCCCGCCCCGCCGTACGCACCCGCGACGGCGCCCTGGTGACCTTCGTCCTGCCCGCCGAGCTGACCGAACGCCTGCGCCGGACGGGCCAGGAGGCGGACGCCACCCTCTACATGACCCTGGTGGCGGCCTGCACGGTCCTGCTCTCCCGCTGGGCGGACCAGGAGGACGTCGCCGTCGGCACCGTGACCGCCGGCCGCGACCGCCCCGAACTCCACGACGTGGTCGGCATGTTCGTCAACACCCTGGTGCTGCGCAACCGGGTGCGCCCCGGCCGGTCGTTCCGCGCGCTCCTGGAGCAGGTGCGCGCCACCGTGCTGGACGCGTTCGCCCACCAGGACGTGCCCTTCGAACGGCTCGTGGACGTCCTCCAGCCCGAACGGGACACCAGCCGCACCCCGCTGTTCCAGGTCATGGTGGCGCTGCACAACCTGGGCGCCGCGACCCCTGACCTGCCCGGACTGGACGTCGAGCCGCTCACCCCGCCGGTCCGCAACGCCACCTTCGACCTCGCCTTCGACTTCGTGGAGGGCGACGGCGGACTCACCGGCCACCTGGAGTACAACACCGGCCTGTTCACGGCGGACACCGCCCGGCTCCTCGCCGCCCGGCTGCGAATGCTGCTGGAGGCCGTCGCCGAGGACCCCGGCCGGGAGACCGGCGCGCTGCCGCTGCTCACCGCCGACGAACGGCACCAGGTGCTCCACGCGTGGCAGGGCACGCGCATCGACACGCCCGACACCACCTTCCCCGCCCTGTTCGAGGCGCAGGCGGCCGCGCTCCCGCACGCCACGGCACTGGTCGCCCGGGACGGCACGCTGGACTTCGCCACGCTCGACGGGCGCGCGAACCGGCTCGCCCACCACCTCATCGGTCTGGGCGTCGGCCCGGAACGCGTCGTCGCCGTCCGCCTGCCGCGCACCTCGGACCTGCTGGTGACCCTGTTCGCCGTCCTCAAGGCCGGCGGCACCCTGCTGTGCCTGGACCCCGAACTGCCCGAGGAGCGCGTCGCGTTCCTCCTCGCGGACGCAGCGCCGCACACCGTCGTGACGCCCGGCACCCTGCGCGACGTGGCCTGGGACCGGCTGCCCGCGCACGCCCCCACCGACGCCGACCGCCCGTGGCCGCTGCGCCCGGAGAACACCGCGTACATCGTCTACACCTCCGGCTCCACCGGCCGCCCCAAGGGGGTCGCCGTGGAACACCGCCAGCTGGTCAACCTCTGCCACGACCACCGCACGGGACTCGTCGCACCCCACACCACGGGCGGGCGGCGCCTGCGGGCCGCGCTCAGCGCGTCGTTCTCCTTCGACACCTCCTGGGAAGGGCCGCTGCTCCTCGCCCTCGGACAGGAAGTGCACCTCGTCGACGAGGACACCCGCCTGGACCCGGACGCCTTCTGCGCCCTCGTCGCCGAACGCCGCCTGGACCTGGTGAACGTGACCCCGTCCTTCCTGCGCGAGCTGACCTCCGCCGGGCTCCTGGCCCCCGGCCGCCACCACCCGCGCCTGCTCCTCGTGGGCGGCGAGGCGGTCGACGGCACCGCCTGGCAGGAGCTGTGCGCCGCGGACGGCGACCTCGGCGTGAGCGCGTACAACATGTACGGGCCCACCGAGTGCACCGTCGACGCCGTCTACGGCCGCTGCGCCGAACGGCCCGAGCGCCCCGTCATCGGCCGCCCGGGCGGCAACCTGCGCGCCTACGTCCTGGACGGCTCGCTGCGGCCGGTGCCGCCCGGCACCCCCGGAGAGCTGTACCTCGCCGGCGCCCAGGTGGCCCGCGGCTACCTGAACCGGCCCGGTCTGACCGCGGCGCGCTTCGTGGCCGACCCCTTCGGGGCACCGGGGGAGCGGATGTACCGCACCGGCGACCGTGCCCGCTGGGACGCGGGCGGGCTCCTGGAGTTCCTCGGGCGCGCCGACGAACAGATCAAGATCCGCGGCTTCCGCATCGAACCCGGCGAGGTCGAGGCCGCGCTGCTGGCCCACCCGGACATCGCCGAGGCCGCGGTGACCGCCCGCGAGCACGGCGGGCGCCCGATGCTCGTGGCGCACCTCGTGCCCGCCGGGGACCGCACCCCGCCCGCCGACGAACTGCGCGTCAGGCTGCGGCGGACCCTGCCGGACCACATGGTGCCGGCGGCGTTCGTCCCGCTGGCGCGGATGCCGCGCACCAGCAGCGGCAAGACCGACCGGCGCGCGCTGCCCGCCCCGCCGGACCAGCCGGACAGCACGACGCCCTACGTGGCACCCCGCCCCGGCACCGAGGAGCGCCTCGCCGCGATCTGGGCGGAGGTCCTCGGCGTCGAGCGGGTGGGCGCCCGGGACAACTTCTTCTCCCTGGGCGGCGATTCGATCCTCAGCATCCAGATCGTCTCCCGGGCCCGCCGCGCCGGCCTCGCGCTCACCACCAAGGACGTCTTCCGCCACCAGACCGTCGCCGAACTCGCCCTGCGCGTGGGCGACATGGACCCACGCCCGGCCAAGACGTCCGGGACCGCACCGGCCGAGGCGCCCCTCACCCCCATCCAGCGCTGGTACCTCGACGGCCGTGCCCCCGGCGACCCGCTGCGCTTCACCATGACCCAGCGGCTCGAACTCGCCCCCGAAGTAGACGCTTTGACGATCCGTCAGGCAGTCGACGCGATCGTACGTCACCACCCGGCCCTGCGCACCCGGTTCCTGAACACCGGTGACGGCCCGCGCCAGGAGGCACTGCCCGAGGCGCCCGAGGGCGTCCTCACAATCCACGACGTGTCCCGTCTGGACGAGGAGGCACTGGAGCCGGCGGTGCAGCGCGCGGCGGAGGAGGCGCAGTCCGCCCTCGACCCCGCCGAGGGCAGGGTCGTACGGGCCCTCCTCTTCGACCGGGGCCCCGGCCGGCCCGCGCAGCTGCTGATCACCGCCCACCACCTGGTCGTCGACGGCGTCTCCTGGCGCATCCTGCTCGCCGACCTGGAGACCGCGCAGCGCGCCGCCGCGGCCGGACGCCCCGTCGAACTGCCCGACGAGGGCACCACGTACGGCCACTGGGCGGCCCTCCTGGAGCGGCACACCCGCTCCGGCGCCCTGGACGCCGACCTGGCTCACTGGACCCGCACCTGCGCCGCCCCGGCCGGCCTGCCCCCGGGACGGACCGGCCCCAACACCCACGGCACCGCCGCCACCGTCACCGTCACCCTGGAGACGGAGGAGACCGACGCGATGCTGCGCCACGTCCCCGACGTCTACCGCACCCAGGTCAACGACGTCCTGCTCAGCGCCCTCGGCCGCACGCTGGCCAATTGGTGCGGACGCGACACGGTCCTGGTCGGCGTCGAGGGCCACGGCCGCGAGGACCTCTTCGACGACGTGGACCTCTCGCGCACGGTCGGCTGGTTCACCGCCGAGTTCCCGCTCGCCCTGACCGTCCCCGGCGACGCCGGCTGGGGCGACGTGCTCAAGTCCGTCAAGGAGACGCTGCGCGCCGTGCCGCTGCACGGCCTCAGCCACGGCGCGCTGCGCCACCTGCTGCCCGGCAGCCCGCTGGCCGGCACCCCGGCCCCGCAGGTCGGGTTCAACTACCACGGGCAGTGGGACGCCGGCGGCGGCAGCGGCCTGTACCGGGCCGCACTCCCGCCCGCCGGCCGCGACACCGACCCGGACGAACCCCGCCCCTACCTCCTGGACATCACGGGCGTCGTCCAGGACGGCCGGCTGGAACTCGGCTGGACCTACCCCACGGCCGTCTACGACGAGAGCACCGTGCGGGAGCTGGCCGAGGACATGTGCAGGGCGCTGCGCGAGATCGTGGCGCACTGTGCCCGCCCCGAAGCGGGCGGCCGCACCCCGTCCGACTTCCCGCTCGCCGGCCTCACCGCGGAACAGCTGGACCGGCTCGTCGGCGACGGGCGGCACGTGGCGGACGTCCTGCCGCTGACGCCGCTGCAGTCCGGCATGCTCTTCCACGGCCTGGTCGACACGGCGGGCGCCTACTTCGACCGGACCGCGGTACGGCTGTCGGGGGTGGCCGACCCGCAGGCGTTCGCCGCGGCCTGGCAGCAGGTCACCGACCACACGCCCGTCCTGCGCACGAGCGTGCACTGGCAGGGCCTGCCGCACCCCGTGCAGGTCGTGCACCAGCACGTCGAACTGCCCGTCCGCCACCTGGACTGGCGCGACATGACGGAACGTCAGCGGGCCGACGCGACGGAGCGGTTGCTCGCCGAGGACCGCGCATCCGGCATGGAACTGACCACCGCCCCCCTCACCCGCGTCACCCTGGCCGCCCTTCCCGGCGACGAGGTCCTGCTCCTGTGGTCCTCGCACCACCTGATCCTCGACGGCTGGAGCACCGGGCAGCTCCTCACCGAGGTGTGCGAGCGCTACGCCGCCCTCACCGGCGGCGCCGACACCGCGCCGCCCCCGCGCCGGCCCTTCGCCGACTTCCTCGGCTGGCTGCGCGACCAGGACGAGGACGCGGCCGGCCGCCACTGGGCCGACGCCCTCGCCGGCTTCACGGCGCGCACCCCGCTGCCGTACGATCGCACGCCCACCGAGGCGCACCGGGCGCGCGCGGCGGACGCCGTGCACCACGAACTGGACGAGCGGCTCTCCCGGCGGCTCCGGGAGACGGCCGCCCGGGGCGGACTGACCGTCAACACCGTGGTGCAGGGCATGTGGGCGCTGCTGCTGGCCCGGTACGGCGGGCGCCGCGACGTCGTGTTCGGGACCACCGTCTCGGGCCGCCCCGCCGAACTGCCGGGCGTGGACTCCATGGTGGGCATGTTCATCAACACCGTGCCGACCCGCGTCCGCGTCCCCGCCGGAGGCGTCCTGCCGTGGCTGCGCGATCTCCAGGACCAGCAGAGCGAGGCCAGGCGCTTCGACTTCCTGGCGCTGCCCCGCATCCAGGCGCTCAGTGAAGTCCCGCAGGGCGAGGCCCTGTTCGACAGCATGGTGGTCTTCGAGAACTATCCGGTCGACGAGTCCGCCACCGCCAGGACGGGCGTGCGCGTCGAGGAGGTGCGCGCCGAGGACGCCACCACCTTCCCGCTCTGCCTCCGCGCCCACCTCAGCGACCGGCTCGGCTTCGACCTGGCCTACGACGCCGCGCTGTTCGACCGCCCGACGGTCGAGCGTGCCGCGTCCCGGCTGGCCGCCCTGCTCACCCGGTTCGCCGACGGCGCCGAGGGCGACGTGGACGACCTGGACCTCCTCACCGCCGACGACCGCGCACTGCTGGACCGCTGGAACACCACCGCCCGGCAGACCGCCCCCCGCAGCCCGGTCGACCTGTTCGCCGAACAGGTCCGGCGCACGCCCGACGCGCCGGCGGTGCACGACGGCGACCGGCACGTCAGCTACCGGCAGCTCGCCGACTGGTCGGACGCCGTGGCCCGGCGGCTGCGGTCCGCCGGTCTGGCGGCCGAGGAGCGGGTGGCGCTGCTCATGGACCGCTCGGCGGAGCTGGTGGCCGCCCAGCTCGGTGTCCTCAAGGCGGGCGGCGCCTACCTGCCGGTGGACACCCGTGCCCCCGAGGAGCGGCGCCGCGCCCTCCTCTCCCAGGCGGGCGCCGCCGTCCGGCTGACCGCGCGGGACGTCGCGGCGGCGCGCACCGAGGCTTCGGCGGAGGCCGTGCTGCCGGCGGCCGACCCCGACCGGCTGGCGTACGTCATGTTCACCTCCGGCTCCACCGGCCGGCCCAAGGCGGTCGCGGTCCGGCACCGCGACGTGGCATCCCTGGCCACCGACAGCCGCTTCGGGGACGGCGTCTGCGAGCGGGTGCTGCTGCACTCGCCACCGGCCTTCGACGCCGCCACGTTCGAGGTGTGGGCGCCGCTGCTGAACGGCGGCTGCGTGGTGGTGGCCCCCGACCGGCCCATGGACGCGGCCCTGCTGCGGCGCCTGGCGGCGGACGGCGGGCTGACAGCGGTGTGGCTGACGGCCGGCCTGTTCCGGCTGCTGGCACAGGACGCGCCGGACTGCTTCGCGGACCTGCGCCAGGTGTGGACCGGCGGCGACGTGGTCCCCGCGGCGGCCGTACGGCGGGTCCTGGACGCGTGCCCCGCACTGACCGTCGTGGACGGCTACGGACCGACGGAGACCACGACCTTCGCGACGTCCTTCGCCCTCGCGGACGCGGCGGACGTGCCCGGCACCGTGCCCATCGGGCACCCCCTGGACGACCTGCGCGTCCATCTCCTGGACGGCCGGCTGCGCCCCGTCCCGCCGGGCTGCGCGGGCGAGCTGTTCGTGTCCGGCGAGGGCGTGGCCCGCGGCTACCTGGGCCGCCCCGGCGACACGGCCGCCCGCTTCCTCGCCGACCCGTACGGGCCGCCCGGCACCCGCATGTACCGCACCGGAGACCTGGCCCGCCGCCATGTGGACGGCACCGTCGAGTTCCTGGGCCGCGCCGACGACCAGGTGAAGATCCGCGGATTCCGGGTCGAACCCGGCGAGGTCGAGGCCGTGCTCGCGGCCCGTCCCGGCGTCGCCGACGTGGCCGTCGTCGCCCGCGAGGACCGGCTCGGCAGCAGGCGCCTGGTCGCCTACGTCGTCGGTCCCGCCGCCGAGGACACCGAGGAACTGCGGGCGTTCGCCGCCCGCACCCTGCCCGACTACCTCGTCCCCTCCGCGTTCGTCCCGCTGGCCGCCCTCCCGCTCAGCGCCAACGGCAAGGTGGACCGCGCGGCGCTGCCGGCCCCCGCACCGGAGTCCCGGGCGGCGGACGGCGCCCATGTCGCACCCCGCACCGAGGCCGAACGCCGCACGGCCGAGATCTTCGCCGAGGTCCTCGGCGCCGAACCGCCCGGCGTGCACGACGACTTCTTCCAGCTGGGCGGCGACTCGATCCTCAGCATCCGCCTCGCCTCCCGCCTCGCCGAGGCCTTCGGCACCGACCTCTCACCGCGTGCCGTCTTCACCCGGCCCACCCCGGCCGCACTCACCGCCCTGCTCACCGAGGAGCGCCCCGACGACGCCCTCGCACCCGCCGTCGTCCCGGCGCCCCGCGACGTGCCGCCGCCGATGTCGTACGCCCAGCAACGCCTGTTCTTCCTGGAGGAGTTCGCGCCCGGCGGCGCCGAGTACGTCACCGCGCTGGCACTGCGGCTGCGCGGCGCGCTCGACACCGCCGCCCTCACCGCCGCCCTGCGCGCCCTGGTGGCCCGGCACGAGTCGCTGCGGACCACCTTCGACACGGTGGACGGCCACGGCGTCCAGATCGTCCACCCGCCGCAGGACGTACCGCTCCCGCTGCACGACCTGTCCGCACTGCCGGAGGAGGAACGCTCCCGGAGCCTGCGGCACCTCCTCACGGACGACCGCACCCGCCCGTTCGACCTGCGCCGGGGCCCGCTGCTGCGCGCCGGGCTGGTACGGCTCGGCGCCGACGACCACGTGCTGACGCTGACCCTGCACCACATCGTCACCGACGGCTGGTCGACCTCCGTGCTCGCGGGCGACCTCGCCCACCTCTACCGGGCCGAACGGGACCCCGGCACGGGCCAACTGCCGCCGCTGCCGGTGCAGTACGCCGACTACGCCCACTGGCAGCGCACCGCGAGCGGCGCGGGCACCGGCGAGCACCTCGCGTACTGGAAGGAGCAACTGGCCGGCACCGAACCGCTGGACCTGCCCACCGACCGGCCGCGACCCGCGGTGCGCACCGGCAACGGCGCGACCGCCCGGCTGGTGCTCCCGCCCGCGACGGCCCGCCGCCTCGCCCGAGTCGGCCGGGACCGCGGCGCCACCCTCTTCACCACACTCGTCGCCGCCGCGCAGACGTTCCTCGCGCGGCTGTCCGGCCAGCGGGACATCGCGGTCGGCACCGTCACCTCGGGCCGCGACCGGCCGGAGACCCAGAACCTGATCGGCTTCTTCGTCAACACCCTGGTGCTGCGCTCCCGGGTGGACACCGGCCGCCTTTTCCCGGAGTTCCTCGCCGACGTACGGCAGACCGTGCTGGACGCCTTCGCGCACCAGGAGGTGCCGTTCGAGCAGGTCGTGGACGAGGTGCAGCCGGCGCGCGACACCAGCCGCACCCCGCTGTTCCAGGTCATGGTCGTCCTGCAGAACACACCCGCGGCCGACCTCGACCTGCCCGGCCTCGACGTCCAGGACGTCGAACAGGAGCTGCACCACGCGGCGTTCGACCTCACCCTGGAGTTCGCCGAGACGGAGTCGGGGGCGCTGCACGGACTGCTCACCTACAACACCGACCTGTTCGACGCGGCCACGGCCGAGCGCATGGCCGACCAGCTCGGCACGCTCCTCGCCGCCGTCGCCGACGACCCGCACCGGCCGCTGGGCGCGCTGCCGCTGGCGTCCGACGAGGAGCTGAAGGCCCTCCTGGACCAGGGGCGCGGCACGGCCCTGCCGGTGCCCGCGGAGACCCTGCCCGAGCTGTTCCAACGCCAGGCCGCCCGCACGCCGGACGCGCCGGCGCTCGCGGACGGCACCCGGCAGCTGACCTACGCCGAGCTGGACCGCGCCGCCAACCGGCTGGCGCACCGCCTCATCGCGCGCGGCGCCGGACCCGAGCGGGTGGTCGCCCTGGCCCTGCCCAACGCCGCCGAGACGGTGGTGGCCCAGCTCGCCGTCGCCAAGACCGGCGCCGCCTTCCTGCCCGTGGACCCGGCCTACCCCCGGCAGCGGCGGGAGTTCATGACACGCGACGCGGGCGCCTCCCTCGTCCTGGACGACCCCGCCGACGTCTGGGCCGACGCGGGACCGGAGAGCGCGCCCACCGACGCGGACCGCACCGCCGCGCTGACCCCCGACCACCCCGCCTACGTGATCTACACCTCCGGGTCCACCGGCACCCCGAAGGGCGTGGTCGTGACGCACCGCGGACTGGCCGGCTTCGCCGCGGCCGCCGCCGAGCGCTACGCGGCGGGCCCGGGCGACCGCGTCCTGCAGTTCGCCTCGCCCAGCTTCGACGCCTCCGTGCTGGAGCTGTGCGTGTCCCTGCTCACCGGCGCCGCCCTGGTGACCGGTGAGGAGGGCCCGCTCGTCGGCGAGCGGCTGGCCGCCGTCCTCGCGGAACGCGCCATCACCCACACCCTGATCCCCCCGGCGGCCCTCGCCACCGTGCCGCCCGAGACGTCCGCCGCGCTGCCGCACCTGCGGACCCTGATCGTCGGCGCCGAGGCCTGCCCGGCGGACCTCGTCCAGCGATGGGCCCCCGGCCGGCGGATGATCAACTCGTACGGGCCGACG
This sequence comes from Streptomyces sp. NPDC028308, assembly GCF_055565855.1. NCBI lineage: Bacteria > Bacillati > Actinomycetota > Actinomycetes > Kitasatosporales > Streptomycetaceae > Streptomyces > Streptomyces sp. NPDC028308. The sequence continues at coordinate 356,890 of NZ_JBVHTO010000005.1, forward strand.
GAGGCCACGGTCGTCGCCACCTGGACCGGCCCCCTGACCCCGGAGGCCGCCGCCCCGCCGATCGGCCGCCCGGCCGGCGCCACCCGCGTCTACGTCCTGGACGCCGCCCGCCGCCCCGTGCCGCCCGGCGTGACCGGCGAACTGTACGTGGCGGGCCCCGGGCTCGCCCGCGGCTACCTGAACCGCCCCGGCCTGACCGCCCAGCGGTTCACCGCCGACCCCTTCGGCGCACCGGGGGAGCGGATGTACCGCACCGGCGACCTGGTGCGCTGGGGAGCCGACGGCCGTCTCCGCTTTGCCGGACGCGCCGACGAGCAGATCAAGCTGCGCGGCTTCCGCATCGAACCGGGCGAGATCGAGAGCGCCTTGCGCCGCAGCCCCCTGGTGCGCGACGCGGTCGTCGTGGTCCGCGGCGAGGGCACCGGCGACGACCGGGGCGCGGGGCACGGACGGCTCGTCGCGTACGTCGTCCCCGCCCGGGACACCCCGGACCGGCTGCCCCTGGCCGAACTGCGAGAGCACCTCACCGGGCTGCTTCCGCCGCACATGGTCCCGTCGGTGTTCGTCCCGCTGGCGGAGCTGCCGCTCACCCCGAACGGCAAGCTCGACCGGCGTGCGCTGCCCGCACCCGAGCCCGGGCACACCGCCGCCGGCGGCCCGCGCACCGCCCCGCGCACCGACACCGAGCGTCTCGTCGCCCGCGTCTGGGAGGACGTGCTCGGTGTGGACGAGGTCGGCGCCGACGACAACTTCTTCCACCTGGGCGGCGACTCGATCCTCACCATGCAGGTGGTGTCGCGGCTGCGCCGTGAGGGCCTGCACCTGGCCACCCGCGATCTGTTCACCCACCAGACGGTCGCCGAGCTCGCCACCGTCGTCGGCGTCGCGCCGCAGCGCTCCGAGGACGGCCCGGTGACCGGCGAGGTGCCGCTCACCCCCATCCAGGAGTGGTTCCTGACCACCCCGCGCCACAGCCACCACCACTTCAACCAGTCGGTGCTGCTGGAACTGGACGGCACCCCCGACCCGGTGGCCCTCGGCACGGCCCTGGACGCACTCCTGGAACACCACGACGCCGTGCGCATGCGCTTCACCCGGGAGGACGACGGCTGGCGCCAGTTCAACCCGCCGCCCACCGACGGCGGCAGCGGCCTCCTCCTCTGCCACGACCTGACGGGACTGACCTCCGCTGAGGCGGACGAGGCCATGGGCGAGGCGGCCGACGAACTGCACGCCGGTTTCGACCTCGCCCACGGACCCCTGCTGCGGGCCGCGCTGTTCACCGGCGGCGACCGTCCCGCGTTCCTCCTCCTGGTCGCCCACCACCTCGTCGTGGACGCCGTGTCCTGGCGGATCCTGCGCGACGACCTGGAAGCGGCCTACCGGCAGGCGGCACAAGGGGAGCCCGTCGCACTGGGGGAGCGCAGCACCTCCTTCCGGGACTGGGCCCGCGCCCTCGCCGCGCACGTCGCCGACGGCGGCCTCGACCACGAACTCCCGTACTGGGAAGAGGCGGTGACGGCGGAGCAGCTGCCGGTCGCCGGCACTCCCGGAGCCGACGCGGGCGAGAAGCGCGTCCTCACCGTGGAGCTGGACGAGGAGGACACCACGGCGCTGCTGCGGGCCGCGCCCACCGCCTACCGCACCCACGTCAACGACGTCCTGCTCTCCGCCCTGGCCCTGGCCCTCGCCCGCTGGACCGGCCGCGACCGGGTCCGCCTGGACCTGGAGGGGCACGGCCGCGAGGACGTCCTCGACGGGGTCGACCTGTCCCGCACGGTCGGCTGGTTCACCACCGTCCACCCGGTCGCCCTCAGGGTGGACGAACCGGACGACCTCGGTCCCGCCCGGGACTGGCGGGCCCTGGTCAAGTCGGTGCGCCGCCAGCTGCGCGCGGTGCCCGGGAACGGACTGGGCTTCGGCGCCCTGCGCACCTACGGCTCACCCGAGGTGCGCGAGCGGCTCGGATCGGCGGCGCACGGGCAGGTGGTCTTCAACTACCTCGGCCAGTGGGACGCCCGCCCGGCCGACTCCGGCAGCGGCCTCGTACGCGCCGAGCACGGTTCCTTCGGCCAGGACCACGACCCCCGGGACAGCGGCTCCCACCCCCTCGAAGTGGTGGGGGCGGTGCAGCACGGGCGCCTCGCCTTCACCTGGCACCACCGGACCGGTCTCCACGACACGGCGACCGTGCGCGAGGTCGCCGAGGAGTTCGCCGAGGCGCTGCGCCACATCGCCCGGCACGCGCGGGACAGCCGGTGAGGCCCGCGCACCGCGCGGGGGCGGCGGCCGGAACGGGCGGCGGACGCAGGGCACCGCCGCGAGGGCCCCGTGCCGCGTCCCACGACCGGCCGTGAACAGGAGCGGCCCGCCAGCCGGCGGGCCGCGGTCACCGTACCGACGACAAGAGAGCGTGACATGGACGAGAACACCCGCTACCAGGTGCTGCGCAACGACGAGGAGCAGTACTCGCTGTGGCCGGTCGACGTCGAGGTGCCGGCCGGCTGGCAGCCGGTCGGCAAGGAGGGCACCGAGGCCGAGTGCTCCGCGTACGTCGACGAGGTCTGGACCGACATGCGCCCGCGCAGCCTCCGCGAGCGGATGGAGCGCGCGGGCTCCTGAGCCCCGTCCGGCCTGCGCGCTCCGGACGCCGGGACGGTCACGCCCGTTCCCGGCTCCGGTGACCGCGGCCGCAAGGCACGTCGGCTGCGCGGGGCCCACCGGTCCGGGGCGGGGGCGCAGGAGAGGCCCCCGCCCCCGGACGGGCCCCGCCCGCCCCGCGGAATCCCCGCACCTCCCGCGCGCCGCGCCCCTCCGCGGCGCCGCCGTCCCACCCCGCGTCACCCAGAGGAGTACGACGATGACGCCGACCCTGCACACCGAACGGCTGGAGTTCAGGCCCTACCGCCCCGAGGACGAGGACGCCTTCGTCGCCCTCCTGCGCGACGAGGAGGTCTGCCGCTGGATGGGCCAGGAGCAGGTCCCGGAGGCCGACCTGCGCACCCTCTTCCGCACGATCCTGACCGACGTGTACCCCAAGGAGCTGTTCGACGTCTGGGGCCTGTGGTTCCAGGGCGCGTTCGCCGGCCACGCGGAGGTGAAGAAGACCGGCAACGTCGACGGGTACGAACTCATCACCGCGCTGGCCCCGGAGTACTGGGGCCAGGGGCTGGGCACCGAGGTGGTCCGGGGTCTGCTGCGGCACGCCGCCGGCCACCTGGGTCTGAAAGAGGCCTACGGCATGGTGGGCGAGGGGAACACCGCCAGTCTGGCGCTCGCCCGCCGTATGGGCTTCCGGCACGTCCGCGACGTGGTCGGGGACGACGGCTCGGTCACGAAGATGCTGGTGATCTCGACGACCGATCCGTCCTGAGCGGGTCAGTGACCGGCGCTCTGCCCGCCGTCGACGGCCAGGATCTCGCCGGTGACGAACGGGGCGTTCTCCAGGTACAGCACCGCGTCGACGATGTCGCCTACCTCGCCCATGCGCCCGACCGGGTGCAGCGAGGCGAGAACCTCGTGGGTCTCCTCGGGGTGCATCGGGGTCTTGATCGTGCCGAGGGCGACGGCGTTGCTGCGGATGCCGCGGCCCGCGTACTCGATCGCCAGCGCCTTGGTGGCCGCCTGGAGTCCGCCCTTGGTCAGTGAGGCCAGCACGGACGGCACGGCGGAGTTGGGGTGCTCGACCAGGCTCGTGCTGATCTGCACGACGTGGCCGCCGCCGTGCTTCAGCATGTCCTCGATCGCGAGCTGGGTGATCCGGAAGAAGCCGGCGACGTTCACCCCGAGGACCGCGTCGTAGTCGTCCTGGGTGTACTCGGTGAACGGCTTGGCGACGAAGATGCCGGCGTTGTTGACCAGGGTGTCGATCCGGCCGAACCGCTCCAGACCCGCGGCGATGACGCGTTCGGCGGTCGCCGGATCGGCGATGTCGCCCTGCACGGTCACGATGTCCGCGTCCTGCGACTCGGCGATGGTGCGCGACGTGGCGACGACGCCGTACCCGAGCTTGCGGTAGGCGGCGACCAGACCGGCTCCGATGCCCTGCGAGGCTCCGGTGACGACGGCGACCTTCTGACCCTGAGCGCTCATGACGGTTCTCTCCTGTCGGGTTGGTGCTTCCACCGATCGCTAGCCGACCGGTCATGTAAAACTAAGCGACCGGTCTACTATTGTCAACGAGAGTCGTCCCACACCGTTCCGCCTCGCCGGCGGGACACCTCACCGAAGGAGAAGGACCATGCGTGAGTTCCTGGTCGAGCTGGTCACCACCGTCCCCGAAGGAACCGACCCCGCCGAGGTGGACCGGCGTCGCGCCGCCGAGGCGGTCCGGGCCCGGGAGCTGGCGGCCGGCGGGCACCTGGTGCGCCTGTGGCGGCCCGTCGGCGAACTGCGCAGCATCGGCGTGTGGCGGGCCGAGGACGAGGCCGAACTCCACCGCGAGGTGCTCGGCACGCTGCCGCTGCGCCCCTGGATGCGGGCCACTGTCACCGCGCTCGGCTCCCACCCGAACGACCCGGGCAAGGCCGACGCGGCCGCATGACCCCGGGCCCGCCCGGCTCGTCGCGGCCCCGGCGCCGCCGCGACGAGCCGGGCGGACGGGAGGCACCGGCCAGCCCGGCCCCGGTCGTACGACAGGCGGCGCGCCACCTCGGCGTCGTACGGTGGGTGCTACCTCTGAGGGGATGCCGAGATGACCACACCACGGGACCTGTTGATCGTCGCGATGGACATGGGGCCGGGTCGCGCCGTGGACCAGGGCGGGCTGTCGCTGACGCTCGCCGGGGCCGAACTCCTCGATCTCCTGCGCAGGGGAGCCGTCGGCCTGGACGGCGTCCGCGTCCTGCCGGGGGAGCAACCCGTCGCGGGCGACGATCCCCTGCTTCGGGAGGCCGCGTCGTCGCTGGTCCGCCAGGAGCCGTACGAGTCGGTGGAGGACTGGTTGTGGCGCAGGGGTCGCGGCCTCGCCGCCGCCTACGAGGCCGCCTTCGAGGCCGAGGGGCAGCTCACCCGGCCGCACCGCCGCCTGGCGTCGCTCCGCCCGAGCGCGGGCCCCGCGGTGCTCGCCGAGTCGCCCGCGCGCACCCGCGCCGAAGCCCGTTGGGCGGCCCGTGAACCCGTCCTGGTCGCCCTCGCGGAAGCCGCCGGAATGGACGGCGAACCCTGGGACGAGTCCGAGGAGGACACCTTGGACATCACCGACGACGGCGTGGCGACGGTCCTGGCCGCCGTCAACGACGCGGTGATGGAGCTGGAGGCGGTCCGGCAGCGCCGGGCGATCGAGGACGCGGCCTTCGACAACGTCTGGCGCGGCGGCGTCTGACGCCGCCGCGCTCGTCCCGGTGCGGGCGCCCGCCCCTACTTGCTGTGCACGATCTGGATCAGGTTGCCGCAGGTGTCGTCGAGCACCGCGGTGGTGACCGGCCCCATCTCCAGCGGCTCCTGGGTGAAGCGCACCCCGAGCCCGCGCAGCCGCGCGAACTCCGCGTGCACGTCGTCCACCGCGAACGAGGTGGCCGGGATCCCGTCCTGCACCAGCGCGTCCTTGTACGGCCCCACCGCGGGGTGGCCCGAGGGCTCCAGGAGCAGTTCCGTACCGTCCGGGTCCTCCGGCGACACCACCGTGAGCCACCGGTCGTCGCCCAGCGGGACCTCGGTCTTCTTGATGAAGCCCAGCACCTCCGTGTAGAAGCGCAGGGCCTTGTCCTGGTCGTCGACGAAGACGCTGGACAGGTGAATCCTCATGGGGTGCTCTCCGGTGCCTCGGGCCTGAGCCATCGCGTCACGATGAGCTCCAGGGGTTCGGTGTTCAGGTCGTGGAACTTGTAGCGGCCCTGGCGCCGGGACCGGACCAGGTCCGCCGCCTCCAGTACGGCCAGGTGCTGACTGACCGCCTGGCGGGACAGCCCCAGACCGTGCTTGGTGAGCAGCCGGGTGCAGATCTCGAACAGTGTCTGGCCGTCCCGCTCCACCAGCTCGTCGAGGATGCGCCGACGCGTGGGGTCGGCCAGGGCCTTGAAGACATCCTCCGCCATGACCGAGACGATAGGCAAGTGACCGCTTGCCTATCAAGGCGGCGGCTCGACAGGCATGAGCCCGCATCCATGCGGCCGGATCCGAGGCCGGTGGGTCCGGATCCGTAGGTGACTGGTCCACTCGCGTATAGTCGATCGGTCGTATACTGGTGGCATGGGACGTACCAGCAATGCCAGGGAGAAGATCCTCACCGCAGCCCAGTCGCTCATCGAGCAGCGGGGCTACTCGGCTCTGGGCACCGCGGAGATCTGCAAGGCCGCCGGCGTGCCCAAGGGCAGTTTCTACTACTTCTTCGAGTCCAAGGAAGCTCTCGCGCTCGCCGTCCTGGACGAGCACTGGGCCGTCCAGCGCGGAGACTGGGAGCGCGTCCTGCGGGGCGACGCCGACCCGCTCCAGCGGCTGCGCCGGCTGTTCGAGGAGACCGAGGCCGGCCAGCGCGCGGGCCAGCAGAGCTGTGGCACGGTCTCGGGGTGCATGTTCGGGAACCTCACCCTGGAGATGAGCAACCAGACCGATTCCATCCGCGCCCGCCTGCAGGAGATCTTCGACGCGCAGGTCGACATGGTGGAGGAGGTCGTGACGGAGGCCGTCTCCCGGGGCGAGGTCACCGTCGACGACACCCGCGAGGCCGCCAGGTCCGTCGTCGCCCAGCTGGAGGGGCAGGTCCTCTTCGCCAAGCTGTACAACGACACCCAGCGCCTCACGGTCCTGTGGCGCAACTGCCTCGCCATCCTCGGAGCCCGCGACCCGGAACTGGCCGGGGCGACCGGCTGAAGGGGGCGACGCCCGCCGCGCTCGCCACCCGGTGAGTACGGCGGACGTACGACGGTCCGCGCACAGCACGGCGAAGCGGCCGTCACCTGGTCGGTGACGGCCGCTTCGCCGTGCTGTGCCGATGTGCGGGTCCGGACGGGGCGAAGCCGGGAACGCCTCTTCCTGCTGTCCGGGCGTCCTCCGCCCGACCGCGCCGGTGCTCCGGTGAGGTCAGGCCGCTGCCTTGAGGCGCGAGGCGATCTTCACCACGCGCTCGGCCTGGTGACGCGCCGCGGCGCGGGTGGTGTCGTCGACCGGGTTGGTCCCCTGGGCGTCGACGTGCGAGGTGCCGTAGGGGTTGCCGTCCGCGAACTTGACCGGGTCCGTGAAACCGGGCGCGACCACGATCCCGCCGAAGTGGTGCACCGAGGTGTAGAGCGCCTGCAGCGTGGTCTCCTGGCCGGCGTGCGCGGTCGCGGAGGAGGTGAAGCCGCTGTAGACCTTGTCGGCCAGCTTGCCCTGCGCCCACAGGCCGCCGAGGGTGTCGATGAACTGCTTGAGCTGGGCGGAGAGGTTGCCGAACCGGGTCGCGGAGCCGAACAGGACGGCGTCGGCCCACTCGATGTCCTCGGGGGTCGCGACGGGAATGCCCGCGGTGGCCTCGTGATTGGCGGCCCAGGCCGGGTTCGACTGGATCGCCTCCGCGGGGGCCAGCTCGGCGGCCTTCACCAGGCGGACCTCGGCACCGGCCTTGAGGGCGGCGTCACGCAGCTCCTTGGCGATCTCGGTGATGGTGCCGGTGGAGGAGTAGTAGACGATCGCGAGGTTGACGGGAGTGGCCATGGTGGCGATCTCCGATTCCGTGTGGTGGGTGACGGTGGAAGCGATCCAGTACTAGGTGACCGGTCGACTATCTAGAAGGTAGGTGGGCGGTCGCCTCTTGTCAAAGGTCTCTGATGTGACGTCCGGAACACCCGGGGCGACCTCGCTTCGCCGTGCTCGGTCACCCGCCAGGGGAGTGACCGGCCGGGACGAGGGGGGATGACCGTCCCCGGGCCCGTGCCTGCCCGGCGCGCACGATCGGCGTGGAGCTGGTCTGCTGGTCTAGGGGCCCTCACACCTGTTCCGGAGAGACAGCATGAGTACCTATCGAGTCGCCCAGGTGCCCGTCGCCAACGGCACGTTCGAGATCGTCGAGCGGGAACTTCCGCAGCCGGGCCCCGGGCACGTGCGCGTCGCCGTGGAGGCCTGCGGGATCTGCCACAGCGACGCCTTCTTCGTGTCGGCCGGCATGCCCGGCGTCCGCTTCCCGCTCGTCCCCGGACACGAGATCGCCGGGCACATCGACGAGCTGGGGGAGGGGGCGCAGGACAAGGGCTGGAAGGTCGGCGACCGGGTGACGGTGGGCTGGTTCGGCGGCAGCTGCGGTTACTGCAAGCCCTGCCGCCAGGGCGACTTCATCGTGTGCGAGAACCTCAAGATCCCCGGGTGGGCCTACGACGGCGGCTTCGGCGAGATGATGGTCGCGCCGATCGACGCGCTGGCCCGCATCCCCGAGGCGCTGACGGCGAGCGACGCCGGCCCGATGGCCTGCGCGGGCGTGACCACGTACAACGGCCTGCGGCGCAGTGCGGCCGAGCCGGGCGATCTGGTCGCCGTGCTCGGCATCGGCGGCCTCGGTCACCTGGGCGTGCAGTACGCCGTCGCCATGGGCTTCGAGACCGTGGCGATCGCCCGGGGCGCCGACAAGGGCGACTTCGCCCGGCAGTTGGGGGCCCACCACTACATCGACAGCACGGAGGGCACTCCCGTCGCGGACGCCCTGCAGGCGCTCGGCGGCGCCAAGGCCGTCCTGGCCACCGCGGGCAGCTCCGACGCCATCGCGGCGACGGTGGACGGGCTGGCGCCCCGTGGCGAGCTGGTGGCCATCGGTGCCAGCCCCGAGCCCCTGGCGATCAGCCCGCTCCAGCTGCTCCTGAGCGGCCGTGTCGTCCGCGGGCATCCCTCGGGGACCGCGCAGGACGTGCAGGACACCATGGAGTTCAGCGCCCTGCACGGGATCCGGCCGGTGATCGAGACCGTGCCGCTCGACCAGGCCGACGAGGCGTACCAGAAGATGCTCTCCGGCGGTGCCCGCTTCCGGATGGTGCTCACCTACGGCTGACGGACACCCCCCGGCACTGGAACGTGAGACGGGCCGCGCGTCGGTACGCGCGGTCCGTCTCACGTTGGCGGGAGCGCGGTCGGCGTGCGTGGCCCAGGCGGGGACGCGCGCGCTCCTCACGGATCGCTGTCGTCTGCGGCCGGTCGGTCGGTTGGTCGGGCGTGGTCGGTGGCTGTCGTCGCCGGCGGACGGATCCGCTCGGTATCCGGAACGCGCGACGACGCCACGTCACCCTCCCGGAGGGTGACGTGGCGGGTCCAAGCGTGGGTGAGGCGTGGACCGGTCAGTTCCAGAGCGGCTGGTGCACCGTCCGGGCGTATCCGTCCGGCCTGCCGTCGGTGTACGTCAGGCTCATCCGGGTGTAGTGGGAGAGCTGGGGCTGCTTCTTCCATGTCTGGGGGTGGTCGAGCCGCACGGTGACGGCGTACGAGCGGAAGGTGCCCGCGGCGCAGTACGGCTTGCAGTCGTTCACCACGTTGAAGCCCGTGGCCACCGCGCGCTTCGCGTCCCACCGCGTCCAGTGCAGCGAGGTCAGCCGACTGTTCCCGTCGCCGCAGGCCAGGATGAAATCGGCCGGGCGGACCTGCGACCGCTCGAAGCAGTCCACGAGGACCGTCCTGCTCACCCGCTGTCCGGCGGTGTCCGCGGACCGGGGTGCCGCCGCGGGTGAGGCGGCTGCCGTGGCCGTCGCCAGCGCCGCCGCGGCGCCGAACATGACCGCCGCCCTGAATACGTTCTTGGCCATGTCCGCTCCCGGCACCTCGTCGCGGGGCCCACCGGCCGCGCGTCCTCGCCCGTCGCCCCGCCGAGCTCACCGGGGCCGGGACCCCGCCGAGCGCGTCTCCGTGCCGGGCGGAATCTTCGATTCCGACGCTACGGCCCTGCCCGGAGATGCACCACTCGCACGGCCCAACGCGTTCCGTCCCGGTGGCCGGAAAGGGGTCAGGCGGGCGGGTCCTCGGACCGGTCCTGCTCCTCGAGCGGCGGCATGAAGGCGCGCAGCCACCGCTCCGTCTGGGCGACGTGTGCCTCCGCGGCGCCGGCCGCCGCGCCCGGGTCCCGGTCGGCGATCGTGGTGGCCATGACGCGGTGGTCCTCATCGCTCTTGCGCCGCAGCTCGGGGCCCTCGGGGAGGGTGAAGACCTGGTACTTGCGGGAGCGGGCACGGAAGACCGAGAGCAGGGAGGCGAGCGCGGGATTGCCCGCGGCCCGGGCGATCTCGGCGTGGAAGCGGTGGTCGAGCTCCGAGGCCTCGGTGGGGTCGTCGGTGGCCTCCATCGCGTCGATGAGCGAGAACAGCGTCCGCACCGTCTCGGGCGTGCGGCGCGCGGCCGCCTTCGCGGCGACGTGCGCCTCCAGGACCCGCCGGATCTCGTACACCTCCAACAGGCCCGACAGCGGCAGGAGTTCGAGGGTCAGCGAGAGGCTGCCGATGACGTCCTCGGGGCGGAGCGGGGAGACGTAGGTGCCGGAGCCGTGCCGTGGCTCGATCACGCCGAGGGCCGCGAGCATCCGTACGGCCTCGCGCAACGAGCCGCGGGAGACGCCCAGTTCCTCGCAGAGGTCGGCCTCGGGCGGGATGCGCTCACCCGCGACCAGACGGCCCGTCGCGATCATGTGCCGTAGCCCGTGGAACGCCCTGTCGACTGCGGACATCCGACTCCTCCCCTGACGGGCCGGCGGCACCGCCGAGCCCTCGGTGCACTCTAGCGAGTCCTCCCGAGTCATCAGATGTCCTGGGTGTATCGACGGCGACTCATCTGATGACTTCTTCTGCAGGACCCTTGCATGGCCGGAAAATGCCGTGCAGGATGCCGAGTCATCATACGTGTCCAGGTGACGGTCCGATGTCTTGCGCGGCGCTCCCGTGTGCCGTGCGGCCTTCGGGTCCTGGCGGACGAGGAGTCATGTGAGCGAGACCGAGGTCACCACCGCCCCGCGCCCCCTGCTGCTGGCGGACGGCCGGCCCGCCGACCGGGCGTGGTCGCTCGACCCGGCCATGAAGCACCTGAACCACGGCTCGTTCGGGGCGGTCCCGCTGGTGGCACAGGAACTGCAGAACGAGCTGCGCGCGGAGATGGACCGGTCCCCGGTGGTCTGGTTCCCGGCGCTGCCGCAGCGGATCGCCGACACCCGGGTCGAACTCGCCCGCTTCCTGCGGGTCGACGCGGACGACCTCGCCCTGGTCCCCAACGCGAGCGCCGGGGTCAGCGTCGTCTACGCCGGCCTCCCGGACCGCCCCGGCGGGGAGATCGTCGTCACCGACCACGGCTACGGGGCCGTGACCATGGGGGCGCAGCGGCTGGCGCGCCGCTGGGGCGGACGGGTCCGCACCGCGCGGGTGCCACTGGGCGCCGGCGAGGAGGAGGCGTACGAGGCCGTGGCGGCGGAGCTGAGCGACGCCACCGGACTCGTCGTCCTCGACCAGATCACCTCGGCGACCGCCCGCCGCATGCCGGTCGAACGCGTCGGCGCCCACGCCCGGCGGCTCGGCATCCCGACGCTCGTGGACGCGGCCCACGCACCCGGCCTCATCGCCGCCCCTCTCGACGGCCTGACCTGCGATTTCTGGGTCGGCAACCTGCACAAGTGGGGTTGCGCGCCGCGAGGGACCGCCGCACTGGTGGCCCGCGGCGAGCTGCGCGAGCGGCTGTACCCGCTGATCGACTCGTGGGCCGCCGCCGATCCGTACCCCGACCGCTTCGACCAGCAGGGGACGGTCGACGCCACCGGCTATCTCGCGGCGCCGGCCGCGCTGGACTTCGTCGAGCGCACCTGGGGCTGGGACACCGCCCGGCGGTACATGGAGGACCTCGCCGGCTACGCGGAGCACGTCATCGGCGGCGCCCTCGCCGAACTGACCGGGGAGCCCGGCACGGTCGACGTCGGCATGCCCGTCCCCGGCATGCGCCTGGTGCGCCTGCCGGCCGGTCTGGCCGCGAGCCGCGTCGAGGCCGACGCCCTGCGCGACCGGGCCGCCGACGAGCTGGGCGTGGAGACGGCCTTCACCAGCTTCGACGGCGTCGGCTACCTGCGGCTGTCCGCGCACGTCTACAACACCCCCGCCGACTACGAGTACTTCGCCGAGACCTGTGTCCCCGTCCTCGGCGAGTGGGCCCGCGCCGCACGGGCCCGTTCCGACACCCCGTGACACCGCGCCACCGACAACCCCCGTCCCCCGAAGCCGCCGTGAGTGCGGCAGATCCAAGGAAGAGGTCGGCACGATGAAGAGAAGGACGGCAGTCCTGGCCCTCGGCACGGCCGCCACGATGGTCCTGACCGGCTGTTCCGCCATGGGCGGCGGCGACAGCGGCACGGTGACCCTCAACATGGTCGAGAGCCTGACGAACCCCGCGCGCACGAGCCTGCTGAAGGACCTCATAGCGGACTTCGAGAAGCAGAACCCCAAGATCAAGGTCAACCTGATCTCGCCGCCCACCGAGCAGGCCGACCAGAAGATCCAGCAGATGCTCCAGTCCGGCAGCGGTGTCGACACCCTTGAGGTGCGGGACATCACGGTGGGCCCGTGGTCGAACAACGGCTGGCTGTACGACATGAAGAAGGGACTGACCGGCTGGAAGGGCTGGGACGCCATGACCGAGAACGCCGTCAAGGCGTCCCAGGACACCAAGGGCAAGACGTACTTCGTCCCCTACGGCTTCTACGGGCTGAGCCTCTTCTACCGCACCGACCTGATCAAGGACGCCGGGTTCTCGGCACCGCCGGCCACCTGGGAGGAACTGCTCAAGCAGGCCTCGGCCGTGCACGACCCCGCCAAGCGCCGCTACGGGTACGCCTTCCGCGGAGGAGCCAACGCCAACAGCAACGCCACCGCCGCCATCGAGGCGTACGTCGCCGACAGGATCGACCCCTCCGACGGCTTCAAGCTGAAGGACGGCAGCACGATCTTCTCCGCGCCCGAGGCCCTCGACGCCATGGAGACCTACCTCGAGCTCTTCAAGCGGGCCTCGCCGAAGTCGTCCGTCTCCTGGGGCTACCCGGAGATGGTGGAGGGCTTCTCCAACGGCTCCACGGCCTTCCTGCTCCAGGACCCCGAGGTGATCGCCACCGTCTCGGAGTCCAAGGCGATCTCCGCGGACCAGTGGGACACCGCCCCGCTGGTCGCGGGCCCCAGCGGCAAGACCGTACAGCCCCTCGCCACCGCCGGCTGGGGCGTCGCGAGCGGCAGCAAGCACAAGTCCCAGGCGCTCAAGCTCGTCGAGTTCCTGTCCGAGGGCAAGGCGTCGACGGCCTTCACCAAGAAGAACAGCCTGGTGCCGATCCTCAAGTCGGCCACCGAGGACACGTTCTACAAGACCGGCCCCTGGTCCAGCTACGTCACGATGACGGAGCACCCGGAGAAGTACCTCAACGTCAGCCAGCCGCGCGGCGTCGCGTGGTGGACCGAGTGGCAGCAGAAGGCGGACGCCGACATCCAGAAGCTCGTCCTCGGCAAGACGACGCCGAAGGAACTGCTGGCCGGCTGGGACGCGTACTGGACCGAGAAGCGGCAGCAGGAGAAGTAGCCATGCCGACCGCGTCCGGAGCGACGAGTACGACGAAAGTGACGAAGACGGCGGGCCCCTCCGGTGACGGGGGCGCCCCGCCCGCCCGCGGTGCCGCACGGGGCCGCCGCAAGCCGGAGTTCACGTCCCGCCGGGGACTGCTCATCGCCGCCTTCATGGCCCCGGCCGCGGTCTTCGTGGCGGTCTTCACGTACTACCCGATGGTGGCCGGCAGCCAGATGGCCTTCCGCCACTGGAACCTGTCGGACCTCACCGACACCTCCTGGGTGGGTCTGGAGAACTTCCACGACGTCTTCGCCGACCCCGCCTGGGGCACCGTCCTCGGCAACACCGCCGTGTGGGTCTTCGGGTCGATCGTGCCGCAACTGGTGATCGGCTTCGCCCTCGCCCTGTGGCTGCGCCGCAAGTTCCCCTTCCGCGGCCTCTACCAGGCACTGGTGTTCTTCCCGTGGGCGATCTCCGGCTTCCTCATCGGGATCCTGTTCCGCTGGCTGTTCAACAGCGAGTTCGGGGTGGTCAACGACCTGCTGCAGAAGGCGGGGCTGATCGACGAGCCGGTCGCCTGGCTGGCCGACCCGCAGACGGCGATGTTCGCCGTCGTGGTCGCCAACGTCTGGTACGGGGTCACGTTCTTCACGATCATGATCCTGGCCGCGCTGCAGTCCATCCCCGACGAGCTGTACGAGGCCTCGGCGCTCGACGGCGCGGGCAAGGTGCGGACGCTGTTCCAGATCACCATCCCGTACATCCGGGTCACGCTCGCGCTGACCGTGCTGCTGAGGGTCATCTGGATCTTCAACTTCCCGGACCTGATCTTCGGGATGACCGGCGGCGGACCCAACAACGAGACGCACATCGTGACCACCTGGATGATCAAGATCACGCAGCAGGGCGACTACGGCAAGGCCTCCGCGCTCGGCCTGATCGTGGTCGCGACGCTGCTGGTGTTCGCCGTCTTCTTCCTCCTGGCCACCCGTGAGAAGCGAGAGGTGAAGCCGTGATCGGCAAGGAGTCCACGGCCGGACGGGCCGCCAAGTTCACCTTTCTGGGCCTGTGGGTGGTCTTCACCGTCTTCCCGCTCTACTGGATCACCGTCACCTCGCTCAAGGCACCCGGCGACATCTTCGCCTTCCCCATCTCCTACTGGCCCGAGCACTTCTCGCTGGAGAACTACCGAGGGCTGTTCGACAAGGCCGACTTCGGCGTCTACCTCACCAACAGCCTCGTCGTCGCGACCGTCGCGGGCGCGGTCGCCACCGCGATCTCGATGCTGTCGGCGTACGTCCTGGCCCGCTTCGAGTTCCGCACCAAGTCCGCGCTGCTGATGGCGGCCCTGGTCACGCAGATGATCCCCACCTTCATCGCGCTGGGACCGCTGTACCTGCTGATGACCGACCTGAACATGGTCGACAACCGGCTCGGGCTGATCCTGGTCTACATCGCCGTCTGCATCCCGTTCTGCACGGTGATGCTCCGCGGCTTCTTCGAGAACATCCCGGACGCCCTGGAGGAGGCCGCCATGATCGACGGCCTCTCCCGGTTCGGAGCGCTGTTCCGGGTGCTGCTGCCGGTGATGCGGCCCGGGATCGTGGCCGCCTTCATCTTCAACTTCGTGAACTGCTGGAACGAGCTGTTCCTGTCGGTGACGCTGATGAACAGCGACAGCAACAAGACGGTCCCCACGGCCCTGAACGGGTTCATCTCCAGCTTCAACATCGACTGGGGCTCGATGTCGGCGGCGGCGGTCCTCACCATCCTGCCGACGATGCTCCTGTTCGCCTTCGCCAGCCGGCACATCGTCCAGGGACTCACCTCGGGCGCGGTGAAGGGATAGGCGAGGTGCCGGGGCCGCCGATCAATTCCCCCACCGAGGAAGGGAGTTCACCGTCCCGGTGGACGGCGACGAGGCGGACGTCGCCGGGTGCGTCTCCCACGGCGACGGCGATGGCGGGGTCCAGTTCCGCCACGGCGTAGGCGGTCGTCGCGGACCTCGGCACGCCGTCGTCCCCGTCGCTCGGGGTGTCGTCGCACGCCGGCACGACCGCCTCACCGAGCGCGTCCCCGACCGTGAACGGGATGTCGGCCACGTCCTGGTACGTCCGGCCCTCGTACTCGACCACGAAGGCGCAGGACGACGCGGCCTCACCGCCACCAGCACCGACGTCCGTGCAGGCCACGGCGGACGCAGCGACGGCCGCCGCGACCGCCGCCCACACGCCTCCGCACCGGCTCGCGTGCAGCACCGTTCTCATCGGAGACCTCCTCCGGCAGCCCCTCGGCTCCCGCTCGGGTGAATGCCGAAGGCCGGGGCCGGGCCTTGCCGCGCCCCCGTCCCGGGCCTTCACCACTACGACGGAGAGGGTGCCGTCTTCGTTCGGCCGGAGGACTCCCGTGGCGGGTGTCGATCCGGTGTGCCCTCGTTCGACGCAGGGGTGAGAGTGGTCACTGACGAGCCCGTCGACAGGGTGCTGAAGCGGGCGTTCGAGGCGGCGGGCAGCAGGGACGTACGTGCCGGCGGGGGAGCGGCCACGGTGCAGCGGTACCTGCGGGTCGGTCTGATCGACGAACTGCACCTGGCCGTCGTCCCGCACCGGTCAGGCGCTGACCCGAGGCTCCCGCGCCGGGGGAGGTGACTCCGTCCCTCCGTACGGCAGGGACGGGGGAGGGGGTCAGGAGCGGGTGTCGCCGGACTCGTTCGCCCGCTCCGCCTTCTTCTCCTTCAGACGCACGGTCTCCTTGCGGACCTCGGCCTGGGTGGCGCGCTCCCGCCGGAGCCAGGACGGGTTCTCGTCCTTGAGCGCCTCGATCTGCTCGGTGGTGAGCGCCTCGGTGACCCCGCCGCGCGCGAGCCCCGCGATCGAGATGCCGAGCTTCGCCGCGACCACCGGGCGGGGGTGCGGGCCGTTGCGGCGCAGCTCCTGCAGCCACTCGGGCGGGTCGGTCTGCAGCGCGCTCAGCTCGGTGCGCGAGACGACACCCTCCTGGAACTCGGCGGGCGTGGCCTGGAGGTACACACCCAGCTTCTTCGCCGCCGTGGCGGGCTTCATGGTCTGGGTGGTCTGCTGCGACGTCATGGTGTCAAGGGTATCGAGCATGTGCGCCACCTCTGACCACGCCCGGTAGCCTGGCCAGGTGACAGGCTCGGAAGCATCCCCCTCGTTCCGGCTCGCGTATGTCCCGGGAGTGACACCCGCCAAGTGGGTGCGGATCTGGAACGAGCGCCTGCCGGACGTCCCGCTCACCCTCGTCGCGGTGCCCGCCGCGGAGGCGAGCGGCCTGTTGCGCGACGGCGGCGCGGACGCCGGCCTCGTCCGGCTCCCGGTCGACGGTACGGACCTGAGCGCGATCCCCCTCTACGCCGAGACGACGGTCGTCGTGGTCCCGAGGGACCACGTCGTGACGGCGGTCGACGAGGTGTCCGTGGAGGACCTCGCCGACGAGCTCGTGCTGCACCCCCTGGACGACGTCCTGGACTGGCAGAAGCTGCCGGGGCGGCCCGCGATCGAGCGTCCCGCCTCGACCGCGGACGCCGTGGAGCTGGTCGCGGCGGGCGTGGGGGTCGTCGTCGTCCCGCAGTCCCTCGCCCGCCTGCACCACCGCAAGGACCTCACCTACCGGCCGGTCTCGGACGCCCCCGAGTCACGCGTCGCGCTGTCCTGGCCGGAGGAGCGGACCACCGACCAGGTGGAGGACTTCATCGGCATCGTCCGCGGGCGGACGGTCAACAGCTCCCGCGGGCGTCCCACGGCCCCGGCCGCGGCGCCGGCCCAGTCCAAGCGGAAGCAGCCCCCGAAGGGCGACGCCCGCCGCAAGCCCGCACCCGGCAAGCAGGGCGGCAAGAATCCCCGGAGCGGATCCGGCGGCGCGGGCAAGGGCGCGAAGCGCGGGAAACCCCGCCGCCGCTCGTAGCCGACGGGTCGGGCGCCCGTGCCGTCGACGGCACGAGCGCTGGGCGTGGGTCCACGAACGCCCCCTGCTCGAAGCCAGGCGCCTGCTGGACAGCGCCGGATGGGATGCCCGGGCCGTGGCCGCTCACCTCGGCTTCAGCGACCCCGCGAACTTCGGCCGCTTCTTCCGCGATCGCACCGGGCTCACCCCGGCCGCCTTCGCCGCCCGCGAGGCGAGGAGCGGCGCGTGACGAAACGCGGCGGAGGCGGTGCGGTTGCCGATCGTCGCCGCCCTCGTCGCGGACGTAGGTGTTGAGGTACTCGTCGCGGACGATGTGCGGGTTCCTGGAGATCGAGTCGATGTGTGCGGCGACCTTGCCGCTTGTCGCCTCACACGACCGGATCGCAGTCGCCCAGGTCTCAGTCGTCCAGGACGACGAGGTGCTTGCCCGGCGTGGTGCCGGACTCGAGGTCGGCCTGGGCGTCCCGGACCTGTTCCAGGCCGTGGTAGACCTTCGCGACCGGGACCTTGAGGCGTCCTGCGGCGATGGCCTGGAGCTGGTGTGCGAGGACGTCGGCCGGGAGGTCGGCGGCCTCACCGCCGTAGGAGGTGAGGCGCACCCCGCCCGGGATCATGAACGGGGTGAAGTCGGGGATGGACCACTGGCCCGCCAAGGCTCCGGTGAAGCAGACCGTGCCGTGTATGCGGACGGTGCGCAGGGTGTCCGCGAGGACCGAGCAGCCCACCAGTTCCAGTGCGGCGTCCACGCCGTCCGGCATCAGCTCGCGCACCTGGCCGGCGAGGGTGCCGTCGTCGACGAGGGGATGGTCGACGCCCGCCGCCCGCAGTTCCCCGGCCCGGCCGGGACTGCGGGTGGTGGACAGCACGGTCGCTCCGAGGTCCTTCGCGATCGTGGCCGCGCTCAGCCCGACCGTGGAGGTGCCGCCGCGGATCAGCAGCGTCTGCCCGGCCTTGAGGCCCAGCCCGCGGGTCAGGGATCCGTAGGCGGTCTGGAACATCTCGGGCAGTGCGCCGACCACGTCCCACGGCAGGGTGGTCTCGAACGGGATGACCTGCGCCGCCGGGACGGTGACGTACTGGGCGTACGCGCCGTCGTAGGAGCGCCCCATGCCGCCCATCATCGTCGCCACCTGCTGCCCCGGCCGCAGCCCGCTGTCCTCGTCTGCCTCGTCGACCACGCCGACGCCCTCGATGCCGGGAACGCGCGGGTAGGTGACCTCCGCGTCCGACTCTCCCTTGCGGGTGGTGACTTCGGACTCGTTGACGCCGAACGCCTTCACCTTGATCCGCACCCAGCCGGGGTTGCGGACGGGGACCGGCACATCCTCGATCCGGAGTGCGTCCAGGCCGCCGGGCCGGGTGACGACGACGGCCCGCATCGTCGCCTGTGCGGCGCCGCCGGCTGCTGTTGATCGGCTCATGCCGAGCTCCTTGCTCTGTTCGTCCGCCGGGGATGTGAGGGCGGAGCTGGGACTCCGGGCGGAAGTGATCAGTCAGTTGCGGCCCTGCGCCGTTGCGATTCGGATGCTCCGCGCGATGTCGGCGGCTGGGCGCTCGTGGTGACGCTCTCCCATCGTTCCCTGGGATCCGACAAATCGCCCGGCGGGCAGCGGTCACCTGATGGTCACCAGGTGACGATCTCCACGCCTCGCCTTTCGCAACCCAGGCCACGGCGGCAGGCGTGCCGACGAGTGCGTGCGCCGTCTACTTGGCGCCTGCTTCGCTGCTCGTCAGCGGCACTCCGACTCCGGTCAGCTCGTCACCGGAGGACTCCCGGCGGCCTCACCGCACCTACGCGGCTCCGCCTCCCCGCCGGCGGCCTCACCACGTGTCGACGAAACCCCGGCCCTCCCCGGGGCGGGCCTGCTCGTGGCCGTCGAGGGCCGCGAGGATCCACTCCCGGGAGTCCGCCGGGTCGATCACCGCGTCGATCTCCAGCGCGGCGGCCGCGTTGACCGCCTTGCCGTGCTCGTAGAGTTCGGCGACGCGTGCCTCGAAGGCGCGGGCGCGCTCCTCGGGGTCCTCGATCGCCTCCAGTTCCTTGCGGTAGCCGAGCCGGACCGCGCCCTCCAGGCCCATGCCCCCGAACTCGCCGCTCGGCCAGGCGGCGGTGGCCAGCGGGGCGCGGGTGGAACCGCCCATCATGGCCATCGCGCCGAGCCCGTACGCCTTGCGCAGGACGAGGCAGACGAGCGGCACGCGCAGGTTCGCGCCCGTCACGAAGAGGCGCGCGAAATGCCGTACCGTCGCGGTCCGTTCGGCGTCCGGGCCGACCATGAAACCGGGGGTGTCGCAGAGCGAGACGACCGGGAGGCCGAACGCGTCGCAGAGCTGGAGGAAGCGGGCGGCCTTGTCCGCCGCGTCCCGGTCGACGGCGCCGCCCAGATGGGCCGGGTTGCTCGCGAGGAGTCCCACGGGACGGCCCTCGATCCGGACGAGCGAGGTCAGTACGCCCACGCCGAAGGCCGGCCGCAGCTCCAGCACCGAACCGGTGTCCGCGAGCGCCGTCACGGCCGCCCGCACGTCGTAGGCGCGTCGGCGGTTCTCCGGCACGACATGGCGCAGCAGCCTGCGGTCCGGCGCCTCCCAGTCCTCCGTCGCGCCCTGGAAGTACCCGAGGTAGCGGCGAGCCACGCGGACCGCCTCCGCCTCGTCGGACACGGCGATGTCGACGACCCCGTTGGGCTCCTGGACCGACAGCGGTCCGACCTCCTCGGGCCGGTAGACCCCGAGGCCGCCGCCCTCGATCATCGCGGGACCGCCCATGCCGATGGTGGCCTCCGGCGTGGCGATCACGACGTCGCAGCAGCCGAGCAGGGCCG
Source organism: Streptomyces sp. NPDC028308 (assembly GCF_055565855.1). Classification (NCBI taxonomy): domain Bacteria; kingdom Bacillati; phylum Actinomycetota; class Actinomycetes; order Kitasatosporales; family Streptomycetaceae; genus Streptomyces; species Streptomyces sp. NPDC028308. The sequence continues at coordinate 377,100 of NZ_JBVHTO010000005.1, forward strand.
CGTTGCCCGCGAAGCACCGCCCCGAGGCGATGCCGACCAGCGGGACCGTGCCGCTGAGGCGGCCCATCCGGTGGAACGTCGTGACGTTCAGGCCGGCGACGGCGGTGGTGTCCGTGTCACCGGGCCGGCCACCCCCGCCCTCGGCGAACAGCACCACGGGCAGCCGCCGCTCCTGCGCGATGCCCAGCATGCGGTCGGTCTTGCGGTGGTTCTGGTGCCCCTGGGTGCCCGCGAGGACCGTGTAGTCGTACGACATCACCACGCAGGGCGCTCCGTCGACCCGCCCGGTGCCGGTGACCATGCCGTCGGCCGGAGTGGAGCGGATCAGGTCGTCCAGCGAGCGCCGCCCGCGCTGCGCGGCGATCGCCAGGGCGCCGAACTCCGTGAAGCTGCCCGTGTCGCAGAGGTCCTCGATGTTCTCGCGGGCGGTACGGCGCCCGAGCGCCCGGCGCCTGGCGACGGCGTCCGGCCGGTGCTCGTCCAGTCCGAAGGCGTGGCGGCCGCGCGCCTCGGCCAGATCGGCCCGTACGGCGTCCAGGTCGACCGCCTCTACCGCCCCGGCCCCGGCGGACGCGTCGCTCGCCTCGTCCAGCTCGACCAGGGGCCGCCCTTCCCGCACCGTGTCGCCGACGCGCGCGTGCACGGCACGGACGACCCCGGGGGCCGTCGCCCGGACGACGTGCTCCATCTTCATGGCCTCCAGCACGACCAGTTGCCCGCCCGCCGCGACCCGGTCGCCCGGGGACACGTCGACGGCCACGACCGTGCCGCTCATGGGGGCGACGGCGGTCCCCTCGACGGATGCCGGGGCGGCGTCCTCAGGGGCCAGCTCGGCCAGGTGCTGCTCGACGAAGCCGGTGTGCGCCCAGAACTCCGGCCGGTCCAGGACCGCGCGCAGCAGCGGGATCCCCGTCCGCACGCCCTCGACCGTGAACTCGTCCAGCGCCCGCCGGGCCCGCTCGCAGGCGGCGGCGACCCCGTGCGGCGACGACACGATCACCTTGGCCAGCAACGAGTCGTAGCGGACCCCCACTTCGGCGCCGGCCCGCGCGGCGGTGTCGACCCGGACCCCGGGCCCGGTCGGCACGTCGAAGCGCGCGAGCCGGCCCGCCGACGGCCGTACGGTGCCGTCCGCCGTCGTCACCTCGGCGTTCACCCGCGCCTGCACGGCGTGGCCGCGCGGTGCCCGGGGCTCTCCCGCCAGCCCGAGCGCCTCCAGCGTCTCGCCCGCGGCCAGGCGCAGCTGGACGGCGACCAGGTCGACCCCGGTCACCTCCTCGGTGACCGTGTGCTCCACCTGGAGACGGGGGTTGGCCTCGATGAAGCGGAACTCCTCACCGCGGACCAGGAATTCGAAGGTACCCAGTCCGGTGTAGCCGGTCGCCCGGGCCATCCGCAGGGCGCAGGACAGCAGCGCGTCGCGCACCCGCGGCGGCAGTCCGGGAGCCGGCGCGATCTCGATCAGCTTCTGGTGGCGGCGCTGGGCGCTGCAGTCCCGGTCCCACAGATGGGTGACGGCGCCGGCCGTGTCGCCGACGACCTGCACCTCGATGTGCCGGGCACCCTCCAGCAGCCGCTCCACGTACAACTCGGCCCTGCCAACACCCTGTTGGGCCTCCGAACGGCAGCGCTCCCACGCCTCTGCCAGCTCTCCGGGTGAGCGCACCACCCGCATCCCGCGGCCGCCGCCCCCGCCCACCGCCTTCACCATGACCGGGCCGCCCGCGAGGAACTCCCGCGCCTCCTCCAGGCTCGTGCCGCCGCGGGTCCCCTCCAGCACCGGCACCCCCTGCTCCAGGGCGAGCGCGCGTGCGCGGGCCTTGTCGCCGAAGAGCGCCAGCACCTCGGGGGAGGGGCCGACGAAACGGACTCCGCTCGCCAGGCACCGGGCCGCGAACTCGGCGTCCTCGCTGAGGAATCCGTACCCCGGGTGCAGGAAGTCGCAGCCCCGCGCCGCGGCCAGCACGGCGTCCGCGTCCAGGTAGCCGGACCCGCCGAGCGGCACCGCCTCGTCGGCGTGGCGGACGTGCAGGTCGTCGTCCGGGGCGTACACCGCGACGGTGCGCAGCCCCGCCTCGGCGGCGGCGCGCAGGACACGTACGGCGATCTCCCCGCGGTTGGCGACGAGTACGGCGGCAGAACCCATGAGCCCCTCCGGGAAACCGTGGTCGGCGCGGCCATGCTCATTGACATTGACGTCAACGTCAATATGCTCGCGGCGTGACAGGCGACGAACAGGCTGGGCGGCGGACCTGGGCGACCCGCACCGCCCGTGACCGCAGCGACGCCCCGGCCCGCGGCAGGCTCCTGGACGCCGCCGAGACCGTCTTCGCGCGGCTCGGCCACGGCGCCGCCACGGTGGGCGACATCACCGCCGAGGCCGAGGTCTCGCGCGCCGGCTTCTACGTGTACTTCGCGTCCAAGGAGGAGATCTTCCGCGTCCTCGCGGCACGGGTCCGGGACGCCTTCCTCGCCGCACAGGACGTGCCGGACGTCGGCACCGACGACCTGCGCGCCGTCGCCGAGGCGTCCGTCGCCGCCTTCATCGCCGCCTACGCCCGCCATCTGCCCCTGCTCGGACTGCTGGCGCAGCAGGCCCGCACCGACCCGGGGGTGCGCGAGTTGTGGCAGGAGATCTGCGAGCGGCCGGTGCACCGCCACGCCCGCTACATCCGCCGTGTGGCCGCCGAGGGCAGGGCCGCGCCGGTCGCCGAACCGCTCTCCGTCGCCCGCGCGGTCGGCGGCATGTGCGTCGAGTTCGCCCGCCTGACCGCGGCGGACCCCGGCGCCCACGACGACGCGGTCCGCGACGTCACGGCCATGTACCTGCACCTGCTCGGAGTGGTTCCAGCCGTGAAGGACCATGCCGGACAGGGCACTTGAGCCCCTGACCGGGCCCGGAGTCTCCGCCGGGAAGGACGTCGGTGAAAGGCGGTTGTGGGAGCGCTCCCAACTCTGCAGGATGCTGGGGTGACTTCAACTCCCGTCGTACGTCCGTACCGCCCGCAGGACCGGGCGGCCGTCGAGGACATCTGCGTGCTCACCGCCCACAACGGCGGTGACAGCAGGCCCCATTACGAGGATCCCGGGATCTTCCCCACCACCTTCGCCCTCCCGTACGTCAAGCTGGAGCCGGAGCTGGCCTTCGTGCTGGACGACGGGCGGGGGCAGGCGGTGGGCTATGTCGTCGGCGCCGCGGACACCGCCCGTTTCGCCGAGGTCTTCCGCGCGAAGTGGCTGCCCCGGGTCGCAGATCGCTATCCGCGGCCGTCCGGACAGCCCGCGAACGCGGACGAGGCGATCGTCGCGCTGCTGCACGACCCCGAGCGGATGGTCGTCCCCGAGGTGGCCGCGTATCCGGCCCACCTGCACATCGACCTGCTCCCCGCATGGCAGGGCCGCGGCCACGGGCGTGAGCTGATGAGGACGCTGCTGGCGGCCCTGGGGGAGAAGGGGGTGCCGGCCGTCCACCTGGTGATGGTCACGGCCAACACGCGGGCCAGGGCCTTCTACGACCGGCTGGGCTTCCACGAGATCGACGTGCCGGACCCCGGCCCGGTCACCTACCTCGGGCGTACGACGGGACGACTCGACCGGCTGTGAGCGCCCGCTACCGGTGCCCCGGTCGTCCCCGTGGGCCGTCACTCACCGCCGCTGTCCGGAGGCCGCTGCCGTGACGGAGGGAGGTGCGGGGCCTCGGCGCGGCCGTGCACGGCGTGGTCCTCCGGCCTGGGAGGCGCCGGCGGCCAGACGGGCCGGTGCTCCGCGGGCAACTCCAGCAGGGCCTGACCGACCGTCAGCCGGTTGGGCAGCAGGTCCGAACTGCCGGTCTGCGCCAGCAGTTCGGACAGCCGGCGCCCCGCTCCGGCCAGCAGGAGTTTGCCCTGCCTGCGCTCCAGCAGCCAGCGGACGGCCAGCAGGCTGTTCAGCCCCCGCGAGTCGCAGAAGACGAGCGCGGTCACGTCCAGCACCAGATGCCGGTGCCCCGCGTCCACGCTGGCGCCGAGCGTGCCCAGGAAGAGCCCCTCACAACTCTGGTCGAGTTCGCCGCTGACCCGCAGGACCGCGCAGTCGTCGCAACTGGTGATCTCGGTGATGGTCAGACGGTGGGTCTGTGTGGACATCGCACCTCCATCCAGCCCTCGTGCGGTGAGCCACTACTACCAGAGCTCCCCTGCACGTCCGTGCTCGTCCGGGTCCGGCGGGCGGCCCGGACGCTTCTCCTCAGGCCTCCCACGCTGGGCCGCCCCGCGGTCCGGATGCCGCCCGAGCGTCACCCGTACGGGTGCGTGTGCCCCGCATTCCGGATGCCAGGGCCCCTCGGGCGGTTCCCGTCCGCCCTCGACCCCTCGCGCGCACCGTCGCCGCACCGGGCCCGCGTGCGTCCCGCGCGCTGCCAAGTCCCCTACGTCGCACGGTCCCGCACAGGCCGGTGCCTGTCACACGGCCTGGATGTGGACCTTAGCGCGGTGTGCACGCGAACCGGACAGGATCGCCGATTCCGGCCGCGGTCCAGGGGGGTTCGCGGGCCATCGGAGAGTCTGGCAGCCCTTTTTGTCGGACCGTCAGGAGTAGGGCACGATCAGGGAGTTCGGGACGAACGGGCGGAGCGGAGGAGCCAGTCGTGGGCCGCTCGCGCGGTGAACTCGGCCTGGCCGCCGCGCAGCAGCAGCGCGGCGGTCGCGAACGCCGGGTCGTCGGCCTGGGCGGCGAGGTAGGGGACGGCGACGCAGCGCATGCCCGCCGCGTGCGCGGCGGCGGCGCCGGGGGCCGCGTCCTCCAGGACCACGCAGTCGGCGGGGGCCACCCCCAGCCGGCGGGCCGCCTCCAGGAAGATGTCGGGGGCGGGCTTGCCGTGTGCCACCTCCTCGGCCGAGACGACGGTGGTCAGCCACTGGTCCAGGCCCGTGCCCGCGAGGATCGCCTCGATGGCCTCCGGCGAGGAACCCGACGCCACGGCCATCGGGACGCCGTCGTGGGCGAGCAGTTCCACGAACCTCCGCATCTCGGGATACACGTGCGTGGCGGCGCGAGCCAGCTCCAGATAGCGGCCGTTCTTGTCCGCGAGCAGGACGTCGAGGGGGGCTTCGAGGGCGTAGCGCTCCTTCCAGATCCGCAGTGTCTCCCGGGTACTGATCCCGACGTACCGCTCGTGGTCCGCCCAGGTGAAGTCCGTGACGCCGTGTCCGGCGAGCGTCCGCCGGCCCGCCTCGAAGTAGTTGGGCTCGCTGTCCACGAGCGTTCCGTCGAGGTCGAAGACGACCGCGGTGCCGGCGAGAGTGCTCATGGCCTCCAGGATGCCAAGAGCGTTCTTGTCGTGGCGCGGCCGGGGCGTGTGCGTGGAGCCGGGAGCGCGGGACCGTGCGGCGGAGCCGGGAGCGCGGAGCCGTGCGCCGAGGCCGGAAGAGCGGGCGGGCGCCCGGCTCGCGGGGTCAGCTCCTCGCCGCCCGGCCCATCGACTCGACCAGCGGCAGCAACCGGTGGGGGACGCGCTCGCGCAGCACCACCTCGGTACGCGTCCGGACGACGCCCGGCAGGCTGATCAGGGACTGGATGACGTCCTCCAGGTGCGCGTTGTCCCGCGCCACCACCCGGGTCAGCAGATCACCGCCGCCCGTGATCGAGAACGCCTCGACGATCTCCGGGACGGCGGCCAGGGCGTCCCCCACGTCGTCGAGATTGCCCTGCGTCACCTCGACGTGCACGAAGGCGAGCACGGGGTGGCCGAGCGCGGCGGGGGACAGCGCGGGGGCCGTGCCGGTGATCACCCCGTCGCGCTCCAGCCGGTCGAGGCGGGCCTGGAGCGTGCCACGGGCGACGCCCAGGATGCGCGCGTACTCCCGCACGCTGGTGCGCGGCTGTTCGAGGAGCAGCCGCAGGATGCGGGTGTCGAGTTCGTCCACGGCCATGGTCCGTTGGCCTTCCTGGTGTCACGGGTGATCCCTGCCGACTGTACCAATGGCCCTGTGAACGGTGAGCCGGTTGAGCCAATGCCGTCCTGATGCTTTCCTAGGGCCTATCGATGGCGCCGCGCAGCGCAGGACAGGCAATGAAGCCGGATCCGTGCCCGCGGCGCCATTCCCATGTCCCGAGGGGAATCCCCGACGGCTGTGTCGACGAGAAGTGGGGGCGGCTGCCGCACGTGAAGAAGATGTTCAGGGCTCCGGATCCGGGACTGTTCCGGCTGCGGGTCTCGCTGCGGGCGGTGCTCGGCATCGGCCTCGCCGTGACCGTGTCGGAACTGGCGGGACTGTCGCTGCCGGCCTCGATCACGGGCGGGCTCGCGGCACTCCTCGCGCTGTTCACCGTGGGAGACGCGACGGTGCGCGGCCAGGCGGTCACCACCGCCCTGCTGCCCGTCGTCGGCTTCCCCGTCCTGGCGGTCGCGACGGCGCTGCACGGGGTGCCCGCGCTGCGCGACGCGACCTGGCTCGCGGTGGTCTTCTGCGGCGTGTACGCCCGCCGCTGGGGACCGCGCGGCCACGCGCTCGGGATCTTCGCGTTCATGATGTTCTTCACCACGCAGTTCCTGCACGCCCTGCCCGGCCAGCTGCCGCAGCTGTACGCCGCCGTCGCGCTGTCCCTGGCCGCCTCCTCGGCGGTCCGCTTCGGCGCGTGGTGCATCGAACGGCGCACCCCGCCGCCTCCCGCGCCCGCACCGCTGGACGGGCGGGGCCTCGACCGCCCGGCCACCCGCCAGGCCTTCCAGGCGACCGCCGCCTGCGCCTTCGCCGTCGCCGCCGGACCGGTCCTCTCGCACGAGCGCTGGTACTGGGCCGTCGGCACCGCCTGGTGGATCTTCGTGAACACGGCGTCGCGCGGCGAGACCCTGGTGCGCGGCTTCCGGCGCGTCGTCGGCACGGTCACCGGCATCGGCGCCGGGCTGCTGATCGCCGTCCCCCTGGACGGCGCCCCGGCGCCCACCGCGGCACTCGTGGCCGTCTGCGTCTTCGGCATCTTCTACACGGCGGCGCCCTCGTACAGCTGGATGATGTTCTTCGTCACCGTCATGGCCGGCCTGCTGTACGGGCTCCTCGGTGTCCTGCACCCGGGACTGCTGGCCCTGCGGTTCGCCGAGACCGGTGTCGGGGCCCTCGGCGCCGCGCTCGCCGTCGCGCTGATCCTGCCGATCACCACGCACGCGGTCACCGACCGCTGGGTGGAACGCGCCCTGCACGCGGTGCACGCCTGCACCGCGACGGCGGCGCGACGGCTGGCCGGTGACGCCGCCGCGGACCCCGCGCCCCGGGTCGCGGAGCTCGAAGCCCTCCTGGGGCGGGTGCGGGCGGCCCTCGCGCCGCTGGTCCATCCGCTCAATCCGCTGCGGGTGCGGAAGGCGCGGGCCCGCGAGATCCTCGCGCTGCTCGACGACTGCGCCCGCGAGGCGCGGGGGCTCGCCGCCGTCGCCGCCGACCCGGACGCCTCGCACGACGCGCGCCTGAGCGCCGCCTGCGGGCGCGTCGAGGCGGCGATGGCGACACTGGTCGGCGCCGTGCCCGAGGGCGCCGTGCCGGTCCATCCGGCAGCGCCGGGCCACCACCCGGGCGCCGAGCAGGCCCTGGCCCACCTGCACGGCCTGGAGCGGGCGCTCGCGGCCCTGGCGGGACCGCTGCGGGGTTCGCGGCTCCTCGGCGCCTGAGAGGCCGCTCGACGGCCCGCCGGGGCGCGCGACCGGCGGCACGGCCGTCCTGACACCTCCGGCCGTTCCGCGGCCCGCCGAGGCGGGGGCGCGCGACCGGCGGCACGGCGGTCCTGACACCTCCGGCCGTTCCGCGACCCGCCGAGGCCGCAGGCACGGCGAGGCGCGAGCCGGCGGACACAGCCGTACGAACACCTCCGGCCGCCGTACGCCCTGGCCGTGGACGGCGATCGGCGACCGACGTTCAGCTCGGGGGGGGGCGGGGGACCGGTGCCAGGGGCGCCGGGAACGGCGGTCGGTCGCAGTCGCCGGACGCTCGGTCGCCGCCGCCGGCGCTCGCAGCGGGATCTCCGTCGCCGCCGACCTTGTCGTGCGGCCCCTCGGCCGGACGCGTGGCGCCTCGGTCGGCGTACGCCCTGACCGTGGACGGGGACTGGCGTTCGGCTCGTGGGGCGTGGCTAGTGGCCCGGGTGCCTCGGGTACGACGGTCGGTTGCAGTCACAGTCGCCGGACGCCTGGTCGCCCCCGTCGGCCCGTGCGCGCGGGACCCCCGCCGCTGACCCAGCCGGGGCCCCTCGGCTGGACGTGCGGTTGCCTCCGTCGGCATTCGCCCTAACCGTGTACGGCGACCGGCGTACGGCTCACGGGGCGGGGCTGGTGCCTCGGGAACGTCGGTCGGTGGCGCTGGCCGGACGCGCGGCTGCTCCGCCGACCCTCGCCCGCGCGATCCCCGTAGCCACGGAGCTACCCGGCGGCCCTTCGGCCGGACACGCGGTCGCTCAGCCAACCCTCGCGCGCGGGATCCCCACCGCTGACCCAGCCGGGGCCCCTCGGCGGGACGCCTGGTCGTCTCCGTCGGCGGACGCCCCTGGCGGTGGACGAGGACCGGCGTACGGCGTACGGCTCGCTGGGCGGGGGCCGGTGACACGGCTGCCGGGAACGGCGGTCGGGCGCGGTCGCCGCCGCCAGCGCTCGCCCGCGCGATTCCCGTAGCTACCCGGCGGCCCTTCGGCCGGACGCACGGTCGCTCCGCCAACCCGCGCACGCGAAATCCCTGTCGCCGCTGACCCAGCCGGGCCCCCTCGGCGGGACGCTTGGTCCTCTCCGTCGCCGGACGCCCCAGGCGGTGGACGGGGACCGGCGTACGGCGTAGGGCTCGCTGGGCCGGGGGCCGGGGGCCGGGGGCCGGGGGCAGGTGACACGGGTGCCGGGAACGGCCGGTCGGGCGCGGTCGCCGGACGCGCGGTCGCCGCCACCCTCGCCCGCGCGATCCCCGTCGCTGCTCACCCACCGGGTGATTCCTCGGCCGGCGGCTCGGTCGGCTCCGGCGGCGTACGCCCTGACCGGCGACCGGCGACCGGCGACCGGCGACCGGCGCACGGGTCACGGAGCGGGGCCGGTGCCCCGGGAGCGGCGGTCGGTCGCGCTCGCCGTACGCGCAGTCGCTCCGCCGGCCTCTCGCCCGCCCGACCTCAGTCGCCGTCGGCCTCTCCGCCGGACGCGCGGTCGCTCCGCCGGCCCCCGCGTGCGGGATCCCCCTTGCGGCCGGACCACCCGGCGGCCCGGCGGCCGAGCGCAGGCGCTTCCGGCCGTCGTCGCAGGGGGCCTCGGACGGCTGGCCCCAGCTTGGTCTAGACCGATGGACCCCTGCTGCTACCGTCGCCCCGGACAGCGCAGAAGGCGAGAGGGGACGGCAGTGACAGACGGCGTCAGGCGGCAACCACGGGCGTTCATCGGGTCGTTCACGGCGGCGGGTGGCCACGGTGTCCTCACCGCGGCCATGGACGAACAGAGCGGCACGCTGACGGTTCTGAGCGCCGTGGACGGCGTACCCGATCCGTCGTACCTCGCCCTGTCACCCGACGGCGGCACGCTCTACACCGTCAGCGAGACCTCCGACGGCGCGGTGGCCGCCTTCCGCGTGACGGGCGACAAGCCCGAACTCACCGGGCCGCCCGTGCCGGTCGGCGGCAGCGGACCCACCTACCTCAGTCTCCTCGACGGCCACGTCCTGACCGCCAACTACGGTTCGGGCAGCGTCACCGCCGTACCCGTCCGCGCCGACGGGAGGCTCGCCGACGCCCCCTCCGGCGTGTTCACGCACACCGGCTCCGGCCCCCACACCCCGCGCCAGCAGGGACCGCACGCCCACCAGGTGCAGCCCGACCCCAGCGGCCGCTGGGCCGTGAGCGTGGACCTCGGCACGGACTCGGTGCGGGTGTGCGCGCTGGACGGCGGAACCCTCGCCCTGCACCGCGAGACGGCGCTTCGGCCCGGCTCCGGACCCCGCCACCTGGCCTTCCACCCGCGCGGCGAGCACGCCTACGTCGTGAACGAACTCGCGCCCACCGTCACCGTCTGCCGCTGGGACGCCGCCGAGGGCACGCTGCGGCCCTTCGGCGAGACCTCCGTGCTGCCCAGCTCCCCGGACGGCGACGCGTTCCCGTCCGGCATCGCCGTCTCGCCCGACGGGCGGTTCGTCTGGATCGCCACCCGGGGCGAAAACGTCCTCTCCGTGCTCGCGCTCGACGGGGAGGAACTGCGCCTGGTCGCCACGGTGCCGTGCGGCGGCACCTGGCCGCGGGCGATCGCCCTGCACCCCTCGGGGCGCTTCCTGTACGTCGCCAACGAGCGCTCCGGGGACGTGACCTGGTTCGCGGTCGACCCCGCCACCGGGATGCTCCGCAAGAGCGGCTCGATCGAGGCGCCCGCGGCGTCCTGCGTGGTGTTCGGCTGACCCGCCCTCTCCCGGTCGGCCGCCCGGCCCGGCGCACGGCGAAGGGCCCGTTTCGTGGAAACGGGCCCTTTCGGCGTCCGATGTGCGGGTGATTCCTGCCGGCGGTCGCGCGAGTCCGCTGGACCGGCCGGACAGCTCTAGCGGGCCGGCGCGCCCTGCGACTGCTGCGGGGCGATGCCCAGCGCAGTCGTGTACTTGGCCAGGGCGAGCTTGCCGATCGCCGGGTACGGGCCGAGCGCCTCGGCGGCGGAGCAGCCCGCCTCCTTGGCGGCCGCGTCGAGCAGCCCCGGGTCCAGCTCGGGGCCGATCAGGTACGGCGCGAGCGCCAGCTGCTGGGAACCGGAGGAGCGCAGCTGCTCGGCGATCGCCGCGATGGAGCCCTCCTCGTCGAGCGCCGCGGCCATGACCGGCACCGCGAGACGGGCGGCCAGCAGCATGCCGGTGATCCCGGCCGCCTGCACGGCCTCCTCGCCGCCCACCGACGCGAGGATGATGCCGTCCGCCGCGGTCGCCACGGTGAACAGCCGGGCACGGTCGGCGCGCGCCAGACCAGCCTCGGACAGGCGCACGTGCAGCGCCTCGGCGAGCAGCGGGTGCGGGCCGAGCACGTCGGTCAGGTCGGCCGCGACGCGGCTCTCCATGACGGCCTGGCGGATGCGGCGCAGCAGCGCGTTGTCGGGGCCCGCGAGCAGCGGCACCACGACGGCCACCGGGCCGTCGGGCTCGGCCACGTCCGCCCCGGCGGCGCGCGCCTGCTCGAATCGGGCCGTGCGCTCCTCGGCGGCACGGCCGAGAACGGACTGCAGGGTGGGGAACTCGGCGTCGTCGCCGTCCAGGTACCCGATCCGGGCGTCGAGGCCGGGGAGCTCGGAGCGGGCGATGCTCACGACCTCCTCGGCGAGGCTGCGCGTGGCGGCACTGGGAGTGCCCGGCAGCGCGAGGACGAGCGCGGGCGCGCCCTCGGGAGCCGCCAGCGGTTCCGGGCGGCGGTGCCGCCCGGGCTGGCGGGGTCGCGGCATTCGTACTGGCAGGCCGGACGCGGGCCCAGTGGGGGAGCTCATGGCGCCGCATGTTACTGGCTTCCTGGGCTCCCCTGTTCGGGGAGGGTGCAGGTGAGCGGTATCCGTCCGCTTTTGTCGCATGAGTTACGTACAGATCAGAAATGATCACTACGGCCCGTCTTGACGAGGCCGCCACAACCACCACGGAATCCAGACCTCGCACATCGGGCGAAGAGCGTCAACCGGCCGTCTCGGACACCACGTGCAGCAGACGCTCGTCCGGCGCGAGCGCGAGGTCGCCGCGGACGAGGTCGATCGCGATGATCATGGCGCCGTGCAGGGGGTCCCCCGCGGCCGGTACCGGGCGGGCGTGCGGCAGTTGCGCCGCCAGCTCCTCCCGCAGCGGTACGAGGAGCGGGTCCCCCATCTTGAACAGGCCGCCGGTGAGCGCGACTTGCGCCTCCTCCGTCTCCGGGCAGACCGCGGCCGCGGACTCGGCCATGTGCCGGGCCGCCGCCCGCAGGATCTCCGCCGCCACCGGATCGGCGCCCGCGGCCGACGCCACCTCGGGAGCGAAGGAGGCCAGCACCGCGGGCCGGTCGGTTCGCGAGTACAGCCTGCCCGGCAGCTCCGGCACCGGCCCGAACCGTTCCTCGACGCGTGCCAGCAGCGTCGCCGAACCTCCGCGCCGACCGTCGAAGGCTCGCAGCGCGGCCTCCAGTCCGGCCCGCCCGATCCAGGCTCCGCCCCCGCAGTCGCCCAGCAGATGACCCCAGCCGTCCGCCCGGCGCCAGCTCTTCAGGTCCGTCCCGACGGCGATCATGCCCGTGCCGGCGGCGATCACCGCGCCCGGCCGTCGGCCGAGCGCTCCCGTGTACGCGGTGACGGCGTCGGCCGCCAACACCACGCGCCGCACGCCCAGTTCACGTTCCAGGGCGGACGGCAGCCGGGCCCGCAGATCGTCCCCCAGGGTGGCGAACCCCGCCGCGCCGAGGGCGACCGCCCCCAGCTCCGCGACGCCGGAGTCCGCCATCAGCCGCCGCGCCATCGGCAGCAGTTGCTCCAGCAGGTGATCCGCGTCGATGCCTCGCGGGCCGGTGCGCACCGGTTCCGCGGACGTCAGCGGTCCCGGCAAGCCGGTGCCGGCGTCGGCCGGGGCACCGAGCACGGCCCGCATCCCGGAGCCGCCCGAATCCACGGCCAGCACTCCGGACACGGGGCCGGGGCGGCTCACGGCAGTCGCCAGTCCACGGGCTGCGCGCCCTGCCGGCTCAGGAGGTCGTTGGCGCGGCTGAAGGGGCGCGAGCCGAAGAAGCCGCGGTCCGCGGACATGGGGGAGGGATGCGCGGACTCGATCGAGGGGAGGTCCCCTAGGAGCGGACGCAGATTGCGGGCGTCCCGGCCCCACAGGATCGACACCAGCGGCCGTCCACGGGCCGTCAGCGCGCGTATCGCCTGTTCGGTGACCTCCTCCCAGCCCTTGCCCCGGTGGGCCGCGGGACTCCGGGGCGCCGTGGTGAGCGCCCTGTTGAGGAGCAGGACTCCCTGCTGCGTCCAGGGCGTGAGGTCGCCGTTCGACGGCTGCGGGACCCCGAGGTCGGTGGTGAGTTCACGGAAGATGTTGATCAGACTGCCGGGCAGCGGCCGTACCTCCGGCGCGACCGAGAAGGACAGCCCCACCGCGTGTCCCGGAGTGGGATAGGGGTCCTGCCCGACGATGAGGACGCGGACCTCGTCGAAGGGCTGCTGGAAGGCGCGCAGGACGTTCGGTCCCGCCGGGAGGTAGGTGCGTCCCGAGGCGATCTCCGCGCGCAGGAAGTCACCCATCTCGGCGATCCGCCCGGCGACGGGTTCCAGGGCCTTCGCCCAGCCCGCTTCGACGATTTCATGCAACGGTCGTGGTGCCACGGGCGTCACCCTACTGCCGTACAGGCGGCGGCGATCAACCGGTCACCGTGGGACGGCCGCAGGACGACCGGAGACGACCGAAGCCGACCGCCGGACGGCGAGACGGGTCGCGAGACCGCACGACGAGCGCGCGGAACCGGTCCGCCCACGCGCCTTTCATGACCCCGCCCGCATCCCGGCCGCCCCGCCGCGCCCCCCGCCCACATCCCGGCCTTCCCCCGTCTCTCCGTGCCCCCTGCCCAGGTCCTGACCGTCCCGCCTTCCGTGACCGCCGCCCACGTCCCGGCCCGCACATCCCTCCGCGACCCCGTCCACGTCCCGCCCCTCCCGTCTCTCCGCGCCCACGCCCACGTCCCCCCCCGCCTCTCCGCGCCCGCGTGCCGACCATCCCGGCGCACCGGTACACCGCCGGACGGGATGCACAGCCGCGGGCACCGTCCGGGAGGGCGGGCCGGCGGCAGCTCAGTCCACCACCGCCGCCCGGACACACAGCACGTCCGGCAGATGCGCCGCCAACTGCTGCCAGCTGTCGCCGTCGTCGGAGGAGGCGAACACCTCGCCGTTGCGATTGCCGAAGTACACACCCGCCGGGTCCGCGTCGTCGGTGCACAGGGCGTCGCGCAGTACCGTGCCGTAGTGGTCCCCGTCGGGGAGGCCGGCCACCAGGGGCTCCCAGTTCTTGCCCGCGTCCGCCGTGCGGAAGACCCGGCAGCGCCGGTCCGCCGGGACCCGGTCCGCGTCGGCGTTGATCGGGAAGACGTACGCCGTGTCCCCGCGGTGCGGATGGGCGGCCACCGCGAACCCGAACGTCGACGGCAGCCCCGCGCCGATGTCCGTCCAGTGCGATCCCGCGTCGTCGCTTCTGTAAACACCCCAGTGGTTCTGCAGGTACAACCGGTCGGGGTTCGCCGCGTCCCGCGCCACCTTGTGCACGCACTGGCCGAACTCCGGGTTCGGATCCGGCAGGAACACCGCCGAGACACCGGAGTTGGACGGCTCCCAGCTCGCGCGGCCGTCGGTCGTGCGGAACACCCCCGCCGTGGAGACGGCGACCGTCACGGCCTGCGGGTCGCGCGCGTCCGTGAGGATGGTGTGCAGTCCTTCACCGCCGCCTCCCGGCACCCACTTCGATCGGGTCGGGTGCTCCCACAGCGGACGTACGAGCTCGAAGGTCTCCCCCCGGTCCTCGGAGCGGTACAGCGCGGCCGGTTCCGTGCCCGCGTAGACCACGTCCGGCTCGGCGGCCGCGGGGTGCAGCTGCCAGACCCGCTCCAGCGAAGCCCCGGTGTCCTTGGGGAACTTGACGGCAGGCTGGGCGGGCTCGGTCCACGAGCGGCCGAGGTCGTCGGAGTGGAAGACGGACGGGCCCCAGTGCGCGCTGTCCCCTCCGGCCAGCAGCCTGGGCGTCGGCCCGCGGGTGTCGATGGCGACCGAGTAGACGGCCTGTGCGTTGAAGTAGGGACTCTCGTCGAACTCCCAGACGCCGCCCCGGCGGCGTCCGACGAAGAGACCCTTCCGTGTACCTACCGTGAGCAGTACGTCGGCCATGCCGACCACCTCCGCGACGTCGTTGTCCCAGCACCGGTCAGTCTGCACCCCGGCACTGACAGTCACCTCTGGACGGGCATCACCGCAGGTCGGAACGTGGTGTCGAGGGGCGCGAGGCACTCGTGGAGACGCCCGCCGGTCCGCTCGGGCCGACGTGTCCGCGATACAGGGGCGGAGGCAGGCATGAGGTCCGGGAGTTGGAGCATCTGTATGAGCATCGACGAGACGGCACCCGTATGGGACGGCGGTCCGTCATGTCCCTGACTCCATGAGGAGGATGCCCCGATGACGGCATTCCGTGGTCCGAAGGTGTGGTTGTGGCGCTGGCGGCGCAACCCGCTGCGCCGGCCCAGTGACACGCTGGAGGCCTGGATCCTGCTCGTCGCCTCGGTCGTCACGGTGCTGTGCGGGGTGTTCACGGGGCTGGCCGTGGCGCGGTCCGTCGAGAACGGCCTCGCCCGCGAGCGCGTGGAGTGGCGGCCCGTCACGGCGACGGTCACCGAGGACGCGCCGCGGATCAAGACCGCCGCGAGCTCCTCCGGCGCCGACCGGGTGTGGGCGGACGTCCGCTGGAGGGCGAACGGCTCGGCGCACGCCGGGCAGGCTCGGGTCGAGTCCGGCAGCGCGGCGGGCACCCCCGTCACGGTGTGGATCGACCGGGGTGGCCGCCTGGTCGCCCAGCCCGTCTCCGCGGCGCAGGCGCGGCTGCGCGCGTCCCTGGTCGGCACCCTGGCCGGGGTGGGCGCGGCGGCGGTGCCGTTCGCCTCCGGGCAGCTGGTCCGGGGCCGGCTGGAGCGGCGCCGGATGGCCCAGTGGGACGAGGAGTGGGCACGCTTCGGGCCGCTGTGGGGCCGCAAGACGAGCTGAGCACGACGGCCCCGGCCGGGACCCTCCCCGGCGAGTCCGTGCCCACCGGCAGCCTCAAGCGCCGTCCTGGCGCGCCCCCTGTCGTCCGTCTTCCACCGCCTCCCGACAGGCCCGCAGCAGCTGTTCGTCCTCCAGGATGTCGTGGCTGCCGAAGCCCCCGGAGCGTGCCCTGTGCCGTCGCGGGTTGGTGAGTTCGGCGTGCGGGAGGTCGTGCAAGGGCGCTCCGGCCGAGCCCAGTTCGGCGAGGCAGCTCGCGATGGTGCCGCGTGTGTACGCGTTCTCCAGCCATGCCGCGCGGAACACCGGGAGGACTGCCTCCGCGTCTCCGGTGACCCGCCACAGCGCGCAGGCCGCGGTCGTCCGCTCCCACACGTCGTCGGAACCGAGCATGCGAAGCAGGGCGGACGAGGCGGAGCGGGCCGGCCTGCCCAGGCGGCCCAGCGCCTCGGCCGCCGCCCGTCGTCTGTGGGCCCGCTCACTGGTCAACTCCCCTGTCAGCACCGGGAGTACGGCATCGGGGTCCCGCTCCAGCGACCAGAGGGACGCCGCCGCGGTCACCGCGCAGTCGGTGTGCAGCAGCGTACGCAGCGCCGGTATCGCGTCCGGGTTCCCGAGCTCGCCCAGAGCGTGGGCGGCACCTGCCAGGAGCGGGTCCCTGTTGCGCAGGCCGCCCGGTGCCAGGTGCACCAGCCGCAGTACGTCCGGTGCGGCGGCGCCGTCTCCGAGGGCGGCCAGCGCCGTGAGCAGCGGCGCCGCGCGATCGTACGTCTCGGGGGAGTCGACGGGAACGTCGGCGAGCCGGGCCCGCAACAGGGGGGCCAGGGCGGTGACGGCCGGCCCCGCGTACGGGATCACGTATCCGATGTCCTTGGGTACCTCGGGCAGTTCCAGCACCTCGGCCAGGAGGGGGACGGCCCGTGCATCGCCCGTCCTGGCCAGGGCTTTGAGAGGTCCGCCGAGGGAGGGCGCGCCCCGCTCCCAGTGCCGCACCCGGGATTCGGGACGGGCCGCGGCGAGCTCCGCGAGGTCGTCGGCGGCCGGGACGGCCAGGGTGAAGAGGTCCTCCAGGACGGACACCGCGGCGTCGCGCAACCGCTCGTCGTCCGCGCGAAGTTGTTCCCCGATGAGGGTGACCGGTTCGTCGAAGGACGCCCGCCATTCGCGGAACAGCACGGCGGACATCCATACGGCGTTGCACCGGTCGGTGGCGTCCGGGCTCGTCAACTGGCCTTCCAGCAGGGCGATCCGGTCCCCGACGCGCCCGCCGAGCGCGGTGTGCAGCGTCCGCAGGAGCTGGGAGCCCTCCTCGTCGGCCGGACGCAGCCGCCGGAGGTGGCCGATGAGTGTGTCCGTCTCGGGCCGCTCGGGCTCGTCCGGCGCTCGGAGCTGCCGCGACCTCTCCCGCAGCAACTCGACGACCGTGGGCACCAGATCGGCGGGCAGGTGCTCGGGCGCGCAGCTCGCCAGCTGGCCGAGTGCGGCGAGTCGCAGCCCCGGTTCGCCGGCCGCCGCACCGATGCGCACGAGGCAGTCCACGGCGGGGGAGGCGGAGGCGGGATACAGCCGGGCGAACAACCCCAGCCCCTCGGCCAGCGCCAGGCGGACCCGGTCGTCCGTCTCCTCGGCGAGGCGCTCGCGCAACAGGTCGAGTACGCGCGCCGGTTCGCCGAGGAAGCGGACCAGGGCCGTCGGCGCCGCCCGCCGCACCTCCGGGTCCCGGTCCGTGACGAGCGAGGCGAACACGGCCGCGCCCGACCTGACAGCCGCGCGGGCCATCGCGCAGTTGTCGTCGGAGGCGGCGTACTCCTCGTCGCCGTCCTGCGGATCCACGGTTCCGCCGCCGATGCTGGCCAGCAGCTCGACGAGCCCGCCCCGGTCCGGGACGTCCTCGGAGGCGATCAGCGCGAAGAGGAAGGGGATGCAGGCGAGCGTCGAGTCGTACACGTCGCCCTGGTGGTGCACCGCCCCGTACATCCCGTCGAGCGACCTCTCGCGCTCCTCGGGCTGCGGGGAGGCCAGCCCGCGCAGCAGTGCGGGTACGTCCTCGGCGCTTCCGTACGCATGGTCCATCGAGGCCCAGTCGACCTCGTCGATCCCCCTGAACACGGCGTCCCTCCCGGACGGTCGGCGATTGATCGAGAGTGTGCACCACAGCACTGACAGTCACGTCCGGGAAGCCGAGTCGGTTGGCCGGTGCATCGGGATCGAGCCGTCGTCGCGCGGCGCCCCGCGGCCCGCCCGGCACCCCGACGCGCGTCGCGGCAGGCGGTGGACACGAGGCAGACACACCGAGGACGGCTTCACGACCCCGTCGCCACGGCGGGGAAGGAGGCCGCCAAGCCGCTGCACGAGGGTGTCGCAGGTCGGTGGCGAAGGGTGAACGTGCTGGTGAGGCGCCTATGCGGGAGGTCGCACGCCTGCCGGACGAGGTGCCGTCTGGGGGCGAGGGGGGTTCACGGCGCGGTGACGACCGGGCACGCGAAAGGAGCCGCACAGGACGGCGTGATGTTGGCCGATACACGCACGAGCGCACACCCGTGGGGCGGGTGCGGGGCCGGGGCGCCGTCGGGACCGGCGGCACGGACGCGGCGGGTGACCTCGGCGGTCCGAGGTCACCCGCCGCGTCGGTCCGTCAGACGGAGCGGTGGTACTGGTCGGGCACGTGAACCTCGGCGCCGAGTTCGCGGGCCGCGAGCCGGGCGAAGGACGGGTTGCGCAGCAGCTCCCGGCCCAGCAGCACGGCGTCGGCCTCCTCGTTGGCGAGGATCTTCTCGGCCTGCTCGACGTCCGTGATCAGACCCACGGCCGCGACGGGCATCGGCGTCTCGGCCTTCACGCGGGCGGCGAAGGGCACCTGGTAGCCGGGACCGACCGGAATGCGGACTCCGGAGGCGTTGCCGCCCGTCGACACGTCGAGGAGGTCCACGCCGTGCTCGTGGAGCTGCGTGGCGAAGCGGACGGTGTCGTCCGCGGTCCAACCGCCGTCATCGAGCCAGTCGGTGGCGGAGATGCGGAAGAACAGCGGCTTGTCGTCCGGCCACACCTCCCGCACGGCGTCCACGACCTCCAGGGCGAACCGGGTGCGGTTCTCGTACGAGCCGCCGTAGGCGTCGGTGCGGTGGTTGGAGTGCGGGGAGAGGAACTCGTTGATCAGGTAGCCGTGGGCGCCGTGGATCTCGTCGACGGTCAGCTCGGTGGGTACGGGGTGCCGCTCGTCGAAGGCGAGCGCGCTCGGCGCGAGCGGCTGCCAGCCGTGCCCGTCGGCACCGACCGGGGCCCCGCCCTTCCAGGGCCGTTCGGTGGAGGCCTTGCGCCCGCTGTGCGCGAGCTGGATGCCGGGCACCGTGCCCTGCGAGACGAGGAAACGCGTGATCCGGCGGAACGCCTCGACCTGCGTGTCGTTCCAGATGCCGAGGTCGTAGGGGCTGATGCGGCCCTCGGGGGAGACGGCGGTCGCCTCGACGATGATCAGGCCCGTGCCGCCGGCCGCGCGGGCGGAGTAGTGGGAGAAGTGCCAGTCGTTCGGCACGCCCGCGTCAGGTCCCGCGGGGGCCGCGGAGTACTGGCACATCGGGGGCATCCACACCCGGTTCGGGATGGTCAGATCGCGCAGGGTGTAGGGCTCGAAGAGCGCGCTCACGTCGGACTCCATTCGTCGCGGGGGGCCGCGGTACGTCTCGTACGATAGCCTTCGTAGTACGGAGGATGTCAAACTACGAGGCTTCTCGTACAATGGGAAGCGGTGGACCGGACTCCGCGTGCGTCGCCGGACGTGCGGCCCGCCCCGACGAACTGGAGCCGCCGTGACGACCGCCGCCCCCGCAGGCAGCAGCCGCGATCTTCCGCACCCCGCCAACGAGGAGATCCGGCTGGAGAGCGTGCTGCACGCCCTCTCCGACCCGATGCGGCTCCAGGTCGTGCGCGAGCTCGCCGCCGACGGAGGTGAGCTGTCCTGCTCGCGCTTCGACCTGCCGGTCACGAAGTCCACGACCACGCACCACTTCCGGGTGCTGCGCGAGAGCGGGGTGATCCGGCAGGTGTACCGAGGTACGGCGAAGATGAACGGGCTGCGCAAGGACGACCTGGACGCGCTGTTCCCCGGACTCCTCGACAGCGTCCTCGAAGCGGCGGCCCGACAGGCGGACCGGCTCCAAGGAGTCTGAGGAGCCCGTGCCTGCGATCCAACGGGGTGTGCCCGGCGGGTGGTTGGATCGCCGAGGCTCAGCGCCTCGGTGAACTCCTGGTCGGTGAGCGGCGGTCGGTGAACTCCTGGTCAGTGAGCGGCAGTTCGCGCGCTCGCGGGGAGGTGATCGACGTGGTCCCGGCCGACCGTCACGGTCGGGCCCCTGACCGTCCGCCCCGCCGAGGTGGCCGCGGGGAGCGCCGGGCGCGTTCGCCCGCCAGGGGAACGGCAGCCGCCGTCACGGCCCTTCCGTCCGGGCCGCCGCCAGCAGCGACGTCCAGTCGGGGAGCTTCACGACGCCCCGCCCGAGCGAGGCTCCCAGCTCCGCCTCCGCCCGCTCGATCGCCCGCCACCCGGCCCACTCCACCGGCGACACCCCGGCCGCCCGCAGGGCCGCGAGCGGATCACCGGGCACGTCCCGTCGTACGAGGGTGGGGGCGTCCTCGATCAGCGAGGTCACCGTCTCCTTGGCGCACGGCCGGTTGGTGCCTATGACGCCCGTCGGGCCGCGCTTGATCCAGCCCGCCACGTACTCGCCCGGAGCGACGGCACCGTCCCGCAGGACGCGCCCCGCGAGATGCGGCACCGTGCCGCGTACGGCGTCGAACGGCAGCCCTTCGAGGGGTACGCCGCGATAGCCCACCGAGCGCAGCACCAACTGCGCCTCGATGGTCTCGTACCGCCCCGTGCCCGTGACTCCGCCGTGCCCGTCCGGCACCGTCCGCTCGAACCGCACCGCGCCCACGCGCCCGTCCACGGCGAGGAGTTCGACCGGGCGGAGGAAGAAGCGCAGCCCGATCCTGCGCCGTCCCGTCGCGGGCGGCGCCGCGGCCCAGGCCCGCATCACCTCGACGTTGCGGCGGCTCGCGGCGGGCAGGGCCGAGGGGTCGGTGTATCCGGGGTCGAGGGCCAGCTCCCGCGGATCGACCGTCACGTCGACGTCGGGCATCGCGCCCAGCTCGCGCAGTTCCTTGGTGGTGAAGCGGGCCTGCGAGGGGCCGCGGCGGCCCACCATGTGGATCTCGGTGATCTCGCTGGCGGCCAGGGCGGTGAGGGCCGCGTGCGGCATGTCCGTGGGGCTGAGTTCGGTGCTGCCGCGGGCTAGCATCCGCGTCACGTCGACGGCGACGTTCCCCACGCCGATGACGACGGCCCGGCGTGCGCCGGTCACGAAGCCGTCGGCGGTGGAGTCGGGGTGGGCGCTGTACCAGGACACGAACTCGGTCGCCGACCAGCTGCCGGGCAACTCCTCGCCGGGGATGCCGAGATGGCGGTCGGTGGCGGCGCCCACGCAGTACACGA
Source organism: Streptomyces sp. NPDC028308 (assembly GCF_055565855.1). NCBI lineage: Bacteria > Bacillati > Actinomycetota > Actinomycetes > Kitasatosporales > Streptomycetaceae > Streptomyces > Streptomyces sp. NPDC028308. The sequence continues at coordinate 398,285 of NZ_JBVHTO010000005.1, forward strand.
CCGCGTGGTACAGCTCGCGCAGGCGGGCCGCCGGCAGTCCACCGGGTCCCACCTGGACGCCGCCCAGGAACCGGACGCGCTCGTCCTCCAGGACCGTACGCAGATTGTTCTGGAGGGACTTGATCTTCTCGTGGTCGGGCGCCACCCCGTACCTCACCAGGCCGTACGGGCACGGCAGCCGGTCGAGCACGTCCACGCGCACCTCGGGCACCAGGCGCTGCTGGAGGAGGCTCTGGGCGGTGTAGACCCCGCTGGGCCCCGAGCCCACGACGGCGACATTCAGCACGGCGGAACTCCTTCCCGACGTCGAACGGCGAGGAGATCGCTGGTGCCTCCAGCATGGCACCGGGCGGCGCCGGGCGGGAGGGGTGCGGGGCTGCGCCGACGGGGTACGGTCCCGGCGGTCGGCATGCGAGCCTATTCGCATTGAATGTGATCATGCGGTTACGTTGCGTATGTGCTGGAAGCATCCTTTCTTAATCTTTCTGATCGAGAACGACCGGATGGCGCGGTGTCCGTGCGGCCCGCGTGGCAGGTGCGGGAGGACGGGCACCGGACGTCGTGGTTCGACGTCCGGCTCTGCTTCGGTGACGGCGCCGGGGTCGACGTCCTCGCGGTGGTCTCCCCGGAGGGCGTGTCCGTCGAGGACGTACGGGCCTGCCCGCCGCTCTCGCTCGACGACCTGACGGTGCTCGCCGAGTGGATCGAGGGCCCCCTCTTCGAGGCGTGCGGCGGCGGGTCCGCGGAGTCCCCGCAGACGCCGGCCCGCCGGGCCCGGCCCGCCTGGCCGCGCGGCACCGAGGGGCGGCGCCTGGTGGCGGAGGAGTACCGGGCGGCGCAGGAGGACGGCAAGGACCCCGTCCTCGCCGTCATGTGCGCGACCGGCCACAGCCGTCGGCGCTCGCTGCGCCTGATCGCGGGCGCCCGCGACGCGGGATTCCTCACCCCGCGCCACGCCCGCCGCTGAGCGGGCCCGTGGGCGCCGCCCGCCGCCGTCACATGTCGCGCATCCGGCTGATCTCGCTCGTCTGCTGGGCGATCACGTCGTCGGCCATCTCCTCGATCTGGACGTTGTTGCCCTGCGCCTTCACGTCGGTGGCCATCGTGATCGCCCCGTCGTGATGGGTGATCATCAGCTTCAGGAAGAGTTCGTCGAAGGACTTCCCGTGGGCCGCCCGCAGCTTCGCGAGCTGCGCCTCGGTCGCCATCCCGGGCATGGCCTCGTGGTGGTGCCCCGTGCCCCCCTTCGAACCGCCGTGCTTTTTCAGCCAGCTCTTCATGACCGCGATCTCCGGCCCCTGGGCCGCCGTGATGCGCTCGGCGAGCAGCCGTACCTTGCCCGACGCCGCCCGCTTCGGGGCCAGTTCGGTCATCTCCAGGGCTTGGCTGTGGTGTTCGATCATCATCCGCGCGTAGGAGATGTCCGCGGAGTTGGGAGCGCCGTCGCCGGAGTTCTGCTTGCGGGCGTCCTCGGCGGAGAGCGTCTCGGCCGCCTCCCCGGGTTTTCCGGGAGCGATCACCGAAGGCCCGTTCGCCTTGGGGGACTTGGCGTCCGCGTCGGGGGAGCCGGAGTCGCAGCCGGCGAGGGCGAGTACGGCGGCGACCGTGAGCGACGCCGTGACCAGGCACGCTCGGGACGTACGGCGAACGAGCACAACGACCTCCTGTGGCCCTGACGTTGACGGACACCTCTCGGTGCTGAGGACCGTCCTAGCACGCATCGGGGTGCCGGTGATCAAAAACTTTTATTAAGGCTCCGTTGCCATCTGTTGATCTGTGCATGATGAAGACGATACTTCGGGGGTCCGTGCACCGTTCGAACCCGAACGGCGACTAGGGAGGGCACAGTGACCCTGTTGAACGATCCCCGAACCCGGCGCAGACGCCTGGGAGTTGCCGCAGCCGCGGCAGGACTCATGGCAGCGCTGCTCACGGCCGGTCCGGCGGCCGCCACCCCCGACCCCGGGGACGGCCCCGTCGCACAGGAGAAGATCTCCAAGAGCGAGGCCGCCGAGGTCAAGGCGGACATAGCGGCCGGTGAGATACCCGGACAGGACGAGGTCGTCCACTCCGACAACATCGAACACCTGGTCAACATCCCCAAGGAGACCCTCGCCGGAACCAACTCGGACCTGGCGTTCCAGGGCCACTACGCGTTCGCCGGCAACTACGACGGTTTCCGCATCTTCGACATCAGTGACCCGAAGGCGCCCAAGACGGTCGCGCAGGTGCTCTGCCCCGGTTCGCAGAACGACATCTCCGTCTCCGGGAACCTGCTCTTCCTGTCCACCGACTCCTCGCGCAGCGACAACTCCTGCAGCAGCACCACGCAGCCCGCGACCGAGAAGTCCTCGTGGGAGGGCATGAAGGTTTTCGACATCAGCGACAAGACGAACCCGAAGTACGTCGCCGCCGTCGAGACCGCCTGCGGCTCGCACACGCACACGCTGGTGCCCGAGCGCAGGAACGTCTACATCTACGTCTCCTCGTACTCGCCCAACGCGTCCTTCCCCGACTGCCAGCCGCCGCACGACGGCATCACGGTCATCAAGGTGCCGCGCAAGGCCCCCGAGAAGGCCGCGGTGGTGAACTTCCCCGTCCTGTTCCCCGGTGAGGGCCCCGACGGCGGCGGCAACCCCGGCGCGCCCACCAACCCGGGCGTCTCCAAGACCACCGGCTGCCACGACATCACCGTGCTGCCCTCCAAGGACCTCGCGGCGGGCGCCTGCATGGGCGACGGCATCCTCTTCTCCATCGAGGACCCGGAGAACCCGAAGGTCATCGACCAGGTCCAGGACAACGTGAACTTCGCGTTCTGGCACTCGGCGACCTTCAACCAGAAGGCCAACAAGGTCGTCTTCACCGACGAGCTCGGCGGCGGCGGCGCGCCCACCTGCAACGCGGCCATCGGCCCGAACCGCGGCGCCGACGGCATCTACGACATCGTCGGCCGGGGCGACCACCGCAAGCTCGTCTTCAAGGGCTACTACAAGATCCCGCGCCACCAGGCCGACACGGAGAACTGCGTGGCCCACAACGGCTCGCTCATCCCGGTCAAGGGCAAGGACCTGATGGTCCAGGCCTGGTACCAGGGCGGCGTCTCCGTCTGGGACTTCACGGACTCCACGAACCCGAAGGAGATCGCCTACTTCGAGCGCGGACCGCTGTCCACCACCACGCTCGCGACCGGCGGCGCCTGGTCGGCGTACTACTACAACGGCTACATCTACTCGAACGACATCGCCAAGGGCTTCGACGTGCTGAAGCTCAGCGACAAGCGCACCGACGCCGCGAAGCGGATCCGACTGGATGAGCTCAACGTCCAGACGCAGCCGGACTACTTCGACTGACCGGAGCGGCCCGGCCCCGACGAGTCGCGGCTCTCCGTCGCGAAGAACCGTGACAGGTCCTCGTCGTCCGTCCCGCCGGGTGCCCCGGCACCCGGCGGGATCCCCATCGTGCGGTCCAGGCCGTAGCGCTTGAACAGCTCGGCCCGCAGCACCGGCACCGGCATGGGGACACCCGGCACCAGCGCCGCGAACACGGCGCCCATCAGCAGCGCCCTGAGCATCGGATAGTCGGCGGCGGCGTCCGGTGAGCCGTGCCGGGCGACCGTCTCCCGCAGGAGCTCGGCGAGCCGCTGCTGCTCCGGGCACTGCACGAAACCCTCGGCCTGAAGGATCCCCGCCATGTGCTGGCGCATGAGGACGGGGTGGTCCTGGGTGAGGCCCAGAATGGCGTCGATCGCCCGGGCCATCCGCTCCCGGCCGTCCTCGGTGCGCGGTTCCCGCTCCAGCGCCTCCTCCAGCGTGCGGTGCATCAGACGGTGCACGGCCGACTGCAGGAGCTGGCGCTTGCCGGGGAAGTAGTACGACACCAGACCCCGCGCCGAACCCGCGCGGTCCGCGATGTCGCCGAGCGTCGTCGCGTCGTAGCCGCGCTCGCGGACCAGTTCGACCGCCGCTTGCAGAAGCCGCTCCCGGGAACGCCGCCGCAACTCTTCATTGACCGAGGCGCTGCGCGGGGACATGCTGTAACTCCTGCGTTGACTGGCTGCCAGCCAACTATACTCAACGCGTCCGGCCAAGACCCTTCGCGGGTCCGTTCCGGGCTGCCGTCCGTCCTGGGCGACGCGGGGGATCGTCCAGGACGGACGTGCGAGGCCAGCTGTCGCACGGCCGGTGAACCGTCCCTACAGTGGGGCACGGGGGCCGAGGAGGCAGAAGGACATGGATCAAGAGCAGATCCTGGCCAGGATCACGGCCATGGTGGACGACGAGCGGCGCCTGCGGGACGCGCTCGCCTCCGGACAGATCGACAGCGCCACGGAGAACGAACGGCTCGGCCAGCTGGAGCGCGAGCTCGACCGCTGCTGGGACCTGCTGCGCCAGCGCCGCGCCAAGACCGAGTTCGGGGAGAACCCCGACGAGGCGCAGGTCCGCCCCGCTTCGCAGGTCGAGGGCTACCAGAGCTGAGGCGGCGGCCCCGTCGGCACGGGGGCGCCGCCCCCGCCCGTCAGTCGATCAGGCCGAGCACGGGACGCAGTCCGGCGGGGCGGTGCGCGACCGGCAGATGGTCCACGAAGTGCACCGCGCAGCCCAGCGCCGCGGCGCCCCCGTCCGCGCGGCGGTCGTCCCCGACCATCAGGGTGTCCTGCGGGGCGACCCCGAGCGCGTCGCAGGCCGTCGCGAACAGCCGCACGTCCGGCTTCTGGATGCCGTGCTCGTACGACAGCACGTACGCGTCGACGTACGCGTCCAGGCCGTGCTCGCGGAAGACCGGCCGCAGATCCCAGCCGATGTTGCTGACCACGCCCACGGCGATCCCGCGCCCGCGCAGCCCCGCCAGCACCTCCCGCGCGTCGGGGTAGGCGGACCAGGCGGCCGGCGCGCGGTGCCGGTCGTACAGGGCGTCGTACAGCAGGGGGTCCGGCAGCGGCACCTGGCGGGCGACGCCGGTGTACGCGGCCCGGTGCAGGTCGGCGCCGCGGTCCCGGGCCGCCCACACCTCGGCAAGCTCGGCCGGTACCGGCCTGGTCGCCGGGGCCCCGCCGGGGAGCGCGCCCACCGACTCCAGCTCGCGTGCCAGGTCGGTCAACTCCGGCTCGGGGACGTGGACATCGGCGTCCGTCACCACGGCGCGGAGCCAGGACTCGGTCGATTCGATGCGGAAGAGGGTTCCGGAGAAGTCGAAGAGCGCACCTTTGATCGCCATGGACGACGATCCTTGATCGCTCCGCCGTACGGGTCAAGACCGCCCCGTCGTACGGGGTCCGGCCCGCGGCCGGATCAGTTGCCGCGGGGTTCGACCCAGCGGTGGTACGTCATCACCGCCAGCGCGACCACGAGCGCCCCGATGAGCCAGCCGCCCAGGACGTCCGAGGGCCAGTGGACGCCCAGCCACACGCGGGTGAGGCCGACACCCGCGACGGAGACGACCGCCAGGGCGCACGCGGACCACCACAGGGCGGGTCCGGCACCGTGGCGGCGCAGCAGCCAGAGCAGGAGTCCGCACACCACCGTGGCCGTCAGCGCGTGCCCGGAGGGGAAGGCGGTGTAGTGGGCCGAGTCCACCGGGTCGGGCCACACGGGACGCGGCCGGTCGACGGCGGCCTTGAGGCTCTGCTGCAATAGCGTGCCCACCGCGCAGGTGACCGCCAGCCAGAGGGCGGTCCGCCACGCGGAGCGCCGGAGCACCAGCCACAGGACCACGACCGCGCACAGGATGCGCAGGGTCGTGGGGTCCCACACCCAGTCGGTCAGCACGCGGAAGGCGTGGGTGGTGCCCGGGTCCTCGACCGCCCAGCGGTGCGTGGTGCGTGAGACGTCGCCGTCGATGTCCATCAGCGGATGCCAGGAGGACGCGACCAGCACGAGGAGCACCACCGAGGCCATGGCGAGCGGGACCGCGAGGGCAGCCGCGGCCCGCGGAGCCGGTGTGCGGGCGGGTGAGCCGACGTGCGGGGGGTGCATATGACGATCCTCGCCGAACCCGGGCGTCCGATGCCAACACCGGGGGTGTCGGGCCCGCAGCTCGGGCGCCGGGGAGATCCCTGGCGACTGGCGGCGCAGGGCCCGGGCGCCCAATCCCAGGGACGCACACGCGCACCCGGAAGGCTTGCACGGCCTCCGGCACGCGCTCACGCCGTTCCGTGCCGAGGGGCCGGACGTGCGCCCTCCCGCAGGCCGGGACTCGGAGGCGTGCCCGCCGGTTCGTGGGGCTGCGGGAGCGGCGGGTCCCGGTCGCCGGCAGTGCCCACAAGCGCGCGTGTCCGGCCCTTGTGCTGTCAGGGGCCGGCGAGGTGCCAGGGTGCGGGTCCGCGTGCCTCGGCTGGGCGCGCGGCCGTCGGGATTCAGCGGTGCCCCGGGACGCGGCCGGGGCGGAGGGTGGGTCCGTTGGTCGGCTCTCCGTGGCCGGCCGGGGTCGCTAGCCGAGCGCCCGCAGGCCCGGTACGAACGCGATCAGCAGGGGGACCACCGGCACCAGAGCGCCGGCCGCCGTCAGGCGCAGCCGGCGCGCGGCCGTGAGTCGGTCCGGCGGGGTCAGGAGCCGGTGGACACGCTGCGGGACGTGCGCCTGCGGAGTCGGAGCGGGGCCGAACACGCCCCGGTCCTCGTTGAGTTCGACGAGGGCGAGCGCGATGGTCAGGCGGCCGAAGCGCCGGGACGCCATGTCGTCGGCGGCGAGTTCGACCAGGCGGTGCATCTCGTCGCGGAACGCGGCGAAGACCGGAACCTGCGGAAATCCGTTGGCCAGCGCGGCGGAACAGTGCAGCAGCCAGTCGTGGCGTGCCTGCGCGTGCCCCTGCTCGTGGGCCAGCACGGCGTCCAGCTGACGTCCGTGCAGCCGCCGCAACGCGGCTGTGGTGATGACGAGTTGGGGCGCCGTGCCGGGCAGCCACCAGGCGTCCGGACGTTCACCTTCCAGGACCACCAGGCGGTCGCTGCCGGGTTCCTCACCGGGCAACAGCGGCGCGCGGTCCAGGAGTTCGGAGCGGCTCCGGCGACGGCGCGCCCCGGCCCGCACGATCTCGCGGGTCAGCATCGCCGCGGTCCACAGGCCCCCGCCGGCGAGCACCACGGCGGTCGCCGCGGCCCAGGCGCCGCCCGTGCCCAGCGCGTAGGCGTCGACGACCGAGTGCGGTGCCGGGGCGAACACATGGCCCCGCACGGCCATCCAGGCGGCGGCAGCGCTCAGGGTCATCGACAGCACGCAGCACAGCAGGACGGCTGCCACCACGCACTGCCACACCCACAGGGCGACCACCGGTTCGCGATCCGGCCAGTCGGCCCGGGCGAGCAGCCTCGGGGCGACGACGGCGGCCAGCGCGCCGAGCAGCAGCAGTGCCGCGGGGACCATCATGGTCGAAGCCTATGAGCGGGGGCCGCCGGACGATACGGGCTGCCGCGGCAAGTGACGCACACCACGGGGGCCCGGCGCAGCGTGGCCGGACCCGTGGACGGGGTTCAGAGCGTCAGCAGCATCGCGACCATGGCGATCCCCATCGACAGCCGGCACGCCCGCGCCAGCTCGGGCCGGTCGCCCCAGCCGACGGTGCCACCGGAGGGTCGCGCTCGCGCCGGGGAGGCGGGGCCGGTCCCGGCGATCCCGGGCACCGGCACCAGTCTGCTTCCGGACCACAGGACGTAGGCGGCGAAGTAGAGGAGGAGTGTTCCGGTCACCACGGGTATGCCGGACCCCGCGTGCCCGGCGTGCGCGGACGGGGACGCGGCCATGGCCCCGCCCATGTAGGCCATGGCGAAGGCGCCCACCAGGTGGTGGAGATGGTGTGCGCTGCCGCGGGCCGCCCAGAGCGCGCGCACCGCGGCGGTGCCGAAGACGGCCGCGTACACCAGCCACACCCAGCGCGGCGGCGCGGCCACGGCCGCCGGGACGGCCATCGCGGCCATGCCGAAACCCATGAGCGCCTCGCCGCCCGCGGCGCGGCGCTGCTCGTCGACCGGGCTGCGCATCCGCAGCAGGCAGTAGGCGCCGGTCGCCGCGCACAGCGCGACCAGCAGCCAGCCGGGCGAAGCCGGTCCGTGCACCGCGCACCTCCCCCTTCGACGGTGTCGGACGGTCGGTCTGGGCATGCCCGGCCCGCTCGGTGCGCAAGCGAGCGCAAGGGTGTACACGGGGGAGCGTGCGGGGGTACACCGCAGGCGGGGCGCCCGGGGGACTGGAGAGGGCGTGCGTACGACGGCTATGGGACGGGCCCCTTCCCGGCCTGGTCCCGGATGGGTCCTTCACGAGTAAAACACCTGTTAACGTTGTGGGTATGAGCAGTGCGCCCCCCACATCCCCCCTCGCCCGTGCCCGCCGCCTCCCGCTCGCCGGTGCACTGCGTCTCGGCAGGCCGTCCGACATCTGGTTCAAGCCCGCGCTGAGCGTCGTGGCCGCGGTCGCCCCGCCCAACCTCACGCTGCTCGCCCTGGGCCGCCTCGATCTCGCGATGTACACCATGGCCGGTTCCCTGTGCGCCCTCTACGCCCACAACCGCCCGTACGCCGCCCGGGCCCGGGTCCTCGCCTGGGTGGTGCTCGGCATGCTCGGCGGACTGGCCGTCGCCCTCGTCGCGGCGTCGCTCACCACGCACGCCGTCGTCCTGGTCACGGTCGGCGCCCTGCTGGCCGCCGTCCAGAAGGTGCTGTGCGACGCCACCCGTATCGGACCGCCCGGCCACGTCGTCCTCACCTTCATCAGCTCCGCGTCCCTGTTCGCCCCGCAGAGCCTCGGCCAGGTCCCCGGACACCTGGGGCTCGCCGTCGGCGCGGGCGCCTGGGCCTGGCTCGTCGGCATGGCGCCCGGCCTCGTACGGCCGCACGGGCCCGAGCGGCGGGCCACCGCCCAGGCGCTCGACGCCGCCGCCGCGTACGCCGCGACGCGGGGAACCGGCGACGGTGCCGCGAAGAGCCGCGCCGCCGGAGCCGCCGCCGTACACAACGCCTGGCAGACGCTGCTCTCCACCGGCGCCCGTTCCGCGTCCCGGCGCGCCCTCGGACGGCTCGTGGTCCGCGCGGAGATCGCCCTCGCAGCGCCCGCCGACGCCGAGGCAGAACGACTGCGCCACTGGGCCCGCCTGCTCCGCGGCACCGGGCCCGTCCCGCCGGCGGACGACCCGGACACCGGCGAGCTGCTGGGCGTCGAGGCCGAACTCGACACCCCCGCACCCTCGTGGCGGGCCCGGCTCGCCCCGCTGGGCCCCCTCGCCCTGCGCACCGCGCTCGGCTGCGCCCTGGCCGGATACGTCTCCCTGGCGCTCGGGATCGGCCGTCCCTACTGGGCGCTGGTCACCGCGGCCTCGCTCTACCAGGCCAACGTCACCCTGACCTGGAGCCGGGGCGTCCAGCGCGTCGTCGGCAACCTCGTCGGCGTACTGGCCTTCGCGGCGATCGTCCCCCTCGCGCACCTCGGCCCGGCGGCGCTCGTGCTGAGCTGCCTGGTGCTCAACTTCGGGGCCGAGGCGCTCATCGGCCGCAACTACTGGCTCGGCAGCGTCTGCGTCACCCCCATGGCGCTCCTCATCACCGAGTTCGCGCGCCCCCAGGAGGCCGGGCAGCTGATGACCGACCGGGTCGTCGACACCCTCGTCGGCGCGCTGGTCGGATTCGTCGCGGCGGTCGCGGTCACCAACCGGCGGGCCGGCGACCGCATCGAGGACGCCCTCGACTCCGTCGAACGCGCCCGGGAACAGGCGGCCCGCGTCCTGGCCGACCGGCAGCCCGCTCCGGGCGCCGTGGAGTCGGTGCGGCGCGCCCTCGCCGCGGCCGTCGTGGACCTGCGGGCCGCGGCCGACGCCGCGGCGGGCGAGTGGTGGCAGCGCGCCCTGCCGGAGGAGCGCGTGATGCGGGCGGAACAGGACGCACACCGTACGCTCGCGGCGACGGTACGACGTCGACCCCACTCCTTGGAGGACGCACAGGCATGACGGCAGCACACGGGCGGGCGGCGAAGGCGGCGGCCGGGCGGGACGCGGCCGGGCGGGCGCCTACCGGGGAGGCCCCGGACGCGGCGCCCGGGGGCGACCGGCCCGTGGCGGAGGCGGCGGGCCCGGTGGACACCATGTCCGTCGTCGTGCGGCAGTGGCAAGCCGTGCACCCCGGCCTCGACACCGGGCCCATGGAACTCATCGGCCGCATCAACCGCAGCGCGGCCCTCCTGCAGCAGGCGGAGGACGCCCCGCTGCGCCGTGCCGGACTCACCCGCCCCGAGTTCGACGTCCTCGGCACGCTGCGGCGCACCGGCCACGAGCTGACCCCGAGCGAGATCGCACGCGAGACCTTCTCCTCCGGCGCCGCCGTCACCAAACGGCTCAAGCAGCTCACCGAGCGCGGGCTGGTCGAGCGCCGCGGAGACACCCGGGACCGCCGGGTCGCGCACGTCCGGCTGACCGACGAGGGACGCGAACTCGTGGACGCCATCCTGCCCGATCAGCTCGCCTACGAGACGACGGTCCTCTCCGGGATCGACCTCGCCCGGCAGCGTGAACTCGCGCTGCTGCTGGGTGAGTTGCTCGGCCAGCTGGAAGGCGCGCTGGGGCGGCCCCGCGTTTGAGCCCGCCCCGGCATGCGACGACGCGAACGGTGGCGGGGGCACCGGCCGCCGCGGGCGGGGCCGACGGAGGCGCCGCCGGTCAGATCCCCGGGCGGTACCGCAGCGGATGGTCCCCGGGGATCTCCACGAGCACGATCTCGGTCCCGTCGGGATCGGCGACCCACATCTCGATCAGCCCCCAGGGCTCCTTCACCGGCGGACGCACGATGTCGACGCCCGCGGCCCTCAGCTCCTCGTGCGCCGCGTCCGCGTCCGCGACCTGGAGCCACAGCTTGAGCGCGGGGGAGGGCGGGACGTCGGAGCGGCCCGCGACCTCCAGGAAGCCGCCGCCGAGGAAGTACACCGTGCCCCGCTCGGGACCGGTCCCGAACTCACGGTGGACGGCGAGGCCCAGCTGCTCGCCGTAAAAGCGACGGGAACGCTCGGGATCGGTGGGACGCAGAAGGGTCCGGCTGCTCAGCACATGCACCATGCGTCCGGAGCCTAGGCCGTGTCCGCACAGTCCCGCCTGTTCCGCGACGCCGGGACTTTGCGGACCCGACCTGGAGACTGCCGTCCGGATCGGCCCGTCTTCGCCGGGGTCCGGCCGACCGCGTACGTACCGCCGCTGCCCGCCGGCCGGGTTCGGGCGGGGGTTACCCTCGTCGGTGCCCGAGCCGCGCCACCGATCGGAGAACCGCTCCATGGACACCCCTGCCGCCGGACTGACCTTCCGCGACGCCACCGACGCCGATGTCGACGCCCTGGTCGTGCTGATCGAGTCCGCCTACCGCGGGGAGAGCAGCAGGACCGGCTGGACCACCGAGGCGGACATCCTGGACGGGCAGCGGACCGACCCCGAGGGCGTGCTCGCGGTGATCAAGTCGCCCGACAGCCGGCTGCTGACCGTCGAGCGGGAGGGTGAGGTCGTCGCCTGCTGCCAGCTCGAACACCGCGGTGCGCACGCCTACTTCGGGATGTTCGCGGTGAGCCCGGCCCTTCAGGGCGCCGGCCTCGGCAAGGTGATCATCGCCGAGGCGGAGCGGCACGCGCGCGAGGTCTGGGGCGCGCAGGAGATGCACATGACCGTGATCTCGGTGCGGAACGACCTCATCGCCTGGTACGAGCGGCGCGGCTACCGCCGTACGGGAAAGATGACGCCCTTCCCGTACGGCGACGAGCGCTTCGGTGTCCCGCGCCGGGACGACCTGGAGTTCGAGCTGCTGGTCAAGCCGCTGGCGTGACGTTCATGCACGGTGGCGGCGGTGCGGGTCTGGACGCCGCTGTGACGTTCATGCGGTGAAGCGGCCGGTGCGCTTGATCTCCGGGTAGTCGGTCGTCGCGCCGTCCAGCCCCAGGGCCCGCACCAGCCGCAGGTGGTCCTGGGTGTTCACCACCCAGCCGATGATCCGCAGGTCCGCCTTGCGCGCGCGTTCGACGACCTCCAGGGTCAGCCGGCGGATGTTGAGCACCAGGGTGGTCGCGCCGACGGCGGTGGCGCGGTCCACGACGTCGACGCCGTACCGGCTGGCGACCAGGGCGGTGCGCACGCCCGGGACGAGCCGCGCGATCTCGGCGATCGCCTCGTCGTGGAACGACAGGACCTCCACGCGTCCGACGAGGTCCCGCCGGATCATGACCTCCGCCAGCGCCCGCGCGGCCGCCACGTCCTTGATCTCCGCCTGGAGGGGCGACCGTACGGCGTCCAGCACCTCCTCGAACACGGGGACGCGCTCGCCCCGGCCCGCGTCCAGCGCGCGCAGTTCCGCGAGCGTCTTCTCGGCGATCGGTCCGGTGCCGTCGGTCGTGCGGTCCACGTCGGCGTCGTGCATGACGACGAGTGCGCCGTCCTTGCTCAGATGCAGATCGAGCTCGATGAGGTCGAGGCCCGCTTGCTGGGCGGCGACGAAGGAACGCAGGGTGTTCTCGGGTTCGACGCCCATCACTCCGCGATGTCCGATGGTGAGGAAGTTCAAGATTCGACTCGCTTCCGTCGACGGCGGCTCGGCTCCGGCGTGGAGTCCGACGGGCGTCCACGCGGCAAGGCCGCAGCCTAACGGCCCCGCCGTGCGATGTACCCGCTCCTACGCCGGGCAATGGGTGCCTTCGGCCAGGAGGGCCTGCGCCGGGGGCGCCGGGGCGGGTCACCCTCGGGTGGGCGAGTCCCGCGCCGGTTGACCGCGCCGGCCGCTTTCGGTCCTGACGGCCGGTCACCCACCCGGCGCCGCCCCGCAGTCACGCGGGGAGCGAGGCGTCCCCGGGACGGACCGAGGCCGCCTGCGACGCCCGGTCGTGAGGAGCGGAAGTCGTCGCCCATCCCGTATCAGGCAGGAAAAAAAGCGGTGAAGGTAGGGGTGGCGCAGGATAATTTGCCGAGACTCCACTTGTAAGAAGGAACGCCGGACGCATACGGTGTCCATACGCGAGGTTCTCCCGTGGAGGATGGGTCATGACGGAAATTCTTGTGCAGGTGGGTACGGAGGAAAAGATTCCTCCCCTGGTCAGGGTGGTGGAGCACCCGGCTTGGCCTGTGCTCAAGGATGCCGTGGAGGAGATACGGCCCTGGCAGGCCAAGGACGGCTCGATCGACTTCGAGGCCGAGAACGCCCCCGACGCGTCCGACGTCGAGCTGGCCGTGCGCCGTGTCATAGACGCCGTGGAGCAGCTCGCCCCGCTGCTGCCGCACGACGCGGCCTACCACGAGGCCCTCGTCAAGGACCTGCGGCGCTGGGCCGACGACGGCTTCAAGGTGCCCGACTTCCTCGACTCGCTGCTGGCCTTCCAGCCCGCCGCGCGCCGCGAGGACGGCCTCCAGCACCTCGTGCTCTTCCCCATGTACACGCAGAACGGCAACCCGGACCGCAACTTCGAGGCGGTCGTGCTGCGCATGGTCTGGCCCGACTGGCTGGCCGAGCTGGAGCGCACCCGTTACGACAACCCGCTGTTCTGCGGCATCACCTTCGAGGACTTCACCGCGGGGTACGACACCAACTCCGCCGTTCTCTTCCCCGAGACCATCGCCGTGCGCGAGGCCCCCGAGCGCTTCACCTGGGGTGGCATCTTCTGCGACCGCGAGGCGGCCCGCTTCCGTGCCGTGACCGACGCCGCGGTCGGCATCCTGGGCCTGGAGCTGCCCGAGGACATCGCCGCCATGGTCCACGACCAGAAGCGCTGCGAGGAGGCCTTCGTCCTGTGGGACATGGTCCACGACCGCACCCACAGCCACGGCGACCTGCCCTTCGACCCCTTCATGATCAAGCAGCGGCAGCCGTTCTGGATGTACGGCCTGGAGGAGCTGCGCTGCGACCTCACCGCCTTCAAGGAGGCCGTGAAGCTGGAGGCCGACGGCGTCCCGCAGGCCCGCGACGTGCAGTACGCGGTCCTCTTCGACCGCATGTTCCGCTTCCCGGTCACCGGTGAGCGCGTGCGCAACTACGACGGCCTCGGCGGTCAGCTGCTCTTCGCCTACCTGCACAAGCACGACGTCGTCCGCTGGACGGACAACAAGCTGCACATCGACTGGCAGCGCGCCCCGCAGGTCACCAACCAGCTCTGCGGCGAGATCGAGGACCTCTACCGGGCCGGCATCGACCGCCCGAAGCTGGTCCACTGGTTCGCCGCCTACGACCTGGTCTCCCAGTACCTCGCCCCGCACCCCGGCTCGCGCTGGGCCAAGGGCCCCGACGCGCTCGACCTGAGCCTGCCGCCGCGCAAGCTCGTCGACGACGTGCTTGCGGACGAGTTTCCGCTCAGCATGTTCTACGAGGCGCTTGCGAAGAAGCTGAAGAACGTGATCGCCTCCACCAAGGGCATCACCGCGGAGAACGCCGAGCGGATCGCCGCGTGAGCGCCCGCGCCGAGGACGCTCAGGAGGCGAAGACGATGGCTCAGGGGAACGGCAACGGAGCACTCGCGGGCGCGGTGATCGCGGTGGCGGGTGCCGCGGGACCGGCGGGCCGGGCGGCGCTGCTGCGGCTCGCCGAGGCCGGCGCGGTCGTGGTCGGCGCGGACGCGGACCCGCAGCGTCTCGCCGAAGCCGTCGACGCGGCCCGCTACGCCCACGGCGGTGCCACCGTCGTCGGCGACACGGTCGATCTGCTCGACCTCCAGGCGACCCGTGACTGGGCCGACCGCATCGAGAAGGACTTCGGCCGGGTCGACGGCCTGGTCCACCTGGTCGGCGGCTGGCGCGGCAGCGCCTCCTTCACCCAGACCGACCTCGCGGACTGGGACCTGTTGGAGAAGCTGCTGATCCGCACGGTCCAGCACACCTCGCTCGCCTTCCACGACGCTCTCCAGCGCAGCGAGCGCGGACGGTACCTGCTGATCAGTGCGGCCGGCGCCTCCAAGCCCACCGCGGGCAACGCGGCCTACTCCGCCTCCAAGGCCGCGGCCGAGGCGTGGACGCTGGCGATGGCCGACTCCTTCCGCAAGGCGGGGGGCGAGGACGGCCCGCGTTCCGCGGCTGCGATCCTGGTGGTGAAGGCACTGGTGCACGACGCGATGCGCGTCGAGCGCCCCAACGCGAAGTTCGCGGGCTTCACCGACGTCACCGACCTGGCCGAGGCCATCGCCGGCGTCTGGGAGCGGCCCGCCGGTGAAGTGAACGGAAACCGTCTGTGGCTGACCGAGAAGCCGTGAACCCTCCGAAGACCGACGCCCGGCGTCACCACGACCCGGCCGTCCGCGGCTTCGCCAGCGACAACTACGCGGGGGCCCACCCCGAGGTGCTCGCCGCCCTGGCCCTGGCCAACGGCGGGCACCAGGTCGCGTACGGCGAGGACGACTACACGGCCAACCTGCAGCAGATCATCCGCAGCCACTTCGGGGCCGGCGCCGAGGCGTTCCCGGTCTTCAACGGCACGGGCGCCAACGTGGTGGCGCTCCAGGCGCTCACCGACCGCTGGGGCGCGGTGATCTGCGCCGAGAGCGCGCACATCAACGTGGACGAGGGCGGCGCCCCCGAGCGCATGGGCGGCCTCAAGCTGCTCACCGTGCCCACGCCCGACGGCAAGCTCACGCCCGAGCTGATCGACCGGCAGGCGTACGGCTGGGACGACGAGCACCGCGCGATGCCGCAGGTCGTCTCGATCGCCCAGAACACCGAACTGGGCACCCTGTACACCCCCGACGAGATCCGCGCGATCTGCGAGCACGCCCACGCCCACGGGATGCGGGTCCACCTCGACGGCGCCCGGATAGCCAACGCGGCCGCCGCGCTGGACGTCCCGATGCGGACGTTCACCAACGCGGTCGGCGTCGACATCCTCTCCCTGGGCGGGACGAAGAACGGCGCGCTGTTCGGCGAGGCCGTGGTCGTCCTGAACCACGACGCCGTCCGCCACATGAAGCACCTGCGCAAGCTGTCGATGCAGCTCGCCTCCAAGATGCGCTTCGTGTCTGTGCAGTTGGAGGCACTGCTCGCCAAGGACCTGTGGCTGCGCAACGCCCGGCACGCCAACGAGATGGCCCAGCGGCTCGCCGAGGGCGTCCGTGCCGTGCACGGCGTGGAGATCCTCCACCCGGTGCAGGCCAACGCCGTCTTCGCGCGGCTGCCGCACGACGTCAGTGAGCGGCTCCAGAAGCGCTACCGCTTCTACTTCTGGGACGAGACCGCGGGCGATGTCCGCTGGATGTGCGCCTTCGACACGACGGAGGACGACGTGGACGGCTTCGTCGCGGCGCTCAAGGAAGAGATGGCCCGCTAGCGGGGAGACGGCCACCTGACTGCATAGCTATACGGTCGACCGAAAAGTCATTGACTGCCGGTCGGCCGTATTCCTATGCTCTGCGGGCATGGAGCTGATCCAGGAAACCCCCGACCTGTCCGCGTACTTGGCCGCCGACGAGGTCATCGACCACCATCACCCGCTGGTGCGCGAGACGGCCTCCCGCCTCGCGCGCGCCGCGACGGACTCGTATGACTATGCGCGGTCCGCGTACGAATTCGTCCGTGACGGCATTCCGCACTCCCAGGACTCCGGCGACCCGCGTGTCACCTGGCGGGCCTCCGACGTGCTGGAACTGCGCACCGGCATCTGTCACGCCAAGGTGCACGCGCTGACCGCGCTGCTGCGCGCCGAGGACATCCCCGCGGCGCTCTGCTACCAGAAGCTGCTGCACGACAACGACGGCGGGCACGTGGTGCACGGCCTCGTCGCCGTCCGGTTCCGCGGGGCCTGGCACCGCCAGGACTGCCGGGGCAACAAGCCGGGGGTGGACGCGCGCTTCTCCCTCGACGGCGAGAGGCTCGCCTGGATTCCGGACCCGGAGTCCAATGAGATGGACTATCCAGTACTGTACGCTGGACCTCATCCGGCGGTACTGGCGGCGCTCAGGGGTGCTGCGGACCGCCCGCACCTGTGGAAGACGCTTCCCGCCGCACTCTGACGCAAGGCACACCATGACTCTCACGCTCACCGTGTCCGACGAGGTCCACGCGCTCGCGCCCGGTTTCACCCACGTGGCGATCGAGGCCGAGGGGCTCGTCAACGGCCCCAGTACGGAGGGGAGTTCGGCGCTGCTCGACGACGCGGCCCGCCGTCTCGCCGTACGCCTGGACGGCCGCGCCCCGCACGAGGATCCGCACATGGCGGCCTGGCGTGAGGCGTACACGGCGTTCGGCTCCAAGCCGTCCCGCACCCGCAACTCGGCCGAGGCGCTGGCGAAGAGGGCGCTGTCGGACGCGGGGCTGCCCCGGATCAACCTGCTCGTCGACGTCTACAACGCGATCAGCGTGGCCCATCTGATCCCGGTCGGCGGTGAGGACGCCGACCGGATCGAGGGCGGGATGCGGCTCGTACGCGCCACGGGCGACGAGGACTTCGTGACCGTCGCGGGAGGGGCGGAGGCGGTCGAGCACCCGGACGCGGGCGAGGTGGTCTGGTGCGACGACGCGGGCGTCACCTGCCGGCGCTGGAACTGGCGCCAGGGGCCCCGGACCCGGCTCACGGAACGGTCGGTCTCAGCGGTGTTCCTGCTGGAGAGCCTGGCGCCGATGCCGGTGGCCGACGTCGAGCGCGCGGGAGCCGAACTCGCCGGGCTGCTGGAGAAGTTCAGCCCCGGGGCGCGGATCACCGTCCACGCCCCGGCCTGACGGGGGTCAGCGCGACTCGGCCGCGCGCACCTCTTCGGGGGTCGGTGCCGTGCCGCCGAGGTGGGCGGGCATCCACCAGGTGTCGTCCGGCCCCTTGGGGCGTACGGGATAGGCGCGCTGCGCGGCTTCCAGGAGCTCCTGGACCCGGTCGCGCAGCCGGCGCGTGATCGCACCCGCGTACTGGTCGCTCGGAGCCTCGACCGGCTCACCGACGCGGATGGTGATCGGGATGTGGCTCCGCTTGAAGTTGCGCGGGTGCCCCTTGGTCCACAGGCGCTGGGTGCCCCACAGCGCCATCGGGATCAGCGGGACGCCGGCCTCCTGGGCCAGGCGCGCGGCACCCGACTTGAAGCTCTTCAGCGTGAACGAGGGGGAGATGGTGGCCTCGGGGAAGACGCCCACGATCTCGCCGGAACGCAGCGAGTCCAGTGCGTGCGAGTACGCCTGCTCGCCCTGCTTGCGGTCCACCGGGATGTGCTTCATGCCCCGCATGAGAGGACCGGAGACCTTGTGCCGGAACACCGACTCCTTCGCCATGAAGCGGACCAGGCGCTTCTGCGGGAGCGCGGCCATGCCGTCGAAGATGAAGTCGAGATAGCTGATGTGATTGCTCACCAGCACGGCGCCGCCCGAGCGCGGAATGTTCTCCGATCCCTTGCAGTCGATTTTGAGGTCCCAGGCCTTGAACAGCGTGAGGGCGAGACCGACGACGGGACGGTAGACAAGCTCTGCCATGGACGGGGTGGACCCTTCTCTCTGCCTGGGAAAGGGATCCCGGCGGGAAAGTTACGCAGCCGTAGGTTTACGGCATTGCGCAGATCGTGCCCCAAGAACGGACGGGGGGCCAGTCCTGTTGCCGGAGAAGGGCGAGATCCTCGTCACGTCGACCCTTGATCGACCTCGGTGTTTTCCCCGGCCTTTACTCCGCACGCACCGTCAGACGGCGTACGAGCAGGTACATCTCGCACCCCAGGCAGTACCCGAAAACGGCGTTGAGGAACGCCGCGGCGAGCGCGGCCGCGGTCGCCGCGATCCCCAGCCACTGCGGCCCCACCGCGTAACCGACCAGTCCCAGCACGGCGAAGGCGAGCCCGACCACCTGCGCGAAGCGCGGCGGCTCCGGCGGCTCGAACTCCGTCGGCGGCCCGATCCGGGGGCGCACGGCCGTGCGGAACAGCCATCCGTACGGCGAGCGCCCGACACCGCCGGCCGCGCCCAGCGCGAACGCCAGCGTCTGCCAGGCCAGCAGCCAGGCGTTGCCGGTGATCAGCACGGCCGCCAGTACGACGGCCGTCAGGGCCGCCCCGAACCGGGGTCCCCTCACATCGATGTCCATGAATCAAGCATTCCGTATGGGGCACGATTCGTGGCGGCGGGAATCTTTGCGGTCTCGTGAACGCTGCTGGTGGGGATGACCGGATTTGTGGTGTGCGTGGCGGTGCTCGCGGCGGCGAGCGCCTACGGAGTGCTGCATCGGCGGCGGAGCGGGAGAGTCGGAGTGCGCGGGCGTGACGGCGGGAAGCGGCTCGGCGTGGCGGAGTTGGGGCAGGAGCTCGGCGAACGGGCCACCCTCGTCCAGTTCTCCAGCGCCTTCTGCGCCCCCTGCCGGGCGACCCGACGGGTGCTCGCCGAGGTGGCCGGACTCGTCCCCGGCGTGTCCCACGTCGAGATCGACGCCGAGGACCGCCTCGAACTCGTGCGGGAGCTGGACATCCTCAAGACGCCCACGGTCCTCGTGCTCGACGCGGACGGCCGTGTCGTGCGGCGGGCCACCGGTCAGCCCCGCAAGGCGGACGTCATCGCCGCGCTCGGCGAGGCGGTCTGACCCGCGGTGATCTTCGTGAGGGATCTCCCAGTCGGCGGGACCCACTTGACTGCACCCGCCACCTATCGTCAGCCTGACCGTATGTTCCGGGAACTCCTTCTCTTCGCGCGTGTCCACGTGGACCTGGCCCGCACCGCGAGTGCGCGCTGTCCGGGCTGTTGAGCACCCACGGACCCGCCCCCGACCACGGCCTCGCCGCAGCGGGGGGACCGCCACGTCACCTCGCGAAGAAGGACAACTCGATGACGGCCACGCCCGGTCTCGGCACCGCCCAGCTCGCCTCTCCCGACCTCCTGCGCTCCGTCTTCCGGCAGCACGCGGCGGGAGTCGCCGTGATCACCGCCCGGGGCGACAGCGGCCCCGTCGGGTTCACGGCCACCTCGCTCACCTCCGTCTCCGCCGAGCCCCCGCTCGTCTCCTTCGGCATCGGCACCCGCGCCTCAAGCTGGCCGGCCGTGTCCGAGGCGGACCACGTCGGCGTCCACATACTCGGCGAGCACCAGCGGGACCTGGCGGGCACCTTCGCCCGCAGCGGCGCCGACCGCTTCGGGGCGCCCACCCGCTGGCGCGAGGGACCCGAGGGCGTGCCGCTGCTCGACGGCGTGCTGGCCTGGCTGGTCTGCCGGGTCGTCGCGCGCGTGCCGGCCGGGGACCACCGCATCGTCCTCGCCGAGGTCTCCCTCGGTGACCCCTCGGGAGCGGGCCGTCCCCTGCTCTACCACCAGGGGCGTTTCCACGGTCTGCGCGACTGACGGACGCCCGCCGGGACGGGATGTGTGGCCGATGCCACAGGCGCCGCGGTTGATTACGCAGCGTTGTCAAGGTCACAGTTCAAAGCGCTTGCTTAGTGGGCATGCGATAGGTGTACTGACGAGTAATATTTCGTTCGGAGCGCGGGTCGCCCCGACCGGGATCGGCCGCTTCAGGCGCCTATGCTGCCTGCAAGAAGGCAGCCCAGAAATGACGATGCAGTAGGAGAGCCGGCGTGAGCTTGAGGATCGTTGTCACTGTGAAGTACGTGCCCGACGCCACTGGCGACCGGCACTTCTCCGATGACCTGACGGTGGACCGCGACGACGTGGACGGTCTGCTCTCGGAGCTCGACGAGTACGCGGTGGAGCAGGCGCTGCAGATCGCCGAGAACGCCGACGACGCCGAGATCACCGTGCTGACCATCGGCCCCGAGGACGCCAAGGACGCGCTGCGCAAGGCGCTGTCGATGGGCGCCGACAAGGCCATCCACGTCGAGGACGACGACCTGCACGGCACCGACGCCATCGCCACCTCGCTGGTGCTGGCGAAGGCGATCGAGAAGGCCGGCTTCGACCTCGTGGTCTCCGGCATGGCCTCCACCGACGGCACGATGGGCGTGGTCCCCGCGCTGCTCGCCGAGCGCCTGGGCGTCCCGCAGGTCACGCTGCTGTCCGAGGTCTCCGTCGAGGACGGCGTCGTGAAGGGCCGCCGTGACGGCGACGCCGCCTCCGAGCAGCTGGAGGCCTCGCTCCCCGCGGTCGTGTCGGTCACCGACCAGTCGGGTGAGGCGCGCTACCCCTCCTTCAAGGGCATCATGGCCGCCAAGAAGAAGCCGGTGGAGTCCTGGGACCTGGAGGACCTGGAGATCGAGGCCGACGAGGTCGGTCTCGAGGGTTCCTGGACCAAGGTCGACTCCGCTGCCGAGCGTCCGGCGCGCACCGCCGGCACGATCGTCAAGGACGAGGGCGAGGGCGGCAAGCAGCTGGCCGAGTTCCTCGCGGGCCAGAAGTTCATCTAGCCCGCCAGATTCGCCCGGGGTCCGGTCCGCCGCACCCCACCGCCCCCTCACACTTCGTAAGCAGGAGAGAAGAAGTCCCATGGCTGAAGTTCTCGTCTACGTCGACCACGTGGACGGCGCCGTCCGCAAGCCCACCCTGGAGCTGCTGACGCTGGCCCGCCGCATCGGCGAGCCCGTCGCCGTCGCCCTCGGCACCGGTGCCGAAAACACCGCCGCCGCCCTCGCCGAGCACGGCGCGGTCAAGGTCCTCACCGCCGACGCCTCCGAGTTCGCCGACTACCTGGTCGTCCCGAAGGTGGACGCGCTGCAGGCCGCCTACGAGGCCGTCTCCCCGGCCGCCGTGCTGCTGCCCTCCTCCGCCGAGGCCAAGGAGATCGCGGCCCGTCTCGCGGTCCGCATCGGCTCCGGCATCATCACCGACGCCGTCGACCTCGAGGCCGGCGACGAGGGCCCGGTGGCCACGCAGTCCGCGTTCGCCGCCTCCTTCACCACCAAGTCCCGTGTCTCCAAGGGCACTCCGGTCATCACGGTCAAGCCGAACTCGGCTCCCGTGGAGGCCGCCCCGGCCGCGGGCACCGTCGAGGCCCTCACGGTCTCCTTCTCCGAGAAGGCCACCGGCACCAAGGTCACCTCGCGCACCCCGCGCGAGTCGACCGGCCGCCCCGAGCTGACCGAGGCCGCGATCGTGGTCTCCGGCGGCCGCGGCGTCAACGGCGCCGAGAACTTCTCGATCATCGAGACCCTCGCCGACTCCCTCGGCGCGGCCGTGGGCGCCTCCCGCGCCGCGGTCGACGCCGGCTGGTACCCGCACTCCAACCAGGTGGGCCAGACCGGCAAGTCCGTGTCGCCGCAGCTGTACATCGCCTCCGGCATCTCCGGCGCGATCCAGCACCGCGCCGGCATGCAGACCTCGAAGACCATCGTGGCCATCAACAAGGACGCCGAGGCCCCGATCTTCGACCTGGTCGACTACGGCGTGGTCGGCGACCTCTTCGACGTCGTCCCCCAGCTCACCGAGGAGATCAACACCCGCAAGGGCTGATCCTTCTCCGGGAGCCGGGCCCGCGAGGGCCGCGCCTCCCACCTTCCGCCGGGGCCGCGTGGTGATCTTCACCGCGCGGCCCCGACCGGTTCCGGGTGACCATTGACGCAGATCGAGGCCGCCTATTAACTTCGCTATACGGATTGTTGATTCCGTGTAGCGGAAAACAGGAGGGTGTGGGATGGGTCAGGGTCAGCAGGAGAAGGTGGCGACGAGCCTCGCGGGCGCCGTCAGCGAGGAGATCAGCGCCTCACTCGCCCCGGTCGACGCGGAGCTGGAGCGCCGCTACCCGGGAGACCCCGGCACCCGCCAGCCCGTCCACACCGTCTACGTCCCCGGTGACGCCTTCGCCGCCGACACCCTCCGCAGCTGGGGCGACCGCGCCCTCGCGGCCCTCGACGAACACGCCCCGGACGCCGCCTCCTTCGCGCGGGTCCTCGGCCTCTCCGACGACCTGGCCGAGCCCGTGTACGGCCGCGTACGGGCCAAGCTGGAGCGCGAACCCGTGGAGGACCTGCGCGTCGACTTCGAGGACGGCTACGGCCCGCGCCCCGACGCCGAGGAGGACGAGAGCGCCGCGCGCGCCGCCCGGCTGATCGCCGAGGCGTACGAGAACGGCACGGCCGCCCCGTACATGGGCATCCGCATGAAGTGCATGGAGGCCCAGGTCCGCGACCGAGGCATCCGCACGCTCGACATCTTCCTGACCGGCCTGATGGAGGCCGGCGGGCTGCCCGACGGGCTCGTCCTGACACTGCCCAAGGTGACCTACCCGGAACAGGTCACCGCGATGGTCCGGCTCCTGGAGGAGTTCGAGAAGGCGCGCGGCCTGGAGGCCGGACGGATCGGCTTCGAGATCCAGATCGAGACCAGCCAGTCCATCCTCGCCACCGACGGCACCGCCACCGTCGCCCGCATGATCCAGGCCGCCGAGGGCCGCGCCACGGGGCTGCACTACGGCACCTTCGACTACAGCGCCTGCCTCGGCGTCAGCGCCGCCTACCAGGCCAGCGACCACCCGGCCGCCGACCACGCCAAGGCGGTCATGCAGGTCGCCGCCGCGGGCACCGGCGTACGCGTCTCGGACGGCTCCACGAACGTCCTGCCCGTCGGACCGACCGCGAAGGTCCACGACGCCTGGCGCCTGCACTACGGCCTCACCCGCCGCGCCCTCGCCCGCGCCTACTACCAGGGCTGGGACATGCACCCCGGGCACATCCCGACCCGGTACGCGGCCGTGTTCGCCTTCTACCGCGAGGGCTTCGAGCAGGCCGCCGCCCGCCTCTCCCGCTACGCCAACCAGGCGGGCGGCGACGTCATGGACGAGCCCGCCACCGCGAAGGCGCTCAGCGGATACCTGCTGCGCGGCCTCGACTGCGGCGCCCTCGACGTCGCCGAGGTGGCCCGCCTCAGCGGTCTCACACGCGCCGACCTGGAGGCCTTCGCGACACCGCGCCGGGGCGACCTGACGGCCTCCGCCAAGTAGGCGGCCGTACGGCGCGAGTGCGGCCGGTGCGTCCGCGCGGCGGCAGCGGGCGCGCGGCCGCCTGCCGCGGAACCGCCCACGTCGGGCGGCTGAGCGCCGCGCGCCCTCGGGCGGGTGGACGGGTGGCTGGTCGTCGCCATCGGGGGGACGACAGCGGCGTGGACGTCGAGGCGGGACCGGCGCGCCGCTCCGGGGACTCCGGGGGCCGGCCCCGGCCGGGGTCTGCGGCGCTGCGCGCCCCCCAACCGTCAGGCGGACGGCGGCAGTTCGCCCGAGCCCCGGGTGATCAGCCGGGTGGGCAGCTCGATGCGCTCGGGAGTGACGAGGTTCCCGTCCAGCTGGCGGAAGAGGCGCTCGGCGGCGGTGCGGCCGAGGGCGGCGGCGTCCTGCGCGACGACCGTCACGCCGGGCTGGAGAAGGTCGGCGAGCTCGATGTCGTCGAAGCCGACGAGGGCGACGGGCCGGCCGCGTTCGGCGATGACACGCACGACGGTGACGGTCACGCGGTTGTTGCCCGCGAAGACCGCGGTGACGGGGGAGGAGCCGGACAGCATGTCCTCGGCCGCGCGCCGCACCCGCTCGGGGTCGGTGACGCCGAGGGACATCCAGGCGTCCTCCACCGGTATGCCGGCCTCCTCCATCGCGGTGCGGTAGCCGCGCAGTCGCTCGGCGGCGGTGTGGATGCGGGGCATGTCACCGATGAAGCCGATCCGCCGGTGGCCGTGGGCGATGAGGTGGGCGACGCCGTCACGCGCCCCGCCGAAGCTGTCCGACAGCACGACGTCGGCGTCGATCCGGCCCGCCGGCCGGTCCACGAAGACCGTGGCGACGCCCGCCTTGATCTCGGGCTCCAGATACCGGTGGTCGTCGCCGGCCGGGATGACGACCAGTCCGTCCACCCGGCGGGCGCACAGGGCGAGCACCAGCTCCTGCTCGCGCTCCGGGTCCTCCGCGCTCGACCCGTTGATGAGCAGGGCGCCGTGCGCACGGGCGACCTCCTCGACCGCGCGGCTCAGCGGGCCGTAGAACGGGTCGGCGAGGTCCTCCAGGACGAGACCGATGCTCGCGGTGCGCCCCTTGCGCAGCACCCGCGCGCTGTCGTTGCGGCGGAAGCCCAGCGCCTCGATGGCCTCCTGGACACGGCGCTCGGTGTCCGGGGTGACTCCCGGCTCGCCGTTGACCACGCGGGAGACCGTCTTGAGCCCCACACCGGCACGCGCCGCCACGTCCTTCATGGTGGGACGATTGCCGTAGCGGGTCTCGGAGCGGCGGGCGGTCTCGGCCACGATGTGCTGTCCTGTCCTGTCGTCCACGGGGATGCGTAGGTCCATGGGGTTGTATGAGGATGTGGCGTCGAGCATAGAGCCTGGACAACGTTGTCAGATGCGGGAGACACTGTCCACCGCAATCTCCGGTCCAGCTTCCCACCAGGGGAGCGTCGTCCTGCCAGCCTTCGGCCGGGGATCCGGGCCCGCCACGGCAGCCGCCGGGCACCGGGACCGGCACGACACAGCAGCGGGAGACCTGACTCAGATGCACACCGACCTCGTGGCCGCGCTCGACATCGGCGGCACCAAGATCGCCGGAGCGCTGGTGGACGGCGACGGCCGGATCCTCGTGCGCGCACAGCGCGCCACGCCCGCGCGGGAGGACGGCGACACCGTGATGCGGGCCGTCGAGGACGTCGTCGGCGAGCTGACGCTCTCCCCGCTCTGGAGCCGGGCGCGAGCGGTCGGCATCGGCAGCGCGGGCCCGGTGGACGCCTCCGCCGGCACGGTGAGTCCCGTGAACGTGCCGGGCTGGCGCGGCTTCCCGCTGGTGGAGCGGGTCCGTACGGCCACGGCGGGCCTGCCCGTCGAGCTGATCGGCGACGGGGTGGCGATCACCGCGGCCGAGCACTGGCAGGGCGCCGCCCGCGGTCACGACAACGCGCTGTGCATGGTCGTGTCGACCGGCGTCGGCGGCGGCCTGGTCCTGAACGGCCGGCTGCACCCGGGCCCGACCGGCAACGCCGGTCACATCGGGCACATCAGCGTGGACCTCGACGGCGACCCCTGCCCGTGCGGCTCCCGGGGCTGCGTCGAGCGCATCGCGAGCGGTCCGAACATCGCCCGGCGCGCGATCGAGGGCGGCTGGCGGCCGGGGCCCGACGGCGACACCTCCGCGGCCGCGGTGGCCGCCGCGGCGCGAGCAGGGGACCCGGTGGCCGTGGCCTCCTTCGAGCGCGCCGCGCAGGCTCTCGCCGCCGGCATCGCGGCGACCGCGACCCTCGTGGAGATCGACGTCGCCGTCATCGGCGGGGGAGTGGGCAAGGCCGGGGACGTCCTCTTCACCCCGCTGCGCAAGGCACTCGGCACCTACGCGACGCTGTCGTTCGTGGAGCGCCTGACCGTGACCCCCGCGCTGATGGGGACGGACGCCGGCCTGGTCGGTGCGGCGGCGGCCGCGCTCGACGGGAAGCCGAGCACGACCGCCGGGGTGTGAGGGACCCCGGGTCCAGGCAGGGCCAGGACCCGGAGCGCCGCTCTCAGCAGGTGAGTTCGGCGTCCGCCCAGTCCGCGTGGTCGGAGTCGATGCCGTCGCCGCCGTCGGTGACGACCAGCCGGACGACCTCGGCGCCGCTCACGTCGGCCGAGACCGACTGCGCGGGCATCGCCGTGGTCAGCACGCCGGTCGAGGCGACCTTCGTGCCGTCCGCCCAGATCTCGAAGGCGACCGAGCCGTTGCTGCTCTTCTCGTCGTCCACGCCCACGTCGGCGGTGACCCGCTCGCACGCCTTGCCGGTGTAGTACTCGACGGCGCTGTCCGCGTGCACGCCGAGCCCCTTGGCGTACACGACGCCGCCGATCGTGAGCGGATGCCCGTCGCCCGCGGCGCTCTCGCCGTTGCTCGTGTTGCGCTCGACCGGCCCCCACCCGTTGGCCGTCGACATCCAGGGCAGGTCGCCGAGTTGGGAGACCCCGGCCGGAGGGGCGACGACGACGGACGCCGTCAGCGACACCACCGTCTCGGCGCGGGCCCCGGCCGGGGAGCGGTAGACGGCCTTGAGCGTCAGGCCGTACGAGCCCGTGGGCGTGCCGGCTGGCGCGGTGACCTCCCATGCCGTGCGCAGGGACCGGCCGGTGGAGACCGAGCCCGCGGTGGCCGGCGAGGTCGCCTTCACCCGCCAGCCGGTAGGCGCTGCGAGGGACACGGAGACCTGCCGGGCCGGTGTGCGGCCGAGGTCGGTGAACACCGAGGACAGGGTGGCGGTGCGGCCCGCCTGCACCAACGGGCTGCCGCTGAGGCCGAGTTCGGCGGCGGGCGGGTACGCGGACCAGTCGGCGTCGGCCGAGACCCGCACGAGCACCGTCCCGTGCGCAGGGACGGTGGCGGAGATCGTGCCCGCGGTGTTGTAGCTCCTGTGCTGCCACAGATCGCGCAGGGTGTAGGCGTCGGCCTCGGGCAGACCCACGGCCAGCGCGGTCGTGCTGATCCGCTGGGCGCTGCCGGTCTCGTTGAACAGCGCCACCGCGCGGCTGCCGTCCTTCATCTCCTTCCCGACGACCCAGCGTCCGCCGGTGGAGGACAGCACCGTGCCCTGCTTGCCGAGGGGGTCCTGGTCGACGGCGATGACCTCCTTGTTGCCGAGGATGCCGAAGGTCGCGTCGGACGCCGTGCGCAGGTCCGAGCCGATGAGCAGCGGTGCGGCCATGACCGACCACATCGAGAAGTGCGAGCGGTACTCGGTGTCGGTCATGCCGCCGTTGCCGACCTCGAGCATGTCCGGGTCGTTCCAGTGCCCCGGTCCGGCGTGCGGGGCGAGGGGCAGGTTCTGCTTGAGGATCGACAGCATCGACCCCCAGTTGTCACTGATGTCCCCCGTAGTGCGCCACAGATGCCCGACATCGGAGGCCCACTCCCAGGGTTTGTTCTCACCCCATTCGCAGATGCTGTAGACGATGGGCCTCCCGGTCGCCTTGAGCGCGTCACGCATCGTCGTGTAGCGCGTCTTCGCGTCCACGCCCTGGTTGCGAGGCTGGACATCCTCAGCCGCTACCGAAACCGGCAACCGTGGTCGCTGGCGCCGGTAGTCGTCGCGCTGCGTTTCCTCCCACTGGGCGAGGGCTGTATGCGGCCGGGTGACGACGTCGGGCAGCGTGTCCTTACGATTGGCGAGGGGGGCAGGTAGGCATCGCTCCCCGGAACAGGCCGGAGCGGGTAGCGCATCGCGCCGTGACCAGCACCGGGCCAACGAACCGCGACGCGACAGCATACCTATGGCGTTGGAGCGTGGGATGGTGCGAGTGGGTTGTGCGGGATATCCATCGTCGGTTGCCAGGGGGCCGTCGGAGTGCCGTCCGGGTCCATACCGTGTGGCCATCGCATGCGGAGCATTGATGTCGCCGTGTGTTCGTCTTCGACGGAGGCTCCGCCGTAGTCGGCAACCTTCCGCGCCAGGATTGTCGCGTTCGCCTGGTCCCCGGCTTCCTCCCGCATCTCAGCAAGTCGGTGTAGGGCGTCAGTGTCGCCGTGGCCGGCGGCCTGTAGGGCCAGGGTTTCCGCGCTTGCCCGGTCCCCGGCTTTCTCCCGCATCACCGCCAGCTGGCACAGGGCGATGGTGTCACCGCGGTCGGCGGCCTGCTGGCTCAGGGCTTCGGCGCCATCCCGGTCCCCGTCTTCCTCCCGCCTCATCGCCAACTGACGCAAGGCGTCAGTGTCGCCGTGGTTGGCGGCCTGCCTGGCCAGGGTTTCCGCGCTCGCCTGGTCCCCGGCAGATTCCCGTATCACCGCCAGCCGGCACAGGGCGATAGCGTCACCGTAGATGACGGTCTTCCGGGCCAGGCCTTCGGCACCGTCCCGGTCCCCGGCGAGCTCGCGTGTCACCGCCAGTTGGTGCAGGGCGTCGGTGTCGCCGTGGTCGGCGGCCCGCTGGATCAGGGCTTCGGCGCCATCCCGGTCCCCGGCTTCCTCCCGCATCTCAGCCAGTTGGTGCAGGGCGTCGGTGTCGCCGAGGCCAGCGGCTTGGTGAAGCAGGGCTTCGGCACCGTCCCGGTCCCCGGCGAGCTCGCGTGTCACCGCCAGTTGGCACAGGGCGTCGGTGTCGCCGTGGTCGGCGGCCCGCTGGATCAGGGCTTCGGCGCCATCCCGGTCCCCGGCTTCCTCCCGCATCATCGCCAACCGGCCCAAGGCGCCGGTGTCGCCGAGGCCAACGGCTTGGCGAAGCAGGGCTTCGGCGCCATCCCGGTCCCCGGCTTCCTCCCGCATCTCAGCCACTTGACGCAGGGCGTCGGTGTCGCCGAGGCCAACGGCTTGGCGAAGCAGGGCTTCGGCGCCATCCCGGTCCCCGGCTTCCTCCCGCATCATCGCCAACCGGCCCAAGGCGCCGGTGTCGCCGAGGCCAACGGCTTGGCGAAGCAGGGCTTCGGCGCCATCCCGGTCCCCGGCTTCCTCCCGCATCTCAGCCACTTGACGCAGGGCGCCGGTGTCGCTATGGCCAGCGGCATGCCGGGCTAAGACTTCGGCGCCATCCCGGTCCCCGGCTTCCTCCCGCATCTCAGCCACTTGGCACAGGGCGTCGGTGTCGCCGTGGTCGGCGGCCCGTCGGGCTAAAACTTCGGCGCCGTCCAGGTCCCCGGCCTCCGCACGCAACACCGCTAGTAAGGCCAAGGCCACAGGGCTTCCGTGGGCGGCGGCCTGGTGGCGCAAGTGGTGAGCCCACTGCAGCCGAAGGCGCTTCTCAGCTGCATCCGCGACGCGGTTCAGGTCATCGGGATGAGTGAGATGGGTGAGGGCGGCATGCCAGAAGGATGCAGGTGGGCACAGGTGACGGCGGCTGGTGCGGCCGTGTTGCTCGAGGTAGTCGGCGAGCCGGAACTGAGGTCCTCTTCTTACCTCTCCACCCGTGGTGGTGGCGGAGGCAGGAGCGGGCGGGCGCCGCACGGGGCGGGGGGAGGTCTGTCGTAAGGGAGCCTGTTTGCCGTGGACAAGCTTGGCGAGTTCGGCGTATGCCTGTTCTGCCCAACCATCGGTGAGCTGGTCGTAGTCACTCTGGCTGAGGTAGTCAGTGGCGGCATCAGTGAGGAAAGCCTGGGGGAGGTGCAAGCTGACGCCGAGGCGGCGTGCGTCCATAGCGGCCTGCAGCACTGCCTTGGCGGCTGGGCCAGCATGCTGGTAGCGGTTGAGGAGCTCGGGAGCACCGGCCAGGTCCTGGGTGATCCGGCCGTCGGCGTGTGCACGGGTGAGGGCGTCGGCCAGCAGCCAGTCACCATCTTTGGCGAGAGCCCTGGCCGCAGCTAGAGCCGGGGCGTCGAAAGCATCGGGTACTGCCAAGAGGTGGCCGGCGAGTAACTCTCGTACTCGACTGTGCAGATCCGGCTCGGTCGGTGTGGGCAGAGCCGTGTACTGGGTGGCGTACTCGGGCCAGAGCGTGCCCAGCACCAGCACGGGCCCGCGCTCGCGGCTGACCAGCAGATGGTGCACGGCTGCCGCGATCTGCTCACCTACTGCCTGGTCGCCGAGGTAATGCTGGGCCTCGTTCAGCCACACCACCGTCCGTGGCCCGACGCGATGCAGCTGCTCCAACGCGGCCTGCGCCCTGGTCGGGTCGAAAGGATGCCACAACCGCCATCCCTGTTCGGCAAGCGGCTGGACGGCCTCCCAGCACGCCCGGGTCTTGCCCGTCGAGGAGGCGCCCACCAGCACCTTGATCCGACTGTGGCCGGCCATGGTGTCATTGACTGCTTTGTCCAGCACCCGGTCATGCTCGCGGCGCACATAGGCGGGCCAAGCCCGCTCTGCAGACATGCCGGAGCCCGCAGCCGCCGGGCCGGGTCCGGCCCGGTGGACCTCAAGGTCATGCGGCGCCCACTCCCCGATAGGGCGGCCCGGCCCCACTGTCGTACTTGTGCCCGCTTGCTGCACCGCGGCGCGCTGCAATGCCAGCATTTCTGCCTCGGGCAGTCGCAGCGCGCGTGCCAGCGCCGCCACCGTCTCCGCGGACGGCACCGGCTTCTGGGGAGAGAGTGCCTCCGAGACGGTGGTCCGTCCCAGACCTGCCCGCTGGGCCAGCTGGGTCTGGTTCAACCGGGCCTGGGCCAGCCCGTCGGCCAGTCTCCCGCGCAGTTTGGTGAGTTGCGGGCTGCGGCCGTTCTGCTCGTCCATGTACCTTCCCCGAGGCCCCGATGTGTTCGCCGGTGTTCATTCTCGTCCCGGCGAACCCCGGCGAACACCGGTTCCATGACCTTCGACCGCGTCAACGCCCCATCACTTACCGGGAGTCCTCGTGGCCGTCGTCCTTCTGACCACCGCGCTCGTGATCGTCGTCGCACTGCTGGCCGCCGCCGGCGCGGGCAAACTCGCCCGCATGGACGGCGCCACGTACCCCACCGCACTCACCCGGGCCGCAGTCGCCTTCACAGCGGTCCTTACTCTCGCCGCGACCATGACCGCGGCTCTCGCAGCATTGTTCGTTTGAATCGCCAGAAGGACGTTGTCCTACCCGTATGGAGCTCGTGCGCTCCAGTCCGCTGCCAGCTTGCGAACGCCCGCAGGCAGACGGCCTGGACCCAGTCGTCGCCCTCGCCACCCCAAGTCCGGATGGAGTGAAAGGCAGGCCAGGCTTGATCCTCCGCCCGGGGCGCTTACCGCCGAACTCGCTGATGGTGCACCGGCTCCCCGCAGCGCCGCTTGCAGTCAGGAGCCCGGCAAG
This sequence comes from Streptomyces sp. NPDC028308, assembly GCF_055565855.1. Classification (NCBI taxonomy): domain Bacteria; kingdom Bacillati; phylum Actinomycetota; class Actinomycetes; order Kitasatosporales; family Streptomycetaceae; genus Streptomyces; species Streptomyces sp. NPDC028308. The sequence goes on from NZ_JBVHTO010000005.1 coordinate 429,728, forward strand.
CCATCGGACGGCTCGAGCCCTAGCGACGCGCGAGTGGGCTGAGCCCAAGTCAGCTGGCGACGTCGGCCTTTTCTGGCTCTTCGACGACGGTGACTGCTGCGAGGTACGCGGTCTTCTGGGGCAGCATCTGGCTTCCGGGTAGAGCCTCCGTGGCCGGGCCTCCTTGCTGCTGGCTTGGTCGTGACACCAATCTTCCGCTGCAGGCACAAGCACAAGCACAAGCACAGGCGCGAGGCCGCACCCGTGTCCGGCCGCCGCTTTGACAGGATCGGGGCCTGGGTGCTTGCCACAGCCTCTGACGGTAGTTGCGGCCTGCCCTGGTTGCCCTGCAGGTGGCAGGGCTCAGTGAACCGGTCCCGCCGGGTGCCACGGGCCAAGCCTTTCCCCTGTCGCGTCGGCGAGCAGATCCACGGCTTGGGGCTGACGCCCGCTCAAACGCTGTTGTGGCGGGGATCACTTGCTGTTGAGGGAACTATTCCGCATAGCCACTTTTCACGTCGGCTTCACGTCAGATACGTTCCATCTCCACTGATCATCTTCTTTGGTCGGCGACCTGCACAGGGGAGTGCGGGAGGCCAGAGGACCTGACGGTGCTTTCAGTTTGGGTAGCGGACCAGGCCCGGGTATGGGGCTGCCGCATGGGGTGGGAGTTTCAGGTGGCTACTCGGCGTGCGCGTGTGACGCGCTATGTCTCTACGGGCGTGGCCGGAGCATTGTTGGCGGGGCTGTTGTCGACGGTGTCGCTCGTGTCTCCTCAGGAAGCGGGAGCGGCAGGCGATCCGACACCGGTGGTGCCGTCGCAGTCGTTGGGGTCTGTCCCGCCGCAGCAGGCAGAGGAAGTGGGCAAGCCGCTCCCGGCGCCGGATTGGCCGCAGCAGGCCGAGGCGAGTGTCGACCTGTCGAATGTGGAGCCCGGAAGTCCGGGCACGGTCAGTCCGTCACCATCGGCGAGCGGTGAGCCCGAAACTCAGGTCGGCGACGTGGTCGAGGTCGCGCCGCTGCCCGCAGAGGAGGCGGCTGAGCCGCAACTCGGCGCCGTGCGGCAGCTGGACGAGGACACCGCCTCACCGACAGCCAGCAGCACACAAAGCGCAGATCCGTCCACGAACCCTTCGCTCTCGTCACCCGTCCCCACGCCGTCGGCGAGCACAACGGACGACCCGGCCGGTAGTTCCATACCGTCGGTATCGCCGGATCAGGTCGACGTACGGGTGCTGGACCGCGAGGAGGTTGCACCTGCCGGCGGGATCGGCATGGGCCTGCAGGTAACCCGTACCGACGGGGTCGACGAGCCTGGCCAGGTCCGCGTCGACATCGACTACTCCGGCTTCAAGTACGCCTACGGAGGAGATTTCGCCTCCCGGCTGCGGCTGGTGAAGCTGCCGGCCTGCGCGTTGCAGACCCCCGATGCGGCGGAGTGTCAGCAGCGGGACGTCGTGCCTGCCGAGAATGACACGGCCACGGGCACACTGACCGCGACGGTGACCGCCGAACCGGACGAGCAAGGCGTGACGACGCAGCTGGGCACCAGTGCAGGCACAAGCGTCTACGCGCTTACCACCAGCTCGTCCTCCGACAAGGGTGATTACCGCGCCTCCACTCTGTCGCCCACGGGTTCGTGGAGCGTGTCACCGGGTTCCGGAGCGTTCAACTACAACCTGCCGATCCGGCTGCCGTCCCCGCCGATGGGCTCCGCCCCCTCGCTGGCGATGTCGTACAACTCGCAGTCGGTGGACGGACGCACCTCCGCGTCCAACAACCAGGCGTCCTGGGTCGGCATGGGCTGGGATCTGAGCGTCGGCTTCATCGAGCGCCGGTATCGCAACTGCAGCCAGGACGGCCTGAAGACCATCGGCGACCTGTGCTGGGACTCCCCGAACAGCACCAAGGAACCTGACGGCGCCGTCTACGTCATCAACCTCAACGGTGTCAGCTCCGAGCTCATCCAGGACAACACCGGCACCGGCTCTTACCACGTCCAGGCCGACCCGGGCTGGCGGGTGCAGCGCCTGTTCGGCGGCTACGGCGCCGGCCGTGACGGCGAGTACTGGGTCATCTCCTCCCAGGACGGGCACCGCTACTACTTCGGCTGGGGACGCTCCGAGCGCACCACCACCGCCACCGCCTCCGTGTTCACCGTCCCCGTCGTCGGCAACGACGCCGGGGAGCCGTGCCGCGACCAGTTCCCGGAGCCGTGCACGCAGGCCTGGCGCTGGAACCTCGACCGCGTCGTCGACGCCAACGAGGTCGAATCGATGTACTTCTACGACAAGGAGTACAACCACTACCGGTCCGTCGCCGACACGGACAAGGCACGCTCGTACGTCTCCTCCGGCTACGTGAAGGAGATCCAGTACGGCTGGGCCTCCCAGATCGCCGGCAGCGCGGCGCCCGCCAAGGTCGAGCTGTCCCACGTCAACCGGTGCATCGAGCGGATGACACAGGACGACCCCCTGCGCAAAACAGCCGCCACCTGCCCCACCTTCAAGGACAAGCCGACCTCCTATCCCGACGTGCCGATCGACCTCATGTGTGACGGCACCTCCGCGGACTACAACTGCGCCGGCAAGACGTACTACCCCACCTTCTTCTCCACCGACATGCTCTGGGACATCAAGACCTACGTCTCGGACCAGGACGGCACCGGCTGGGACCTTGTCGAGCAGTTCCAGACCAAGCACGGCATGCCCAACCCCGACGGGGCGGTCGGCAAGACTCTCTGGTTGGACTACCTGCAGCGCGAGACCTACGGCAACGGCACCGGCACCGTGCTGCCAGTCATCAACTTCAACGGCGTCGACCTCGACAACAAGGTCGGCTCCACCGAACTCAACTTCCGCCGCGTCAGCGAGATCCACGGCGACACCGGTGCCACCACCACCGTCTCCTACGGCTTCGCCAACCCCTGCACATCGGACAACCTGCCCAGCCAGTCGTCCAACACCATGGACTGCTTCTGGCAGAAGTGGACGCCTGAGGGCGAGACCGAATCACGCTCCGGCTGGTTCAAGAAGTTCCTGGTCACCAAGGTGGTCGTCGACCCGACGGTCACCACCAACCAGGACGGCGCGCCGCTGATGACCACCACCTACACCTACGAGGACGGTGCAGGCTGGCGCTTCACGGACGACCCGCTCAGCCCCGATGAGGACGAGTCCTGGTCTAGCTGGCGCGGCTACCAGGAGTTCGAGGTCACATCTGGTGCCAGCGTCAACAAGCACTCTACCAAGTACTGGCTCTACCGTGGCCTGGACGGCGACCGCACCTCCAAGACCGACCCCTCGGCCACGAAGTCGGTCAAGGTCAACGACGGCTACGGCACCGACCACACCGACTCCGAGTGGCTGAGCGGCCAGACGCTGTCCACCTCCACCCGCGACGACCAGGGAACCGGTCAAGCTCACACCATCTACTCCTACTGGAGGCACAACACCGCCCAGTACGACGGCCTGCCCGACGCCCGCTTCGTCCGCCAGTCCCAAGCCGTCACCAGCACCCTGCAGTCCAACGGCACCTGGCGCGAACACGGCGTCGAGCAGGAATACGACGACAACGAAGGTGCCTCCACCACCTTCGGCCTGGCCATGCGCACCCACGACTGGGGCGAGAGTGGCGTAAACGACGACCGCTGCACCACCTACGGACGCGCCTACAACACCGACAACTACGACTCCACTGGCGCCCAGCGCTGGATGGTCGTCCAAGACCAGGTCAAGCACTACTCGGTCGGCTGCTCCAGCATCAGCGACGCCAATCAGGACGGCTACAGCTCCACCCTCTACGACAACTCGACCGCAGTCGCCGACAACCACCCCACCGACGGCAACGCTACCGAGGTCCGCACTTACACCAAGGGCGGCACAGGCTCTGACTCGTACCGCAGGCTGACCGGCGGCTACGACAGAGCAGGCCGCGTTACCTGGGTCGAAGAGGGCGGTAACAGCCGTCCCGTTGAGGACCAGAGCAACCGCACCACCACCACGTACAGCCCGGCCAACACCTGGCCACTGAACGGCATCACCACCACCACGCCCGACCCGGACGGTGCCGCATCGGCCCGTGGCCCGCTGACCACGACGACATGGTTGTCCCGTTACTGGGGCGTGCCGTACCAGTCCAAGGACACCAACGGCAACCTCACCAAGATCACACTCGACTCGGCCGGCCGTATCACCGAGGTGTGGGAGCCGACAGAGACCGGCAGCTCACCCTCGCAGAAGTTTGCCTACTCGATTCCGACCTCGACAAACAGCTCCGGGGTCCCCGACAGCGTGGACGGCTACCCGCACGTTACCTCGAGCGTGCTGCAATCCGGCTCCCGGTACGTCACCTCACACGCCTACACCGACGCCCTCGGCCGAGCCCGCGAGACCCAGGTACCGCTGCCGGACGATTTCGACTCCGCGACGAAGCAGACGGTGCCGTACCGGCAGGTGACGGTCACCCGCTACGACTCCTCCGGGAATGTCGCCGGCACCTCCAATGTCTTCCGCAACCAGGGCACTGCGGGCAGCGGCGGACCCTCCAGCCCCGAGGCCGCAGAGCTGCCCTCCTTCAACGACTTCGTCGTCGACTGGGCCGGCCGCACCACGCTGTCCCAGCTCAAGGCCTTCAACGTCCCCAAGGACCAGGGCAAGGTCGTCACTACCTACGCCGGTGAAAAGACCACGGTCCAACCCGCGATCGGCGCGGCCACGGACACCTACACCGACGTCTACGGACAGACAGCCAAGGTCGTCGAGCACTCGGGAACCTCCGCCTACACCACCAGCTACGGCTACACCGACAAGAGCGAACTCGCCCACATCACCGACACCCGCGGCAACAACACCACCTACACCTACAACTGGGCCGGCGACCGCACCTCGACCGACGATCCCGACTCCGGGTACTCCACCACTACCTACGACGAAGCCGGCCGGATCGCCACCACCACTAGCAACGCCACCACCACCAGCAACACCGGCCAGAAAACCATCAGCTACTCCTACGACAATCTGGGCCGCGCAACCGGCATCACCTCCGGTGGCACCGAACTCGCCGCTTGGGCCTGGGACGGCATCGGTATCGCCAACGGCAAGGGCCGCGTCTACCAGACCACCAGCCATGACGCCGACGGAAACGCCTACACCACCAAAACCGACGCATTCGATACCCGCGGACGCCCCACCTCCGCCACCCAGATCATCCCGGCCAGCGTGACAGGCCTGGCCGGCAGCTACACCACCACCCTCGGATACGACGCCGCCGACAACGTCACCACCGTCGGATATCCCGCAGCCGGCGGCCTCCCCGCCGAGACCGTCACCACCAGCTATGACGAGTACAACCACCCCACCCGCACCACCTCCAGCCTTAACGGCACCGTCTACGTCAATAACACCGACTACGACCCCTACGACCGCGTTCGCCAGCGGCAATACGGCGCCGACTACAGCACCACCGGCGTCAACGCCACCCGCAGCTACGGCTACGACGACACCAACGGCACCCGCTGGCTGTCCCGCATCTCAACCACCACCAACATCAACAAGCTCATCGCCGAACAGCAGGTCGACACCTACGGTTACGACCTCGCCGGCAAGCTCACCGAACTGCGCGAACAAGCCAACACCCAGACCGCACAGTCGCAGTGCTTCACCTACGACGACCAACAACGCCTGACCAACGCCCTCACCACCACCACGGCCTCCTGCACCGGCGTAACCAACTCGGACTTCAAGGGCACCGCTCCCTACCAGACCGCCTACAGCTACGACCGCCTCGGCAATCTCCAGTCCATCACCGACAAGGACAACGCAGGCACCCTCAAGCAACGCGACTACCTCTACCCCGGCTACGACGACTCCGGCACCTGGACCACACCCAACGCCCAGCACCCGCACGCCATCCGCAACACCAAGAACAACGTCAACGGAACCACCGTCTCCACCGACACCCTCACCTACAACCCCGACGGCACCACACTCAAGCGCGTCGAACCCGGCACCAGCGCAACCAACGCCAAAACCACCGACTACACCTGGACCCCGACCGGCCAGCTCGCCACCGTCAAAACCACCAAGTCCAGCGGCAGCGAACTCACCCGCTACACCTACGACGCCGACGGCACCCTCATCGTCCGCACCACCCCAGCCGAAACCGTCGCCTACCTTGGCGGCACACAACTGACCACAACCGACGGAAAGGCCGTCACCGCCACCCGCTACTACACCTGCGGCACCTCCGCCGTGGCGATGCGCACCACCAACGCCGGCACCGGCAAGGTCACCTACCTGACCGCCGACACCCAGGCATCCACCCAGCTCGCCATCGACGCATCAACCGGCACCACCACAAGACGCCGCTACACGCCATTCGGCGACGAACGCTCCGGCAGCCTCCCCTCCGGCACCGACCGAGGCTTCCTCGGCAAAACCGAAGACACCTCCACCGGCCTGTCCCTCCTCGGCGCCCGCGCCTACGACCCCGCACTCGGCCGCTTCCTCAGCCCCGACCCGCTGCTTGCCCCCTACGACCCGCAGAACCTCTCCGCCTACAGCTACAGCCACAACGACCCCATCAACTACAGCGACCCCAGTGGCCTCCGAGAGTTCTGCGGTGCCGGTGGAAACTCCTGCAACCCGGACACACCAGCGGGACCGAGCACTTCAGACTTCTATGCCCCTACCATCAACCTCCTGGCCCCCTTCTACACAAGCGAGGTCACCCAGGTAATCGAAGAGGTGTCAGCCGTCGCCGAGAAGATACTTCCTCCGACCGTCTACGCGGCGTGGCTTCAGAGCTACACCAAGGAGCTCGCCAAAGCGGGCGATAGGTGGAACTACACCGGCGATACCGCCATCGCCGCCTTCGTGAACTCCTGTGCCGGTCCCGGCTCCGACGCCTGCACAGATGCACTGCAAAAGAAGGCACTCACTGCCGAGTTCATACGGACCTCCCAGTACACGGGTTCGGACGGACGCGGCGCCGGACTGGTTGGCGGAATAAGAGCCCTTCGTCAGGGGAAAGCTGGGATTGAGCACATCAACAAATGCTTCAACAGCTTCACCCCGGACACTGAAGTCGAACTCGCCGACGGCAGCCACAAGAAAATCAAGAATGTTAAAACCGGCGAAAGAATCCTTGCCACCGACCCGGAAACCGGAAAAACCGAAGCCCGCACTGTCCTCGCCACCATCATCACCAAGGACGACAAAGACTTCACCGAGCTCACCCTTGACACCGGCCACAAGACCGGCGTCATCGTAGCCACCGACCACCACCCCTTCTGGTCGCCCTCGCAACGCGCATGGATCGACGCCGACGACCTCAAACCCGGCATGACCCTGCGCACTGACGCAGGCACGGTCGTCAAGATCGAGCAGACGCGTGGTTTCCATGAGCGTCAAGAAACCCGCAACCTCACCATTGAGGGCCTCCACACGTACTATGTGCTGGCGGGGCAGACTCCGGTACTCGTTCACAACAGCAACTGTGACCTTCCGGAGGGGTATACCTCTTCCCCTGCACTCAAGGGTGACCCCTACCACCCGGACAAGGTAGATGAGCGCAGTCGGGGCAACCGAGAGCTATACGCCGGGACTGCGGCGGATCAGGCGGCTGCGCTTGGATATGGGACAAGAATTCCCCCACAGAAGGCGAGGGGGCTTAAAATCGATTCACATGGCCAAGATGTGTTCTCCAATGGCAAGAATTACATCTCGCGTGATATCGATGGACATAACGTGACGGCTGGCTGGAAGATGTTCAACCGTAGAGGGCAACGGATCGGAACCTATGACCCAGATCTCAACTACCTCAAGGAATAGCGGATTCTCGATCGAGGTGATCGACGAATCGGTTTCGGAGGGCGCGACCCCGTCACCATCTGAGGCTGTCGGCAGGATCTGGGTCGGCAGTTTCACGGAGACGTTCCTGATGGATCTGAGCTTCTGGGCGGTGGATGAATACCGTCGAAGCTGGGAGGGTGCTCTGAGGAAACTCGAAGGCTCCGAGAAGGAGATCTCCTGCCTCATTGCTTCGATCACCGATCCAGCAACCAGTAATTTCATCTCCTGCTGGCCAATGTATCGGGACGGGGAGATGATCCACGTCCAGAATTCGCTCATCTTCCTGGATGAGCTCGATGAACCGTTCGACCCGCAAGAGCCGTGGCGGTACGTAGAGCCTCACAGTGAAGTCGACGAGGATGGGAATCGTATCTCCGAGTGGGTGACGAGCGTGTGCGAAGTGCGGCAGTTCAGTGAGTCCGCCTGGGGCTTGTGAGGGCACGCAAGCGCAAATATGAAGCCCCGCCAGATCGCGCTTCTGGCGGGGCTTCTGCACGTCGTGACGGCAGTAGTTGACGGCAACGTCTGCGGACGAAGGCGGCGCGGGATGGCGGCTCATCTCCGTCGCTGTTGGCCGTCTCGATGGTTTCGGGGCTGCCGAGTGCGGTGCTGAGAGTGTCGATAGCGTCGCGCTGGAGGCGGAGTCGGACGTGGGCGTAGACGGTGGCGGTGCCGCCGGTGTGCGCGTGACCGAGGAGTTCCTTGATCATGACGAGTTCGACTCCCTGTTCCAGAAGCAGGGTCGCAGTCGAGTGCCTGAGGTCGCGAAATCGGATGCGGCGAAGGCCGGCCTTGCGGAGGAATGTGGTGAAGGTGCGGGTGAGGTTGGTCGGGTCAATCGGTCTGCCCTGCGCTGTAGTGAACACGTGCCCCTTGTGCTGCCACGCACTGCCGGCAGCCTCACTTTCGCGCTGCTGCTGTTCATGGTGGAGCTGCAGGGACTCGGCGCAGCGGGTGGGGAGGGCGATGCGGCGTTCGGAGGCCCGGGTCTTGGTGGGCAGCGTCGTGAGCCCTCCTGCGCTGGTGCGCTGAGGGTTCGGCGGATGGCGGCGGTGCCCGCGTTCAGGTTGAGGTCTTCCCAGTGGAGGCCGAGGATCTCGCCCTTACGGAGTCCGGTGGAGGGGCGAGTTCGAACAGCGCGTGCAGCCTATGGCCCTGGGCCGTAGTGAGGAGTCGGCGGGCTTCGTCGGTGGTGAGGGGTTCGAAGCGTCGGGGACGTGGGGCTGCCGGTGCGGACGTTGCGGGCGACGTTGCGCGGGATCTCTTCCTCGCGGACGGCGTGTTCCAGGGCGGACTTGAGTACGGAGTGGATGTAGGTGAGCGTCAGCGGGGAGAGCAGCATGTGGCAGCACTGGCCAGCGGCGCAGCAGCGAGGCGGGTCGCGTTGGGCGTCGATATCGAGCGTGCAGCACTGGCAGGTGGTGCGGAACTGGTTGAGCCAGGCGTCAGTGCGTGGCTGGTCTGGACGGTGGTCCTCTACGTGCGGGCCGATGGAGGCACACGGGCATCACGGCCGAGATCAGCAGCGCTTCCGGCGCCTATCCCGTCACCGATTCCACGGCAGGGACCGTCGGAGGGTCGGCGTGCCTCAGCAGGTGGAGCCCCGCCCAGGTGGGCGGGGCTCCGTGCGGTGGCTGGCTCGCGACGGGTTGAAGTCCGTCGCGGGGCGTGGTGGCGAGCCGCGCCATACCGGCCATCGTGCAGTCTCCGGGCCCAAGCGGGGACAACGAACCCCATACCCGAAGACTGCGATTGCGGGGGCGGTGAATGTACCCGCCTCGTCAGCCGCGCTGAGCCTTCTGCTCGAGGATGCGCCGGCGCGTCCATGCCCGCCTGCCACGGTCAGTAAGGCCGTCGGTCTCTTCCAGCAGCGGCAAGTTGCCCTGGGACAGGGAGCTGGCGAAGGAGTTGAGACTCTTGAAGCCGAGAAGCGCCGCGGCCTGGGTACCTGACAGCAACTCGTCGGGATCGCCGTCCGCCGGCACGTGGGGCAGGGCGGGTGCCTGCCGCGTCGCTCCCGCGCGTTTGCCCTTGCCGGGCCGGCTGGCGAGCCAGGCGTCGATGGTCCGGCGGCGCCACTTCTTCCGCTGGTTGGTGCCGAGTTCCTCAACCTCGTCGGGCTCCGGGAAGTAGCCCGGGTGCTCGATCAGGTAGGTGCTGATCTGGCTGCGGTTCGCGTAGCCCAGCAATCTTGCGACCTGCGCGGGGTTCAGGAGTTCGTCCGGGTCCCCGCTGGGCACAGCCAGTTGCTGCAGCCGCGAACGCTCCCTGGCCTCGTACCACTTGCGGACTTCGGTCGCGTCCCACAGCCGTGCGCGGCCGCGCTGGTCGACATGGGCGGGGAACCCGTTCTTCTCGCGCTCCGCATACAGCGAGTTGATGCGACCGACGCTGAGCCCGAGTTCCGCGGCGATCTCCCTGGAGTCGACGGGGTCCTGCTTCTTCGGCTTGCCAGCCATGGTGGTCGCATCCGTCCTGAGCGCGATGGGCCGGCCCCTCCGACCCAAAACCCATAATGGCATCAATGTCGGAAGGGTGTCCAGCTGCCGGCCGCTCTTTCCGACGATGCAGTGCTCAGAACTTCTCAGCGAGGAGACAGACACCCTGACGCGCAGCATGTGCCGCCAACTCGTCGAACGCCATCGCACCCGGAGTGTGCTGCCATGAGCCCAGAGCCAGAAGGCTCAACGCCTCCTCCCTGTTCTCTGCTCCAGGAAAGCCTGCCGCGGCGCTGTCCTCACACAGTTGCTCGGTGGTCCGCGCGCGGGAGCGAACGGCAAGCTCGCTACGCGTCTCTTCAAGCCCCTGGTGGTAGAGAGCGTTACCCTCGTACACCAGGCGGCGCAGCCGTGCATCCTTGGCGGTGGCGGACTCGGCAGCGAGCTTGAGGAGGAGCTCGGTGATGGTGGCCATGACTCTCAGTATGCCTTTCAGGCGGGACTGCCGGACGGGGCGGTAAAAGGGGGCGCGCTTGCCGCTTCCCCGGAGGGGAACCATCGAAGCGCTCGGTTCGCGATGGGACGCGTTAGGTGTCGGGCTGCTTGGGGTGAGGCCGTCGGGCTGGCAGCCCGAGCCGGATCTCCTCGCGTTCGCGGCGCGTGCGACCGAGCGGGAACACCCATCGGTGGGCGCCGCGGTGCCGGACGTTGCGGGTGCCGACCTCGGCCAGGGCCTCGCGCAGCCAGACGGCGGGTTTGGTGCCGGGGCGTGGCCGCGGGGCTCCGAGCGCGATGAGCTGTTCCTGGGCGTATCGGTAGCCCTGTTCCTGGCGGCGGATCTTCTGGGCGGCCCGGTCGGAAGCGTGCGAGTTCCCGGAATCCTGAACGCACGCAAACGTGAACCCGCCCCAGGATCGCGGCAGAACCACGACTCTGGGGCGGATTCGCGATGGTCGGAGGTCGCTGGTTGCGTCCGGATAGCTTAGTGCGGCCCATAGCATGGTTCTGCCCGGCACGAATTTGCCGGTCCAGCCGGACGGAGGAAGGCTTGCCAGCGGCAGCCCACAGTGCCCGTTGCTTCTTCACCGCCCACCCGAGGATGTGGACGATGGTGTCCGCGGCTTTGAGCGGCTGGCGGTGAAACCCGACGAGCGGGCGCTGGTCCACGTGCAAGAGCGGCAACGTCGACGCCCGCCAGCGTTGCACCGTCCGGCCAGGCGGCAGCGACGGACCCGCTACCGAACGCTGGCGCGCCTGCTGTTACCCGGCGGGCACGTTCTGTGAATACTTAGTTGTCAGCGGGAGGTCGGTTATGCGTACTTCTGGAGGAGATTACGGAGCTGTGGCGAGGCGAGGTAGTTGGCGACCTTATGGAAATCGAAGGCGTGGATGGGTTGATTCCTCGGCTCTTGAACGCCCTCGAAACAACGCGAGATGCCTTGAGGCGGGATGGCGACGAGGTCCCCGGGGTCTGCGAGGTTGACCCAGCAAGCCACGCTTGGGGGCCGCTGGCCCCTCCCGTCGACGGGCGTGGGCTGCAGGCGCGGGAAGACGGCGTGGGGTAGGGCTAGCGGTGAACCGAGCGTGACCAGCAGATCCACGCTTAGCTCGGAGTGTTCCCACAATGTCTCGTACGCCACGACGGAGCCGAGGGAGTGGGCGATCACGACGGTAGGTTGGTGCGCGGCCAGGGCGTCGGCGATACGGGAGCGAACCTGTTGGCGCGCTGGCCCCCGTAGGTAGGCCGCGACTTCGCGGAAGCAGACGGCAACGAACCATTCAGTGGCAGGCTGTCCTAGACCGCGGGTTCTGGCCAGCCATGCCAGAGCCTGGCGCAGCGGAGCGGTGGCGCGTCCAGCAGCCGTGGCATCAGGGAGTCCGCATGCGTCCAGCCACAAGGAGACCAGTTCGCGCTCGAACTCATCGAAGGAGTCCAGGTCGTCTCCTCCTTGAGTGCCCTGACGCCGCAGCAAGTCGGCGTAATAGGCAACCGCCACTTCTACACGCGGCTCTGGTCCCTGACCATCCTCTCTGTGCTCGCTGCGCCAAAGCGCGCTGGCCCAAAGGTCCGCCAGGTGCGCGGCTGCTGCGTCTGGCGGCTGAGAGGCACGGAAGTTGCCTACCCCATGGATGCCAAGAATCCTCATCCGTATGACTCCTTTCCTTGGTCCATCACCATGACTTCAGCGTCGAGCCCCAGTACGAGAGCACCATCTGTAGCCGCCACCGCGTGGACCTCAAGCCCCACGGCCACGATGGAACAAGCACCGCCAACCAGATCCCACGCGCGCACCGTGCCGTCGGTTCCGCCGGTGACCGCGACGGTTCGGCCGTCCAGGACGGCGCACGCCACCGCGGACACCCCTCCCGTGTGGCCGGTGAAGGGCTGGCCGATCCGTTGGCCGGAGTTGAGGTCCCACGCGCGCACCGTGCCGTCGGTTCCGCCGGTGACAGCGACGGTTCGGCCGTCCAGGACGGCGCACGCCACCGCGGACACCCCTCCCGTGTGGCCGGTAAGGATGTCGTCGAGTTGATCGCTATGGACGAGGTCCCACACACGGACCGTGCCGTCGGTTCCGCCGATGACGGCCACAGCCCGGCCGTCCAGGACCGCGCACGCCACCGAGGACACCCCTCGATACTCGCTGCGGGTGGATCGAAGTAACTCCCCGCTGGCAAGGTCCCACATGCGCACCATGCCGTCGTCGTCGCCGGAGACCATGAAGGTCAAGCCTGCGAGGGCAGTGAGCGCCACAGCAGTCACCCCTTTCCCGTAACGGTCGGTTACGAGGATCTGGCGGAGCGGCTCGCCGGAGTTGAGGTCCCACACGCGCACCGTGCCATCGGTACTGCCGGTGACGGCGACAGCCCGGCCGTCCAGACGGGTGTGTGCCACCGAGCTCACACTTTTCGTGTGGCCGGCGAGAGGCTGGTTAAGCGGTTCGGTGGAGGTGAGGTCCCACACGCGCACCGTGCCATCGGTGCTGCCGGTGACGGCCACAATCCGGCCATCCAGGGCGGTACACGCAAGCGCACTGAACTCCCCGACGTGGCTGGGGTTTTCCTGGAGCGGCTCGCCGGAGGTGAGGTCCCATACGCGCACCGTGCCATCGGTGCTGCCGGTGACGGCCACAGCCCGGCCATCCAGGGCGGTACACGCCACCGCAGACACCTTCCGCGTGTGGCCGGTGAAGGTGTTACGGAGCGGCTTGGTGGAGGTGAGGTCCCACACGCGCACCGTGCCATCGGTGCTGCCGGTGACGGCCACAGCCCGGCCATCCAGGGCGGTACACGCCACCGCAGACACGTCCTGCGCGCGGCCATTGAGGGGCTTACCGAACTCTTGGCCGGAGGTGAGGTCAAACACATCAACCGTGCCTGCTTTGAGGACCACAGCTCGGCCGTCCAGGGCGGTGCACGCCACCTCGGCCTCACCAGCCGGACTAGTGTCATAGAGGTCTTGGCGGTACGGCTTGGTGGAGGTGAGGTCCCACACACGCGCCCTGCCGTCGATGCCGCCGGTCACGACCACAGCTCGGCCGTCCAGGACGGTGCACGCCACCGAACACACCAATTGAAAGTGGTCGGTGAGGAACTGGTGGAGCGGCTCGCCGGAGTTGAGGTCCCACACCCGCACTGTGCTGGCTAGGTTGCCAGTGACGGCGACGGTCCGGCCGTCGAGAGGGGTGCACGCCATCGCGAAGACGCCGCGGGGGCCTTTGATTAAGGGTTGGTCGAGCGGCTCCCCGGTGATGAGGTCCCACGCCCGCACCGTGCCGTCGACGCTGCCAGAAACGGCGACAGCCCGGTCGTTGAGGGTGGTGGCCACCACTGCGGTCACCTTGTCGGTATGGCCAGCGAGGGTGTGCTGAAGTCCTGCCATGAGGGCGCTGCCGGTTGCCCATCGGGGCCGCCACGCTCGGACGGGAAGTGGCCTGGTGAGTTGATGGTGCATGGAGGTGGCACGGTGCCGTGCAGCATCGGTGGCGAGGATCGTGCGGCGGGATCCGGGGTGGGTGTGGCGATGGAGATGCAAGGAGGTTCGGTACACGGCTGCGGTTAGGGCAGCGGTGGGCGAGGTGGCGCTGGAGAGCGCCGCAGTGAGGGTGGAGGCGTCGGCGTGGACAAGGAACTCAGCGTCAGTGATCAGCTCCTCCATTTTGCCAGCGTCTGCGGCGTGCTCGATGGAGTGGCGGAGCAGATATGGAGCGGCGTTGGCCCAGACGATGCGGTCGGCCTGGGTGCGGGGAGCAAGCAGCGTGTTCAGGACGAGTTCGGCCGCAGGGATCTCGTCGCGCGGCGCGTTGGTGTCCTGGAGGGAGGCACGGTGGTAGGGGTGGGTGCGGAGGTGGTCTGCGAGGCCTTGGTGGAAGGGGCGGTAAAGGGTGGTGCCGTCGGAGTCGATGTGGGTGCGGAGGTAGAACATGGACTCGTCGAGGATCTGAGGGAAGCACTCTGGGTCGGCGGTTTGGCGCAGGGCTTTGGCGAGGGGATAGGCAAGTTCGGCGGGGATGCCGTTGCCTTTGGCGTGGGCGATCGCGACCAGGAGCGCCCGGGCGGTGGCGGGGGTGGAGCGGGAGCTGAGATCGAGTTCGAGAACGTCCGGCAGGGTGACGGGGACCCTGTTACCCAAGTTCTGCGCGGAAGGGATGTCTCTGGCTGCCGGGGTAGAGACGAGGTAGCTGGTGAAGACGGATGCGACCAGGAACTCACCCCACTTTTCCCCCTGCTGGGGGGTGCGGGCAAGGCGGGCGGCAGCGGTGCTGGCGAGATGTTCCCGGACCGGGCGGGCTGGCCCGGTCCGGTAGCCGTTGGTGTGGGTGAGGACGTCGTCGAGGTAGGCGGTCAGGTCCTCTTCGAGTTCGTCTGTGGGGGACCGGTCGAGGTCCATGAGCAAGCCGGTGGTTTCCGCGCGGGCTTTGAGCTGGTCGAACTGTTCCCAAGGGCGCATGCCGAGCAGCAACCGGCACACCGGTTGCCCGTCGGGACGGCAGGCACCGGTAAGGGGCAGCAGCAGGCCCTCGGTGACGTGGCTGGGGTTGACCGCCTCATCGAGGGCATCGACTACCAGTACCGGCGGTTCCGGCATGGCCCGCAGGGCGTCCATGAACTCTTCAGCGGTCCATTCGTCGTCTGGTGCGGGCAGGTGTAGCTGGCGTGCGAGTGCGCTCAGGACGGCCGGCAGGCTGCGCTGGCGGGCCTGGACGGCTGCCAGCAGCTCGTGGAACGCTGGCCGGCACGCGCCGGGGAGGCGTTCGCGGATGTGTGCGGCCTGTTCGGCAAGCTGGGGGTGCGCAGCGCACATGAGGGCGCCGAGCAGGGCGGATTTGCCGGTGCCGGGGCTTCCTGTGACCACACATAGGCGGGGCGCGTCGGGGGCGTCCAGCCAAGGTGCGAGCAGACGGAGTTGGCTGCGGCGGCCGGTGAAGTGGCGGCCGGGTTTGTCGGTGAAGTGCCGGGCGTCGACCGGGTCGAGTTCTTCCAGGAAGTCCCTCACCGGCGGGTCCAGGGCAGCTCGCCGTGTGCGGACAGGGTCGGCGGCGAAGGCGGGATGTGCGGGGTTGGGGAAGAACGGCAGCTTCGGCTTGGGGGCACTGGGGTCCATCAGCGTGGCTCGCACCGTCTGCACCCGGCCCCCGGCCGCCTCTAGCCGCATCCCGATGTGCCGGGCCACCAGATGAAAGTCGACGAACTCTTGCGAGGGGTCGGTGCCCAGTCCCGTGTGAGCCAGGTCTTCCAGCACCTCGGCGACGGCAGTACTGAAGCGGCCGTCGTAGGCTTCCTCCCGGCCGTCCGAAGCCGCGATTACCCACGCGTAGGTCTGCTGCCCGGCCTCGTATGCGGAGGACGGCAGCCGGGCGGCCACGCCTGAACCGCACAGATCGACCAGGAACAGCGACAGGCGCCCCTCAGCGTCACTGTCGGAGATCCATCCGGCAACGTTGGTGTCGCGGCCAACCTGACCGTCGGCTGGCACCATGTCCAGCCGCATCCGGTCAGGGTCGGCCTGGCCGTGGGAAATCACATGCACAATCCGGTGCCCGCCCCCGCCTTCACCGTCAGCAGGGACCAAAGCACCCCGCAAGTCTTCCTGAACGGGGTCGATGCGGCACCGCACTCGATAGCCGAGCTGGCCGAACGCGTCACGCACACGCGGAACCAGCGATTCCACGAACTCCAGCGCGGGCCATGTCGGTGTCCCGACCGGCACCTCCTCGCCCTTGGGTACATGGTCACGGAACGTGCCCACACCGATGATCACCGCGTCACCTTGCGTCATACGCCCCCTTACGGCGCTACTAGCATGGCCTCCGCTCAGCAGGCATAGTACGAAAATGCGGTACTTCATGGTCGACGGAGCGTGGTTCAGGTACTTCGCCGTCCGAGTCGAGATAAGGGACGCCGCTCTCGGTCGCATCGGCACGATGGTGCAGCTGCTGCACGATCACGGCGTGTCGAGGATCCCTGCACTGACGCTTCACCGAGGCAGCTTGGTGGTGCGCTCGGGGTGGGCGGCGGTGACGTAGCGCATGGCGGTCTGTTCGGTGATGCCGAAAAGACGCATCAGCCTGAGCGGGTCGGCGCTTTCGGCAGCTTCGTTGAGGATGCGGTCCTGGCGCAGGCCGCTCAGCGTCAGCCCGCGGGGCAGGGCTCCACTCAGGGTGCCGATGCTGACGGCCGGGTGGTCGGGGTCGACCGCGCTCTTCTGACTGACCAGCAGGTGGGGGTTGGACGAGGCTGGCCAGCGGTGGTGACGGTAGGTCGTCCAGTCAGCGGCGAGTTGGTGGGTGAGCTCCTCCAGGTAAAGGGTGTGCCGCAGCAGACCGCGCCGAACTTCGAGAGTGCCCCGGGAAAGATCCAGGCCCGTGGTGCACAGGGCCCGGATCTCCTTGCCGGGCAGCGCGTGGACGGCGGCGAGAGCCACGACGAGGCGGCCGAGCGGTGTCGTGGCCTGATCGAGCAGTCCCATCAGGAGGTCGGAGGGGATGGACTTCGGGATGCCCTTGATGTCGCCGACCGGGAGGTCCCGGGCGGGGTTGCGGAAGATCATTCGTTCGCGCTTCAGCGCGCGGAACAAACTGCGCAGGGCTGTCGCCAGCCCACGGCGGGCATAGCCGAGCAGGTCGTCCACGGCGTCCTCGACGTGATCGTTCGTGATCTCCTTCAAGGAGGTCACGCCGGCCGTCGCGGTCCAAGCGGTGAGAGTGGGCTGGAGGTTGGTGAGATAGCGGCGGATGCCGTCGTACCCGCGCGGCTCGCCCTCGCGGGGGCCCTGTTCGCGCAGGACCTTCACCCAGGTGCGCACTTCGCTCGCAACCGGCTCCGGCAGCGCGGCCAGGGCCGCCTCGATCCATGCCTGATCCGCGTCCTGATGCAGGCCGGGGTCCTCCACTAGCAGGCCCCGGATGCGCAGGAACTGGCAGACGGACTTGGCAGCGAGGTTCACGTCGATTCGGGCCAGGTCGTATACGTCGCGTTCGAAGAAGGCCGTCTCGGCGCCGAGCCAGTAGGCGAGGATCGTGAGCGTGCGGGTGTTCTTCTTGTAGTCCGGTCGCTGCGCCGGTCGATCGCGGGTGAAATCCTCGATCAAAGTGCGGGCGGTCGAGGTCAGCGGCGGCTCGCCCACGGGCATGCTCCGCAGCCGGGCAAGCACTGGGGCCCAGTCACGCCGGAGGGTGAACAGTGGCATCTGTCCGGGGCTCGTATGCAGAGCAGGTCGCCGCGCGTCGTAGTCCGGCATCTCCGTGTTGCCGACGGGGAATGCCTCAAACGGCCCGCCCTTGCCAGTCGGCAGCGAGAACACCAGCTGCGTGAACCGCCGTGAGGCGGGGCGGGCTTCGTCGAGGAGACGGTAGGGATGGCAGCTGCGACATCGGTCGTCGCGCAGAGCCAGCCCGTCGTGACCACAGCGACAGCACCGGCCCCGCCCCGTCCGTTCCCGCCAGTGCCGACACGGATCACAGACGAATCCTGCCCGCCGACCGGCAGGAATCCAGGCGCAGCAGTCCGCGCACTGGCGTGGTGCACGAGGCGGCAGCGGCGCCAGATCAGCGCTGTATGGGGTGCGTGCGGGCTGATTCCTCCCGGAAAACCGCATGGGCTCGGGAGCCTCGTCCAGGAGACCGGCGCGCAGCAGGATGAGGCGGACCGCGTCCCCGTTTGCTGGCAGGTCCCGCAGCATGGCCTCGGGGAGCCGCTCGGCACCCTCGGCCTCGCCCACGGCCAGGGCAAGGCGGACCATCTCCGCGACCTTGCGGCGCCAGCCCGCGGTCAACCCGTGTTCGGCCTCCATTGCCTCGATCACCTGCCGGGCCTGTTCCCACCCGGCGATCGGCCGGCCGACGATCGCGCTGACGGCGGCGTCGCCCAGCACCCTGGGCACGGTGAAGAGCGGGATCTGGCCGCGCACCTGCGTCTCTAGCACCGGCGGGCCAGCGGGAGCGGCCCGCTGCTTCCGGAGCTTGGTCCACCACTCGACCCCCACGCTCAAGCCATTCTTGGTGTGCCGACGCAGGGGTCGGGACGACACCGACCGGTCGCCGTACGTACCGCCAACCGTGAGCTGGACCGGCTGCGGCTGCGCCCCCTCCAAACCGAGGGCCCACTCGGCGTCGTCCTCGGTCCGAATCGCTGCGAGGCACGGTTTGCACAACCCGTCCGAGTTGAGGTGTGCCTCGTGCCGACACCGTGGGCACACCCGGCGCTCGGGGTACTTCCTCGCCCAGGGCCGGCACACGTCGCATACCCGATTCCAGTGGATCACCAGCCATCCCAGGCACACCGGGCAGCTCCGTGCCAGGCCCTTCCCACGGTTCGCCGTCATCGGCCAGCTCTCAGCTCGGCGGGAGCGAGCGCGAACCGGTACCACGGCGACCGCGCGGCACGGGCCGCACCGGACCCGACCCTGGCCCTTCCTCGGCACCGACCGCGCGCTGGCCGGACTCCGGCGCGGCTTGGCCCGTCGCGAGCGGCTCGGCCTGGAGTAGGTCGGCGACCGTGCAGTTCAGCGCGGCGCACATCTTGTCCAGGTCATCGAGGCGCACCGTGACTGGCGTGCCACTCCACAGTGCGGCCACCTTGCTCAGCGACGGGTTGAACCCGACCTGCTGAAAGGCGGCGAGCACCTCGGTCGGCCGCCACAGGTCCCGCTGGGCGGCGATCATCCGCAGATTCCACTTCACCGAAGGTTCCCCTTGTCCATCACAAGTCGCTGGGCAGCCCGGGAGCTGGCCGCCAGATTCGCGAGCTCCGGGTCAGCGTGCGCAGTTGCCATGTACCGAAGAGTCGTAGTTGCCCAGTCGTGTCCGAGGACCTTCTGGACCTCCCAAAGTGTCATCCCACGCTGGTAGTTGTGGGTCGCGCAGGCATGCCGCAGCAGGTGCGGAAACAGGTCGGTGACCGGGCCCGTCAGGTAGTGCGCGGCCGCGGTGTGCAACGCCTTCCGGAACGTCGACGGCACGATCGCTGGTGCGATCGGCACGTTCAGGTCGGCGATCGCCTTCGACTTGCGCTCCGAGGGCCACAGCGGTGCCCGCGGGTGCTCCGCGTCGTCCCCGAACTCGCCCCGGATCTCCTCGATGTACCACCACAGCAGGGCACGGCCCTCCTGGAAGAGGTACGCCTCCCTGGGGCGGGGACCGGAGCCCCGGGCACCCTTCCCCATGACGACGAATCTGCCCCACTGGCCGTGCTCCCAGTGGATGTCGCCCAGGCACACCCCGCACAGCTCCGCCGCCCGGACGCCGGAGAGGTAAGCGACCTTCGTCATCACGTAGTCGCGGCAGGCAACCGCGTACTTCCGTGCGTTCGGCAGGTCCTCGCGCCACCGGCTGAAGAAGTCCTTAATCGCCGTCTGGGACGGCGGGATGCGCAGCCCGAAGTCCCCGCGGTGACGCGGCCGGTTGAACGGGTCGATCGGCGACCCGACGGAGGCGCCGAAGCGGCGCATGATCTCGCCGGCGTAGCGCTGCTCCAGGAACGCGAAGTACGCATCGAGCTTGTTGATCTTGCCACGCAGGGTCGACTGGGCCCGCTTGCCCGGCCCGGCGAAGTACCGGTCGACCTCGCGAGATGTCAGCTGCCACGGCACGGTGCCGTAGAACTCGCATACCTCGATCACCGGCTTGATCAGCCCGTCCAGCGTCGTGGGCGCCAGCCCTGCCGCGTCGCGCGCCCACTGGTACTCGGACAGCGTGTCGAGGAAGAAGCTCTCCTCGTCGTGCACCGAGATCCGGGCCTGGCGCCGCCGTTGCAGCGTGACCACGTCGGCGAGCCCGGTCTCCACCGACACGTCGGCCGGGTCCATCACGGCCGTCGGTTCCGGGTCCGGGCGCACGAGGGTCAGCACGCGACTTTCAGAATCTGACACGAGAACGCATATTACTGCGATCACTCGCAGATTTTACGAGTTACTGCAGAGATTCCACACGAAGGATCGAGGGTGCATAACACCCTCATCGATCTGCTGAAATGCACGTTCTCAGGTTGTCAGCACGCCTCTGGAACCCGCGCGTACTCCGCTATTGAAGACCGTGCCGTCGGGCAGGAGTTTCACCGTCCGGGCGGTGGCCCGGCCGGTGTAGATGGCGTTCGTCGCGGCGTAGATAGTCCCCACGTGTCCGGGCATCACCAGGACGCCGGATGCGGTGTGCCTTGGGACGGGGTCGGCGAAGGACACGACGCCGCGCACGCCGTCATCGAGAAGCGCGGCGTGGCAGCGGGCGAGAAACCAGCTTTCAGAATTCGAAGGGCACTCATCGAGCAAAACGAACCGGGAGCATTCGACGGATTCGGTGAAAGGGGCCTTCTGCGCACCGGTAGACGTGCAGCTCGCAGGTCACTGGGTGTTCTACCTGTGCGTCAACGATGTGATCGACAGGTGGGTCGCAGTTCAAGCGACGCGTGGCTCCCGTTGGTAGGACCTCGTCCACCTCTGCGTACAGGTCGGCTAAGGGACAGCAGCACGTCGCGGCGAGGGACGAAGAAGAACAGCGAGCAGGGGCGGGACGTGCCGGCCCAATCATGGACGGTCTTGTCCTCGACTACCTCAAATCCAACGCTTTGTTCCTCAAATTCACATCTCACGGTTGGGGTGTGGGCGGAAGGCCGCCGCTGGGTGAGGCGGCAGCGCTGGCCTCGGTGATGGTTCTGGTCGTGAATCCGACCTGGTCAACGAACGGCCGGAAGAAACCGGGCGCTGCTGCGACGATCGCGTGGGCGCGGTGCGGGGTGATTGTCTGCGCCCGGCGTTCGATGCCCGACACGATGCTGCGCACGGCCTTGTCGACGGTGCACATCCGCCACAGTCCCCGTTCGTTTCCGCCCCACAGGCGCCGACCTGCCGGATCCGCGTGGATCGCGTCCAGCATTGGCGTTTTGAGGAATGTGGGGTGCAGGCTCCCGACGCCAACGCCGAGGTGCCGCACTTCTAGACGGATGCTGTTGCACATCGCCCAGACTCCGGCCTTGCTGGCCGTGTAGGGGGCCTGGAGCGGGGAGTGCACGAAGGCCGCCATGGAGGAGGTGGCCAGCAGATAGCCGCGTTGGCGCTCGACGTGCGGCAACGCGGTTTTGAAGGTCCGCCAGACTCCAGTCAGGTTGACGTCGACGACGCGTTCGAAAACCTCAGGGTTGAGGGTGGCCATCGGAGCAACGGCGCTCACGCCGGCGTTGGCGATGACGACGTCGATGCGACCGAAGTGAGCGGCGGCGCGGTCGATCGCCGACCGGACGCTGTCGAGATCGGTCACGTCCGCTTGCGCTGCCCAGGCGACGCGGGAACCGCCGAGCGCATCGGCCTGAGCGGCGACAGCGGCCCCGTCGCGGGCGAGGAGGGCGAGGTGCGCACCTCGGCAGCGCAACGCATGGGCGACTGCAGAGCCGAGTCCGCCGGTGGAGCCGGTGATGACGACGGTGCGTCCAGTGAGGTCATAGCGGAGCATGGGACCCTTTCGGGGCTCGTCCGCGCCTGGTCAGATGACCAGGGATGCGTCGGTTGCGGGCTTGGAGACGGTTGTCTCGACGGTGTCGTGCCCAAGAGGCTCGGAGGCCGCCGGCGGGGGAAGACGGCGCCGCAGGACAGACGGCAGCCACCAGTTGGCAGCTCCCGCCAGCTTGATGACGGCCGGCACCATCAGGGGGCGGATCACCACCGCGTCCAAGAGGACGGACAGGGCCACTGTGACAGCGATGATCTTGATGTCGGTCACGTCTGTTGCCGCGAGTGCCAGCAGGACGACGAGGACTACGGCGGCGGAGGCGGTGAACAGAGGCGCAGCGGCCTGCAGCCCCTCGGCTGTCGCTCGGGCGGTATCGCGGGAGCGGTTGTACGCCTCGCTGACGCGGGCCAGGAGCAGAATTTCGTAGTCCATCGACAGGCCGAACGCGAGGAAGAACGCGATGAACGGCAGCGCGAGGTCAGTGGTGCCGGTGACGGTGAAGGCACCGACCAAGTGGCGTAGATGACCTTGCTGAAAGACGTAGACCATCGCGCCGAAGGTCGCCGTGAGGCTAAGGAAATTGATTACCAGGGCCTTGAGCGGCAGGAAGAGACTTCGGGTGAAGACGAGCAGCAAGGCCAAGGTCGCGCCAACGACAACAGCCAGGGCTGCGGGAAGCCACTGAAATGTGACGTCGCGGGTGTCGAGGAGTTCTGCCGTGGCGCCGCCGGTGAGGGCGGGTGCGGGGGCTGGCTGAGTACGGATGGTGTGCAGGAGGTGGGCAGCTGCGGCACTGTAGGGCCGGGGGGCGGAGTTGAGGGCCAGCCAAGTCCCGGTGGGCAGGGTGAACCGCCGTACCCCGGCGCAGGGGCGGGACGCAGCTAGTTCAGTGGTGGGATCGCAGCGGGCGCCGACGGACTTGCCGTCCAGGTAGGTGCCGGTCGCGGTACGCAATCCCTGGACGCCGGGCAGCTCGGAAAGGCGCCGGGCGTAGGCGTCGAGGCGATCAGCATCGTCGGGACTTGCGGGGCGCCAGCCGGGCAGGAAGACGTCAACCTCGGTGCCTACCTGGGGGAAGCCTGTGCGCAGGTCTTCCGTGGCGGTGACGACGGGTGAGTCGGCGGGCAGCACCCGCTCGTCGCTCAGGCCGAGGTTCACATCGCGGAAGGGCAGCGCGAGCAGGACCAGCAGGGCCGCGGTGAGCGTGAGGACGGCAAGCGGGCGGCGCGTGACGGCGCTCGCCAGGCTGTGCCAGCGGGCCGCGGACCGGGCGGCCTGTCGGCGACGGGCAAGGAAGTCGCGCCCGGCCCGGCGTTCGCCGAGGCAGGCGAGGGCCGCAGGGACGATCAGCAGGGACGCCGCGGCGGCCAGCAGGACGACGCTGATGCCGGCCATGCCAAGGGAGCGCATCAGCGGGATGGGGAAGAGCAGGAGACCCAGCAGGGAGATGGCGACGACGCCGGCGGAGGCGGCGACGGTGCGACCGGCGGTGCGGACGGCGGTGATCACGGCCTCGGGGTGCGGACAGCCGCCGGCGATCTCCTCGCGGTAGCGGGCGACGAGGAAAAGGCTGTAGTCCACGGCCAGGGCCAGACCGACGGCTGTGGTGAGACTGAGGGCGAAGGTGGAGACGGGGGTGGCGGTGGTCAGGGCGCGCAGGATCGCGGTGGTGCCGGTGATGGCGACGGCGCCGACGGCAAGGGGCAAGACTGCCGTCGCAATGCTGCCGAAGATCAGGAGGAGCAGTACGAGGGTGATGGGCATGGCCAGGTGTTCCGTACGCAGCAGGTCCTGTTCGCTGTGCAGTTGGAACTCGCGGGTGACGACGGCCTCGCCGGCTGTCTGGATCTCCAAGGGCCTGTGTGAGCGGGCAGCGTGGACGAGGACGCGTTCCGTGGCGTCGTGCCGCACACGTTCTGTCGCGTCGAGCCACAAGGCGATGAGGGCCGTGTGCCCGTCGGTGGCGCGCAACAGTGGGTCGGGCGGGGGCGATGGCGTATGAGCGGCGCTGGTTGGGGTGAGAGGGCCCGTCCAGTACGAGTCGACGCCGGTGACGCCGGGTACCTGGCGCAGATCATCGGCAAGTCGGGTGCCGGCAGTGCGCGCAGCCGGATCGTCGACGGACCCGGTGGTGCGGGCGAGGAGCAACAGGGGCGGCATACCGCCGTGGGGGGACTGCGCCAACCGGTTGCGTACCTGTGCTGCCGGGGTGTTCTCGGCAAGCCAGCCGCCGCTGCTCAGGTGTGCGGAGACTCCGGCGGACAGCAGACCCGTGAGGACGACGAAGAGTGCGGCGGCGGCCAGGACGAGCCGGTGGCGGCGGGCGGCCCACCGTGCGAGCGCGGCCAAGCGGCCCGGGATGTGCGAGCGGTCCGGGTGCAGGGGTGGCTCGCACATCACGGTCGGCCTCTCTACGACAGGTGTATGGGTCGGTGGGGTCAGGGGGTGTGAGCGCTCAGTGCGGGCCCGGCTGGGCCCGGAATGGGCAGAGCCGACGCTGTTGAACTGGGCGTGGCCGGCGCCGGGACGGTGGGGGTCTGGTGGCCGAGGCGGATCAGGGCGCGGCGGGCGAGGTCGGTGATGCCTTGGGCGTTGAGGAATTCCAGGGTCGGCAGTTCGCAGCCCAGGCGGCGGCGTGCGGCGACGACGGCTTCGACGGCCATCAGGGAGTCCAGGCCGAGCTGGTCCAGGCGGCGGTCGCGATCGAGGCGGGCGGGGTCGGTCTGCAGGATCTCGGCCAGTACCTGGGTGATGGCGTCGGCCGCCAGGGTGAGTGCTTCGTCGGGGGTGGCGGTGGCGAGGCGGTGGCGTAGCTGGTCGGGGCCGTCGTCCTGGGGGGTGTGGAGGGGGATGAGACCGGCGAGGCGGGGGGTCTGCACGGCCGGCATCATGCTGCGGATGCGGGCCCAGTCGATCCTGGCGGCGGCGGTGACGTCGGTGTCCTGGGCGACGGCGTCCGTGAGGGCGGTGCAGGCCTCGGCGGGGGTGAGGTTGTCCAAGCCGAGGCGCGCGAGCATGTCGGTGATGCCGTGGCGGGCGGCGTAACCGGTGTCGCCGACAGCGCCCCAGGACACGGTCGTGCCGGGCAGGCCGGCGGCGCGCCGGGTGCGGGTGAGTGCTTCGAGGTAGGCGTTGGCGGCGGTGTAGTTGGCCTGGTAGGCGTTGCCGAACCAGGCGGTGACCGATGAGCAGGTCGCGAACAGGTGGAGGTTGCCCTCGCGGGTGAGCGCGTCCAGGGCGGCCGCGCCGAGCATCTTGGGCTCCAGGGCGGTGCGCAGGCGTTCGTCGGTGAGTTCGGCCAGCGGTGCGTCGTCCAGGACCATCGCGGCGTGGATCACCCCGCCCAGGGGGAGGGCGTCGGTGTCGATGGTGGCGAATGTCCGGCGCAGGTCCTCTTCGCGGGTGACATCAGCCGCGTGGACAGTGGCGGTGGCGCCGCGCTGGGCGAGCGTCTCAATCAGTTGGGCGGCGTCGGGGGTGTCGGCGCCTCGGCGGCCCAGGAGGGCGAGGTGGCGTGCGCCGTGGTCGACGAGACGGTGGGCGAGGGCTGCTCCCAGGCCGCTGAGTCCGCCGGTGACCAGGTAGGTGGCGTCCGGGGAGAGCTGCAGGGGCGGGTCGATGCGCTCCAGGGGAGGTGGCTCCTCGAAGGTGATGACGACCTTGCCGAGGTGGCGGGAGCGTTGCAGGACGCGCAGTGCCTCGCTGATCCGGGTGGCCGGGTAGGCCAGGTGCAGCAAGGGGCGATAGGTTCCGTCCGCGATGAGCTGGGTTGTTTCGTCGAAGCAGGTCCCGGCCTGAGGCAGGCGGCCGGAGATGAGCTGATAGGCGTCCACGCCGAAGAAGGCGATGTTGTTGCTGAAGGGCCGCAGCGCCAGGGGGGTGGAGGTGTAGATGTCGCGCTTGCCGAGTTCCAGGAAGCGTCCGCCCGGCCGCAGGAGTTCCAGGGTGCGGCTGATGGCCTCTCCCGCCAGGGAGTTGAGGACGACGTCGACGCCCTGCCCGCCGGTGAGGTCGCGGACGTGCTCGGCGAAGTCCAGGGTGCGGGAGTCCAGGACGTGGCGGACGCCGAGCATGCGCAGCAGGTCGCGTTTGGCAGGGGTGCCGGCGGTGGCGATGACGTGGGCGCCGCGGGCTTGGGCGAGCTGGAGGGCGGCGAGGCCGATGCCGCCGGCGGCACCGTGGACAAGGACGGTCTCGCCGGCCTGGAGACGCGCGAGGCGATCGAGGGCGTGGTGGACGGTGAAGTAGACCACCGGCAGGGTGGCGGCTTCGGTGAACGTCATGCCGTCGGGGATGGTCCCCACGAGGCGGGCGTTGACGGTCACGTGGGAGCCGAGGCTGCGGGGCGCGAGCGCGTAGACGCGGTCGCCCGGCGCCAGGTGGGTGACATTGGCGCCGACTGCGGTGACCGTGCCGGCGCATTCCAGGCCCAGGGCTGGCCCGTCCGGCAGCGGGGTCTCCGCGCCCGGGGGCAGGAGGCCAACGGCGAGCATGACGTCGCGGTAGTTGAGGGCGGCCGCTGCGACGGCGATGGTGACCTCGTCGGCGGCGGGCTGCTGCGGCCGGTCCGGGGTCCAGGTGAGCCGGGGGCGCAGGCCGGCGTCGTGCAGACGCAGCGTGAAGGGCGTTGAGCTGGAGGCCTCGGGTGCGGTGGTGGAAGCGGGCCGGGGAACGGTGCGCGGGACGAAGCGCCCGCCGCGGGTCAGGACGACCTCGTCCTCGTCGGTGGGCTGGAGCAGTTCGGCCGCCAGGCGCCGCGCGTCGTCGGCGGGCCAGGCCCCGGTATCCAGGGAGATACGCCGGATGGTCAGTTGGGGGATCTCGTTCGCCAGGGAGCGGGTAGCGCCCCACAGTGCTGCGTCCTCAGGAGCGCCCGGCCGTTCGGGAGCGGGGTGGATGCCGCTGGGCCGGGTAACGATCCACAGGTTGGCTGCGGCCCCGGCCGGCAGGTGTGAGCCGGTTTCGGCGAGGTCCCGCAGCACACCGAGTCGGGCGACGGCCTGCTCGCACATGTCGGCGGGGCTGTCGCCGGAATTGGCGTCGAACACCAGGACCGTGTGCGGCGGCTGCTGTTCCCCCGCGCCCTGTGCCCAGTGCCGAGGCGCCTGGTCCAGACCGGTGACGCGGACGTCGACGCCCGCCTCGAGGAGAACGACGACGAGGTCACGCAGCAGGTCGCCGTCGGGCTTCTCCCCGGCCAGCAGCCAACGCGCGTCCGCGGCGGCGGGCGGTGTGAGGGGGACGGGGAGGGCGGGGGAGCGGGGTGCGCGGCGGGCGCAGAGCACCGAGTACTCGAGTTCCGGCAAAGCTTGGTCATGTCCGAGTTGGGCGACCTCGTCGAAGCCGCACTCGCGCAGCAGAGGTGCCCATGCCTGCGCCGGCAGCAGAGGGGAGTCCTGGCGCAACGGGGCGTCGGTGAAGTCCCAGAATCCCTCAAGGGTGCCGAAGCAGGGGGCCAGCAGACCCGGTTCGTGGGTCTCGTGGGCGAGAAGTTGTCCGCCGTCGGCAAGGAGATGGGTGACGCGGGCGAGCGTCGCACGCAGGTCCCGGGTGGCATGCAGGACGTTGGTGGCGATCACCACGTCGAAGGAGCCCGCGGTGAAGCCCTGCTCGGCCGGGTCCTGGTTCAGATCCAGACAGCGGTAGTCGACGAAGTCGAAGTCGGCGAAGCGCGCCTTGGCGGAGGGGAAGAAACCAGCGGACAGGTCGGTGAAGGCGTAGGCGGTGCGCTCGGGCGGCAGGTGCGGCAGAAGCAGGGCGGTGCTGCTGCCGGTACCGGCACCGACCTCCAGGATGCGCAGCGGCCGGTCCTCGGGCCAGGTGCGGACCTGTTCGCGTACCAGGGCGAGCAGCAGCTGATTGTGGAAGCGAGGCTGGACGGCGTCGCTGTAGAAGTACTCGATCAGATGGCGGTCGGGTTCGTCGAAGAGCAGCGTCAGCGGATCGCGCTTGCCGCTCAGGACGTCGGCCAGGTGCAGGCAGCACCGGCCGAACAGGGACGTCTCGACCGCATGCCGGGGGAAGTCGCGAACGAGTTGCTCGAACAGCTCCAGCGCCGGGGGGCCGTCTGTGTCGGGAAGGCGCCAGCGGGCAGGGCGGCCTTCTCCGGCCGGCTGGATCGGGCGCAGCAGACCCCGGGTGGCATGGGCGAGCAGCTCGGCCAGAGGGGCGTGGCGGAGCTGCATGCCGCCTGCCACCAGATCCCCGGTGTCGAACTCGCTCTGCCCTTCTGGCAGCATCTGGGCGAACGCGTCGGCGATCAGGCGCGAGCAGCACTCGCGTAGACGCTGCAGCCCGGCTTCGTTCCCCTCCTCGCGCCAGGTCTCCTCCAGACGGTCGCGGTAGGGCAGACACGCCTGCGCCAGAGCGGTGGGCGAGGGCAGCAGGGCGGGCAGTGCCGGGTCGGTGGCGCCCGGAGCGGCGCGCAGCACGTTGACCAGGTGCTGTACGGGTTCGGTGGGGGTGTTGCCCATGCGGCGCAACCGGCAGCCGGTGAGCTGGAGGCAGACAAGGCCGTCGGCGTCGGAGAGGGTGATGTCCCAGCACGTTTCCTGGGGGTTGTTCTCCCGCAGGCGTACGTGGATCATTCCGCTCTGCGGCGGAGTGCGCCACAGGCGCAAGGCTTCGACGGCCACCGGCAAGAACGGCAGGTACTCGCCGTTGACACCAGTCAGGCAACCGCCTGCCTGGAGTGCGCCGTCCAGGAGCGCCGGGTGGACGTGGTAGCCGTCAGCGGGTTCCCCCAGAGTGTAGGAGGCGAGGGCTTCCCCCTCGTGCAGCTGCAGCTCCGTCAGGACCTGGAAGGCGGGGCCGTACACCAGGCCCGCGCGCCGGGCCCGGGCGTAGTGCTCGGCGACGTCCATGCGGGTGTGCAGGCGCGAGCGCAGGGCGGCGAGGTCGACGCAGGGTGGTGCGGCGGCCAGCAGACGCCGCACGCGGGCCCGGGCGTACGGCTGCCACGGCAGGTCGTCGCCGGTACGTGCCGCGATCGTTAGGGCCTGGTCGCCGTCGCTGAGCGAGACCTGTACGCGCACGTCGGCGGCCTCGTCATCCCAGGGCAGATCGAGAGCACGGGTGATGAGGAGATGGTTGACCTCGACGGGGGCATCGTGGACGAGGCCGCCTGCGGCGAGGGCCATCTCCAGGTAGGCGGCGGCGGGCATGACGGCGGAGCCTGCGACCTGGTGGTCGGCCAGCCACGGCAACCGGGTGGGCTCTACTAGGTTGGACCAGCAGGGCTGCTGCACGGGGACGCGTGCCCCCAGCAAGGGGTGCTGGACGGGGGTGGTCTCGCCGGTGACGCGCAGCCACCACTGAGGGTCACCGTGCCATTGCCGCTCGCGCTGCCAGGGATAGGCCGGCAAGTCGGTCGTGTGTCCGGGCTGCGGGAAGAAGGCGTCCCACTGGATGTGAGCGCCTGCGGCCAGCACCTGGGCCGCCGCAGTGTCGACAGCGGCGGGCCCTGGCACGGCCCGGGCACAGGTAGCCGTGACCAGCACAGGCTGTTCCGATCCCTTGACCGCCTTGCGCAAGTACGGCCGCAGGATGGGGTGAGGACCGATATCGACGAAAATGTCGAAACCGTCATCGAGCAACGTATGCAGGGCTGGTCCGAACAGCACGGGCTCGCGGACGTTGCGCCACCAGTAGTGGGCTCCGAGCTCCTCGCCCGGGCAGACGGTGCCGGTGACCGTCGAGACGAACGGAACAGCGGTGGTGGCAGGGCGCAGCCCCTCCAGGGACGCGAGCAGGCCGTCCCGTACGGGGTCCATGGCTTGGCTGTGGAAGGCGTAGTCCAGCTCTAGCATGCGGAAGAAGACCGCGCGCAGCTCCAAGTCGGCGCCCAGGGCTTGGAGGTGTTCCTGGGGACCGCAGATGGTGACGTCATGGTCGCCGTTGACGGCGGCGATCTCCAGAGCGCCGGCGTAGGGGGCGAGTTCCTTGGTCGCCTCCTCCGCGGACAGGCCGACTGCGGCCATGCGGCCTCCGCCGCGCGTGGTTGCCTGAGCACGGCTGCGTTCAGCTACCACCCGGGCGGCGGCAGGCAGGTCGAGAGCGCCGGCGATGTGGGCGGCGGCGATCTCGCCGACGCTGTGGCCCAGGACCGCGGCCGGGCGGATACCACGGGCCTTGAGCAGTTCCACCAGAGCGATCTGGAAGGCGAACAGCAGCGGTTGGGCGATCTCGGTGGCCTCGATGCGCGTGGGGTCGGCCGCGGCCATCTCCTCACGCACCGACCAGCCCAGGTGGGGTCGGAGCGAGTCATCGACCCGGTCGAGCGCTGCCCTGAAAACGGGTTCCTCGCGTAGCAGGTCCGCTCCCATGCCGGCCCACTGGGAGCCGTTGCCGCTGAAGGCGAACACCACTCGGCCCTTTGCCACCCCTTGTCCTGTGGCGGTGGCGGCGGGCAGGGGCAGTGCCCCCTGGCCGACGGCCTCTAGCGCTTCGGCTGCCTGCCGGGCACCGGAAGCCAGGACCACGGCCCGATGGGGGTGCAGGGTACGACGACGAGCGGCCGTCCATGCAACGGCGTAGAACCCCTCGGAGGTCTCCTCCTGCAGTCGCTGAGCCATGCGGGCCGCTGCGGCCTCCAGCGCCTCCGGGGTGCGGGCCGAGACCACTACCGGCAGCACACCCTTAGGGGGCTCGCTCGGGCTGTTGACGGGTACTACGGGCGCGGCGGCCAGGACGACGTGCGCGTTGGAGCCCCCGAAGCCGAAGGAGTTGACGCCGACCACGGGCCGCTGCCCGGCAAGAGGCCTGGCTTCGGTGCACGGATCGAGCTGCCAGCCCTCGAAGTCGATGTGAGGACTGAGCGGCTGCGCGTGCAGGGTCGGTGGGATACGGCGGTGACGCAGGACGAGGAGGGCTTTCACCAGTCCGGCCATGCCGGATGCGGCCTCCAGGTGACCTGTGTTGCTCTTGACCGATCCGATCGGCAGCGACCCGACCGTGCGACGGGCGCCCAGGGCCCGGCCGATGGCGTCGCACTCGATCGGGTCGCCCACCGGTGTTCCCGTACCGTGGGCCTCCAGATAGGACAGATCGTCGGCGCTCACGCCGGCCTGGGCGTAGACCTGCTCCAGCAGCGCTGCCTGCGCCTGGGCGCTGGGGAGTGCCAGCCCGGTGGTGCTGCCGTCGCTGTTGACGCCGCTCGCCAGGATCACCCCATGGATGCGGTCGCCGTCGGCGAGCGCATCGGACAGGAGCTTGAGGGCCACGACGCCGCCGCCCTCCGCACGCACGTAGCCGTCGGCTTCGGCCGAGAAGACACGGCAGCGACCGGTCGGCGAGAGCATGGAGGCGGCCGAGAAACCGGTGAAACCGAACGGACTGAGCAGGACGCTCACTCCACCCGCCAGAGCCATACGCGCCCGGCCCGCGCGCAGCGTCTCGCATGCCTGATGCAGGGCGGTCAGGGCCGAGGAGCAGGCGGTATCCACCGCCATGCTCGGCCCGTGCCAGTCAAGCAGGTGGGAGATGCGATTGGCGGCGTTGGTCGCGGCCAGACCAGCCATCGAGTACGCGTTGGGGGCATCACCGCCGGTGGACTGCAAGTCGGCGTAGTCGTGACTGGACATGCCGACGAACACCGCCGTGTCCGACCCGGCGGTGGCGGTCTGGTCGATGCCGGCGTCGTCCAGGGCCTCGACCGCCATCTCTAGCAGCAGCCGGTGCTGCGGATCCATGCGCGCCGCCTCGCGCGGTGAGACCCGCTGGAAGTAGCCGTTGTCAAAACCGGTCACGTCCTGGAGGAATCCGCCCGCAGCCGTGTAGCTCTTGTTGCTCCTGCGCCGCTGGGTGTCGACGAACCGCTCGGGGTCGAACCGGTCCGGCGGGACCTCTCCCACCAGGTCACGTCCTCCCTCCAGCGCCTCCCACAGGTCCTGCGGCCCATCGACGCCGCCTGGCAACCGGCACGAGAGGCCCACGATCGCCACGGCGGGCCTGTCAGGGTTCGTGGGGGCCACAATCACAGAGTTCTCCCAATGCACAAGAAAAAAAGAGGGGCAACAAAGACGCCTTGCAGGTGATGGCGCGCGAAAAGTGCTTCCACCGCCGGTGACGCCGTGATCTTAGGGAAAGCGACGAACAGTTATGGCACGCGATGCGCGTGCGGGTGAACGCTAGAGACAAATCTGCAGAATATACGGGGCGATTTCGGCCGATCCGGCGGCCCAGGACCCCTCGGTCATTCACCCATGTGCGTGAAGTGCGCGCCGATCCCAGGGCGCTGACGTGCAAAAACGCCGCGTGCGCGTCAACGGACCGCTCGTCTATCCCCGGAAAGGGTGGGTAGATGAGTGTTCCTTCAGGCGCCGGTAGGGTCGCCGACGTCCCGAGCCCGTTTTCACACGCGGCCTCTTGCGCGTCCACGGCAACAAACGTGTCACCGCCGCGCTTCCGCGCGCCGCGACCCAGCCGACGAAGGCCCCTTTCAAGGCGGCCGTAACGTTCCCGGAAGGTAGGCCATGAGCAGTTCCCCAGTCGCCGTACCCGACGTCCAAACCGATGTCACCGCTTGCGGCTGGTGGCGTCCGTGCACGGTTCAGGTCATCGGCGAGGTGCCGGCAGGACAGCAGGCGCTGCGGTCCTTCCTGAACCATCTGGTCGCCTCCTTCGAGGTACAGGGCCACACCGTCCTGGACCGCTCCTACGGCGACGTTGACCTGATGCTCATGTGCGGGCAGATCCCTGAGGGGCCGCAACCCCTGCGGGAGAGGATCCCGGACACCTACCCGCCGCTGAGTGCCATGCTGCGTCACCAGCACGGCCTGCGCCGCAACCCGCGCCATGTCGTCGCCGTGGTCGAGGTGCCTGAACGGCTCAGCGCGTTCCCCCACGCAGACGTCGTCGCCACCGCCCGCACAGCCATGGGCCGGCTCGGCGCGGCCAAGGTCCTGTTCGTGTCCCGCGGGGATGCTCCCGGTCAGGTGGCAGAGGTGACGTTCTGCAACATGGAGGGTGGTCATCCCACCGAGACCACGGACATCGCCGACCGCATGCGTGATCGGCTGGTCACCGCGGCGTGCGCCCGGCAGGTCGCTGAGGACTACGACACCGTCCGGGACGCGATCACCCCCGAGGCGTGGCAGGCCAGCACCGCACCTGAGCAACTGGCCTATGCCGGCCGTCGGATGGGCGAGCTGGGACTGCTGCCGGCGCCGGTGAAGGTGTCCGACTTCGTCTCCGACCAGCTGGCCGACATGTACGAGGTCTACATGGGAATGCGGGGCTTCAGCGAAGGCATGCTGTTCGCCTTCGACCCCGATCTCAACTGCCTGGTGGTCAGCGCATCAGGTTCCTGGGACGTCGACAAGCGCAGCCTGACACGGGAGCAGACCGTGGCCGTCGAGCCGCGCCTGGCCGACGGGCGGCGCCTGCGTGTCCTGGCGCCCAGCGGCATGCTGCCGATGCAACCATCAGTAGAGACGTGGGAGATCTGCGCCCTGATGGAGGCGTGCCCCACCGTCCGCGTCACGAAGGACCCGTCGGGCACCTGGGGCCTGGACCCCGACGGAGAACGCGAGGTACCGCTCATCCGGGCCGGCATTCACGCCCACGTCGGTGTCGTATCCAGCGACCACACGGTGATCGAAACCGTCGAAGCGGACCGCGAACAGTTCCCCTACGGCTTCGGCTGCGGTACCGACCTGACGGTCGAGATCGCCCGCGACACCGTCCGCCGGTCACACGCCGTCAACGATCCGGCCGATTTGCGGACCTATGTGCGCTGGCCCCTGCTGTACCACGGGGAGATGGCCGTCGAACTGTGGAAGCCCGGCCTGCCCGCCCAGCCCTTCGAAGGACTGCTCGACCTGTACGGCACAGCAGTGCACTTCACACCCGACGATGTCCCCCAGCCGGTATGAGGGGGCCTTCCGGCTCCCTCCCCTGGACGACCCAGCAGAGAGCAGCCTGCCGCCGTCGACTGTAGCCGTGCCGAGGGCTTCGATCGGTGATCGCCGCTGCCTGCACCGGACCCGGAGCCGGCAGTACGCCTCCTCTTCCGCGACACCATGAGCAGAGGTCCGGGCTGCGGTCGATTGGCTCCTCCCTCGCCCGGTCTTCGTAAACGAGGCACCGCGATATGACCTTCCCATCCGTCCGCCCGCGATCGTCGACCCGTTCACTGACTCCGGACTGCGGGGCGTTTCCAGGGCTGCGCATCGGCCAGGACCTCCTGTGCGGTGATCGACTGCTGCTCGCTCTGGCGGTCATCCTGTCCCTTGCTTCGGCCGCAGCCGGTCTGGCGGTGCCGTGGCTGGCGATGGGCGTGATGCACGCTCTCACCCGGCACCAGCCGGTCACCCCTCCCGCCGTGGGCATGAGCGTCGCTGTCCTGGGCGCGGCCGGGCTGCAAGCTCTCAGCGGGTGGTTACTGGCGGGAGTCGGCGAGCGCGCCGTGTTGCGACTGCGCCGCCTGGCCATGGGGCATCTGCTGCGGCTTCCGCTGCACGCGGTACGCGACGAGGGCACTGGCAGCCTCACTGCCAGGGTCACCTCAGATGCTGCGCTCCTGCGTCTGCTGATCGAATCCGGTTTCGTCCACCTCCCGGTGGCGCTCATCGCCACGGCGGCCACGCTTACCGCCATGGTCGTCATCGACCCAGGCCTCACCATGGTCGCCGTCGGAGCTTTCGGGCTCACTGGAGCTTGCATCGCCCCAATGACGGCCCGGATGAAACGCCTCGCAGTCGCCCAGCAGCACGCGCTCGGACAGCTCGCACAGAGCCTCACCGCCCACCTCGTCGCACTCGTCACCGTCAAAGCCTGCCGCTATGAGAGTGAGGCCGCACACAAACTTGGGCACGCCGCAGACGCCGTTCGTTCAGCGTGTCTGCCCGCCTCCCGCTTGCAGTGCCTCATCGGCCCGGTCGTGAGTTTGGGCCAGCAGATTGCCGTGCTAGCCGTCGCATTGGCAGCAGGGCAGCAAATCACGCACGGCCAGTTGCCTCTGGCCGCCTTCAGCGGCTTCTTTCTCTACTTGCTGCACCTCACCTCGCCCCTGACAGTCGTCGCCCTGGGCATCGGCCACCTACAGGCGGGACGAACCGCACGAGGCCGCTTCCACCACCTCCTCACTCGCCCAGCGGAAGCGGAACAAGAGACGACAGCAGCTCCCACCCTGCCCCTACCCCGCCCCGACGCACATGCGGTGATCTTCCGCCGTGTCACCTTCCGCCTTCCACAAGGCCACCGTGTCTTGCACCAAGCGAGCTTCCACATCCCCGCGACCGGGCTAACCGCCCTCATCGGTTCCTCCGGCACCGGAAAGTCCACGGTCCTCACGCTGATCAACTGCCTCACACAGCCCGAGCACGGGGAAATCCGCGTCCTAGGCAGGTCCGTCAGCAACTGGCCCCTCGGCGACCTGCGCCGACGCGTCACCTACGTCGACCAACAGTCCACCCTCATCGAAGGCACCATTCGCGAGAACCTGCAACTTGGTCTCGCCAAACCGCACAGCGAAGCAGACCTGCTGAACGCGTTGGAGACGGTCGGACTACACCAAACCGTGTTGCGTCTCCCCCAAGGCCTCGACACGCCCCTGGGCCGCGTCCACGACCTGTCCGGCGGGCAACGCCAGCGCCTCGCCGTAGCCCGCGCCCTACTCACAGACAGCGACATCCTCCTCCTCGACGAGCCAAACTCCCACTTGGACACCATTAGCGAGCGCCTCGTCAGCCGAGCCGTGGACGACCTGGCGGCCACCCGCTGCGTCATCGTCGCCAGCCACCGACTGCCCACCATCCGCAGGGCCCGGCACGTCATCCTGCTCACGGAAGACGGGACAGCAGTCTCCGGAAGCCACGAGCACCTTCTCACTTGCAACAGTCACTACAGAGAACTCACCACTGGGCACGCCATAGAAGCTGGCTCACCGCTTAGAACACCGCCAGCCGACTCTCCGCACGCCTCAACTCCCGGTCTCGTCGGCAATTGAGCCCTCGCAGAGTCCGACATTCTCTGTCCGGGCCGCACAAGCCTGCTCGGTTGCCTGGGTGCGTTGCGGTGTGCTCCGAGTGGGCGGTGGCGGCGTAGCACTTGACCGTCCGCTCCTTGATCGGGCAGCAACCCAACCGCGAAATCAACAACCCGACTGGCTAGTCGGGACCATCCCCGCGCGTGACGGGAGCAGAGGTTGGCAGCGGTCCACTCCGTGACCTTGACGGGACCATCCCCACGCGTGCGGGGAGCAGGGCCTTCAGCAGACCCCCGCTAAGACCGTGCAGGGACCATCCCTGCGCGTGCGGGGAGCAGATCTGCGACGCGTTGGTCTGCACGCCGGCGAGGGGACCGTCCCCGCGTGTGCGGGGAGCAGGGCAAGAGATCGAGGCGGGTGATGGTGCCGCGGGGACCATCCCCGCGCGTACGGGGAGAAAGCCACCAAGGCGCCCTGGAGGCCACCAGGGTAGGGCCCATCCCCGCGCGCGGGGAGCAGCCGGTCGGCCCGGGCTGGTGGTGCGAGATCAAGGGGCCATCCCCGCGCGTGCGGGGAGCAGCATCTGGAGATCCACGTCTCCTACGAGCCGACGGGACCATTCCCGCGCCTGCGGGGAGCATGTCCCTGACACCGACAAGGCATGCCGTGCCGTGCAGTGCCGTCAAGAGTATCCCCGCGCGTGCGGGGAGCAGTCGGCGCGGAAGGTGATCAGGCCCTTCTCGTAGGGACCATCCCCGGATCTGCGGGGAGCAGATGCATTCCTCAGCGAACAGCGCGGTGTAGTCAGGATCATCCCCACGGGTGTGGGGAGCGGTTGTGCTGGGGTGTGGAATCGTCGAGGACGTGGGGGCCATCTCAGCGCGTGCGGGGAGCAGATCGGGGGCACCCCGCGCCGCGCCAGTCGGGACCATCCCCGCGCGTGAGGCGAGCAGAGCCTGTGGACGTCGGGCAACCCCGAGACGAAGGGGCCATCCCAGCGCGTGCGGGGAGCAGGGCCCCGTCGTGGGTCCCGAGGTGCAGTTGCCGGGGACCATCCCCGCGCGTGCGGGGAGCAGGAGGCGGATACCGGTGAGGTACTCGCGGTCAAGGGAGCATCCCCGCTGGCGGGGAGCGGAGCGCGAGACGTTCCATTCGTCTCGTACCGCACCCTGAGGTTGAGGGAGAAGGAGTCTTTCACTGCTGTCGGTGGCGGAAAGCGTCCGGAGCGAGCTGCTATGTGGTGTGGGGTGGTCCTGGTTGTCACGGGGGTGCTGCCGTGTTGTTTGGGTGGTGTGGTTGTTAGCGGGTGAGGATGAGTCCGCAGCTGTACGCGCGTGCGTGGCCGATGCCTTGGGTGAGCGCGGTGACGAAGGTTTGCGGGTCTGTGATGGTGAGGGTGCCTTTGATTTCTGCGCGGGCGATGCGTAGGCCTTTGTGGGGGGCAGGGCTGGAGACGGGGGGGAGCATGCGCAGGGCGAGGCGTTCGGTGTCTGTGGTGCTTCCGATGCGGGTGACTCCGTCGGGGGCGGTGGGGGGTTCGCCGGGTGGTTGCAGGCGTCGCGTGAACCATTTTTTGACGTGTTCGGGGCGGGTGTGGGCGACACGGGTGCCGCGGGTTTTGGGTGGTGAGCCGGGTGCGGGGGGAATGGTGCGGACGGGGTTGACGACGGTTCGGAAGTCGACGCGGTCGTTGGTGCGGAAGGTGCGGTCGACGGTGAGGGTTTCTGGTGCCTGGACTATGGCGGCGCGGGGGATGCCGCTCCAGTTGGCGGGGACGGTGGACTGCACCACCAGGTGTAGCTGTGCCTGGCGCAGGTCTACGGTCCAGGTGGACAGGATGCCCATTTGGGAGCGGGCGTCGGGGCTGCCGTTTTCGACCCAGCCGGGGAAGCCGCTCATGACGGTGCGGTGCATGTCGTGGGCGTCGATGAGGGATTTCGCGACGTAGGGGTGGCGGGCGTCCAGGGTGAGCAGGGTCTGGGTGGCGACGAATCTCGCGGCCTGGTCGGGTCCTGATCCCTGGTGCTGCTCGGTGGGCGTCGTGTTCACAGGATGATGTCCCATCCGCGGGCGTTCGAGGCGATGGTGATGCGCTGGCGGGTTTCCCAGCGCAGGCTGTGGACGGCTGCGTCGGCGCTGAAGCGTACGGGCTGATCCGACAGGGGGCCGACGCCCGGCAGCGGGCGTGGGCTTTCGATCCAGGCCCAGGGGCGGCCGCCGGCCGCCGCTGCCTGTGGCGCGCGGTCGTGTGAGGCGGTGTCCGGGAGCAGGGCGTGTGTCTCGAAGGCTTGCTTGAGGTTTCCCGGGACCACGCCGAGGGCGATGTCGCCTGAGGGCGGGCAGGCCTTGCGTCCGAGCCAGAGCAGGCGTTTGGGGTGCTCCAGGGCGTGGGCGATGCGCTGCAGGAAGGCGTGGTCGGGGTGCTGCAGACCGACGAGGAAGGCGGCGTCGGCGAGGTACCAGCGTTCGGTGATCAGGGAGTGGCGGCGTACCTCTTTGGAGACGAGGGCGCCGGAGGCAGGGTCGGTGGTGACGTATTTCGGTGAGCCGTACCAGGAGGCGAGGTCGGTGCGGCCGAACGGCGCAGGTTCCGTGCCGCCGTCCGCTTCGTGGTGCAGTGTGGCCTTGGCGGCGCGCTGGTGGTCGGTGAGGAGGTCGCGCGGTCGCAGGGGGTAGGTTCCGCCGCCGACGGTGTGGTAGTCGCGCATCGGTGTGCCGGGCCGGTCGGCGCGGACTGCGAACAGGACCTCGGCGAGTTCTCCCAGAGGGTCCTCCCGGTCGAGGCCGAGGGCGGCGGCGCACAGGCCGATCACGCCGGACTTGGTGGGACGGCTGTGGGTATCACGGCGGGTGAAGCGGCCGGTGAGGCCCCAGGACTGCAGGGGCCCGGCGAGGCGGATGAGCAGCACGTGCGCCTCGCTCATGGGGTGAGGTCCTCGGCTCGCTCCACGACGGTCACTGTTTCGGGCAGCTGGAGCTGTCCCAGCAGCGTGTCGATCTCCGCATCGTAGGTGAGCACTCGTGCGGTGCGCAGGTCCTGGCGGCGACGGCTGACGAAGGTGTGGTGGCGCAGCAGCCTGCGGACGGCGGCGGGACCGGCCGGCCCTTCTCCGCCCGCGGCCTCGGGCCCTTCGTCGACCGGGCGCTGGAAGGCGGAGGCGTAGTTGTAGGGGCGTTCCCCTTCGAAGGCAAGGACGAGCACCGGCAGTGATCCGGTGGAGGCAGTGGAGTTCTTCTTCGCCTCGGGAAAGGCTTCCACAAAGGCGTTCACAAACTCCT
Source organism: Streptomyces sp. NPDC028308 (assembly GCF_055565855.1). NCBI lineage: Bacteria > Bacillati > Actinomycetota > Actinomycetes > Kitasatosporales > Streptomycetaceae > Streptomyces > Streptomyces sp. NPDC028308. The sequence continues at coordinate 469,143 of NZ_JBVHTO010000005.1, forward strand.
GCTCGGCTTGTGACGCGGCAGTCTCGGCCTCGTCGTCGTCCATGCCTGCCGCGCGCAGGTTGGTGCGCAACTGGGTGCGGTCCAAAACGGCGTGGCGGTAGAAGGTGCCGGAGATCAGGGACTGGTAGCCGGTCATGCCGGCGCCTGCGTCATCGGCGGCGTCCAGGAAGGAGAGAGCGTTGCGTTTGCGGTCCAGCTTTGCGTCGTCGGCCGCAGCGTAGAAGTCTTCGATCTGCTCGGCCTCGTGCACGCTGAAGGCGTGACCGGTCTGGATGGCACCGTCGACGTTCGGAGAGTCAGGAATCTCCGCCAGGAAGCGGCCGTACAGGGCGATGTCCACGGCGTCGCGGGGAGCGAGGGCGACCAGAACGGCGTCACGGATGGTCTTGGGCAGCGGTGGCAAGACGGAAGCCGCGCTCTGCTCCGCTGTAGGCGTCTCTTCCCCGGCGTCCGCTTCTGCGGGCGATGCCGTCTTCTTCTTGGCTGACGACCTGCGGGCCTTCTTCGCCGCTTCCGCTCGAGCCTGGGCTTCGCGGTAGGCGCTGCGCCACTGTTCGACCTCTTCGGCGTGAGCGGCGATGTAGTTGGCGATCTTCAGGCCGGCGTCGGAGGGGGCGAAGATGAGAACCTTCGTCAGATTGGCCACGGTGCGCTTTTGCGCGTCGCCGAATTTGAGTCCGCTTCCCTCCATCACGGCGCGGGCGGTGTCGAGGGCTTGTTCCTTTTCCCAGCCGTGTGCGGATTCGAGTTCGCGTCCGGCGAGGATCGCCCATTCGCGGGTGCGGACACCCATGCTGCGGCCCTTGAGGGCGCCACGGCCTTCGTTGGCGCGGTTGCGGGCGTAGACCCGCTCGGCGCGGCGCCGTGCCTGGCTGGTGATCATGTGGCGTTCCACGCCTCCGAAGACCAGCGTTTTGGGCTGGGCGTTCTCGTCGCGCACCGGGAGAACGGCCGCCAGTGTCTCAAGGAGGTGCAGGGAGAGGAACTGGCTGCGGGATGCTGCCTCGGTCACGAGGTGGTGTCCTTCCGCGTCGTCGGTTGGGCCGTTGATTGCCGGGCTCTGGCCGGCGGGGTATGGAACTCGACCGACCACCGGTAGGCGACGCGCGCTTTGCGGTCGTTCCACTTGAGGAGGTCCTCGGTCAGCGTGGTCCAGGACGGTGGGGGCTGTTCGCAGGACCGCAGCCGGGTGACGGCGTGCTGGAGGTGGCGCCAGGGGACGCGCCGGCTCGCGACCAGGCGGTCCACCAGGCGCTGGGCTCCTGGGTTGTCGGGGCCACGGCCGGTGCCGTCCCCGATCCGGCGGGCGGCGGCGCCGAGGCTGCCGTGGCCATACGACGGCTGAGGGCGACCTTGGTGGTAGAGGGCGAACAGGAACGCCATCCGCTCGAACAGGTCCCGGTGGTCGTGGCCGCCGTACCAGCCGGCGCGGATGTGCGCGTTCGTACCGCCTTTGGCCCGGCGCAGCTCGGCGAGTGTGCCGTTCTCACGGTTGCGGACGAGCGTGGTGAGCCAGGCGGTGAGCGCCGCGCTGTCGTGCTGTAGGTGCGAGCGATCGGAATCGGCTCCGAAGGATAGGTTGTGCTCAGTCACGCGCGATCTCCCCTCGTAGTTCGGCCGGGGCCCGGTTGCCGGACATGGCGTCGTCGAAGAGCTGCTCGGCGCGGGCCCGCGCGCGGTGGTTGCGGTCGTTAGGCGGCAGGGTGTCGAGGAGCTGCAGCAACTGGGTGTGGGCGGTGGCCAGTAGGTCCTGCGCGTAGGTGATGAGGGGTTCGGACACCGGGTCGTCGTCCTGCGGTCCGCGCTCGACCACCTCGTCCAGCAGTTCGTGGAAGGGCGTTTCCGCCGCGGGCCAGAACATCCACCGGGCATCGAGCCGTGCCACCTGGCCGGCTTCGTCCGCGGCTCGCATGGCGGGAAAGGCGGTCTCGGCGGCCACAATCGCTGCGTTCTTGAGGCTTCTGGCGATGTATTCGGCGATGTCGGAGCCTCGGCGGGACGCCCGGTAGAGGTGGGCGGCCATGCCGGGAGCGTAGGGGTAGACGCCATGCGTCCAGGCGAGTGGCAGGGTCTTGTTGGTGAGCAGGCCGACTGCCCACAGCTGATAGGGAGCCCCGACCCCCTTGCGCTCGTAGGGCAAGGAACGCAGTCGCGCGTACAGTCCGACCCGGTCGTCCCTGACGGCGCTGTAGAGGGCATGCGCCTCCTGCCACAGGGCCCTGCTCGGAGACGGCCACAGCGGCTTCCTGGCGCCGTTGGTTGCCGTGCTGAACACCGCGTCCTGAAGGTGCCGGTCCGGGTCGATCTCCAGCAATTCGCCGGCACCGATCAGGACCCGGTCGACGACGATCTGTCCGCCCGGCCCGCGCTCCGGATGCAACAGCACGGACCGCCCCAACGCGCTGTGCAGGTCTGCGGAACTGCGCGGTGGACGGGGGCGGGGTTTGTCCTTGAACGTACGGCGATCGACGCCGTCGGTGGTCCAGGAGGTGTTGAGGAAGTCTGCCGGCCCCTCGGACGGGTACAGGTTCAGGCGCAGCGTTTCACCCAGCGTCTGCCCCAGAGCTAAGACGCGGATTCTTCCCGTCAGGCGTCCCGCGGCGAGATTGGTGACTTTGGCGCCGAGCCGCTCACCGGACATCCGGGCCCGCCCATAGGGGCCGTATACGTGCTGGGTGAGTGTGGCGCGGAAGGCATCCGCTGCAGGAAGCGGGTTGTTGAGCTCGAGATGGTGGTGGTCGAAGTGCTGGTTGTAGTCACCGGAGTGTTCGATGACCAGCTGGGCCGTTCCTGTTCCACTCTCGGCGAGGTCGTCGACCAGCTGGGAGTTCTGCAGGAGGGGAACCGTGGGATGGAACAGGTCCCAGGAGCCGTCCGGCTGGCTGTCCAGCCAGGCGGCGGCGGACGCAAGATTTCGCCGGCCGACGATCCAGGCGTGCCACTCTTGATCCGAGGACGGTGAGGTTCCGGAGGCGAAGCAGACGGCCATCAGGTACTCGATCACCGCGACCGTCTCGCCGGGTGAAGCGCAGTCCACAGCGGCCAGTTCATCGGCGTGGGTGAGGAGCGAGCATAAGGAGTGGTGAGCCATCGCGCCGTCGATGGTTATCGTCGGAATGCAGGGCTTGCGGCGCGGGTCCCAGCTGGGACGCTGCTCGCCGGATCTGAGCGGACGAGACTTGGGCAAGTGTGACCACCGCTCTCTCAATGGCAAGACACCGAATCGTTGGACGGCAAGGCAGCCGGCCGGAAACGATGTACCGCCGGGCTGTACAGCGCGCTCACCGCGAAGACAGAAGAAGGGCAGTCCCCGCGCACGCGGGGAGAGACTCAGGCAGAGCCCTCAATGCTGTCGACGGGCCATTCCCGCCTGCCTGCGGGACCTCTCCAAATGCCGATCAACTCCCCTCCACATGCGGAGGCTTCGGACTGCTCGGACACATGCCAGGTGAGCCTGCCGATACTTCGCGCGCCGCGCCGGCCGCCCCGGGCGACGGCGCCGCCGCGGCCCACGCCGACAGACGGACGATGCCGGGCCCGGTTCCGTGCGTTCAGACCAGAAACCGGCCGCTTGGGCCGACAGTTTTTTGGCCCAGGTTCTGAGCCGAGAACGGGCGTAGGGATGCGCGAGCGAGCGCTGACGACCCCTGCAACGACGATGAGAACCAACTCCCCCCCCGTGACCCCAGCCAGTCGCGCAAGGGTCCGCCCCGTATCGAGACCTCCAGCCCTGCTGCTGCCGAGCAGGGCCGCCGATAACGGCGTGCAGGGCGCACCCTTCCGCGACTGCATTTGTATCTCATCCCGCTTGCGCACGAGGTGAGTTCGCGAATTGATCCTGATCAAATACTCGGGTGATGCTCTTAAAGCTGTCGAGTTGGACATTGGTGCTGCGAGCGCGGCGGGACGTGCCTCGCGGTGGTCACCGGTGACGGTCACCGTGCCGCGAGCCTGGTTCCTCAAAGGCGGTGCGCGCTCAGGGCGCCAGGTCTCCCGCCGTGTTCTGCTCACCGCGTCCGGCGGCGCACGAGGATGGCCAGGGTGGTCCGGGCGTCCCTGCGGCGTTGAGGGGTGGGCGCGAACACCGAAACCAACGCCACAGTGAACAGGACGCCTGTATAAAGCAGTCCTGCGCACCCGCTCAGAGCGGCGCTGTAGGAGAGAAGCTGTGAAATCTGGGACACGGATCATCCTTCCGCAAGGGGCCCGGAAGCCGACTGCTGTGGTGGTGACCCCAGAGTCGCGAAGCGCCATGGGTGACGGCGAGCCGCTACCTGGACAAAATTTCGATTTGCCCAGCTCAGAGGCGTGATTCTCGACGACGCGGTCAACGTTTTCTCGCAGTTGAGTGCCGGAAGGACAATCGCGTGAGCGACGTGCAGAGCCCTGAACCCGAGCCGTTGAAGGACATGCTTGCCACGCTGTGGGAAGCAGCGCGACCCCCGCGCGGCGCTGCCCGGCAGCTAGGGATCGCTGCATCGACTCTCCGGGACTGGCGCACGGGGCGGACCACCCCGTCGGTCGAGCGGACAGAGGACTTCCGGGCTGTCGTACACGCCTTGCAGCGCCTGTCCGGTTATCCGCTCTACACGGACAGCCGATGGGATACTGCCCTGCGTACCGCCCAGGCAGAAGCGGCCGCGCGGCAAGGCCAACAGGCGGCACAGCCGTGGGAGAAAGACGAGCGCCATCGCTTCGTCCGGCCGCACGGACCTGCTGCCGAAGCCGCCCCGCCCGGGTTTGCAGGGCGTGAGGCAGAACGCGCGATCATGAACGCTTTCGTCCGGAACTCCGGCCGCGGGGCGCCCTCGTACCTGTGCTGGTATGCCGATGCTCCGGTCGGCAAGACTTCCCTCCTTGCCGACTACGTCAAACGGCCGCCACCAGCTGCCGACATCCTGAACTTCTTCATCGCCGCGACACCTGCCACCGACCCGCGCGCGCAATTCGAACGGGACATTGCCGACCAGATCGGCGCGCTCCTTCGCTCCGCTCACCACGGCATCCCGGGCGGGATCCGCCAGTGGAGAACGCTCTTCACCACCGCAGCCGAATACAGCGCACAACACGGCCGCAAACTCGTGCTGGTCCTCGACGGTCTCGACGACGACGTGACGGGTCCAGGCCCGCAAGACGGCAGTAGAAACCGCAGGAGCATCGCCGCCCACCTGCCCATATCTCCGCATGCCAACATGCGGGTCATCCTCGCCGTAAGGCGCTGGGAACACCTGCCCAAGGACATCGCCGACCGCCTGCGCCCGCGCACCAACTTACTTGCTCTTGTGCCCCTTGACGGGGTATCGCAGAACGGTCGGAAGCCGCCGGCTTTGACAGCCCTTGGTGAACTGGCAGCCGGCCTTCTCTCCGCAGCAGGCGGCGGCCTGCGAGCGCAGGACCTCGCCGAGCTCACCCATGCCTCCGTCGACCGCATCGAACGCCTCATGCGGGAACCAGAGGGGCGCGCATTCGTCCTCGACGACCCGGCGTTGCAGACCTATGCCCTGACTGGCCCCGACCTCGTCCGCCAGATCCGTCAAGACCTCGGCCACGAAGCAATGGCCCGGCACACGCGTGCGCTGCGCGACTGGTCGCGGCAGTGGCAGAGGGCAGGCTGGCCTGGAGAGACACCCCCATACCCCCTGGCCCACGGTCTGCGGCTGCTGACGGAGGCCCCGGAACGAGCCGCCTACGTCCTCGACCCTCACCGGTTGCGTCGGTTCTCCGTCGTTGCCGGCCAGGAGATCGCCCTCGCGCAGCTGGACGCTTACACAGCCGAAATCGACGCCACCCCCCATGAGAACGTCCACGACGACCTGGCGACGCGTATCGCGCTGGCTGCGGCACGAACCATGCTGCATGGAGAGATGCGTGAGGTCCCCCACGGTGCACCTTCCCTCCTCGTCCGCCTCGGCGAACCTAAACGCGCTCACAACATGGCCCGCTACGCGCCCACCGTGACCCGGGCTGCGCGTGCCGTACACCTGGCAGAGGTGGCGGTGGAGATGGCCTACACCGATCACCCAGAAGCCGATGCAGTCGCACAGGAAGCAGCCGGGCAGCTGCAATCCACCCCCCTTGACCGTCCCGGGACGTGCCAGGACCCCGCGATGTATGCCCGGCTTATGGAAGCCACCCGCACGCTGGTCCAACTGCACAGGTTCGATGGAGCCCGAGCGCTGCTGCGTTGTGTGGTCAACGATCAGGCAGCCGGAATAGACGCTTTGACGGAGGCGGCAAAGTTGCTCGTCACCGTCCAAGACACGGACATCTTGGTGACGCTGTGCGACCGGGCCAAGGACCTTGGCCAGGGCAGCACACGTGCCCGTGCAGCTGCGGTGGAGCTCTGGGGAGCGCTCGCCCCCGCCCTACCTGCAACCGACGGCGCCGCCGGAGACCATATCGCGGCTATCTGCGCCGAACTCACCGCCGAAGACGGGCTGGGAGCGGTCGACATACTGGCTGTCGCCGCCGCGGCGCTCGCTCGACTACCGGCGCGACGGCACCGCGAGGCCGAGAAGCTGACCCAAAGGGCACTCACCCTGTTCACCGACACGCTCGATGACCCCGCCGCCTTGTCCGAGGACGATCAGGCTTACCTTCGCCGCGAGCTCGCCGGAATGCTGGCCCGTCTCGTGAGGGCCGTCACCTACACGGGCCGCACACGGTACGAGCTCAGCCAAATTGTCCGGGTGCTGACCTCCCTGCCCGCGCACCTGCGCATCGGTGTCCTTGGGGACGTCATCACCGAGCGGGCAACGTCACTCACCGAAGCCTTTGAGGAATTCCTGGCAGAGGAGGACAGACGGGCCGCCGTGAAAGACAAGGAAGGGAAAAAAGCACGCCACAAAGCCAGGGAGAAAGAACAGGAGAAATGGAGAGCCGATTACGAACGAGCCAGTTGCCGCCAAACGGCCCCGGGAGCCTCTACGAAAAAGTCCCTACCCGCCCCCGAAGCCCGGCGAACACGCAGACGACACAGACCCACCACAGGGCTGCCCACCTCCAGCGGCACGCCCAACCCTGATCACATGGCGATGCTTCAGGAAGCAGAAGACCTGCTGAGTACAGGTGACCTTCTGCGCAGCCGGGAAATGCTGGAAAAATTGCTACGGCACTCTCCGACGTCGGCCGCCCCTCCGCCGCTCCCAGGGGAGTGGACGGTGACTCTGTCACAGGCGCTGGGTATGGTAGGCGACTTCGCCACAGCCGAAGCTGTTGCCAATGCTCGGCACAACACACCAGACCGCGTGCGCCACCTAGCCGCTCTTTCTCTCGGAGCATCCTTGGGCGGCTACCACAATCTAGCCAGCCGGTACGCCGACCAAGCGGCAGGCCTGCTGTCCGATAGCTCTGCCCCCGCCTCCTGTAACCTCGTCGCCCAGGCACTGGCTCACGCGGGAGACGGGGCAGCAGCAGTAGCTGCAGTAGCCGACTGCGCCGGCACCGCGCTTAGACGCCAGGCGCTCACGGCAGTTGCCGCCGGACTGACACACCACGACCCCGCGACAGCCATTCGTATCGCCGAGCCGCTGCTGCAGAACCTAGCGCAACGGCTCGACGAGGGAAGCTCCTTCAGGGTCCTTCCAGACCTTGCGGCTCTGCAACTCGCCTACCCCGACATCCGGCAAGCGGACTCACTTTTGCCTGAGACCCTCCGACGCGCCGTGCTTTCGAGCGTCGCCACACCACAGAGATGGCACACAGCGTCGATCACTGTCCTGGTGGTACTCCAGCACCTCGGACACCTCGCAGAAAATGACCACCCTCTCGTCGCCAGCCTCATACATCGATGGCGACGCTCACTTGAGCCTGCGCAAGCCATTACAGAATGCACATTGCTATCTGCTCTGGCCGGAGACACTGCAGCCCTGTGGGGCTACGCCAAATCGGCACCGACACCAAATGAACGAACGACTGCCCTTAGCGCAGCTGCTATGCATCTCGCACATGTGCCGGTGACCTTAGCTACGGACTATCGGGCCCACGACCGCGTCGTTCGGACTTGTCTGACGCTTGCCCACCGATCCGGCAACACCAAGTCCGACATGGCAATCGCTCGGCGCATTGTTCACCAGCTGCTATTAGATGGGGATTGGAGCTCTACGATCGCACTGCTTCCTCAATTCGCCCCCGGGGCACTGCGCTACCTGGGCAGACTCGCTGCAGGATCACGTTTGGGTTGAGGTGACACAGCCCCTCCGTTGCCCCGCGCCTGCGGGGATGATCCCGCCGCGCGCGACGCCGGCGGCGGGTGGGTCATCTGCTCCCCGCGCCCGCGGGGATGGTCCCGGTGGTTGCCCGGCCATCCACGAGGACCTGGGCTGCTCCCCGTACCCGCGGGGATGGTCCCTCGTGGCCGTGGCCGTAGCAGAGGACCGGGCCGATCAGCTGCTCCCCGCGCCCGCGGGGATGATCCCACCAAGCCCTGCTACAAGATCCCCTGCCCGGACTGCTCCCCGCGCCCGCGGGGATGATCCCGAGTTCGGCCGCGCCAACTTCATCCCGACGTACTGCTCCCCGCGCCCGCAGGGATGATCCCACCACGATCGACTGGCGGGGAGCGGCCGAGAGCTGCTCCCCGCGCCCGTGGGGATGATCCCCACCAGGCCAACGACATGGTGCTGGGCACTGGCTGCTCCCCGCACCCGCGGGGATGGTCCCGAGGAGACCGAGCAGGTCGAGACGGAACCGCACTGCTCCCCGCACCCGCGGGGATGGTCCCGTGGTGCAGCATCCGGCGCACTACGGTGTGATCTGCTCCCCGCCCCGCGGGGATGGTCCCCAGGTCACACACGCGGCCGACGCGTGGCTGTCCTGCTCCCCGCATGCGCGGGGATGGTCCCGGCCTGGGCCACGGCGCCGTCGGCATGCTCAACTGCTCCCCGCATGCGCGGGGATGGTCCCGGCATCGCCGCGCCGGTCCACATCAGCAGCGTCTGCTCCCCGCGCCCGCGGGGATGATCCCGTGGCGACCGGCACGAGCGTCGGTCTCCGTGCCTGCTCCCCGCGCCCGCGGGGATGATCCCCCCTTCGCCAATTGGCGCGCGATCATGGACACCTGCTCCCCGCGCCCGCGGGGATGATCCCGGGACCAGCCGCCGAGCTCGCCTCGCCATCGCCCGCTCCCCGCGCCCGTGGGGATGATCCCCACCAGGCCAACGACATGGTGCTGGGCACTGGCTGCTCCCCGCGCCCGCGGGGATGATCCCGGTAGGTGGGGCGGTCCCCGGGGCCGGCGTCCCTGCTCCCCGCGCCCGCGGGGATGATCCCTCGACGAGCTCGCCGTCGCGTTCGATGCGGAACTGCTCCCCGCGCCCGCGGGTGATCCCATCTGCGCGGCCGACGGACACCCGGGCACCGACTGCTCCCCGCGCCCGCGGGGATGATCCCGGGCCGACGGTCGAGAACGAGAGCGAGCTGCTCTGCTCCCCGCGCCCGCGGGGATGATCCCCACATGCCGCGATCGTTGACGCCGACGGTGACCTGCTCCCCGCGCCCGCGGGGATGATCCCGCGACCACCTCGGCCGACGTCGGTACCCACGGCTGCTCCCCGCGCCCGCGGGGATGATCCCGAGGGTCCGCCGGTGGTCGACGGCTTCGGCGTCTGCTCCCCGCGCCCGCGGGGATGATCCCCGTAAGGGGGTGTCGCTGATGTCTCGTCCGATCTGCTCCCCGCGCCCGCGGGGATGATCCCTCGGACTGCGGGGCCTGGGAGACGAACAGGAACTGCTCCCCGCGCCCGCGGGGATGATCCCGTGTACGTCGTCCCGTTGTGCGTGGCCGTGGCCTGCTCCCCGCGCCCGCGGGGATGATCCCTGACCGCCCGGAGACGGCGCACGATGATCGGTCTGCTCCCCGCGCCCGCGGGGATGATCCCAGCGAAGGCCTCGCCAACGTCTGGTCGGTGACCTGCTCCCCGCGCCCGCGGGGATGATCCCCGGGCGGCGAGGGAAGGCATCGCGGTGACTGGCTGCTCCCCGCGCCCGCGGGGATGATCCCGCGACGGTCGTGCACCCGGCAACGGACTCGGCCTGCTCCCCGCGCCCGCGGGGATGATCCCCAGCCGGTGTTGCGGGGGTTGGTGATCGCGAACTGCTCCCCGCGCCCGCGGGGATGATCCCCCGCCGGGAGTGAAAGCAGGGTCCGCGGAGCCCTGCTCCCCGCGCCCGCGGGGATGATCCCCAGTCGTAGGCGACGGCGCCACGGACGGCCGGCTGCTCCCCGCGCCCGCGGGGATGATCCCTTCCCGGCCCCCACGACGTCCGAGGCGAGCCGCTGCTCCCCGCGCCCGCGGGGATGATCCGTACGACGCCGGTTTCAGCCTGTCCGATCCCGACTGCTCCCCGCGCCCGCGGGGATGATCCCCAGCGCATGGCCACGTTCGGCGGTCTGCTGCGCTGCTCCCCGCGCCCGCGGGGATGATCCCGCCTACGGTCCTGGTCAGAGCATCGCCGCACCCTGCTCCCCGCGCCCGCGGGGATGATCCCACCGACCTGAAGGAGACGCTGTGAGCGCCCGCCTGCTCCCCGCGCCCGCGGGGATGATCCTCACCGCCGAAGGCGGCCAAAGGTGCCGAAGGCCTGCTCCCCGCGCCCGCGGGGATGATCCCATGGCGGACGACGAGGGCATCCTGCGGTGGACCTGCTCCCCGCGCCCGCGGGGATGATCCCCGCATCAGGTCGATGCACTTCGTACTCGGGGGCTGCTCCCCGCGCCCGCGGGGATGATCCCTCGCCCATGAACTCGCGGGACGGACCACCCTCCTGCTCCCCGCGCCCGCGGGGATGATCCCGTCCGGCACGGACGGCCGCAGACGGGACCAGTCTGCTCCCCGCGCCCGCGGGGATGATCCCGTCCCTGGTCGGGGACTACGTAAGCCAGCCCCCTGCTCCCCGCGCCCGCGGGGATGATCCCATCCTGCGCCTGAACGCGCCCGCTGCTCCCCGCGCCCGCGGGGATGATCCCGTCCTCTCGACCAGGCGGACCGTGCACACGAGCTGCTCCCCGCGCCCGCGGGGATGGTCCCGGCGACGCCCTGCAGACGTTCGGCGGGTACACCTGCTCCCGCACCCGCGGGGATGGTCCCGATCCCCTCTTCCGGGCCCTGACGAGCAAGGGCTGCTCCCCGCACCCGCGGGGATGGTCCGGGCATCGAGGCCGGCGCCTCCGACAACGGGCACTGCTCCCCGCACCCGCGGGGATGGTCCCGAGCGGCCGGCCGCCGGGCTGTATGCGGTCGTCCTGCTCCCCGCACCCGCGGGGATGGTCCCGTGATCCGTCCGCCGTCGCGGTGGCAGAACAGCTGCTCCCCGCACCCGCCGGGATGGCCCCTGGACCATGTCCGGGGGGACACCCCGGGCGGCCTGCTCCCCGCACCAGCGGGGATGGCCCCGGGGCCAGCGATACACGGCGGCATTTCCAGCACTGCTCCCCGCACCCGCGGGGATGGCCGGCCCCGACCCCACCACCCGCGCCGCCCTCGACCAGACCTGCTCCCCGCACCCGCGGGAATGGTCCCCATGCGCCCGCCTTCAGGTGCGCCTGGTTCGCCTGCTCCCCGCACCCGCGGGGATGGTCCCTGCGACGGCTGGACCGACCTCCGCGAAGCAGCCTGCTTCCCGCACCGCGGGGATGGTCCCAGGTCGAAGGTGCGCTGTGACGTCTGCCAGCGCTGCTCCCCTCCACCCGCGGGGATGGTCCCGCGGGCTCCACGTTCACGCTCTCCGTGGCCACCTGATCCCCGCACCAGCAGGGATGGCCTCGCGCAGGTTCTCAGCTTTGAGCGCCACGAATGACGCTCCCTGCACCCGCGGGAATGGTCCGAACTACGTGGTCAGGAGCCTCGATCTCATTGACCGATTCCCGCACCTGGGATGGTTCCACCCGGCTGGCCGTGGTGGTGCCTTCGGCGGTCTGCTCCCCGCACCCGGAAAGGCTGATCCCCGCACCGCCAGGATGGTCCCGGCAGCGACCGGTACGCCGTCCGCTCCGGCGACTGCTCCCCGTACTCGCGGGGATGGTCGCGTCCGCGCCTGCCGGCGGAGGCCTCGCCGGACTTGTTTCCCGCACCTGCGCGGACGGTCCCCAAGAAGGGAGCCGTCGGCGGCTTTTCCGGAGCTGGCGGCGAATGCCCCGGGAGAGCGGGGGGCCAGCCCTCAGTTGAGGACTGGCCCCTCCATCCGGGGTTGCCGTCCCGGGAGTGCGGCGGTGGCGCGGTCGCAGGGCTACCGGGCCGGTTCCGCAGCACAGGCGCTGAAGCTGTTGACCGGTCAGACCTTCAAGATGAGCGCTTCTACCTGTTCGAGCGTCGTCACGCTGGCCTGCGCGGCGGCCCGCGCCTTCGACAACTTCTCCATCCACTCGATCCGCTGTTCAGCCGGGAGGGGTTCTTCTCCGAGCTGGATGCGCAGGCGGTGAGCCTCTTCGAAGTCCGTCATTAGGGTGTGAGCGGAGTCCACTGCTTTCTGGTAGCTCCCCTCGACGAGTTCGACCCGCGCTGGCAGCTCCCGGCGCAGCTTGACCAGCTGGTCGCGTGGGTCGGCAGCCGCCTCGCCTTTCGCGGTGCTCGGGGCGTCGGCGCCCCCCGTGTTGCCTGCGCTGGCATGCGCGTTGGCCGGGTCACTGGACGTGGCCGGTACCGGGGTGCAGAGGTCGACGGGGAAGAGCTCATCGAACCACGCCTTGTCAGCGACGTAGCGGGTTGGCCGGCCCTCGCCATCCGGAGCGATCACCATCCCCGCAGTGATTGCTGTCCGTTCCGACTCGGCCCAGTGCTGCTCGCCATAGCAGACCAGTGGCGTCTCGTCGTCCGCCTCGGGCGGCCGCAGTGCGTCCGGGTGCTCCAGCACGGCCTTCGCGAACGCGAGGAGAAGGGCCCGGCTGGTACCCGGCGCGCCCGCCGTGTACGCCAGCATCAGGGCGGCGAGGGCGCTCTTAGGGGTGCGGCGCACGCCCTTGCGCCCGGTGCCCGCCTCACTGCCCTGCCCCGGGGTGATGAACGGCTGCGGAGCGTGAATCAGCGCTGGCGCCATCCGCTGGACCAGGGCGGTCCACGCGGCCGCGTCACCGGCCTCCGCCCCGAGGAGCAGCTCCGTTAGCGGCCTCGGATCCTGTACGGCCCCCTCCTTGGTCTCTGTGGTGCCAAAGAGACCAAGGGCGGAGAGGATGTTGCCCCGTCGCACAAACAGCTGTGCGACGGCGGCGGACCACAAGCGTGTGCGTCCCTCGGCTGTCTTCGCCCGAATCTGGCTCCATGCTGTCTCCTGCAGCGTCCCCCTGACGACGGGCCAGAACCGCCCGGTGTCGCGGACGGTGCGCACGTTCGCCTTCTGCGGGGCCTCGGGCGGGATTCGGGGGAACACCAGCGCGGTAATGGCGCGCACCGCGATGTCGCGCAACACGACCGGGGAGACGTCGGCGCCTGTGGGAACGAGCGGTTCCAGCGGGTCTAGCGGCCCGTTGACAGTCAACGCGTCGCGCACCCCTACCAGGTCGAGGAGGTCCGCACCTCGTGCGTCGGGGAACGCCTCGGCGAGCGCGTCCGCGAGGAGGGACTCCCTGGCGTAGGCGTCGAGGAGCGTTGCGAACAGGGCGATCAAGCGCGCGTCCTCGTCGTAAGGCTGGATGCCGCGCAGGTGGTCGTTGACGTTGAGGGCTCGTAGAACGTGTTCCAGCGCCTCGGGCTTGGTACAGCCGATGACGATCTCTGCGGACACCGTGGCGATCTTCGCCGCCCTCCGCGACGGGTCAGTCGCCTCCGTCTCCGGCTTTGCGCCGTCCCGGTTGAGCCGGGCGGAGAGCCGGTTGAGGATCTCTCGCAGACTCAGCAGCAGCGGCTCGGGGTCGTCCTTCTTGTCCTTCGGCATGGGGACGAGGGACTGGGGCATCCCCGTGACCAGGTGCTCCGGACGCACCCGGAAGACGTCGAGACGGGCCAGCGCACGGTTGTTCCCGGTCACGGCGGCCAGCCGCCACAACTTCGACATCGTGCCGTCGGAGTGAATGATCTGCCACTGTTGCAGGACGTTCATGCCCTTGGAAAGCTGACCCGTGTCCGCCAGGGACTCGGCCAGGTCGTACCCACGGGTTTTCCCGGCGCGCTGAAGGTTGTCGGCGGCGTACCGCTGCATGTGCACGGCAACCGCGTACGGCTGCTCGGCGAGGGTGAGCGCCGCCTTCGGCTGCCCGTCCTCCTGGGTGGCGCGGACCACCGGGCGCGGCCGCCGGTGTCCCAGCGCGGCGAGCACAGCGTGCTTCTCGGCCTCGAGCTCGTGCACGTGGCGGACGGCGTCCTGATGTTTCTGCGTGGCCGCAGCCAGCGCCTGAGCAGCGTACGCATCGTCCCCCGGCGCCCGGCGCAGAACATCCCGCTCCCGCTCGGCAGACTTCGCGCTCTTTGTGGCCTCCTGGAGTGCCAGCTCGGCGGCGACGAGGTCCTTGACGCGGTGGCTTGCTTCCGGGGCGGGCGAAGACCAGCAGACGGCGGTGCGGTCGTTGAGGTCCCATGGGACCACCGCAGCGCCGTGGACGTCGCAGGTCAGCAGGAGTACCTGCTCGTCGCCAGCCTGCACGACCCGGTAGGCGTTGGGCTTGAGGACCCTCCTGCCGCGCTGTGTGGCGATCAAGGCCTTGATCTCGGTGTCGGGGAGCGCGGCGGCCAGGCCCTCAAGGATCGCCTGCCGCGGAGGCGGCACGACCTCGTGATCCGTACAGGTGTTCTCGATCGCGTCCGCGAGTCGGTCGGCCCAGAGGGCGTTGCCGATCTGCGGGTAGATGTCGTCGGACCGTTTCACGGCCATGGTGTCGTCCTTCCACCCGGGCATTCCGGGCGGCCACAGAAGCTCCCGTCCCTCGGGAGCGTGTCACGCGCCCGAGTGCCGAAGCCTCGTGCCGGCGAGGAATCAGGCCGACACCCGTGAGGGTGTGCGGCCGTCCTCGCCCCGTACGGTCCACCTGGCAGCGTCCGAAGAACGATCAGTCCCAACAGCGCCTCGGTAGCGCTTGGACCTCTCGCAGCTTGCTCCTGCTCCACCGAAGGCGGCATGAGGCGGACGCCGGTGATGAGCCACCGACGTGTGCCACGGAGATTGCCACTTTCCGCGACGCAACTACCGCTAGCAGTCATTGAGTTCACTCAAGCGGGTGATTGATCGCCTCAACCAGGCTGCGCGAGGCTTGGGTTGAGGTAGGCGTGCGGCGGTGGGTGACGGTGTGCCTTCTAACCCCACTGCGCGGAGAGCCGGACCGGCGGCGGAAGCGGGCGAGCGGACCGCGGGACTATCCCCGCGCGTGCGGGGATGATCCCGAGCAGGCGTACCGGTGGGCCCGCCGCGAACCCTGTTCCCCGCGCCCGCGGGGATGATCCCTACCCCCACACGGATCCATGGGACATGACCGACTGCTCCCCGCGCCGGCGGGGATGATCCCTGGGTCGAGTACTCGTTGATCGTGTCGAGGAACTGCTTCCCGCGCCCACGGGGATGGTCCCGTCGCCGCAACCATGCTGGTGAATGGCGACTCCTGCTCCCCACACCCGCGGGGATGGTCCCAAGCGGGGCATGCCGCCGCACGAGAGGCGGGCCTGCTCCCCGCACCCGCGTGGATGGTCCCGGGCTTGCGGAGGACGGGAAGCACGAGCCACTGCTCCCAGCACCCGCGGGGATGGTCCCGGCTCGTAGGCCATAACCTTGGTCGCGGTTGTCTGCTCCCCGCACCGCGGGGATGGTCCCAGCCTCAACATCGCGGACGCGCACCACTTCGGCTGCTTCCCGCACCCGCGGGGATGGTCCCGAGACCGACCTCGAGTCGGCCACGACCACCGCCTGCTCCCCGCGCCTGCGGGGATGATCCTGTCTACCTCGGGCTGCCGATCCGCACGACAGGCTGCTCCCCGTGGCTGCAGGGATGATCCCCCGTTCTCCGCGCCTGGCTGAAACCGAAGTCCTGCTCCCCGCGCCCGCGGGGATGATCCCGTCGTCAAGGGGCGCCAGATCAGGGTGACCCCCTGCTCCCCCGCACCCGCGGGGATGGTCCCCACGACGTCACGGCGCTGCTCGGTACGACCGGCCTGTTCCTCGCACCCGCGGGGATGATCCCGAATCCCGCTGGTCGGTCGCCCAGGGGGCCGGCTGCTCCCCGCGCCCGCCGGGATGATCCCAGGACCTCGTACCCGACGTCCCCGCCGAGCTCCTGCTCCCCGCGCGCGGGGATGATCCCTACCGCCAGAAGATCGCCCGCCTCGAGGCCGTCTGCTCCCTGCACCCGCGGGGATGGTCCCCTCGCCGACCGCAACACCCGCTACTCGGCGGCCTGCTCCCCGCATCCGCGGGGATGGTCCCGAGCAGTGGCAGCGCCGCGCTGCGGATTCACTGCTCCCCGCACCCGCGGGGATGGTCCCAACGGCCCGCACCGCCACGGAACCGGGCTGACCTGCTCCCCGCACCCGCGGGGATGGGCCCTTGCGGCGCAGCATGGCGACTTCCTCGGCGATCTGCTCCCTGCACCCGCGGGGATGGTCCCACCCTCGACCTAAGCACCGACTCCGGCCGCAACTGCTCCCCGCACCTGCTGGGATGGTCCCGGTGTCTGGATGCGGGTTTCGTCGATGGAGGACTGCTCCCCGCACCCGTGGAGATGGTCCCCGGTTCAGGACGTACAGCTTCCAACCGTCGAGCTGCTCCCCGCACCCGTGGGGATGGTCCCGCGACCAACCCGTACCGGCTGACATCGCCGTCGTGCTCCCCGCACCTGACGCCGACGGTCAAGCCGCGGTGTCTCCTGACGGCCCTGGTCGCAAGCCCGAACCCGTTTCAGGACTCCTCGGCAGGCGCGTTGGCCCGCGCCCGCCGACCCGCCCAGCCGGCACCGCCCCCGGTGCCGGCTCGGCGTATTTCCCGGCCCCGGCCCCCGTCCTCGAGTCGTACACGGTGCTCCGCCGTCGGCTCGCCGCACGCCGCACGCCGCGCGTCGGTGGTCCGTGGACCCGTCGGCGGGGGATGCCGTCCAGGGCCGCATCCTCACGCGGCTGCGGACGTGGGCGCAGAGCAGCGGACGATGAGTGCGGTTTCCGCGCAACGTGCGAAGGAAGCGCGGGACCGCAGGCCGCGGCCGTCCTGTCGAGCCGGGCAAAGGGGGCCGTACGTCACCCGCTGGTATCCCGCGTGGCGCTCAGCCGCACCCCCGGGGCCCGTCCGCTCTCGCGCGCGGATCCTGGCCGGCGCCGCCCCGCGGCGGAGCCGGCTGCCGATTCCATAGCGGGCGGCCGCCGCCCGGCCATGGAGTCGTGCAGGGCACCGCGGGTCACACCCGCGGGCCCGCGCAGCCTGCGTGAGAACGCCGGGGTACGCCCCAAGCCCGAAACCCAGGCTGCGCCGCACGGCCTGGGCCAGGTCCGGCGTCAGGGGGCCGCTGCCTGTCAGGGTGATTTCCACGGGGGAGACCTCGTGCGCCCGCGCGTGTTTGGCCCGCAGCGTGTGCACCACCGTCTTGCCCTGGCGGGCGAAGTCCACGGTCCAGTGGTCGTCCAGCCCGTCGGCCTGACGTCCCAGCGCCGTCACCCGGGCGCTCACATCCCGCATCCCGCCCATGAGCAGCGCCCGCTCCTGCCCGTAGACCTTCGCCGCCTCGAACAGCTGGTCCTCGGGTGAAGGACGCCTCCAGGTCGGCGTGTGTGGCCAGCAGCCCGTCCAGCTTGGCTCGGTCCCACACCCTGACCCGTACTGTCTGTCCAGCCGCCAGCGAGGTGACGAACTCCCGCTCCGCCGTGGTCAGGGTGCATGGAACCACCAAGATCCACTCCCAGGGCTGGTGCTGTAGAGCCCGCGCGAACGACTGCCTGATCGACTTGCGCCGCCCTTTGTGCGCTGTGGTCGGGAAACCGTCCGGGTAGTACTTCAACTGGAATATCCGCAGCCTCGAGCCATGGGTGACTTTGATGTCGATGCCGGCGTCCCCGCCGCGCCCGTTCACCACCTCCACGCGCGCCGTCGCGTCGTACACGCGGTGCACCAGCGCTTCAACGATCCGGTCGAACCCCGGCTGCCCGACCCGGTCCCACTCCACCGCCACAACCGGCCCCCTGCCTCGCAGACACTCCAAGCGATGATCCCACCCGCCACTGACACCCCCGCCGGCGCTACGCCACGCACCGACGCCGGGCCGAACCGCTCCGGCCAGGCGGCACCGCCGCAGCTGCGGGCCGGGTGAAGCGCCGGCTCACAGCTGCGGCGTCTGCTGCCAGGTGAGGAGTTCGGTGAAGAATCCGGCCTGTGGCCTGGATCGGCACCCACGGGCCTCCCTCGCGGCTGAGGCGGACGGCCTTCTACTTTTCGTATGGCAGCGGCGACTTGGCGCCGACCTCTGGCCGATAATCAGCAACCCGATGGCCGGCCGTTCACAGCGCGTCTACCGTCCGGCGCATGAACAAACCCGTACAGGAGTGCCCTGACCTTGACCGGCTCCTGCGCTTGATCGGCATCCTCGGTCCCCCCACCGAGGAGGGCCACTTCTGGAAGTACTGGCGGCCCGGCGAACACAGCTACGGATTCAAGAAGATCAAGGGCTGCATCACCGCGTTCACCAGGCCGTCCCACGACCACCGGTGGGTGGCTCACGACTTCGCTGACTACGTCCTCATGCTCTTCGCGACCGGCTCCCCGGAAGAGGAGAGCAAACTCGCCGACCTGATCGGCCGGCACATCTCCACGGGCGAGCCGAAGGCCGTCGGCATCCAGTTCCTGGCCGATCTGCGCAGCACCGCCTGGAACGTATGGCGCGACCACCACTCGCCCGACGCCGCCACGGTGATCCAGCAGTGGTCCACCGCGCCGTTGAAGTGAGCGCGAGATCTACGTCGCCGGGTCGGGAATGATCGGGGGATGAGCGATGACCTTCCCGCCGGCCCGGCCCCCGAGACAGCGTCGCGCCCTGGAGGCCAGGACGAGCTTCGCGCCCTGGCGGCTCCGCGTCGGCTGAGCGTGGACGACCACATGTTCACCGCTCCAGGGCTGTCGGGGACGTTCCGGCTGCAGTTGTTCACTGCTCCCGGGGCGCGCCCGGTCGCGGTGGCGACCCAGATCGCCGGAGCGGAAGGCATGAGCCTGATGAACGGGGTCGAGAGGTTCGCGGGCGCGGTGTGGGAGAAGCACTGCCCCGACCAGGACCTGCCGCCGGTGTGGGTGGAGCGCCAGATGGAGCTGCAGGGTGCGCTGGAAGAGACCCGCTTTCGGCGCGTGGTGTTCGACGGCGCCGACCACTACCGGCCGCACGGCCCGCACTGGTCGGTGATCACCCACGAAGAGCTGCAGGACCTGGTCGGCGCGAGCGTCGCAACGGACCGCGGCACCGGCTATGTGCCGCGCGCCGTCGAGCCGGAACCGCAGCTGGTGTTCGCCGCGTTCGCGGTGGCCCGTCTCGCCCGCCCGGAGCCGTTCCGCGAGTCGGCGTGCATGCCGGCCGGGGTGCCCTGGTGGCGCCGCTGGACACGTCAGGTGCTGCCGCTCCGCGGCGACGCTCGCACCTGCTGCTGGTACCACGGCGGCGACTGGCACGCGGTCAACGCGATGGCGCTGAAGGTCCTCGAACGGGCCCGCGCGCAGTCCGTGGAACCCGACGGCATGGAGGAGTTCGCCATCGCCCACGCGAACGCGGCCGGAGCCTCCCGGTGGCAGACTGAGGCGCTGGCGTCCCTGTTCAGCGTCTCCAACGCGCTGCAGCCGGCCAGTAAGACCGGTTACGTCAACGGCCAGCACCGGGCCCAGGCCATGCTGGAGGCCGGCGTCCGGCGCACTGTCGTCCTGCACTACTTCGACGAGACGTAGTCCCCTCGGCGTCGCCCGGCGTCCACGCGCACCACGGCTCATCAGCACCGAAGAGCCGCGCCGGACGCTGGCCGCCGCCCGGCGAGATCGATGCCGCCCGGAGACCTTGCGGGCCCAGGACAGGGCCGTCTGGCGCGCGGCGCGCCTCGGCACGGGCCGGCGACGGGGTGGGCACAGCCGGCGGTGCGCGTCCTGCCGCGGCCGGCCCACCCGGACGTAGCGTCACGACGAGGCCCGGCTGCCCGTCGGCGCCGTGCAGCGGAAGGGGCCGGGTGTGGAGCGACGCAGTGTGCTGGCGGCGGGAGTTGCACTGGGGGCCGGCATCCTCGCCGACCCGGCGGCAGCGTGGGCGGCCCCGGCACCGCGGTTGTCCGCCGGAGACGTCGCCGCAGGCCGCCGCCTTCGCCGCCGGCGCCTACACGCGGCTGGACCAGCTGCTGCCGCTGCTCCTGTTGCAGTTGTCGTACTTGAGGTAGTCGACACCCCAGTCCGCGAACTGCCGTGCGTCGCTGTACTCGTGGCCGAGCGCTCCGGGGAACCCGACGTTGCTGCATGTCCTCGTGCCCGCACTGGTGTAGATGCCGAGCTTGAGGCCCTTGGAGTGGACGTAGTCGGCAACTGCCTTGATCCCGTTGGGGAATCGCGTGGGATCCGGCACCAGCTTGCCGTCCGCGTCCCGCGTCGGCAGGGCCCCCCCGTCGTCCAGGTTGACGTACTGGTACCCCGCGTCCTTGAGGCCCTTGGCCACGAAGATGTCCGCGATCCCCTTGACCATGTCCTCGTTGAACTCCGAACGGCAGCCCGTGGAGTTCCAGTTGTTGAAGCCCATCGGAGGGGTGAGGGCGAGACCGTCGGCCAGGGCGGGTGCGCCCGGCTCGGGAGCGGGGGCTGGGGCGGCCAGGGCCGTCGGTGCCACGAGCCCGGTCGCGCACAGCAGGCCCGCTGCGACTGCTCCGACCATTCTTCTGCGGGTTGTGTGGGGGTGAAGGTGACGCATCGTTACGTCCTCCGAAACTCGCGAGAGATGGGATGTCTGCATGCTCGCGTCAATCGTGCGCGTTTACGGTAGGACCTGTCGGACTCTGTTGGAAGGGGAGGGGACGGACCTGTGCGATACCTCGTCAGTTCGCCTTCCGGTGCCGTCGCATGGCTGCGAGGTCCTCCCTCGGCGTTCGGTTGTGTTGGATGGGCCGAGGGGCGGCGCGTCGTCGCTCGTGCCTCAGGCGGGGTCCCGGTGCCCCTGTCGGCCGGAGCAGGACATCGGAGGTCCGGGCGCGGACCCCGATTGTCAGTGCCCGTCGCTACGCTGGCGGCACTGTAACTACGAACAAGTCGGGTTACTGCTGTGCCCCGCTCTTCCGCCCCGTCAGGGACAGCACCGGAAGAGCGGGGCATGCTGCCGTCGGCCGACCTGCGCGGTCCGGACCGCGCGAAGCCGGACGGCCGTGCGGTCGGCGTGAGCGCTACCCGTGACCAGAGGCGGGATTCGTAGTTGATCCGGGCATGAAGAAGCGAAGCATGCTCGCCGTTGCCTCCCTCGCCGCCGGATTCGTCGTCGCGGCGGTCACCCCGTCCCACGCTCTCGCGGGGGACCCGCTCGGCGACCTGAACCTCGACAGCACCGTCAGCGACCTGGACCACACGATCAGCAACGACAGCCTGGCGATGGAGGAGGGCGTCCTCGACCAGGACGGCTGACGAGAGACTTGCGCGGCGCCGGTACCCGTGGGACAGGGGGCCGGCGCCGCCGCATGTCGCCCTTCGGGGAGGCTCACCTCAACAGCACCTGGTTTCCGTGGCAGGGTGGAACGGGCAAGCCTCAGGGGGCCAACAGAAGAGGGGGAACCGTGATCGTCTGGATCAACGGTGCGTTCGGTGCGGGGAAGACGACGACCGCACGGGAACTGATCGACCTGATCCCGAACAGCACGCTCTTCGACCCCGAGGTCATCGGCGGCGCACTCACGCACCTGCTGCCGGCCAAGCGCCTCGCCGAGGTCGGCGACTTCCAGGACCTGCCGATCTGGCGACGCCTCGTGGTCGACACCGCGGCCGCCATGCTCGCCGAGCTCGGCGGCGTCCTGGTGGTCCCGATGACCCTGCTGCGCCAGGAGTACCGTGACGAGATCTTCGGTGGCCTCGCCTCGCGCCGGATCTCCGTACGGCATGTGCTCCTGGCCCCGGCGGAAACGATCCTGCGGGAGCGAATAGCCGGGCGCGAGGTGCCACCCGACCTCCCCGACGGCGAGTTGCGGGTGCGCCAGTGGGCCTACGACCACATCGAGCCCTACCGTGCCGCGCTCGCCTCGTGGCTCACCGCCGACGCGCATCCCGTGGACACCAGCGTCCTCAGCCCGCACGAGGCCGCGCTGCGCGTCGCCGAGGCCGTCCGCAGCGGGGACGCGGCCGTGAGCGACATCGTGCAGACGCCCGAGCCGACCGCCGAGACGCTCGCCGCCGGGGTGCTCCTCTTCGACGAACAGGACCGGGTCCTGCTCGTCGACCCGACGTACAAGCCCGGCTGGGAGTTCCCGGGAGGCGTCGTGGAACCCGGCGAGGCGCCCGCGCGCGCGGGCATGCGCGAGGTCACCGAGGAGACCGGCCTCACCCTCGACGAGGTGCCCCGGCTCCTCGTCGTCGACTGGGAGCCACCCGCACCGCCCGGCTACGGGGGCCTGCGCCTCCTCTTCGACGGCGGACGCCTGCCCGCCTCCGAGGCCGGCCGGCTCCTGCTCCCCGGCCCGGAGCTGCGCGACTGGCGCTTCGTCACCGAGAAGGAGGCCGCCACCCTGCTGCCACCGGTGCGCTACGAGCGCCTGCGCTGGGCGCTGCGGGCCCGTGAACGGCAGGCGGCGCTGTATCTGGAGGCCGGGGTTCCCGTGGGGTGACCGCGGGGCGAGGGGCGGTCGGACGTTCCCGGTCCGGCCGCCGTGGGCCGTAGCGGCGGTACTGGTCCGGCGTTCGGGGGCCGTACGAGCGTGCCCTTGCCACCGTCCGTCCGAAGATGAACGAGAGCGTGACCTGTTCTTCGCCGTAGACGATGTACTCGTCGCCCTCTGCCCGGACGTCGGCGTGGCCGGGTGAGTCGGCAACAGACGCTGAGCTCGGCGGTCTGGGTCCCGCGTCCACCCCACCTCCTGGCCGGCAGGAACCGGTGAAGCGCGTCACCTTTGACACACCGCGTCCGGTGCCGAAGCGGCGCCCGCACCGTTCACGCCGGCCGCTCCCTCAAACCGGCCGCCGTTCGACAGGAATCGACTTCTCAGTAGTCGTTCTTCCCCGTTGCGACGGCCCTCTCCTCCTGGGACAGGGGAGGGCCGCTCAACGGCGGCAGGTGCGGTCCGACTGCGGCCGCCAGAAGCAGGCGCGGTCCCACCAGCGTGGTGAGAGGTGCTTGGAGCGAAGACACGTCGGTGAACTTCCTGGTGGCCGTGAAGCTGCCCGTTGTCGTCTTGAGTAGCCGGTCCACGTATTTGGCCAGGAGACGGTCCGCCATGTTGGGGGCACCTCCCGTCACACCGGGGAAGAAGATGTCCTGACCGGTCGCCAGACTCCACGCCACGTCCACGCGTTTGGCCACCCTTCTCTGGATCCGTCGCGCCAAGCCGGGTTCGGCCAGACCGTAGGCTGACGCCATCTCGCCCAGGGCCACGGCTCCTTGTGCGGCGACGGACATGCCGTGGCCGTAGACGGGGTTGAAGGCCGCCACCGCGTCTCCGAGTACTACGAAGCGGTCGGGCCACCGCCGGACCTTCTCGAAGTAGCGGCGCTGGTTGCGCGTGCTACGGCTGACGGTGACGTCCGTGAGCGGCGTGAGGTGGGAGATGAGTTCCCCGACGATGGGATGGCGCAGTTGCCTGGCGAAGGCTTCGAAGTCCTCGTTGCGGCCGCTGGGCTCGCCGCCACGGGTGCCGGAGGCGGTGACGAGCCACCGCTCACCTTCGATGGGCAGGATCGAGGCGCTTTGTCCCGGCCCGGCGGCGCGCGGATCCGCCTGGATGGTCACGACGGGGAAATCGTCGGCTCCCGGAGGCGCGCGGAAGATGCGCGTTGCGTACACCAGACCCGAGTCGACGGTGCGTTGCGGGCAGTTGCCGGCTCCGAGTTCTTCAAGGTATTGGGGGGAGCGGGAGCCGCGTCCGCTCGCGTCGATGACGAAGTCCGCCGCCAGGACCTCGCGGCTGGAGTCGGCGTGGCGTATGTGGACGCCGGTGACGCGCTGCACGGTTCCCGCAAGGCCCTCCGCGCGGGCGTGCACGACCTTTACGCCGGACAGGGACAGGACCTGATCGCGGACCACGGAGTCCAGGAGGTCACGGCTGCATGCGATCAGGAAGTGCGTTTCGCGTCCCCATCGGCGGAACCAGCCCTGAGTGCTGAGGCCCACCATTCCGGTGGGGATTGGAATACGGCGTGCGCCGGCCAGCAGCCAGTTGTCGATGATGCCCGGCAGCACGGTCTCGGCTGCGTTCGCCCCGCCGCTCCACATGAGGTGCACGTGGTCTGCCTGAGGAAGCCCCCTGCGAGGTTTCGCGCCGTGGGGGAGTTCGTCGGCTTCGACGATCCAGGTCTCGTCGACATGTGCGTGCAGCGCGGCAGCCGCCAGCATCCCGGCGAGGCTTCCGCCGATGATGACGGCCCGGCGGGCTCCGGGGGCTGGGTGGACTGTCTTCCCGTCGGTCATGTGACTGCTCTTCTCTCAGCCCGTGGTGGGTGACGGCGCACCGCGTTGTGGCTGCGTGGGTGATGCGGGACAGCGCAAGCATGCCTGGTGTGCGGTGTGTTGGGGGCGGATTCGGGTTCCAGTTCTGGTCGTGCGTTGCAGGTGACGCCCTTGCTCAGGCGGCGCCCCTCAACCGTTGGCGGTGACGCTTGTGTGAGCACCGGTGGGGGAGTGGCCGAGAGCCGCAGATATGGCGACAAGGCTGCGCGAGTTCTCCCCCGCGACGGCTTGGAGCGCTTGGGAGGAGGCGATGACGTGCCGGTCGGGATCGGCACGGACAGCATCAAGTGCGGCCAAAATCATGGCGGCGTCAGCCGCGGCATCCGCTTCCTGCCGGGTTTTCCCGGCCGCGAGGGCATCGGTATGGGCACGAGTCCGGACCGCTTCGTCGAAGTAGGGGTTGAGGGCGAGCAGCGCGTCGTGGATGTCACGCTCGCGTTGGAGGAGCCGCATGCCCGGTGACGTCCACGGCGGGACCGCGGTGGAGCGGTCGGCACCCGTCAGCTCTTTGGTCACTTGCCACAACAGTCCCAGCTGCCGGTAGCGGCGACGGTCTGAGAGGGCGCTCGACAGGCGCTGGGCGACCAGCGGGTACCCGAACCCGACCGCTATGAGGGGAGCGCCGGCGGCAGCGATCGGCCGGGCGATATCCGTGCCGAGGAAATCCCAGTCGTGACCCGCCCACCGGGCGCCGACAGCGGCGAACTTCAGGGCGTCATAGGCCAGGGTCAGCAGAATGCCCGGCACCATGAGGTACAGACCGGTACGCAGCGCGCCGTCCACCTCGCGCGACCAGCGCCAGCACAAGACGGTCATGACGATGGCTGAGACAGAGTGCGCGGTCAGGTACAGCACGATCATTTCGCGCATGTACAGGGTGTTTGCGAAGTAGGTGTCGAGGTCCCTGAGCCGTTCGACGGTATGCCCGGCCAGGAAGAACAGGACGAAGAGCAGGACGCAGATGCCGCTGTAGAGCGCGATGCACAGACGTGTCGCCCTGCGGACCTGCCCCGGTGGGCCGCCACGCCAGTTGACCAGCAGCACGAGGCAGGAGCCGCTGTAGGCCGTCAGGACGCAGTAGACGAGGGGGCCGCTGAAGTTCGGGATGCCGGTGATGTCGTTGACAGCGGCGATCACGGGAATGGAGGCGAAGAAGAACACCCCGCACGCGGTGAGAAGCAGCGAGGCCACGCACCACAGCAGGGGGTCGCGAGGGTTTCTGATCAGGCCAGGAAGTCTGAAAAGGAAAGCGAGGCCGCCCAGTAGCGCGGGTATGAAGAAGGTGATGTCCGACATGGTCAGCCTCGGGCGCCCCGGTATCCGAGAGCCGCCTCGATGCGTCCGGCGGGAGTGCCAAGATCGGGGATCCGTGTCTGCGCACCGGGCAGCAGGTGACGTACGGCGTGCGCGAGCGCCAGTCCGTACTGCTCGACCTGCTGCTCCTCCTTCACGTGCTGAGCTGCCTTCGCCTCGTCCGGTGCCGCGAGGAGAGGGCTGTGCCTGCCCGCGACCGCCAGCACGGATTCGATCACTTCCTTCAGCTCGGCGTCGTGCCGCAGAAGACGGGCGGCCGCCGGTGTGCCGGAGAGACCGGTGTGACAGTGACCCAATTCCAGATGGCGCAGCTCGTGTCCGGTGATGATGACTTGATGGTCAGGAGCCGTATTCTTCTCGACCACTACGAGGTCCTTGTCCCCGAGATCGAGGGCGATGCCGCTCGCAGTGCCCGGTGGGAACGAGCTCGTACGGAACCGGATGTCCCTAGCTCGCCGTTTCCCCATCACCTCACACAGGGCGGCGCACAGTACATCGGGCGGGACGGGAGCCGTCAGATGACTGACCCCGTTCACCAGGTCGTCGAGCGACTGACGTGCCTTCCGCTGTTCGAACACCATTCCCCCCAGCCGAGCCCATCACGATCGGACGGCGGACAAAGATCTTGCAGCGCATCGTGAGCGACGCCATCCGCACAGTCCGAACATAGCGCTGGTACATGACAACACAACGGAGGATGTGCTGGCTTCATCTTGTTGAACGGCTCGCGAAAGGTGCGAAGTCGCGGGTAGCTGCCCATCGGACACCGTCCAACCGGGGGTGCTCTGCTCGCCCCAGCCTTCGGAACGGCGAGCGAAGCGAGCTGCACTTGAGCCGCTGTCCAGGGGTGGGGCTGGGCTGCTGCCTCCCCCTCCCGGCTGTTGCAGGTGCCAGCAAGTCTGTGCGGTCGGGAAGACCTTGCGGTTCCGCCAGTCCAGCATCTCCAGCGAGGGGCGCCGTCAAGCGCGTTGCAGGCCAGGACGGTCGACTCTGCGCTTGCTTGCGCGATGCCTTGTCCGTCGCAGGCAGACCCAGGGTCTCGGATCCAACTCGCTCGGCAGGCTCAGAGCTTGGCGCATCGGGGTCTTCGCCCTGACGCACAGCTGACCCGCCAGCGGTGGGAGCTCAGCGCTGAGGTGCAAGACCGGCACTGCCAGCGCCGTCAAAGCGCAAGGTGCCTCGGGTTCCCGGTCGAACCCCCTACCCCTGATGGGGCGGGACAGCCGACGGTCCGAGATCCGAGGTGCCTACTCGTGATATTTGTTCTTTCTGCTGCGCACAGCCAGAACCATGGCCAGGATGATGAAGATGGCAAGCATCACAGCAGTGAAGGCGGTGCCTTTAAACGGGCTGCCGCCCGGGAAATTTCTGGCACAGGCCAACCGGACGAGAGGCCAGGCCTTCTCGCGTTCCCTGAATGCTGCTATCGCTTGCGGGCCTTGCCCACCAAGAACGCCACACCGACGATAGCGACTAGAGCGACAGCGATGATCCAGAAGGGCGGAGTACCCTCCCCGGCACCCTTGGCCAGAAGTTGAACGTGTGGCATGTGGCTCTCCTGTCTGCTGGCTGCTGCTTAGCGGTGTCTAGTTCAGGACGCTGGTTGCGGCCTTCTCGCCCAGTTCGCCGGCGCCGTATCCGACCCCAGAACGATCACAGCGAGTGCAAGCGGTACAGCATCGTCAGTAACTTTCTCATAATGAATGCTTATATCCCTCCTGTGGTCGAAACTGCGTAAAGGTCCGCACTTTTCTTATTGTTTCACTCGGCGAACCTTTTCGGATGCATTCCGTAGGAAAAGCTGGTTGGGTCGAGAATGAATTCTCGACCCAACTGTGAGCTAGAGCCCTAGTCTCCCGAGTGAGCTGCTCTTCACGCGTTACCCATAGGTGAGGATTCCCCTTCGTAGTAGCCTGCGGCACCTCACAGCCTTTACGTATAGGCGCTCAGTCACCTCGGTTTCCCGAGCGGAGCCATGGAGAAAAGTGTCGACGTAACCGGAGACGACGGTATCGGGCAGAACCCCGTAAGGATCCAGCTGCTGCTACTTCCTCTTGCGAGCCTGGGCGACGGCCAAGGCGATGAAGGCAAGGATGGCGATTCCGAATACCAGCCAGAGAGGGACGCCATCAAGTCCCTTGTAGGCGATTACAGTCGATTCTGCTGTTGATTGCATGATGTCTCCTTCGTCGCAGGCAGAGCGTGTCGTTGTACGCCGCTTCGGTAGCCTTCCCTACTGCCATCCCACCGACTGCGCAGGGGGTTGCTCCAGCCCCGCCGGTCAGGTACGTGCATCCGGCGGCGAATGCCTTGTCGGCCGCGAAGCTGATCGCCGTTCCAGCCGCTGCCTTGTAGTCACCGGTTATCAACTGTCCGACGAACGGGCCGGCAGCGATGGCATCTCCGCCCTTGCCGACAGCGTCGAGCACCGTGCCGAGGCTGACGGTGCTGTTGGGGTCGGTGCGGTTGACGGGGTCGCCTTTGAGGGCTGAGCGACCGGTTCGCTGTACTGGGCCAGGATGCGTACACCGCCGGGGGGCTCTATGTCGTGGTCGCCGTCGACAATCTGCTCGAGCCTGAACAGGCCGCCTGCGTGCGGCAGCCGTGCGGACTGCGACGACGTGGTGCGGCTGGGCTGGGTCCGCTCCCCGCCATCGATGCAGTCCACTTCAACACGGAACCGGGCCGGCGCCGTCGACGCGATCGTCCCCGCCCACGCAGTGGGCGACTGGGAGCGACTGCACGCGGCGGGCAAAGGTCGGCGCTCTCCACTCGCGACGCCCCAGCCGTCCAGGAAGGCGGCGTAGGTCACTTCCGTACGCGAAGAGATCCATTGACCCACATGGAGAGTGTGGTACCGGCGCAGGTACACCAGACGGACCAGGCCTCGCCGACTCACTCCGGTTTCAGCGATTGCTTACGTTTGGCCAGTACGGCCATGACGGCCAAGATTATTCCGCCCGCAATCGCAACCGCCCCGAAGAAAATGGGCGGTTTGTCGCCAGTTGCGGTACCAGCGATACATCCGCACACGCCCGCCACTATCGCAATAGCAGAGAAGATCAGCGTTTTCCGAATCGCTTCCGTAATCATGAGTCTCCTCTTACCCCGACTGTGCATTCTTCCGATTCCGGTGCTTGCTGCCTTCCGAAACGTCTGGGCCGGGGGCCCGGCCCAGACGTCGAGTCACGCCAACGGCTCTACCCGTATGTGAGGAGGTCAGAGTTGTAGTAGCCGGCTACCGCTCCGACCGCGCAGCCTGTCGCCACGGCGACTCCGGCACCCACAGCACTGCCGACGCCGGCACCGACCACGCCGCCGACTGCTGAGGCGTAACTTATAGTCCCGGTTTCTGCCGCTGCCTCGATACCGGCGACACATCCGACTGCGGCTCCCACCCAGTCATTAGAGCTGTCCAACCAGTCGGCGACATCGCCGAAGCTGAGCAGTCCATTGGGGTCGATGCGGTTGACCGGGTCGCCTTCGGCGTACAGGTACGGGTTCTGTTCCTGGCCGGAGGGGTCGGGTTGGGTGAAGCGGCCGATGTTGGCGTCGTAGTAGCGGGCCTTGAGGTGGTAGAGGCCGGTGGGGTCCTGGTAGCCGCCGGCGAAGCGGTAGGGCTGGGCGACCGGTTCGGTGGACTGGGCCAGGATGCGTACGCCGCGGGGGCTGTAGGTGTAGGAGTCGACCTTGTTGCCGTCCTCGTCGGTGAGGGCGATGACGCTGCCGATCGCGTCGGTGAGGTAGTAGTACGCCTTGCCCCCGGTCGTCATGGAGTTCAAGGTGCCCCCGGGTTCCCGGTTGAATCCCATGTCCACGCCCGCGGTGGTCTTGGCGGACAGCCCGAGCGGGCCGTTGTGGAAGAACGTGTCGCCGAGCTTGATGCGCTCGCTCTGGTCGGTGGAGCCGTACTGGCCCGCGTAGGTCTTGGAGTTGACGGTGATCGACGTCATCTGCGAGTAGTCCGACCACTTCTCGCCGGTGCGGATGTAGTCGTCGGTGGAGGCGGCTGCGGTCTCGTTGCCGATGGCGTCGTAGGACCAAGTCCCGGTCGTAGAAGACTTGTTCGTCAACTGCTGGGCGTCGTTGTAGGTGTAGGTGGTGCCGCGCGGGCAGCCCGGGTCGGCGCCCTGGCTGGTGAGGTTGCCGGCCAGGTCGTAGCAGTACTGCCAGGAGTCGGCGATCGCGCCCGCCTTCTCTTCCTTGGCGTAGGAGAAGCGGCCCGCGCCGTCGTAGCTGTAGGTCCGCTTCAGCCCGGAGACGCTGTCCGTGCTGGTGCGGATCTTGCTGCCGTCCGTCGAGGCGTTCGTGCCGTAGCCGTAGGTGTAGGAGAGGTTGACCAACGTGCCCTGGGGCGAGGTGGCCTTGATGGACTCGGGGCGGCTGCTCTTGTCTGGCTTGACCTCCTGCACCGTGCCACCTGGATAGGTGGTGGTGGTGCGGAAGTCGTTGCTGTTGTACTTGTACGTCGTGATCCGGCCCTGGGGGTCCTTCAGCTGCTCAAGCTTGTTGACCTTGTTCCAGGTGTAGTCGGTCGTGCCGACGGGGTCCTTGTAGTAGTCGACGTTGCCCGCCGGCGTGTAGGCCAGCAAGGTCTGCGAGCCGTCCTGAAGGGTGCGGATCGTCTCGCGCTGCAGCGGGTCGAACTTGTAGGTGATGGTGCCCGTGCCGTCGCTGCGCTGGCTGAGGTTGCCGTCGCCGTCGTACCAGTAGCGGACGGTGTCGTTGGTGGAGGACACCGTCTTGATGCGGTCGCGCTCGTCGTACTCGTACACGGTCTTGATGCCACGGCCGTCCGTCATCGTCTCGGTGCGGCCCAGCGCGTCGTAGGTGTACGTGGTCTTGGCAAGCGGTGCGGGCGGGGTGACGGTGTCGAGGTTGCCCTTGGCGTCGTAGTGGAAGGCGGTGGTGACCGTCTTCGTCGAGGTCATCTTCGTCTTCTCGGTGCAGCGCTGGCCCTCGAAGCCGCCGCACGTCGGACTGGAAGAGTTGTAGGTGTAGGAGACGTTGCCGCCGCCGGTCCCGGTCTGCGCCACCGACATGGTGTTGCCGGCGGTGTCGTACTTGAACTCGGTCTTCTCACCGTCGGGGTTGGTGGAGTCTGACGGCACGTCACCGGAGCCGGCGATGGTCTGCCAGTGGTTGACCGTGGCCCCGCCGGTGGGCAGGCTCACCGTCTCGAGGTTGTTGCGGGTGTTGAAGCCGTACTCGGTGACGTTGCCCGGCGTGGTGCCCGAACCCATCGCGTCGGTGCTGGAGTCGATGTTGTGGTTCGCGTCGAACTTCGTGGACCGCTTGTGGGTGAGCGCGTCGGTCACCTCGGTGACCTGGCCGTCCGCGTCGTGGCTGTCTTGGTGGCGTGGGTCTCCGGGTCCGTGGTCGTGGTGGTTCCGGCCGCGGTCGCCGAGTCGGCGCTATACACGTAGGTCCAGGTCGGGCCGGTGTGGCCGTCGCTGTTGAAGCCGGTGCCGCGCAGCATCGAGGTGACACGGTTGGCGTCGTCGTAGGCGAAGACGGTGACACGGCCCTCGGCGGTGGTGATCTTGTTGATGCGACGCGAGGAGTCGTAGCCGAAGACGGTGGACTTGCCTTCGGTGTCGGTGGTTGTGGCGAGGTTGCCGGCCGGGTCGAGGTCGAAGACGGCGGTGCGGCCGGTGTGGTCTTTGGCCTGCCACTGCGAGGCGTCCGTCTTCAGCAGGTCGACCCAGCGCCCGGAACGGGTCTCGGTGAGCTTGAAGCCCTTGTGCTCGCTGCCCTCGTCGTGCTGGGTGACGGTGATGGTCCCCTTGTTGCGGTCGGTGACCTTCGTCAGGGTTCCGTTCGCGTCGTAGGTGTCCTTGGAATGGGACTTCCAGTTGGACAGGGTGTAGGTGCCGTCGCTGTTCTTCTTCAGCTCCTGCGAGTACCCCTTGGGCGTGGCGAACGTGCCGTCGGTGTTCTTCTTGAACCGCAGCGTCGCACCGCTGGCGTCGTAGAAGACGGCCTCGGTGCTCGAGGAGAGCGACAGGTAACGCTCGTACTGCTGCCACCACCGCTGGGACACCTTGCCCCAGGGGGCGTCCAGCGAGTTGTAGGTCCGCGCCAGCGTCAGTTTCCGGCCCACGCCGGCGACCTGGAAGTCGGTCGCGGCGAGCATCAGGTTGCCCGTCGAGTAGTCGATCCGCGCGGTGAGCGCGTCGGTGATCGCGAACTCCGTGATGCGGTGCCAGGGCACATCCCCCTGGCCCTCCGGCACCAGGCTCAGAGCGCCGGCATCCCGCGCCGCGGAACGGGAGCCCTTCTGACCCGGTGCGGTGGGCTTGGTGGCATGTTCCTTCTGCGCCGCACGCCAGGCCTGAAGCTCCTCCGAAGGCGTCTTCTCCGGCTTCGAGGGGACCGGTTCGTTGGAACCGACCTTCACCTCCGGCATGGTGAAACGGGGCGCGTCCTTGCCCCAGGCGGAGACCGGCTCAGGGTCGTCCGCCGAAGCGGTGGCGGCCGGCAGCATCGACAGCGCGAGCACACCGGACACCACAACGGACGCGATGGACAAGCGAGTTGCTCTCTTGCGGGCACGCCGAGCGGGCGCGCCAAAGGCACGTGAGTGCACGATTTCCCCCCACAGGAGAATGAGCCCCGGCAACCCCGGTAGTCACCAGGAACACACAACCTGTCACAGGACTCGTGCAAATTTTCGAGCCATACCCCCGATCGCTTTCCTCATTCACCCTGGAATCAGCCCCACCTCTTCCTCGCCGCAAGCCCGGTAAAAGCCCGCAAAACGGCACTCGGGAGTCACGGCCCCAGAAGGTTTAGACCTGTCGGCGTGTTCGGAAGCGACCGAAATCCGTCGCCCCTTCCGGTCGGACCGCCTGCTTCCACATCAACCCGGAACTGAACACCCCGCCACGCGGCTGGAAACTGGCCGAGCCGGGCGGTCCGGCGCAACGGTGTCCGATGACCGCAAGCAGGATCCGCCGGCAGGAAACACCATCCTCCAGCCCAGCCGGAAGCTGACCCCGCCGTCCGTTTCAGGTGCCGCCACGGCAACGCGGCGACAACCTCCCCTCTCCGCACGGGGATCGCCTCCGGCCGACGTCCGACCGTCAGTAACCGTCGCTACCGGAGCGGCACGGTCCCGATCACGGGCAGGAACTGGAACTCTGGCCGATGACGTGGGCGTCCGCGTTGTCCGCGGCCTTCACGTACGCGGCCGTCGTGCCGCGACGGTCGTAGGTCCGGGTGAAGTCCGAGCCCAGGTCGACGATGAACTTCACCTTGTAGCAGTACCCGGCGTCCACGCGCAGCGTGTCCCAGTCCTCGCGGTAGGGCGTGTGGCCACCGTTCACGGAGAGGTAGTAGGTCGTCTGCGCCACGTCGTCGCTCTTGCAGGTCGGCTGGGTCGCCGTCCACGCCCCTGTGCTGTCGCCGGCCCGGCACCAGTTCTTGAGCGCCGTCGCCCCCAAGTTGGTGTCGTTGACTGACGACGAACACCCGGCCACGCTGCAACTCGCACCCGCGCTGGCTGTGGTGGCTGAGCCCAGCACGGCGACGAACGCCATGGCCGTGACCGTGACGGCAGCTCTGCTCAGCCCCACCGGGACCTTCGTGAACCTCACGAGTTCCTCCCCTTCCGGCCATGCATTGGCATAGACCTAGCAGGGAACGTAGTGCCTGCACCGCCCTGTGTCATGCCTCCGCCACAAGGAAGTTGACAGCAACTCGCTTGCTTTGCCGCCCAGTTGCGTAGCCAGGGTCGGATGCCGCCTCGGCCGGGCTAACTCCTCTGCGTTGTCCGTCTGGCAGCACTACGGGAGGTCACCCCCTGCGGGGCGACCTCCCGTGTCTGGCCGTCCCGCACCGGTACGGGCACTTGCCAGGGATGCTTGACCTTCATGACTCGGCTGTGCCGACGGGCTGTTGATACTCAGGAGCCGGCCGGCAGCACAGCTGTGCCGGCCTCAGGCGTCGATGATGACCGGGATGATGAGGGGCTTGCGGCGGTAGGTGCGGAACGCCCAGTTCGCCACGGCCCGGCCGACGAGCTGTTCGAGTTGGTGCGCGTCCCCGACGCCTTCCTCGGCCGCGGTCGCGAGGGTCTTCTCGATGACGGGGATGACCGGCTCGAAGGTCGCGTCGTCGTGGACGAAGCCACGCGCCAGGAAGTCGGGGGCCTCGGCGAGGGCGCCGGTGTCCGCGTCGACGATCGCGACCACCGTGACCACGCCCTCGGAGGCGAGGGTGAGGCGGTCCTTGAGGGAAGCCTCGGTGGCGCCGCCGACCTCCATGCCGTCCACGTAGACGTTGCCGGCCGGAACCTTGCCGGTGATGGACGCGCGCCCGTCGACGAGGTCGACCACGACGCCGTCCTCGGCGATGACGACCCGGTCGGGGTCGACACCGGTACGGATCGCGAGGTCGCCGTTGGCCCGCAGGTGACGCCACTCGCCGTGCACGGGCATGACGTTGCGGGGCTTGACGATGTTGTAGCAGTAGACGAGTTCGCCGGCGCTGGCGTGCCCGGAGACGTGCACCTTGGCGTTGCCCTTGTGGACCACATGGGCACCCCACCGGGTAAGGCCGTTGATCACCCGGTAGATGGCGTTCTCGTTGCCGGGGATGAGGGAGCTGGCGAGCAGGACGGTGTCGCCCTTGCCGATGCGGATCATGTGGTCGCGGTTGGCGATCCGTGACAGCGCCGCCATCGGTTCACCCTGCGAGCCGGTGCACACCAGAGTGATCTTGTGGTCCGGGAGCTTCTCCAGCTCCTTCGTGCTCACGACCAGTCCGGAGGGGACCTTCAGATAGCCCAGGTCGCGGGCGATGCCCATGTTGCGGACCATGGAGCGGCCGACGAAGGCGACCTTGCGGCCGTTCTGGTGGGCGGCGTCCAGGACCTGCTGGATCCGGTGCACATGGCTGGCGAAGCTGGAGACGATGACCCGGCGCGGCGCGGTGCGCATCACCTGCTCGATCGCCGGGTTCAGCTCACGCTCGGAGGTGGTGAAGCCCGGTACCTCGGCGTTGGTGGAGTCGGTGAGGAAGAGGTCCACGCCCTCCTCGCCGAGGCGGGCGAAGGCGCGCAGATCGGTGATGCGCTCGTCGAGAGGGAACTGGTCCATCTTGAAGTCGCCGGTGTGCAGCACCATCCCGGCGCTGGTGCGGATCGCGACCGCGAGGCTGTCCGGGATGGAGTGGTTGACCGCGACGAACTCGCAGTCGAAGGGCCCGAAGCGGCGCCGGTCGCTCTCCCGCACCCGCACCGTGCGCGGCCGGATGCCGTGTTCCTTGAGCTTGGCCTCCAGGAACGCCAGCGTCAGCTTGGAGCCGACGACGGGAATGTCGGACCGCTCGCGCAGCAGGTACGGCACGCCGCCGATGTGGTCTTCATGGCCATGGGTGAGAACGATGGCCACGATGTCGTCCAGCCGGTCCCGGATCGAGGTGAAGTCCGGCAGGATCACATCCACGCCGGGCTGGGTCTCCTCGGGGAACAGCACACCGCAGTCGACGATGAGTAGCTTGCCGGCGTGCTCGAAGACGGTCATGTTGCGGCCGATCTCACCCAGGCCGCCCAGGGCGATGACCCGCAGCCCTCCTTCGGCAAGGGGCGGGGCGGCTTTGAGGTCTGGATGCGGATGACTCATGTCTCGAAACTACCGGAGAGCGGGAATGGCTGATCCATTGCCCATGCGATCTGCGCGCCTGTCGGCGCACGGAGGCTGTTCGCGTGCCCCCTCCCTTCCCGGGGCGGGCTCGCGCCGTCCGCCCCGGGAAGGGAGGGTGAGGGCGGTATCTCCTGCCGAGCGTACGGCGAACGCCGGCCAAGGCGCATGATCGGCTCGACGTGCTTCAGGCCGCTGCTCGCCCCCACCGCACGGTCGTTCCGACGGCGGAATCGGTCTGAGCACAGCCGTCACCAGCGCACCTTTCCGCTGGTGCGCTGGTGCGGGCAGACGCCCGAGCTGCCGGAAGCCCAGGCGTCGAACGACAGGGCCTAGCCCGGCAGGCTTGCCTTGAAAGGTGACTCAGCCGTGCCGGGGGTACGACGCCGTCATGCCCGATCGGGCTTTGCGGGATTCCGCCGCACGGGTGGCGGCACTGGCGGCTATGGCCAGCAGAGCGGCTATCGCTCCGGTGATGACGTTGTTGACGACGGTCTTCGTGGTGCTGACGTCACCGGCGACCACCCACGGCGCGACGATCGTCCACAGGCCCAGGGCGCAGGCGCCCCACGCCATGCTGTGCGTACGTTCGTACGCCCGTCCGAACCCTCCGCTCATCAGCAGCGCGTAGGCGATACCCACGAGCAGGTTGGTCACGGCGAGCGTCGACAGTCCGTTGAAGCCCGTGATCCACGGGGAGGCCGCCAGGTAGATCCCGGTGAGGAAGGCAAGCGTTCCGACCGCCTGCCCCTGCGGCGTGCTGGTGGCACGCTCGGCCATTTCGTGGCGCTCACGCATTTCGATGATGTCCGGGTGCATCTCCATGGATGGCCGGGAAGCGGATGTGGACATGGCTTTCACCTCTTGTTTTGCAATGCGGTCGGCGTCTAGAGCGTGTCTCCTTGATCGGGTGGTCAGTTGACCGGATGTGTCTGTCCGATTAGTGATCACTGATGCGATGTGGGACCGGATCGAGCCGCTGATGCCAGCCGATCCGGTCCGCGGTCGACGATGGGCCGACCACCGCCGAACCTTGGAAGCCATCGCGTGGAAGTACCGCACCTGCTCGCCCTGGCGGGATCTGCCGGATGAACTCGGCTCGTTTCAGACCGCTCATAAACGCCTGATCAGGTGGGCCGTGGACGGCACCTGGGAACGCATCCTCGCCGCAGTTCTGGCAGCAGCGGACGCTGACGCCGACATCGGCTGGACCGTCTCGGTGGACTCCACCGTCTGCCGGGCTCACCAGCATGCTGCCGGCGCCAGGAAAAAGGGGCACCAGGCCGGGCCGAACCCGACGACCACGCCCTCGGACGCTCCCGCGGCGGCCTGAGCACGAAAGTCCACCTCGCCAGCGATAGCCGTGCACGGCCACTGGCCCTTCGCGTCACCGCAGGCCAGGCGGGCGACGCCCCGGCCTTCGAGACCGTCATGGCCGGCATCCGTGTTTTGCGAAGCGGACCCGGCCGAC
>NZ_JBVHTO010000006.1:0-207481 GCF_055565855.1 Streptomyces sp. NPDC028308
TGATTTTTGGCACGCTGTTGAGTTCTCAAGGAACGGACGCTTCCTTTGTACTCACCCTCTCGGGCTTTCCTCCGGGCGCTTCCCTTCGGTCTTGCGTTGCAAACTCTATCAGTGATTTTCCGTCTCCCTGACCACCGGCCCCCGGACATGGGGAACGGATCCCGAGATAGGATCTGACAAGTTTGGGTGCTGCCGGGCAAGGACGCGTTGCCGCATCGCTCAGCCCCAAGCAGGTCTACGACTGTACCTCCGGCCCCCGAGTGGGTGCAAATCCGTTGGAGAGGTGGTCTAGACCTCTACTCGGGAGCTATCGTGCGGAACCGGCAGTTCATCTGACATACGCTGCTGAACAGTGCGCCGTCCGATACAGGGAGTGACGGCTCATTTGGATCTCCACCCCTGGGAGGCTTCCCATGACCACCGTGACGTCCCCTCTTGCAGGTCGCGCCATCGGGCTCGCCGCAGTGCCGGACCCCGTCTTCTCCGGAGCCATGGTCGGCCCCGGCACGGCCATCGACCCCGTGCGTGAGCCCTCCGAGGCGGTATCGCCCGTGGACGGAGTCATCGTCTCGCTCCACCCGCACGCCTTCGTCGTGGTGGACGGTGAGGGCCACGGCGTCCTCACCCACCTCGGCATCGACACCGTGCAGCTCAACGGCGAGGGCTTCGACCTGCTCGTCAACAAGGGCGACACCGTGACCCGCGGCCAGTCCGTGATCCGCTGGAACCCCGCCGCCGTCGAGGCCGCCGGCAAGTCCCCGGTGTGCCCGGTCGTGGCACTGGAGGCGACGGCCGAGTCCCTCTCCGAGCTCCGCGAGGACGGCGACGTGAAGGCCGGCGACAGCCTCTTCGGCTGGCAGTGACGGCAGTGCCGTCCCCGGGCGGCG
Organism: Streptomyces sp. NPDC028308; assembly: GCF_055565855.1. NCBI lineage: Bacteria > Bacillati > Actinomycetota > Actinomycetes > Kitasatosporales > Streptomycetaceae > Streptomyces > Streptomyces sp. NPDC028308. Next base: position 888 of record NZ_JBVHTO010000006.1, read on the forward strand.
ACAGGACAACCACCGCGGCGGCGGGGCTCGCCGCACTATCGGAGACGGGTGAGATGGAGACAATGCTGCGAGGCGTCGGCGTGAGCCACGGTGTGGCGATCGGCGAGGTTCGGCACATGGGAACGGCGGTCCTCGAACCGCCTGCCAAGCAGATTCCCGCGGAGGACGCGGAGCGCGAACAGGGGCGCGCCCGCAAGGCCGTGGAAGCTGTGGCGGCCGATCTGACGGCACGCGGCAACCTGGCCGGCGGCGAGGCGCAGGCGGTGCTCGAGGCGCAGGCCATGATGGCCCAGGACCCCGAGCTGATGGCGGACGTGGAACGGCGTATCGCCGTCGGCAGCACCGCTGAGCGCGGCGTCTACGACGCGTTCGCCTCCTACCGTGCGCTGCTCGCCGGTGCCGGTGAGTACCTCGCCGGGCGGGTGGCCGACCTGGACGACGTACGGAACCGTATCGTCGCCCGGCTGCTCGGGGTGCCCATGCCGGGTGTCCCGGACAGCGACGAGCCGTACGTCCTCATCGCGCGTGACCTCGCGCCGGCGGACACCGCGCTGCTCGACCCGACGCTCGTCCTCGGTTTCGTCACCGAGGAGGGCGGTCCCACCAGCCACAGCGCGATCCTGGCGCGGGCGCTCGGTGTGCCGGCCGTGGTGGCCCTTCCCGGTGCGGGCGAGCTCGCCGAGGGCACGGTCGTCGCCGTGGACGGCAGCACCGGTGAGATCTTCGTGGAGCCGAGCGCCGAGAAGAAGGCGCAGCTGGAGGCCGCGGCGGCCGAGCGCAGGGCGGCGCTGTCCGCGTCGACGGGCCCCGGCGCCACCTCCGACGGGCACAAGGTGCCGCTGCTCGCGAACGTCGGCGGTCCCGCTGACGTGCCGGCCGCGGTCGAGGCGGGTGCCGAGGGCGTCGGCCTGTTCCGTACCGAGTTCCTCTTCCTGGACGACAGCGAGAACGCGCCGTCCGAGGAGAAGCAGGTGGAGGCCTACCGCCAGGTGCTGGAGGCGTTCCCCGAGGGCCGTGTGGTCGTGCGGGTGCTCGACGCCGGCGCGGACAAGCCGCTCGACTTCCTGACCCCGGCGGACGAGCCCAACCCCGCGCTGGGTGTGCGGGGACTGCGCTCGCTGCTCGACCACCCCGACGTGCTGCGCACCCAGCTGACCGCGCTCGCCAAGGCTTCCGAGGGTCTGCCGGTCCATCTCGAGGTCATGGCGCCGATGGTGGCGGACCGCATCGACGCGAAGGCGTTCGCCGACGCGTGCCGCGAGGCCGGGCTGCGGGCCAAGTTCGGCGCGATGGTCGAGATCCCGTCGGCCGCGCTGCGGGCGCGCTCGATCCTGCAGGAGGTCGAGTTCCTGTCGCTCGGGACCAACGACCTCGCGCAGTACACCTTCGCGGCCGACCGGCAGGTGGGTGCGGTGTCCCGGCTGCAGGACCCGTGGCAGCCCGCGCTGCTGGACCTGGTGGCGCTGTCCGCCGAGGCGGCCAGGGCCGAGGGCAAGAGCTGCGGTGTCTGCGGCGAGGCCGCGTCGGACCCGCTGCTGGCCTGTGTGCTGACGGGTCTCGGGGTGACCTCCCTGTCGATGGGGGCGGCGTCCATTCCCTATGTGCGGTCGACGCTGGCGAAGTACACGCTCGCGCAGTGCGAGCGGGCGGCCGCCGCCGCCCGGGCCGCGGACACCGCCGAGGAGGCGCGGAACGCGGCTCAGGCGGTGCTGTCGGGCGAGTAGGGCCGCATTCCGAGTGATCGGCTGTGGGCGAGGGGCGCTCCACCCGCGGGTGGGGCGCCCCTCGCGCGTTCAGTGCCTGTGCCCCCTGCCGGGTTCCTCCTCCCCCAGGTCGGGTGGTACGCAGTAGTCGACGCCGGACTCCGGGGAGACGAGGTCTCCGGAGTCGATGTCGGTGCAGTAGGCGTCGAAGACCTCGGCGGCCGTCAGCGGTACCAGTCCTTCGCCGCGCAGGCGCCAGCCGTAGATCCGGTCGGTGGTGCCGGGAGCGCTGGTGCGCATGACGAGTCCGCCCGGGGCCTGGGTGGCGATGCCGAGGGCCAGGACCGTGGCGAACTCCAGGGCCTCGCTCTCGTCCAGGCCGGCGGCGTCCTCGGTGGCCTCGGCGTGGAGGACGGCCATGAGCGACTCCGGCGTGGTGGAGACGCTGCACACCAGGTGGCGCTCGCCGGGGCCCGCGGTGTCGAGGATGCGGGTGAGCAGGTGGGTGGCCCGGGCGAAGGCGGCCTGTCCGATGTCCTCGCCGCAGGACGCGCAGTCGCCGATGCCGGCCAGGACGGTGGTCGCGTACTCCCAGGTCGCCTGTCGTACGGCCTCGTCGACGAGGTCCGGGACCAGGTCGGCGAGGGGCTGGCCCTCGTACGGGAGGGCGGGGCCCGTCGCGGCGAGCTCGGCTGTGAAGCGGGTGCGGCTGGCCGGGGCGTCGGGGTCGAGGCCGGTGTCGGAGCAGAACGCGGCGTACTCCTCCGGGTCGAAGAGGGCGACGGTGGTGTGGCCGCCCTGGGCGGCGAGTGTCCTGAGCAGGGCTTCGACCTGCTGGAGGTAGGTCCGGTGGTCGTCGAAGGTGAAGGTGCGGTAGCGCCGCATCGCGGCGAAGTCCTCTTCGTCGGTGAGCAGGCCGATGGTGCCGGCGATCTCGCGGCGCAGCACGCGTCGCATGGTCTGGTGTCGGGTGTGCGGCATGGTTCCCCCTGTGCACGGTCGATCAATGCTCACTCACAGTAATCGGGGGCACTGACAACGGCTGCTCTCGGAGCCGGTCGCGGACCAGGCGGTGCTGGAATCCGCAGGTCAGGGCGATGACCGCGCCGAAGACGGTCCATCCGGCGGGGCCGGTGGCGATGGCCGCGGTCACGGCGAGTGGCCCGAGGCTGCGCTGGACGGACTGGGCGAGCCCGTGGACGCCGAGGTAGCTGCCCTGTGCGGTGTCGGGGGCGAGGGCGACGGACAGGTCCCAGGAGACGGTCGCGTGCATCATCTCGGCGACGGTGAAGGCGACGGCCGCGGCGGTGAGAGTCAGGGTCGCGGTCACGGTTCCGCCGGTGCTGGAGAGGGCCATCAGGACGCCGCCGAGGGCGAAGACGGCGGAGAGCGGGAGGAGCAGGGCGCGGGCGGCCGCGGTGGTGGCGCCGAATCTGGCCAGGGGGACCTGGAGGGCCACGACCATGACGTTGTTGAGGACCATGAGCAGGGGTGCGAGGCCGTGCGGTGCGTCGCTGCCGTGGGCGATCCACAGGGGCAGGCCGACCTTGAACACCGCGTCGTCGAGGAAGAGGACGGTTTCGGTGGCGACGTAGGCCAGGTAGGTGCGGTCCCGCCAGGGGCCGGTCGTCCTCGCCGTCGTCGGGACGGGTTTTCCGGAGGCGGCGACGGTGCGCGACGGGGACGGCGGCTCGCCGCAGCGGCGGGTGAGGAGTGCGACGACGGCGAAGGAGAGGGCGTCGCCCACGAGGAGCCACCGGTAGGCCGCCGTGGTGCCGACGGCGAGGGCCGCCGCCGCGACCAGGCCGCCCACGGCCCAGCCCGCGTTGGCGACCGTGCGGTTCACGGCCTGGTAGCGGACGCGGTCGGGGCCCGCCACGCGTGCCGCGTAGAGCTTGGTGAGGACGTTGGCGGCCCGGTCGCCGAGGCTGCCGGCCGCCGAGAACACCAGCAGGAGCACGTAGTCGTCGGTGGTCAGCAGGGCGAGGGAGGCGGCGGCGCGCAGGAGTTGCAGGGCGATCAGGACATGGGTGAGCGGCAGGCGGTCGGCGATGCGGCCGCCGAGCGGTGCGCCGGCGATGCCGATGGCTCCGGAGACGGCGACGAGGGTGCCGACCTCGGCGACGGAGAGGCCGGTGACATAGGTGAAGTACAGGACGGAGACGGAGGCCCACAGGCCGCTGCCGATCCGGTCGACGAGCGCGATCCAGAGCATTCTCCGGCCGTCGGGGCCTCCCGGTATGCGTGTCGCCCATCCGGCCGCGCGGCGTGTCGGACTCACTGCTCCCCCTTGCTTCCAGTTATGTATTGATACATACTTGGTAACGTGGCAACACAATATGGGATCGCTGGTACGACAGCCAAGGGAATTGCCGCGTCCGTCGAACGCGGCGTGGCCGAAGGGGCGTTGAACCCCGGGGACGCCCTGCCGCCGGTGCGGCGTCTCGCCGACGGACTCGGGGTGAGCCCGGGGACGGTCGCGACGGCCTATCAGGAGCTGCGCCGACGCGGGATCGTGGTGACACGTGGGCGCGGCGGGACCGTCGTCGCCGCCGCGCCCACGGTCGCCTCGCGGCGGCCGCCCAAGGTGCCACCCGGCGTGCGCGACCTGGCCGGCGGGCATCCGGACCCCGCGTTCCTGCCCAGCCTGGTGCCGCCCTCGCGCCTCTCCCCCGGGGCGCGGTCGCACCGTGGCACGCCCCGGCTGGCGCAGCTGGAGCAGGCGGTCCGCGCGTGGCTGGCTCCGGACGGCGTGCCCACCGAGGGCGTGACCTTCGCGCACGGCGCGCTGGACCTGATCGGGCGGCTGCTGTCCGTGGAGCTGCGGCCGGGCGACGCCGTCGCGATGGAGGACCCCGGCTACCACCACCTGCTGGACCTGGTCACGGCGCTGGACCTGCGTACGGTGCCGGTGGCGGTGGACGACCAAGGGATCCGCCCCGACGCGTTGCGCGCCGCGGTGCGGGCGGGTGTGCGCGCGGTGGTGTGCAGTCCACGGGCGCAGAACCCGTACGGCGGCTGCTTCTCCGTGGCGCGCCGTGACGCGCTGGTCGCGGTGCTGCGGGAGCGGCCCGAGGTGCTGGTCGTGGAGAACGACCACGCGTCCGCCGTGGCGGGCGCCCCGCTGCACACGCTGACGTCCGGCGGTCTGGCGCGCTGGGTGCACGTGCGGACGGTGAGCAAGTTCCTGGGGACGGACCTGCGGTGGGCCGCGGCGGCCTGCGATCCGACGACCCTGGCCCGGCACGACGGCCGGCTGCTGCTGACCTCGGGCTGGGTCAGCCATCTGCTGCAGGAGACCGTCCACGGCCTGCTGGCGGACGAGGCCACGCGCGCGTCGGTGGCGCGTGCCGGGGAGAGCTACGGGCAGCGCCGGAGCGCGCTCGTCGGCGAACTCGCCCGGCACGGCGTCGAGGCCCGCGGAGTGAGCGGGATGAACGTGTGGGTGCCCGTGCGGGACGAGTCCGCCGTCGTCAACGGGCTGCGCTCGCACGGCTGGTGGGTCGCGGCGGGGGCGCGGTTCCGGCTGGCGTCCGGGCCGGGTGTGCGGATCTCGGTCGCGGATCTGGAGCCGGCCGACGCGCTGCGGCTGGCCTCGGACTTCGCCGCCGTGCTCGGCGAGTCCGAGGCCACCTACGGGGGTTGATCAGGAGCGCTTGCGGGCCAGGTCCTCGTAGAAGCGCAGGAGTTCGACGTCGTCCACGGACCCGACGTTGACGGCCTTCTCCAGGGAGGCGCCCTGGAGGAGGCGCTTGACCGGGACCTCGATGCGCTTGCCCGTGAGGGTGTGCGGGACGCCGGGGACCTCGATCACCTCGTCGGGCACGTGCCGTGGCGAGAGCTGCTCGCGGATCGTGCGCCTGATGCGGTCCAGCAGGGCGTCGTCGAGCACGGCGCCGGGCGCGAGGTGCACGAAGAGCGGCATCCAGTAGCCGCCGTCGGGCTGTTCGACGCCGATGACGAGCGATTCCTTGATCTCCGGGATCCGTTCGACGGCCTCGTAGATGTCGGCGGACCCCATGCGCACGCCCTGGCGGTTCAACGTGGAGTCGGAGCGGCCGTGGATGACGACGGAGCCGCGCGAGGTGACGGTGATCCAGTCGCCGTGGCGCCACACCCCGGGATACGTGTCGAAGTAGCTGCCGTGGTAGCGGCTGCCGTCGGGGTCGTTCCAGAAGCGGACGGGCATCGACGGCATGGGGTTGGTGACCACGAGCTCGCCGACCTCGTCGATCACGGGCTTGCCGGCCGGGTCCCAGGACTGGAGGTCCGTGCCGAGGCCGGGCGCCTGGAGTTCGCCGATGTGGACCGGGAGGGTGGGCACGGCGCCCGCGAAGCACGAGCACACGTCCGTGCCGCCGCTGACCGAGGCGATCCACAGGTCGTCGCGGACCTCGTCGTGCAGCCAGCGGAACCCGTCGGGAGGCAGCGGCGAGCCCGTGGTGGCCACGCACTGGACGCGCGAGAGGTCGAAGTCCCGGGAGGGGTGGACGCCCGCCTTGCGGCAGGCCATGACGTAGGCCGCCGAGGTGCCGTAGAGGGTGGCTCCCGTGCGCTCGGCGATACGCCACTGGGCTCCTGTGTCCGGGTACCCGGGGCTGCCGTCGTACAGGACGATCGTGGTGCCCGTGAGCAGGCCGGAGACGAGGAAGTTCCACATCATCCAGCCGGTGGACGTATACCAGAAGAAGCGGTCCTCCGGTCCCAGGTCGCAGTGCAGGCCGAGCTGCTTGAGGTGCTCGACGAGGATGCCGCCCTGGGACTGGACGATCGCCTTCGGTAGGCCGGTCGTGCCCGAGGAGTACAGGACCCACAGCGGGTGGTCGAAGGGGACCTGCTCGAAGACGGGCTCCACGTCGGCGGCGGTCAGCGCCGACCACTCCAGGGCGCCCTCGGGGGCCTCGGTGCCCAGCAGCGGGATGTGCACGACGGCGCGCAGGGTGGGCAGTTCGCGGCGCAGCTCGGCGACGGTGTCGCGGCGGTCGTGCTCCTTGCCGCCGTAGCGGTAGCCGTCGACGGTGAACAGTACGACCGGCTCGACCTGCTGGAAGCGGTCCAGGACGCTGCGGGCGCCGAAGTCCGGGGCGCACGAGGTCCACACGCCGCCCACGGCGGCCGTGGCGAGCAGCGCCACCACGGCCTGCGGGATGTTCGGGAGGTAGCCGCTGATCCGGTCCCCGGGGCGCACCCCGAGGGAGCGCAGCTCGGCTGTCAGGGAAGCGACCTGGCGGCGTAGCTCCGCCCAGGTCACGGGGCTCGGCTCGTGGGTCTCGTCGACGTACAGCAGGGCGGGCTCGTCCGCGCGGGTCCCCGCCGCGCGCAGGGCGTGCTCGGCGTAGTTCAGGGTGGCCCCGGGGAACCACTCGGCGCCGGGCATCGAGCGGTCGCCGAGTACGCGCGTGCAGGGGGTGGAGAACCGTACGTCGAACCACTCGGTGACGGCTTTCCAGAACGTGTCCAGCTCGTCGACGGACCAGCGGTGCAGCGCCGCGTAGCCGCCCGAGGCCGGGGCTCCGTGGTGTTCGGCCGCCCAGGACTGGAACCTGGTGACCTGTGCCCGGTCGATCCGTTCCCGGTCGGGCTGCCAGAGCGGCGAGGCGTTCGCTGAGGACATGGGGCGGCTCCCGGACTGTGCGCGTCGTGTGCGTCGGTCGCGCACGGGCAGGGGTGTGCGCGTCACGCGGCTGACACGGACGATGCCATGTGATCGACTTCCGCACCAGGGTGCGCCGCACATAGTCGGTGTCGTGAAGATGTGCCCACACCACGGGTGAACGGCAGTTGAACGGCCCTCCTCCGGGGCCTCGTGAATGGCAGGCTGAACAGCATGGACGGTCGTGACCTGGTGCGTTCGGTGATATCGGTCGGCTCGGGGGGTGCCACTCAAGGGTTGCGCACCGTGCGGGCCGCGTGGCGCAGGAGGCGTACGGACGCCGCCGGTCTGCCGCGGCGGGGGGCCGAGCGGGCGCGGGTGCCCGGCCCTGTGCTCGGCGTCGAGCCGGGCCCCGGGGGCGGCGTCATCAAGTTCACGCGCTCGGAGCTCCAGGTCAGCGTGGCGGCGAACGGGTCGCTGTTCTGGGGCTGGGACGGGGCCGGGCCCCTGCCGTCGCACGCCCTGTCGGGCGGCTGCCCCGAACCGGACCCCCGGGCCGTGCTGGAGCCCGACAAGGACGGGGGGTGGCGGATCGTGGCCGAGCGCCTCACCGTCGCCGTGTCGCGGCACGGGGCGATCGAGGTGCGTACGCCCGGCGGGGTGACGCTGCGCCGTGATCTGCCGCCCCGCTGGTGGGAGTCGGCCGAGGGGGGCGCGGCGCGCTGGATGCAGCGCTCTGAGGTGGCGGCGGACGCGCGGTTCTTCGGCCTGGGCGGGCGCGCCGCCGGGGCGCGGCTGCGCGACGGCACCTACCGGCTGTGGAACACGGATCCTGGGCGCGCCCTCGTGCCGGGCGACGACCCGCTGCACATCACCATGCCGGTGCAGCTGGTGGTGTCCGACGCGGGCACCCATCTCGTGTTCCACGACAACCCGTGGGATGGCGCGGTGACGCTCGGGGAGGGCGAGGAGGGCGCCGGTTCCGGGCACGACCGGCTCGGCACGTGCCGGCTCCGGATGGAGGGCGGGCCGCTGCGCTGCTGGGTCCTGGTGGGCACCCCCGCGCGCGTGCTGCACGCCTGGTCCGCGCTCACCGGGGCGCCCGCGCTGCCGCCGGCCTGGGCGCTCGGGCACCACCACGGGCGGTCGGACTTCGGCGGCGAGCAGGAGGTGCGGCGGATCGTCGGGGGCTACCAGGAGCGCGACCTGCCGCTCGGGGCGGTCCACCTCGATGTCGACCACCACGAGGCGCGCCGGGTGTTCACGGTGGACCGGGAGCGGTTCCCCAAGCTGCCGGTGCTCGCCGACGAACTGCGGCGCGACGGGATCCGGCTGATCTCGGTCGTGGACCCGGCGGTCGCCGCGGCGCCGGGCGTCGCCGTCCACGACAGCGGGGCGGCCGAGGACGTCTTCCTGCGCGACGGCGGCGGGAAGCCGGTCGAGGCACCGGCCCGGCCCGGCCGGTCCGTGTTCCCGGACTTCACAGACCCGCGGGTGCGGCGGTGGTGGGGACGGCTCTACGAGGAGCGGCTGGCGCAGGGGTTCGCCGGGTTCCGGCACGACATGAACGAGCCGACGTCGTTCGCGGCGTTCGGGGAGAACACCCTGCCGCGTTCGGCCCGGCACTTCCTGGAGGGCACCGGCGGGGACCATCGCGAGGCGCACAACGTGTACGCGCTGGGCATGGCGCGGGCCGGGTACGAGGGGCTGCGCGAACTGGCGCCCGGGGAGCGGCCGTTCGTGCTCTCGCGTTCCGGATGGGCCGGGATGCAGCGCTACGGTGGTGCCTGGTCGGGCGGTGTGGCGACGGGCTGGCCGGGGCTGCGGGCGTCGCTGTCGCTGGTGATGGGCCTCGGGCTCAGCGGGGTGCCCTACTCGGGAGCCGACGTGGGCGGGTCCGACGGACGCCCGTCACCGGAGCTGTACCTGCGGTGGTTCCAACTGGGCGCCTACCTCCCGCTGTTCCGTACGCACGCCGGGCCCCGGGCGGGCCGCCGGGAGCCCTGGGAGTTCGGTGACGACGTGCTGGCCCACGCGCGTGTGGCGCTCGCCGAACGGCGCCGCCTGCTGCCGTACTTCATGACACTGGCGCACCTCGCCCGCCGTACGGGGGCGCCCTACGTGCGTCCTCTGTGGTGGGGTGCGGCCGAGGACCGGGCGCTGCGCGACTGCGAGGACGCCTTCCTGCTCGGTGACTGTCTGCTGGTGGCTCCGGTGCTCGGTCCGGGGGCGGACCGGCGTGCGGTGCGGCTGCCGCGCGGGCGCTGGTACGACACCGTGACGGGAAGGGCGTACGAGGGGCCCGCCCAGGTGCTGGTCGACGCCCCCCTGTCACGGATTCCGGTGCTCGCGCGCGCGGGTGCCGTGGTGCCAGTGCGGGGCGACGACGGGGTTCTGGAGCTGGAGGTGTGGGCGCCCGCGCGGGGCCGCACCGGGGGCGGGCTGGTGGTGGCCGACGCCGGGGACGGGTGGGACGAGCCGGAGATCGAGCGCTATGTGACGCGCTGGGAGGGGCGGCGGCTGGTGGTCGAGCGGGAGTCCGACGGCGGCCCGGGCGAGCCGCTCCACCGGGTGCGGCTGCGCGGGCTCGGGGCCGGCTGAGCGGCGGCGGGGCCGCGGACGTATGGCATGCCCCGGGCTCGGCGGCCCGGGGCGTCGCTCAGATGTAGCGGCCGTCGAACCAGGCCCGGACGGCCAGCGTGTGCAGGGGGAAGGCGAGTTCGGTCGGCCTGCGCAGCAGGTGCCAGCCCTCCGTCTCGTCCGTGGCGGCGGACTCGGGGAGTCCGGCGGCGGGGCGTTCGGGGAGGAGCCCGAAGAGCAGCAGGTGCCCGTCGGGAGAGCTCATCGCGTCGATGAGCCGCACTTCGCGGCTCGCCGCCTCGATGCCCGTCTCCTCCTGGAGTTCCCGCACGACGGCGTGCCGCCAGTCCTCACGGTGGTCGACGAAGCCGCCGGGCAGGGCGATGCCTCCGCGCGCGGGGGCGATCGTCCGGGTGATGACCACCAGGGCGGCGCCCTGGGTGTCGTAGACGGGCTGCAGGGCCACCGCGACGGGAAGTGGGTTGCGGTAGGCGACCGTGGCGCACGCGGCGCAGGTGCGGGGCCAGCCGGAGACGCCCTCCCCGTAGGGCGCTCCGCAGCTCGAACAGTGGGAGTCCGGCGCGGGGCGGGCCGTCGGCGGGTGGTGGGTTACGGACACGCGCGGACTGTATCCGATCAAGTCGGGAGCCCCGTCGGGGAGGTGTCCGGAGCGCCTTCGGACTCTCGGCTCAGTGGGACGGGTTCAGCGACTTCCGGGACACCGGGAAGTCGAAGTAGGTGTCCGGGTAGGGCTCCGGCTTGTACGTGTAGTGCCACCACTCCTCGGCGAGGTTGACGAAACCGAGGCCTTCGAGGGTGCTCTTCAGAAGCAGCCTGTTGGCGCGCTGTTCGCCCTGGACGCGCGGGTCCAGGGTGTGCGCGAGGGTGTCGAAGCAGTCGTAACCCGTGCCCATGTCCACGGAGTTGTCGGGGAAGCGCTCCTTCTGGGGCGCGTAGCAGGGCAGAAGGGGCTGCCCGGGGACGTAGGGGCGCGTCGGGCGGGCCGGCAGCCGGACGATGGTGAGGTCGGTGGTGGAGCCGCGGCTGTGCCCGGACTTCTCGGCGATGTAACCGTCCTCGAACAGGCGGGTCTTGTCGACCCGCGGATAGAACTCCGCCTTCATCCGCTGGTCGTCGAGGTCCTCGGCCCAGCGCACGAAATGGTCCACCGCTCGCTGCGGGCGGTAGCAGTCGTAGACCTTGAGGCTGTAGCCGCGCCGCAGCAGCTTCGTCTGCGCCTTGTGCAGTGCCTCGGCGGCGGGCCGGGTCAGGATGCAGAGCGGCTGACGGTATCCGTCGACGCGCTCGCCCACGAAGTTGTGCGGCGTGAAGTACCGCATGTCTTGGAGGATCGTAGGGTCGACGGACCTGAGGGCCACGAAGTCCTCGGGCGCCCTCGGTCCCGGTTCGGCGCGGGCGGTGGCGGAGGCGGCGGTCACGGACAGCAGGGCCGCGAGTGTGGTCACCAGGCCCCGCAGCGCGGTGGAGAGTCGTGTCATGACCCTTGCGTCTATCAGGCCGGGGTTCCGTCTGGGAAGGGATCGCATACGGTCCGCGCGCCTCGGGGGATCTGGAGCCCGACGCGTCGCACGTCCGAGGATGCCGCGACACCCCGTGGCTGTGGACCTCCGCGCGCCGGGGTGTCCGGTTCTCCGCGGCCGCCCTGCCCAATCGGCGGCACCCGTGACACACTTCTGACGTCCCGTCAGATCCCGTTCTCTGGAGGACCCTTGCCGCGTACCCGCACACCGGTGGTGGCCGGCTGGTTCACCCAGGAAGAGGACGAGGACGGTTTCCGCCTGCTCGGCACGCGCTGCTCGGCGTGCGCCAGCGTCTTCTTCCCCCGCGAGGACGTCTGTTGCCGCAATCCCGGCTGCGGCGGGGGCGACCTGACCGAGACGCCGCTGTCCCGGCGCGGTCGCGTCTGGTCGTACACGGACAGCCGCTACCGGCCGCCTGCGCCCTACGTGTCCGACCCCGAACTCCCCTGGCAGCCCCGCACGTTGATCGCCGCGGAACTGGAGGCCGAGCGCATCGTCGTGCTCGGACCGGCGCCTGACGGGGTCACCGTCGCCGACCTCGCGGTGGGCATGGAGGTGGAACTCGTCCCCGGCGTGCTGAACGAGGACGCGGGGACGACCTGGACGACCTGGCACTGGCGGCCGGTGAAGGAGGCCGGGACGGCGGATCGAGGCGTGTCCGGCGGGCCGGGGGTGACGGCATGACCGGCGAGGTCGCGGTACTCGGCGCGGGCATGCACCCGTGGGGCAAGTGGGGCCGGGGCTTCGTCGAGTACGGCACCGTGGCCGCCCGGGCCGCACTGGCCGACGCCGGCCTGGACTGGCGGGACATCGGCTCGATCGTGGGCGCCGACACCGTACGGGGCGGATATCCCGGGTACGTGGCGGGCGCGACGTTCGCCAGAGCGCTGGGCTGGCAGGGGGCCCGGGTGACGAGCGTCTACGCGGCCTGTGCCTCCGGGGCGCAGGCCGTCGACACGGCGCGCGCGCAGATCCTCGCGGGGCTCGCGGACGTCGTGCTCGTGGTCGGCGCGGACGCGGCACCCAAGGGTTTCTTCCGCCCGGCCGGCGGGGAGCGCCCGGACGACCCGGACTGGCTGCGCTTCCGGATCCTCGGGGCGACCAACCCCGCGTACTTCGGGCTGTACGCGCGGCGGCGGATGGCCGTGCACGGGGACACGCCCGAGGACTTCGCGCGGGTCAAGGTGAAGAACGCCGCCGCGGGCGCCCTGAACCCGAACGCCCGCTACCGCAAGCGGGTCACGGCCGAGGAGGTCGCCGCCTCGGCGGTGGTGGCGGATCCGCTGCGCCTGCTCGACATCTGTGCGACCTCGGACGGCGGCGCGGCCCTGGTGCTGTCCAGCACGGAGTACGCCCGGCGGCACGGCGCGGCCGGGGCCGTACGGATCCGGGCCGTGTCCACGGTGACCCCCCGCTATCCCAACACCCTGTTGGACCTGCCGGACATCGCGACGGACTCCGCCGCGGCCGTGGCCGCGACCGGTGAGACCTTCCGCGCGTCGATCGCCCGTGCCGCGTACGAGGAGGCGGGCGTCGGGCCCGAGGACCTGTCGCTGGCCGAGGTGTACGACCTGTCCACGGCGCTGGAGTTGCAGTGGTACGAGGATATGGGGCTGTGCGGTGAGGGCGAGGCGGCGAAGCTGTTGCGGGAGGGCGCGACGGCGCTCGGCGGACGGACACCGGTGAACGCGAGCGGCGGCCTCGCGTCGTTCGGGGAGGCCGTCCCGGCGCAGGCCATCGCCCAGGTGTGCGAGCTGACTTGGCAGCTGCGGGGCGCCGCCGGGGGCCGGCAGGTGGCGGGGGCGCGGGTCGGCATCACCGCCAACCAGGGGCTGTTCGGGCATGGTTCGTCGGTGATCGCGGTGCGGTGACCCGGCGGCGCCCGGACGGGTGTGCGTACGCAGTGTGACCGGGCGGGAATGCTGCGTGAACAGCGTGTGAATCGCGTTCCGGCGTGCGCGAGCGGCGCCATCATGCTGTCCGTGCACTCCTGGACGGATACTCTCCGCTTCGCTTTCCAGCCGGTGGTCAACCTGACGACCGGAGGGGTCGCGGCGCTGGAGATACTCGCGCGTCCGGAGGCCGGGGACGTCCTCGCGCAGGCCCGCCGGGACGCGGAACTCGACGGACGGGTGGCCGCGTGGGCCGTGCGCGCCGCCGCCCGCAAGGAGACGCTGCTGCCCTTGCACGTCAACGTGTTCGCCGGGACGCTGGCGGATCTCGGGCGCCTGGCCGACCTGCGCGAGGCCGTACGGCAGGCCGGGCGGATGACGTGGGAGATCACTCTCGACATCGGCCCGCCGTACACGCACGTGCCCCGGCACGCGCTCCTGGAGGCGGTGGCCGGGCTCCGGGCGGAGGGCTTCCGGATCTGCGCGGACGGCGTCGGGGACGGCGACGTGCCCCTGCGGCTGCTCGCGGACCTCGATCCCGAACTCGTCAAGCTCGACGCGTCGTTGCTGAGCCGCCCGGCGGCGGTGCGGGCGATGCGCACGTTCTGCGAGCACTCGGGAGCGCTGCTGTCCGTCGAGGGCGTGGAGACGGAGGCGCAGTGCGCGGCCGCGGTCGCCGCCGGTGCGCAGCTCGCGCAGGGACAGCTGTTCGCCCCGCCGGCGCGGCTGCCCGCCGCCGACGTGTACGTGCCGCCCGTCTCCCCCGCCGTGACGGCCGTGCCCCGGTCGGGGCCCTCCGTACGGCAGTTCGTCCGGCCAGCCGCGCTGCTGCCTGCGACGGCGTCGGCGGGACGCGTGCGGGCGCTGCTCACCGGCTCGCCCGACGTGTCCGGGGTGCTGCTCGTCGACGCCTCCGGGGTGCCCGTGCGCTCGGTGCACCGGTCGCGGTTCCTGCTGTCGATGTCGGGGCGGTACGGGCACGCCCTGTACGCCGACCGGCCCGCCGCCAAGCTCGGTGACCCGCCGCGCACGGTCGGCGTCGACGCGACGGCGTGGGAGGTGCTGGACGTGGTCGCGGGCGGCGACCGGGACCGTACGTCCGACGATGTCGCCGTCGTCGACCGGCTCGGGCGGTGCGTGGGCGTCGTCCGTCTCGCCGACCTCGTACGGGCGCTGGCCGAGAGCCGGGTCGAGGAGGCGGCGGGGCTCAACCCGCTGACCCGGCTGCCCGGTTCGGACGCGATCACCGAGGAGGTGGACCGGCGGATCGCGGCCCGGCGGCCCTTCGCGCTGAGCTGGCTGGACGTCGACCACTTCAAACGGGTCAACGACGGGGCCGGGTTCGCGGCCGGGGACGAGCTGATCCGGGCGGTGGGGCGGGTGTTGCAGCACGCCGCGTCCGAGGCCACGCGCGTGGGGCACATCGGGGGCGACGACTTCCTGGTCCTCGCCGACCCCGGCGGCCTCGACCAGGTGGCCGCCTCGGTGCTCGACGCCCCCTGGTCGGCCGGCGGAATGGCGGTGACGCTGTCCCTCGCCACGGTGCTGTGCGCGCCCGGCGCGGTGACCGACCACCGGCAGGCCGCCGCGTGCCTCGCACCGCTCAAGCAGGCGGCGAAGGCCCTGCCGGGCGCGAGCTGGATCCTGGGGCGGGCGGGACTGCCCGGTCACGAGGTGCGCCGCGGCCCGGGCCCCATGGCGGCACAGGCGGGATGCGGGGCGGCCGAAGTGGGGTGAGGCGTCCGGGGCCGGGGCCGGAGCGCCGAGGCTCACCGACTTGTTCCTCCCGTCAACCACCTTTCCACGCAAGGGTGTTGACGACTCGGCGTGCTCGGCGTACCGGCTCCGGGAGCTGAACGGTCGCCGCACCGGCCCGGGCGCCGCCGTTCGCAGGCCCCGGCTCGCACACGGTCGCGAACGGTTCCGGTCGGCGACCTTGACGCCCTCTGAGTGCCGGTGAACACTTCCCGGTGTCAGTCGGCATCGCCGCATTCGGGCGTCTTCAGGCGCTGTACCGTCCGGGTTCCCGCCTGCACGAAGGGCCATCCCCCCACGGGCGATTCCGCTGCTACGGCACGCTCGTCACGGACGCCGGGCGGGGCGCGGGACCTCCCTGCCCTCGGCTGAAGTAGCCATGGGAAACGCACCCTGCACGGTGGACCGGGGCGGACCGCCCCGGGCGAGGGCCTAGGAGCCGCCATGAGCAACGGAGACATATTCGTCGGTGAGGTCATCGGCACCGCGATCC
Source organism: Streptomyces sp. NPDC028308 (assembly GCF_055565855.1). Lineage (NCBI taxonomy): Bacteria > Bacillati > Actinomycetota > Actinomycetes > Kitasatosporales > Streptomycetaceae > Streptomyces > Streptomyces sp. NPDC028308. Next base: position 16,445 of record NZ_JBVHTO010000006.1, read on the forward strand.
TCATCCTCTTCGGCGCGGGAGTCTGCGCCGCGGTCACTCTCAGATTCTCGAAAGCACAGGCGTCGGGCTGGATCGTCATCGCGTTCGGCTGGGGATTCGCCGTGCTGGCCGGCGCCTACACCGCCGCCCCGCTGTCGGGCGGCCACCTCAACCCGGCCGTCACCATCGGCGTCGCCGTCGACACCGGCGTGTGGGACAAGGTGTGGGTCTACCTACTCGGCCAGATGGTGGGCGCCATGCTCGGCGCCGTCCTCGCCTACCTGGTCTACCTCGCGCAGTTCCAGGCCAACGTCCGCAAGACGGGCACCACGGAGGGGACGGCGGACGAGCCGACACCGACCCTCGGCATCTTCTCCACCATCCCCGAGATCCGGAACCCGGTCGCCAACCTCCTCACCGAGGTCATCGCGACCATCGCCCTCGTGCTGCCGATCCTCGCCTTCGGCAAGAACATCGGCATCGGCATCGGTCCGGTCCCCGGGGAGCAGGGCATCTACGGCTCGGGCATCTCGGTCCTGCTGGTGTCCCTGCTCGTCGTCGGCATCGGGCTCTCGCTCGGCGGGCCCACCGGGTACGCCATCAACCCGGCGCGCGACCTGGGCCCGCGCATCGTGCACACGTTCCTGCCCATCCCGAACAAAGGCACCTCCGACTGGGGCTACTCCTGGGTCCCGGTCGTCGGCCCGCTGATCGGAGGGGCGCTCGCGGGCCTCCTCTACAACGCAGCCTTCTGACCTCGAGCGACCAAGGGGTATCCATGCCGGACAACGCCGAGAAGTACGTCGCCGCAATCGACCAGGGCACCACCTCCAGCCGCTGCATCGTCTTCGACCGGGCCGGCGCGATCGTCGCCGTCGACCAGCGCGAGCACCGACAGATCTTCCCCAAGCCCGGCTGGGTGGAGCACGACGCCACCGAGATCTGGTCCAAGGTGCAGGCCGTGGTCGCGGGAGCGATCGCCAAGGCCGGGCTGCGCGCCGACCAGCTCAGCGCTCTCGGGATCACCAACCAGCGTGAGACGACGGTGCTGTGGGACCGCGCCACGGGCAAGCCGGTGCACAACGCCATCGTCTGGCAGGACACCCGTACCTCCGCCCTCTGCGGCGAACTGGGCGGCACGGACGGGCAGGACCGTTTCCGCGAGCAGACCGGACTGCCGCTGGCCAGCTACTTCTCCGGGCCCAAGGCGGCCTGGCTGCTGGACAACGTGCCGGGTCTGCGCGCGCGTGCCGAACGCGGCGAGATCGCCTTCGGCACGATCGACTCGTGGCTGATCTGGAACCTCACCGGCGGCACGGACGGCGGACGGCACGTCACCGACGTCACCAACGCCGGGCGCACCATGCTGATGAACCTGGAGACCCTCCAGTGGGACCCGTCCATCCTCTCCGCGATGAACATCCCCGAGGCGATGCTGCCCGAGATCCGGTCCTCCTCCGAGGTGTACGGCACCGCCGTGGGCCAACTCGGGGGCGTCCCGGTCGCGTCGGCGCTCGGCGACCAGCAGGCGGCCGTGTTCGGCCAGGCCTGCTACGACGTCGGCACGGCCAAGAACACCTACGGCACCGGCAGTTTCCTGCTGCTCAACACCGGCAACCGGCCCGTCCCCTCGAAGAACGGCCTGCTGACCACGATGGGTTACAAGATCGGCGACGAGGCGCCGGTCTACTGCCTGGAGGGCTCGATCGCCATCACCGGGGCCCTGGTGCAGTGGTTCCGCGACCAGTTGGGGATCATCCGCACCGCGGACGAGATCGAGACGCTGGCGGCGAGCGTGGAGGACAACGGCGGGGCGTACATCGTGCCGGCCTTCTCGGGCCTGTACGCGCCCTACTGGCGTTCCGACGCGCGGGGTGTCGTCACCGGCCTCACCCGGTACGTCACCAAGGCGCACCTGGCCCGCGCGGTCCTGGAGGCCACGAGCTGGCAGACCCGCGAGGTCGTCGACGCCATGTACCAGGACTCCGGGGTGCAGATCACCACCCTGAAGGTCGACGGCGGCATGACCAAGAACAACCTCCTGATGCAGCATCAGGCGGACGTCCTGGGTGTGCCGGTGATCCGTCCGAAGGTCTCCGAGACGACGTGTCTGGGCGCGGCCTACGCGGCAGGACTGGCCACGGGCGTGTGGAGCGACCTCGACGAGCTCAAGACGCACTGGCGGAAGGACGTCGAGTGGACGCCGGTCATGGAGTCCGCCGAGCGCGACCGCGAGTACCACAACTGGCACAAGGCGGTGGAGAAGAGCTTCGGCTGGCACGAGGAGGGCGTGTGATCCGGCCGGTGAGGCACGCGCGCGTGGCATGACGTGAGCCGCGCGCGTACGACCCCGGTCGTCGGCGCTGCGTGCGTGTGGGTCCCCGTGGGCCCACACGCGCGTGCAGGAGTGCGGCCCGTACCCCGGTCGGCGGGGGTACGGGCCGCACGCACGGGCCGGCCGGCGCGGCGTACGGGTGCCGTCAGCCGGTGGCGGCCTCGCGGCGTACGGCGGCCTGGTCCATCGCGTGCTGGACGACCCTGATGAGTACTTCCTTGGCCGATTCGCGGTCCCGGGCGTCGCAGAGCACCACGGGGACGCCCTCGTCCAGGTCGAGCGCCCGGCGGACGTCCTCGGCCGGGTAACGGGCCGCGCCCTCGAAGCAGTTGACGCCCATCACGAAGGGGATGGAGCGCCGCTCGAAGTAGTCGACCGCGGCGAAGCAGTCCTCCAGGCGACGGGTGTCGGCGAGGACGATCGCACCGAGGGCACCGGTGGCCAGTTCGTCCCACAGGAACCAGAAGCGGTCCTGTCCCGGCGTCCCGAAGAGGTACAGCACCAGGTCCTCGCGGAGGGTGATGCGGCCGAAGTCCATCGCGACGGTGGTGGTCTTCTTGCTCTCCACACCGCTGATGTCGTCGACCGGACGCCCCGCCTCGGTGAGCATCTCCTCCGTCCGCAGCGGCCTGATCTCGCTGACCGCGCCGACGAGGGTCGTCTTCCCGACGCCGAAACCGCCGGCGACGAGGATCTTGAGCGTGACGGGCTCGACCGGAGGCTTGCCGCGCTCAGTTCGCCCGAAGATCATCGGTCTCTTCTCCTGCTTCGCTGGGGTCGGGCGGGGCGGACCGTGGCCGCCGCGCGGAATGTCGATGACAGGTACGTCTCCGGGGCGGGCATCCGCCGTCTCACTTCCGCCGGGTTCCGTGGCGGTCGTCCCGCCCTCGCGGCCGGGACGCCGTGCCCGCGCGGACGGCGGCGGAGCGGGTCCGGAGAGAGCGCTTCCCGGCCCGCCCTCGGCGGCCGGGCCGGGGCTGCCGGCCTGTCACGTCCTCACCCCGGTTCCGCCGCTCACAGCGCCCGGAGGCCGCTGATCACATCGCGCAGGATGCTCTCGTCCGGCAGCTCCGCGGGCGGTACGGGACGGGTCACGTGAACCAGTTCCTCGTCCACGAGGTCGCCGATCAGGACCCTGACCACGCCGATGGGGAGGTCGAGTTCCGCGGCGAGTTCGGCGACCGACTGCGGGGCGTCACGGCAGAGTTCGACGATGTGCACGTGCTCCGGGGACAGCGTCTGGTCCGCCTCGGGGTCGTCCGCGTGGGTCTCCGTGACGACCACCGCGATCAGGTCGAGCCGGTGCTGGGCCGGGCTGGTGGTGCGCCCGCGCGTCATGGCGTACGGACGGACCACCGGTCCGGCTTCGTCGTCGAACCAGTGGCTGGTCCCCTGACCGTCTCCGCTCATGCCATCCCACTACCCGTCGGTGGGCAGCTCGGTGCGCGGAGCCGCGCCCAGATGCACGCCGACCCGCTTGACCAGGAGCGTCATCTCGTAGGCGACCTGTCCGATGTCGGATTCGGCCTCGGAGAGGACGGCCAGGCAGCTGCCGTCGCCGGCGGCCGTGACGAACAGGAACGCGTCGTCGAGCTCCACGATCGTCTGCCGGACGCTGCCCGCCTCGAAGTGCCGACCGACCCCCTTGGCGAGGCTGTGGAACCCGGAGGCGACGGCGGCCAGGTGCTCGCTGTCCTCCCGGGTCAGGTCCTTGGAGACACCCGTGGGCAGTCCGTCGCCGGAGAGCACGATCGCCTTGCGGATGCTGGCGACCCGGTCCACCAGATCGTCGAGGAGCCAGTTGAGCTCCCCCGACGTCGCGCTGCTCACGGGGTGCCCTGCGGCCTTCGGTGCGGTCATCGACCGTCTCCCTCTGTCGTTCCTTGTGCTGAGCCGCCGTGGGCATCGTCGCCCCCGGCGTTCTCCTCGCGGCCGCGCTGCCAGCCCCGCTGGAGGGAGGCCATGCGGCTGCGTACGTCGTCGGCGTCACGTTCGGCGGGAAGCGGACCTTCACCCGCGGTCCTGTCGCGCTCGGTGCGCCGCTCGGGTCCGTCCTTCAGCTGCGGGGCGAGGCTGGCCTGCCGTACCCGGCGGGGCAGCGCGCCAGCGTCCGGGCTCTCCAAGCCGGTCGCGGCCGTCTCGTCCGTACCGCCCGGCCGGTCGGAGCGGCGCCCGCGCGCGGGGACGACGCCGTGGGCCTGACCGGGCTCGCCGTGCCGCCCGGAGGTGCCGGTGCGCTCGCTCCCGAGGGGAGCCGACGCTTCACCGAGTCCGCCGTCCGGCCCGCCCAGGGGATCGCCGCGTCCGCCGCCGAAGCGGCGCGACGACACGGGGCGCTCGGCGACGGCGCGTGCCGTGTCGGCGCGCGCACCGCGGCGGGCCGCCGAGGGCGCCGCCTCCTCGAACTCCGCGTGCCTGGACGGCAACGGCTCCGTACTCTCCGTCGACTCCCCCTCCGCGTCCCCGCGCCGGGACCGCGCCTCCGTCACCGGGCGCCCGTGCGAGCTGACCAGCTTGGGGGCCCTGCGGCGCTGCGGCAGCGGTACGGGGGCGTCGGGGTGGACCGGGTCGGCGGGGCGCGCCGACTCGCCGTGGCCCTCACGCGCCTGCTGGTGCTGCTCGCCGGGGACACCGGTGACGGAGCGGCGCGGCCGGAAGAGGCCGCCTCCCTCGCCGTCGTCCTCGCCCAGGACGCCGGGCAGGTCGCCCAGCGCGTCGAGGCCGACGGGGGCCTCCAGTTCGACGGGACCGTCCAGGATCGAGGCGGGCAGGCCCGGCAGCCGTACCGGGACCTGCGCCAGCGCCGCCTTGCGGTCCTGCTCGCTCCCGGTCTCCTTCGCCTGCGTCGCGCGGTCGAGGCGGAAGCCGGTGCCGTTCGTGTCGGGCACGTCGTCGGTGAGCAGCACGTCGGGGATGAAGACGACGGCCGTGGTGCCGCCGTACGGGGAGGGCTGCAGGGAGACGCGGACGTTCTGCCGCTGGGCGAGCCGGCTGACCACGAACAGGCCGAGCCGGTCGGTGTCGGACAGCTCGAACTCGGGGGTCTCGGCGAGCCGGAGGTTGGCGTCGAGCAGCGCCTCGGCGGCCATGCCGAGGCCGCGGTCGTGGATCTCCAGCGTGAAGCCGTTGGCGACGCGCTCCCCGAGCACCTGGACTGCGGTGTGCGGGGGCGAGAACACGGTGGCGTTCTCCAGGAGTTCGGCCACGAGGTGGGTGAGGTCGGCGACCGCCGGGCCGGTGACGGCGACCCGCGGCAGACGGCGTACCTCGATGCGCTCGTAGTCCTCGACCTCGGCGACGGCGGCGCGCACGATGTCCATGAGCTGGATGGGTTTGCGCCACTGCCGTGAGGGTGCCGCGCCCGAGAGGATGACGAGACCCTCGGCATGGCGGCGCATACGCGTCGTCAGGTGGTCCAGGCGGAACAGGTCGGCGAGTTCGTCGGTGTCCTCGGTCCTGCGTTCCATGGTGTCGAGCAGTGTGAGCTGCTTGTGCAGCAGGACCTGGCTGCGCCGGGCGAGGTTGACGAAGACCTCGGAGACGCCCTCGCGCAGTTCCGACTGCTTGACGGCGGCCTCGACGGCGGCGCGCTGGAGGGTGTTGAGGGCCTGGCCGACCTCGCCGATCTCGTTCTTGTCGTACTCCAGGCGCGGCACTTCCGTCTCCACGTCGACCTGTTCGCCCGCGGAGAGCCGGCGCATGACGCTCGGCAGCCGTACGCCGGACGCCTCGTGGGCCTCCAGCCGCAGCCTGCGCAGGTCGCGGATCAGGGTCCGGCCGATGCGCACGGACATGAACAGGGAGACGAGCAGGGCCGCCAGGCCCAGGACGCCCGCGATGGCGGCCTTGACGATGACGTTGACCGCCAGGGGGTGGACCCGGTCCCGGTAGCGGTCCTGGGCCTCGTCGTCCATTCGTCCCAGTTCGACGAGGGTCGCCCCGGCCGTCTCGTCCCAGCTCTTCGCGGTGATCCCGCGGGGCGCGCCCGGGGTCGCGGCGATGACGGCCTGTTCGGCGTTGCGCAGGGGCGCGGTGCCGGCGTTCTTCCAGTAGCGCTCGAAGCGGGCGCGTTCGGAGCCCGGCAGCAGCGGCAGGCTGGTGTCGTACAGCAGGCTGCGCTGGGCGACGAGGTCCGACACGTCGCGGATCTCGTCGTCGGTGATCCGGCCCGCGACGAGCGCCGAGCCGAGGAGCGCGTCCTCGCGGGAGAGCAGCTCCCGGGCGCGCCCGACGTTGGCCAGGGCCCGGCCCTGCTTGTCCATCTCGACGTTGTCCAGCACGTGGAGGTTGGCCAGGAGGACGTAGCAGGGGTCGACGATCCGGTTGTAGAGGTCGAGTGCCTGGGTCCGGTCGACGGTGCCCTCGTCGACGCCGTGGCGCAGCGAGTCGAGCCCGTCCAGGGCGTCCAGGATCGAGGCGACGCGCTCGCCGGTGCCCTCGCTCATCTCCCCGCGCACGTCCGGGTCCTCGGCGTTCCTGCGGACCTTGGCGACGGCCTTGTCGGTGGCGGCCCTGCTGCGCCTGAGCGCCGCCTGGGCGTCCGAGGCACGCGGGTCGGCGAGGTGGACGAGGCTCTGGCGGCGTTCCTGCTGGAGGACGCCGACGGTGTCCTCGGTGGCGAAACCGACCTTCTCGACGACGTCGGACACCTCGAACAGGTGGATCGCCTCGCGCCCGGTGAGCACCGTGGCGAAGCCCCAGATCGCGGTCAGGGACACGAGCGGCACGAGCAGCAGCGCCACGATCTTCCGGCGGATGGACTTCCCGCGAAAGCGCATGGCCTCCCCCAGCTCGACCCCCGCCGGCCCGGGGGCACACATGTGCGTCAACAAACGGCGTGAGCCTACTACCGACACAGCGGTATCTCGAAGGGCTGTCCGAACCTCCATCTGCCGTGTACCGCACGGGACATCAGCAGTTGTCCGTGCATTGCGGGAGATTGCCTCCCCGTTCCGGCACCCGCGTCGGGGCCACAACGCGTTCAACTGCCCGGCCGGTTGGCCGGAAAGCTTCGGTCGCCGGGAATCTTTGCCGGAGGTCGTTCGTCTTTCTGTACGGGAACGAGGGGCGGAACCGGCCACAAGGTGCCGCAGGCCGCGTCCAGGTCGCGTAAAACAGCGCAACCCGGGCAGGCCACTGGGAAGCGGGAGTCCTGAGGCACCAGGGCGAGCGGTCTGCTGGGGATGGGGAGTGACGAGTTGATGGGCACGGTGGAGCGCGAGGCGCTCAGGAGCGGCGTTGCGACGCCGGTGGCTGCACGACGGGGACCGCAGGCCCCCGATCCCGGCGCCACGACGGGCGGACGCGACGCGACGACGGCCGGGCCACGGGGCCCCCAGCGCGCGGGCGACGCCACTGGTCCACGCCCGGCCGACCCGCGCGGGGACGACAGCGGCACCCACCGGCTGGTCCAGGCGGACGAGGTGCTGACCGCGCCCCGGTCCACGGCGGAGAGCGGTGACCCGAGGGCGGGCGCGGGGTCCGGCGGAGCGGCCCGCGAGCGCGCCGAAGAGCGGTACTACTACCGGCCGTTGTGGGTCGAGGAGCCCGCGCGCAGGCGCCGGCTGCCCGATCCGGTGCGTACGGCGGCCGTGCGCGCCGTGATCATCATCGCGGTCACGCTCATGCAGGGCGTGGTGGCCTTCCTGTGCACCCTGGCCGGCTCCTGGCTGGCCTTCCCGATGGTCCTCAGCAGCGTCGCGAGCACCGTGGTCGCCACCTGGGCCGCCCTCGACGTCTGGGTCACCCGCCAGGTGTGGAACCAGCGGCACGGAGTGGTGTCCGTCCCGAGCAGCACGGCACGCGCGCTCAGGCGCGAGCGTCGCACGGCCCGCCGGCACGCCCGCACGGCGGAGCGCGCCCAGCAGCGGATACGGCGCCGGAGCGGCGCCCGCCGACTGTCGCACTCGTAGGCGCGAGGCGGAACGGCGTTCGCGGGTACGGGGTTGGCGCTTCGGCCTGTCGGTACGCGTTGTCGTGCCGACCTTGCCGGTACGGGGTTGCCAGGGCGGCCCTGAGTGCGCGGGGCCTCTCAGGGCCGGCCTTGTCGGTACGGGGTTTCCGGGTACCGGTCGGGGTAGCCGGGGCCGGGACAGTCGGTACGGGACTTGCTCGGCGGTCCGCGCTTGTACGGGGATTGCCGGATAGGCCTGACTGGTACGAGAGTTGCGCGTCGGCCTGATGAGGGTGGAGTCGCCGGGCGGCCTGCCAGCTGTGGGCGTCGCCAGGCGAACCGGCAGGGTCCCGCACGGGTCGTCCCCGCTCGCCGATCCAGGAGGCCGCTCATGACGACCCGTCCGCCCACGACCGGGCAGAACGACGACTCCGAACTGGCCGAGTTCGGCTACCGACCCGAACTCAAGCGCACCCTCGGCAACTTCCACACCTTCGCCGCCGGCATCAGCTACATCTCGATCCTCACCGGCACCTTCCAGCTCTTCTACTTCGGTTACGGCAGCGGCGGCCCCGCCTACTGGTGGTCCTGGCCGATGGTCTTCGCCGGACAGTTCATGGTGGCCCTGTGCTTCGCCGAACTGGCCGCCCGTCACCCCGTCGCCGGGTCCGTCTACAACTGGTCGAAGAAGATGGGCAATCCGCACCTCGGCTGGCTGGCCGGGTGGATGATGCTCGTCGCCTCCATCGTGTCGATCGCCGCCGTGGCCCTCGCCTATCAGCTGACGCTGCCGCAGATCTCGTCCGTCTTCCAGTTCGTCGGGGACGGCACCGGGAAGTACGACGTCGCGACGAACGCCGTGGTCCTGGCCACGGTGCTCATTCTCTTCACCACCCTGGTGAACGCCTTCGGCGTGAAGCTCATGGCCACCATCAACAGCGCCGGCGTCCTCGTCGAGCTGATCGCGACCGTCGTCCTCATCGTGCTGTTCGCCGTCCACATCACGCGCGGACCGCAGGTCGTCATGGAGACGCAGGGCCACGGGACCGGCGAGTCGTTCGGCTACCTCGGCCCGTTCCTCGTCGCCTCACTCGCGTCCGCGTACGTCATGTACGGCTTCGACACGGCTGCCTCCCTGGGCGAGGAGTCCCTGGACCCCTCGCGCAACGCCCCGCGCGCCATCCTCCGCGCGATCGTCGCCTCGTTCGTCCTCGGCGGGCTGGTCCTGCTGCTCGCGCTGATGAGCGTCGGCGGCCTCAAGGGCGAGAAGCTGTCCACGGACGGGCTGCAGTACATCGTCCTCGACGTGCTCGGACCGACGGCCGGCAAGGCGATGCTGTGGTGTGTGCTGATCGCGGTCACGGTCTGCGCGCTCGCGGTGCACACGGCGGCGATCCGGCTGGCCTTCGCGATGGCCCGGGACAACAACCTCCCCGCGTCCGCCCTGATGGCCCGGGTGAGCCCGCGATTCCGGACGCCGGTGCTGCCCGCGGTGATCATCGGCGTGCTCGCCGTGGCGATCCTCGTCGTGAACATCCGCCAGCCGCAGATCTTCACCGTCGTCACCAGCATCGGCATCGTCATGGTCTACCTCGCCTACCTCGGCGTGACCGTCCCGATGCTGGTGGCGCGTCTGCGCGGCACCTGGCGGCCCGCGGGCGACGGCAAGTTCTCGCTGGGCCGCTGGGGCCTGCCGGTCAACGTCCTCGCCGTGCTCTGGGGCACGGCCATGACCGTCAACCTGATCTGGCCGCGGTCCGAGGTCTACAACGCGGCGGCCCCGTACCACTGGTACCTGCGCTGGGGCGCGGTCCTGTTCGTCGCGGTGATCGCCGGTGGCGGGTACGCCTACTACTGGTTCGTCCAGCGGCACCGCACCGGCGTCCTCGCCGAGCACCGGCTGCACCCGCAGACGTCCGCCCCCACCGCCGCCCCCGCGACCGACTGACGGCGGACGTCTCCCCAAGGACGCGGAGCCCGGGCACGGTCACACGTGCCGTGCCCGGGCGAACGGCCGTCCGCTACGAGGCGCTCGGCGCCGGCCGCTTGTACATCCGCGTCGCGGTGATCTCACTGTGGCCGGGCTCCCCCGGGGCCGACTCCCGCGGCAGACCGGGCCGCAGGTGCTCCTCGACGCTGATGTACTTCAGCCCGGCCCGCAGGTCGGCGTCGTTGCGCAGCCGGATGACGAGCGGGAACTCGGCGAGCGCGGTCGTGTCGAACAGGCCGGTCGTGTAAAGGAGTTGGACGCCCAGCGCGTCGGACACGGCGCGCTGGAGCTCCAGCAGGTACGTCGCGTTGGCCCGCCCGATGGGGTTGTCGAGGAAGAGCGTGCCGGCGTGCCGGTGCTTGTCGCGGCCCCGGTCGTTGCTGCGCAGCGCCGCCATCGTGCAGTACAGGGCGATGGCGGCGGTGAGCAGCTGGCCGCCGGAGAAGACGTCGCCCATCTGCCCGACGGGGACGCGCTCGGCACGCAGCACGGCGTCCGGCTTGAGGATCTCGACGGCGACGCCCTTCGGGTGCAGTGCGGCGCTGACGCCCCGCAGCAGCAACGACATGCCGTCGCGGCGCATGTCCGAGTTCTTCTTGACCGCCGCACGCGTGGCCTCGTCGACGACCTCCCCGAGGCGCTCGGTGAGCGTCGCCTGGTCGGGCTCCTCGAAGCGGATGCGCAGGAACTCCTGCCCTGACCACTCGCCGAGCCCCTCGGGCAGCCGGGAGAGCCGCTGCGCGGACCGCAGGGTGGCGAGCGACGACTCCACGAGCCCCCGCAGCCGGTCGACGATCGAGTCCCTGTTCCGCTCCAGCTGCGCCAACTCGTCGGTGAGCACGCGCAGTCGGGGCGCGAAGGCGTCCGCCCACTTCTGGGCGTGCTCCGGCAGCGCGGCGGCGGGCAGCTCGCGGATCTGCTGCCGTGCCGGGGTGCGCACCTGCTCGTAGCGCGTGGAGTTGGCGTGCCGGACGAGGATGTCGCTCGCCTCGCGCACGGCGGCCTCGGCGGCGGACAGGTCGGCGGCGCAACCGCGCAGCGAGCGGCGGGTCTCGGCGGCGGCGTGCCGCGCCTCCTCCAGCGTCCCGGGGTAGGGCTCGGTCTCCTCCTGCTCCTCGTCCGGGTGCTCGCGCAGCAGGTCCCGGAGCAGGGCGGCCGTCTCCTCGAAGCCGCCGGCCGCGTCCTCCGCTGCGCGGTGCGCGTCGAGCAACTCGGAGTGCGCCTCCCGTGCCTGGCTCAACGCCTCGGTGCGGGCGGCGAGTTCGCCGGTGGCGGTGCGCAGCAGGGTCTGGGCGTGCTCGGCGTCCCGGGGCGTCAGCTCCTCGGGCAGTTCGGTGTGGGCTCCGCCGTCCTCGGGTGCGTGCCGCTCGGCCTCGCCGCGCAGCCGGCCGAGCTGCTCGCTCGCCGTCGACATCCGGGTCTCCAGGAGCTGGACCAGTTCCTCGGCGCGGGCCGCCGCGGCCTGCCGGGACGGGCCGTCGGAGCCGTCCGGCGACTCCAGGAGCTGTGCGGCGCGCGTGCGCACCTTGTTGCTGAGCCGGTCGAACTCGGCGATCGCCGCGCTCTCGTCGCTCTCGGCCCGGGCCTGTTCGGCGCGCAGGTCGGCGCCGACACCGACCTTCTCGTAGAGCTGGGAGGCGGCGCGGTAGGCCTCGCGGAGGGCGGGCAGTGAGGACCTGGCGGCGCCGTCGGTGCCCTCGGTGCCGTCTTCGGCTTCGACACCTTCGGGCACGCCCGCGATCTCGGCGCGCTCGGCGCGCAGCGCGCGGGCCGTGCGGCGGGCGTCGTCGGCGGCGCGCTGGGCGCCGCGCCGGTCCTCGTCGGCGGCACGTGCGCGCTCCAGGCAGTGCTGGGCGCGGCCCTCCGACTCGGCTGCCTCGTCGGCGAGTTCACGCAGCTTGACCTGCCAGGCGGCCCGTTCGCGCAGGCGGAAGGCGAGTCCGGCGAGGGCGTCGGCGGCACGCCGGGCCCGCTGGGCGGCCTCCTGCCGCTCGTCCCGTACGAGGGCCGCCTCGGCGGCCTCCTCGTCGGCCTCGGCGCGGACGGCCCGCGCCTCGGCCAGCTCGGCCTCCGCCTCCTCGGCGAAGGCGCGGGCGTCCCGGGCGGCGTCGGCGAGCTCCACGAGCCGCCCGGCCGGGCATCCGGCACGCCAGGACGCCAGGCGCGCCGCCAGCTCGCGGTCCTTGCCGAGCCGGGCCGCGAGGGTGCGGATCTCCTCGTCCCGGCCGGCCGCACGGACCCGCAGTGCCTGCCGCTCCTCGTCCGCGGCGTGCTCGTCGTGCATGGCCGGGTTGGGCGGTACGAGGAACACGTCCCCGCCGTCACCGGCACCCGGCGCCGGGGTCGGCGCGAGCAGTGCGGCGGCCGTGCCGACGGCGACGGCGGAGCGCGGCAGCAGCGCGGCCTCGGCGAGCGCCTGACGGGCCCGGGCGTGGGTGTCCGGGTCGGTGATGATCACGCCGTCGACGAGCTCGGGCCGGGCGGCCAGTACGCGGGCGTGGTCGACGGGGTCGACGGCTTGCGCGAGATAGCGCCAGCCGGGCAGCGCCGGGATGCCGTGCTCGCCCAGGTACTCGACGGTGGCCAGCACGTCCGGCCCCGGCGGCAGCAGCCCGCCGTCACCGAGCGCGCCGAGGATCCGCGCGTCGTCGGCCGCGGCGGTTCGCAGGTCGAAGAGCTGGCGCTCGGCGGAGGCGACGCCCTCGTCGAGCATGCGGCGCAACTCATCGGCGTAGCCGTCCAGTTCCTCCGGGCTGAGCGGGCTGCTCTGCCCCGGGTGGTCCGGCTCGCCGGCGCTCTCGTCCCGCCGGGGCTGCGGCACGCCCGCGCGCGCGGGGGCCCCGGGCAGGCCGAGCAGTTCCGTGAGCCGCTCCTCGCCCGCGAGGCCGAGTGCCGTGCGCCGCTCCGCGTCGTGGGCGCGCTCCGCGGCCGTCGCCGCGTCCGCCGCGCGGGCCGCGGTCAGTTCCGCGCGGGACTCGGCGGCGGCCGCCTCCCGGGCGTGCTCCGAGGCGCGTCGCGAGGCGTCCCGGGCGGTGTCCCAGGCGGCGACGGCGGATTTCTCGGCGTCGCTGGCGGCCAGCGCGGCCCGCGCCGGGTCGGCGTCCGGGGCGCTGTCGTCGAGCCAGCCGGCGCGCACCGCCTCGGCGGTCTCCTGCTCGACCTCGGCCAGCCGCTGGCGCAGGTGGCCGATCTCGCTGCGGGCGCGCTGCGCCTCGGTGGCGGCGGCCGTCGCGTCGCGGTGCGCCGCCTCGCCGACCTCCTGGAGTCCGGCGGACCGCTCCTCCTCCTCGTTGGCGAGCGCCTCGGCCCCTTCGGCGGCGCCGTGCAGGGCGCGTACGAGGTCGACGGCGGCCTTCGCCCGGGCGGCGAGCGCGGGTGCCGCGTCCCGCTCGGCCTCGCGGATCGCCGCGGCCACGCGCGCGGAGCGGTCGGCGGCGGCGCGGTGCCGCAGGACCAGTTCGGCGGCCTGCCAGGCGGCGTGCAGGGTCCGCGCGTCGGCGAGTTCCCGCTTCTGGGCCGCCGCGGACCTGTCGGCGGCGGCGAGGGCCAACGAGGCGTGCCGGTAGGCGAGTTCGGCGGCGACCAGTCCGCTCCGGGAGCGGGCGCCCTCGGCTTCGGTGACCGTGTGCGCGGCCGCGGTGACCTGCTGGGCGAGGTCGCCCACGCGGTGCCGCTCCTGGACCGAGCGCGCGGAGAGCCGCCTGGCCAGGGTGCGGGTGCGCCGCTCGGCGCCCGTGTGGATGTCCCGCGCGCGGCCGCGGGCCTCGGCGGCCTCGACGATCCTGCCGAGGAGATCCACGGACCCGGCGGTGAAGTCCCGTTCGGCGATGAGTTCGGCGCGCCTGCCCAGCTTGTTGCCGAAGCCGCCGACCAGGTCGGCGAGCCCGTCCGTGTCCCGGGTGTCGGTGACGGCGCGCAGCAGCAGGTCGGTGAAGTCGGAGTCCTTCTTGACCGCGAACAGGCCGGCGGCCTCGCCCTCGTCCGCGTTCATCTCGCGCTGGTAGCGGAAGAGTTCGGGGTCGAGGCCCAGGTCGCCGAGGTGCTCGTTCCAGCGGTCGTGGATCTCCTCCCAGTGCACCTCCAGGTGGGGGTAGGCCTTGCCGGCCTCGGTGATCGCGTCCCGGAAGCCCTTCATGGTGCGGCGCCGGCCCTGGGCGCCGGAGACGCCCTCGACCGGCGGCCGGACGGCGGTGGCCTCGGCGACGGGCAGGTTGTCCAGGCTCAGCCCGGGACCGGGCCGGAAGGAGTACCAGGCCTCGGCGAACTTGCGCGGGTCGTTGGAGACCTGCCGTCCCCGCCACTCGCTGACCTTGCCGACGACGACGCACTCGCCGGTCAGGGTGTGCTGCCACTCCAGCGCGACGTGTCCGCAGTCGTCCGCGAGGAGGAACTTGCGCAGGACGCCGGAGCTGGCGCCGCCCAGGGTGTTCCGGTGTCCCGGCAGCATCACCGAGAAGATCAGCTTGAGCAGGACCGACTTGCCGCCGCCGTTCTCCAGGAAGAGGACGCCCGCGGGTGCCGGGCGGCGCGGCGGCCCGACGGGCTCCTCCTCGAAGAACTCCGCCTGGGTGGGCGCGGGGTCGGGCACGGGCTCGCCGACGCCCCTCAGGTCCAGGACGGTGTCGGCGTAGCGCGCACCGGCGGGCCCGATGGAGTAGAGGCGGACCCGGGACAGCTCGTACATGGCGGCGGACTCTCGTGATCGTGTGGGGGGGGCGGTGCGGTCAGGAGTGGAACGGCAGTCCGGCGTCGGCGACGAGTTCCAGGTCGTCGGTCTGCTCGGCGGGCAGCAGGCTCGCGGTGCCGTCGGTGACCGGGACGACGCCCAGCTCCAGGAGTTCGGCCATGGCCGCGCTGCCCGCCATGTCCCGTACCTGGAGCTGGTAGCGGGCGGTGGTCCGGTACGTGCCCCCCGAGTCGTCGCCGGTGCGCTGGAGGAAACCGGAGTCGGTCAGGAACGCGACGGCCTTGCCGACGATGCCCGTCGTCGAACCGGCGAGTCTGCGCGCGTCCTTGGTGGCGCCGGTGGAGCTGCGCCGCGCCCAGATCCGCCAAGCGGCCTCCAGGCCCGGCGCGTCCGTCGCCGGGTCGGTGTTCTCGCCGGTCTCGTCGGCCCGCTCCTCCAGGCGCCGGCAGGCCTGCCGGACGAAGGCGTCGACGCCGTTGACCGTCACGCGCCCGATGTACCCGTCGTCGGCGAGGTCCTCGGGGCGCGGGAACGCCATGGCGGCGACGGCGAGATGCGCGAGGCCGTGCAGGAACCGGTCACTGGAGTCGGCGGACGTCCGGCGCGCGTAGTCGCCCATGCGGACGGCGAACACGGAGTCCTCGGCGGCGGTCACCGCCATCCCCGCGCGCGGGGAGACCTCCAGGACGACGAGGCCGAGCCCGGCAGCCACGGCGTCGGCGAGCCGGGCGAAGGGCGGGTCCTCGCGGTAGCGGCGCAGCAGTTCGGTGTACTCCTGGTCGCGGGCGGGCTGCAGTTTGGGCTGCAGTCCGAAGGCTACGAGCCGCGCCGCGTCGGCGGCGTCGGCGGGGGTGACGGCGGCGCTCGCCGGAGCGGCGGCTGCCTCCGGTTCACTCCACTCGACGTGCTCGGTCACGGCTCAGGCTCCTCGGTTCATCGGTACGGGGGTGACGCCCCGGTAGGGGGCGCGGGGTGCGGGGGCGGGCGGACACGCCACACCGGCGTGTGCGTGCCGCGGGCCCGGTCCGGCGGCCTGACCGGTCGAGCCGAGGCGGAAACCGAGGCCGGTCCACCGGGGCCCGACGCGCGGCGCGACACCAGGCCGGGCCGTCAACCGGCCCCCCGGGGCACGGCGGCGCGGGTGCGGTGCCTCTCCGGCCTGGGGTCGGTCGCCGGCTTGGGGCCCTGGACGCACGTGGGTGGACGGGGCAGGGCCTGCGGGCCGCCCGGGCTCGGTGTTCACGCCGCCTCCGTCCGGCCGGCGGCCATCCCGGCCGCGTCGAGCAGCGCCGTCCCGACGATGAGGTCCGCCCCGCCGAACTCGGGATCGTCCAGCTCGGTCCCGTCGTCCACGGCGAACAGCAGCTTCTCCTCGCCCTGACGGTAGGCGGTGCCGACCGGCGGGCTGGCCGCGTGCACGGCCAACAGGGCGACGAGGTAGGGCAGTTCGGGGTCCTTGCGGCGGGCCTCGGCGAGCAGCCCGGACAGCCGGCGGGGCGCGTCCGCGGGGAGTTCGAGCAGGTGCATGGCGGCGGCGAGCTGCTCCTCGCTGAACCGGCTGTCGTCCGGCGTGGCGATCAGGTCGGGTTCGGGCATCTCGGCGCCGAGGTGCTCCCGCTCCATGGGCGGCGTCAGCAGTATGTCCACGAGGTCCCCGACGCGCACCGAGACCGGCGTGCGCAGCCCGGTCCCGCGCGCGAAGAAGGCGTCCGTGACACGCGTCGCCTGTTCCACCGGGAGCGGCAGGACGGGCGCGACGAGGTGGCCGTACAGATCGATGCCCGAGGTGGTCATGGGCGTCGCGAAGGCCTGCCGGTCCTGCTCGGCGCGGAACAGCGGCCCCGCCTCCAGCAGCCGGGACTGCAGCAGGGTGTGCCGGCGGATGCAGTCCTTGACGATGTCCACGAGCTCGGCGGCGCGCCGCTTCTGCTCGGGGTCCTCGGACTCGTCTCGGGCCTTGCGGATGTTGGTGAGGATCGCGTTCTCGTGGCGGTAGCGGTCGGCGACGTGGTCGAGGGCTTCCGCGATCATGTCGGGGACGGCCTGGAGCCAGTCGACCGCGCGTACGTTGCGCCGGGTCGCGTCCAGTGCCCTGCGCAGCGTCTCCGAGTACTGCACGGTGCGGTACCGGGCCTGCTCGGCGGCGAGCTGCGCGTCGGCGAGCCGGCCCCGGCTGATCAGCACCTCCAGCTTGACCTCGGCGGCGATCTGCGCGCTCGTGACGTCCGTGTCGAGGGCGCCGACGAGGACGTTGACCGCCTCGTCGGTCGTACGGAGGTAGACGGTCCCCCCGTAGCCGGGCACCTCCTCGATCAGCTTGAAGTCGTAGTCGCGGCGGACGTAGGAACCGTCGGGCGCGAAGGTGCCGTACACGGCGCGGAAGCCGCGGTCGACGCTGCCGACGTTGATCAGGTTCTCCAGGACCCAGCGGGCCACGCGCTCGTGTTCGGCGACGGGCCGCTGCGGGGCCTGGGCCGCGATGCGGGGGATGAGGCGGGCCACTATCTGGTCGTGGTCGGCGCCCGTGTCGAAGTCCATGTTCAGCGTGACGAGGTCGATGGCGGCGAGGGCGACCTCCGCCATTCCGTACACCGAGTACTCCCCCGCGAGGTTGACCTTGCGGGCGTCGAGGTCGTGCAGCGGCGCGGTGCAGGCGAGCGCGCGAAGCCGCCGCGCCAGACCCTCGTCGGCGGCCGGGCCCGGGGCGGGGCGCGGCCCCGCGCTGAGCTGGGGCGGAACACGGTCCGTCGGTGCAGGCGAAGTCACGGTGCACAGACTAGGTCCTCGGTCTGACAACGGTCGAAACGACTCAGAAGCGCCCACGCTCCCGCGGCCCCGCCCCTCGCCGCCACAGCCCACGGGCCCCGCTCCCCGGACCCTCGCTCTCCCGCCCCGCCCCTTCGCGGCACACCCCGCGGCCCGCCTGCGGAACCCTCGCTTCCGCACCCCGCCACGCCATCGCGCGGGCACTCACGGACGCAGCGGATCGCGCGCCCGGCCGGTCCCGAGGACGTCAGCCTCAGGCCCCGCCCGTTCCTTGGTCGGAGACGCGTCGCGCGTACACCTCCACCAGTCCTTCGAGCGAGTCGTCGAGGTACTCCGCGAGGAGCTTCTCGGCCTCCTCGCCCCGGCCGGCCTCCAGGCTCTGGAGTATCCGCCGGTTGCGGGCCAGGTAGGGCTCGTGCAGCCGGCGCGGGTCGTCCACGACGTGGAAGGCGAGGCGCAGTTCGGCGAAGACGCTGCGCATGACCTCGTCGGTGCGGGTGCTCCCGGCGAGCGCCACGAGTTCCCGGTGGAAGTGGATGTTGGCCGTGGAGACGCCTTTCCAGTCGCCTTCCCGCGCCGCCCGGCGGCCCTCGGCGACGGCCGCCGCGAGCCCTTCGACAGCGTACGGCGGTGCGCCGAGGCCCCGGACGACGGCGCACTCGACGAGGGTGCGGGTGCGGTAGATGTCCCGCACGTCGTCGACGGTCAACACTCGTACGAAGACACCGCGGTTGAGCTCGTGCACGAGCAGCCGCTCATGGGTGAGCAGCCTGAACGCCTCGCGCAGCGTGTTGCGGGAGACGCCGAGCGCGCCGCCGATGCTGTCCTCGGACAGCCGGGTCCCGGGCGGGAAGAAGCCCTCGGCAATGCGGCTCCTGAGGATGTCCGCGACCCGCTCGGCGGTGCTGGTGCGGCCCAGCAGGGCGCGGTCGTCGGCCAGTCCGGTCAGCTCTGCCATGCCCGGAATTCAACCGCAGACCGCAGAACGAGACAACAGGGGTATTGAAGGATCGTTCAACGATCCTCTACCTTGGCGAGCAGGCGCCGACCGCACCCGTCCGGCGCCACCGCTTCCGCACGGCACGGCTCAGTCCTCACGCACCCTCCGTCCCTCACTGCGAGGTGCCCATGAGCACGACTCCTCCGCCACCGGCCCTGAAGACCGGCCCCTCGGCCGGCACGGGTGAACCGCCATCCTCCGACGGCCCCTTCGGGTGGCTGCGCGCGCTCGGCCCGCGGGGCCGCCGCGCCTTCGCCGGCGCGTTCGGCGGCTATGCCCTGGACTCGTACGACTACTTCACGCTGCCGCTGAGCATGGTCGCGCTCGCGGCCCACTTCGGCCTGGACAGCGGCCAGACCGGCCTGTTCACCACGGTCACCCTGGTCGTCTCCGCGATCGGCGGGGCCGTCGCCGGTGTCGTCGCGGACCGGATCGGCCGGGTCAAGGCGCTGATGATCACGGTGATCACGTACGCCGTCTTCACCGTGGCCTGCGGCTTCGCCCCCAACTACGAGACGCTGCTGGTGTTCCGGGCCCTTCAGGGGCTCGGTTTCGGCGGCGAGTGGGCGGTCGGCGCGATCCTCGTCGCCGAGTACGCGAGCCCCAGGCACCGGGGGCGCACCCTGGGCGCGATCCAGAGTTCCTGGGCCGTGGGCTGGGGCCTCGCGGTCGTCGTCTACACGCTGGTCTTCCAGTTCGTCGGCGACGATCTCGCGTGGCGGGTGATGTTCTGGACGGGCGCGCTGCCCGCGCTGCTCGTCGTGTGGGTGCGCCGCCGGGTGCACGACGCTCCGGAGGCGGCCGCCGAACGGCGGCGGAACCCGCAGAAGGGCTCCTTCGCGGCGATCTTCAGGCCCAGGAGTGCCGACGGTCCCGGCCTGCTGCGGACCACAGTCTTCGCGGGCCTGCTGTCCACCGGCGTCCAGGGCGGCTACTACACGCTGGCGACCTGGGTGCCCACCTACCTGAAGACCGAGCGGGGCCTGTCCGTCGTCGGCACCGGCGGCTACCTCACGTTGCTGATCTCCGGGGCGTTCCTCGGCTATCTGACCGGCGGCTATCTCACCGACCGGCTGGGCCGCAAACGCAACATCCTGCTCTTCGCGGTCCTCTCCGCCGCCGGCATCCTCACGTACGCGAACATCCCGAGCGGCGCCAACATCCTTCTCCTGGTGCTCGGTTTCCCCCTCGGCTTCTGCATGTCGGCCATCTTCAGCGGCTTCGGCTCGTTCCTCAGCGAGCTGTACCCGACGGCGGTGCGCGGCACGGGCCAGGGGTTCACGTACAACACGGGCCGCGCGGTGGGCGCCGTCTTCCCCACCCTCGTCGGCTTCCTGGCCGGCAGCTGGGGCGTCGGCGGCGCCCTGGTGTTCGGCGCGATCGGCTACGCGCTGGCCGCCCTGGCCCTGCTGGGACTGCCCGAGACGCGCGGGACGGAGCTCCGGTGAACCGCACCTCTCAGGACCGCCCCGTGACCCTGCGGGACGCCCACGCGCACGCGTGGAGCCCCGCCGACGCGCGGGCGCGCTTCCGCTCGGGCCTGTCGGGACCCACCGCCGGAGTCGCCGCGGGCCACACGCAGGCCAACCTGATCTCCGTCCCCGCCGACTGGGCGTACGACATGCTGCTGTTCTGCCAGCGCAACCCCAAGCCCTGTCCGGTCCTCGACGTCACCGACGCCGGGTCCTGGACCACACCGCTGGCACCGGGCGCGGACCTGCGCACCGACCTGCCCCGCTACCGCGTGTGGGAGCACGGCGAGCTGGTGGCCGAACCGACGGACGTGCGGACCCACTGGCGCGAGGACCTGGTGTCGTTCCTCATCGGGTGCAGCTTCACCTTCGAGTGGGCGCTGACCGAGGCGGGCGTGCCGATGCGTCACATCGAGCAGGGCCGCAACGTTCCGATGTACGTGACCGGCAGGCAGTGCCGTCCGGCGGGGCGGCTGCACGGCCCCATGGTGGTGTCGATGCGTCCGGTCCCGCCCGGGCACCTGGCCGCCGCGATCAGGGAGACCAGCCTGCTCCCCGCGGTGCACGGCAGTCCGGTGTACTGCGGGGACCCGGCGGGGCTCGGCGTGGGGGACCTGTCCGTCCCGGACTTCGGCGACCCGGTGGACACCGAACCGGACGACATCCCGGTGTTCTGGGCCTGCGGGGTGACGCCCCAGGCCGCGGTCATGGCGTCGCGCCCGCCCTTCGCCCTCACCCACGCCCCTGGGCAGATGTTCGTCACCGACGCCCGTGACGAGCAGTACCGCGTAGCCTGAGAAGGAGAACGGACACCCCATGACCCTGATCGATCTGAACGCCGACCTCGGCGAGGGCTTCGGCCGCTGGCGGCTCACCGACGACGAGCAGTTGCTGTCCGTCGTCACGAGCGCCAACGTGGCCTGCGGCTTCCACGCCGGGGACGCGATCACCATGCGGCGGGTGTGTGAGCTCGCGGCCGGTCGGGGCGTGCGGATCGGGGCCCAGGTCTCCTACCGGGACCTGGCGGGATTCGGGCGGCGCGCGATGGACGTGCCGCCCGACGAACTGGCCGCCGAGGTGGCCTACCAGATCGGCGCCCTGGAGGTCTTCGCCCGGGCGGCCGGCACGCGCGTGTCGTACGTGAAACCGCACGGCGCGCTCTACAACCGCGTGGTCCACGACGAGGCGCAGGCGCGTGCCGTCGTGGACGGCGTCCTGCTGGCCGGGGGCTCGCTGCCGGTCCTCGGGCTGCCGTCCTCCCGTCTGCTGGAGCTGGCGGCGGAGGCCGGGTTGCCGGCCGTCACGGAGGCGTTCGCGGACCGCGCCTACACCTCCGCGGGCACCCTGGTGCCCCGCACCGAGGAGGGCGCGGTGATCACGGACGGGGACGTGGTCGTCGAGCGGTCGCTGGGCCTGGCCCGCACCGGTGAGGTCGCCACCCGCTCCGGGGAACGCGTCACGGTCCGGGCCCGCTCCCTGTGCCTGCACGGGGACACCCCCGGCGCGGTGGACCTCGCCCGCCGGGTCAGGGCCGGCCTGGAGTCATCGGGCGTCCGCGTGGAGGCGTTCGCATGAGGACGCTCGCGGTCGGCGACCACGCCCTGCTCGTCGAGGTGGGCTCCGGCGAGGAGGCCCAGGCCCTGCACGCCGAGCTGCTGCGCCGCCGCGCGGAGGGCGACCTGAGCGCCGGGGAGATCGTGCCGGCGGCGCGCACGGTCCTGCTGGACGGCGTGCCGGACCCCGCCCGGCTGGCGGAGCGCCTCGGCGGCTGGACGATCCCGCCCCTGGCCGCCCGCGCGGACACGGCCGTCGAGATCCCGGTGCGCTACGACGGCCCCGACCTGGCCGAGGTGGCCGCCCTGTGGAAGGTGCCGCCGGGGAAGGTGGCCGAGATCCACGGGGCCACCGCGTTCCGCGTGGCGTTCTGCGGGTTCGCGCCCGGCTTCGGCTATCTCACCGGACTCCCCTCCCACTACGACGTCCCCCGGCGTGCGACCCCGCGGACGGCGGTCCCCGCGGGGTCGGTCGCCCTCGCGGGCCCGTACACGGGCGTGTACCCCCGCTCCTCGCCCGGTGGCTGGCAGCTCATCGGCACCACCGACGCCGTCCTGTGGGACCACCGGCGGGAGCCCGCCGCGCTGCTGGCCCCGGGCACGCGCGTGCGCTTCGTCCCGGCGGGCCCCTCATGACGGACCTGGCCCTCGCCGTCGTCCGCGCCGGCGCCCTGACCACTGTGCAGGACCGCGGGCGCCCCGGCCACGCCCACGTCGGTGTGCCGCGCTCCGGGGCACTCGACGGGCCGGCGGCCGCGCTGGTGAACCGGCTGGTGGGGAATCCGCCGGACGCCGCCGTCCTGGAGACCACGCTCGACGGCTGCGCGGTGCGGCCTCGGTGCGCGGTCACCGTGGCGGTGGGCGGCGCGCCCTGCCCGGTCACGGTGGACGGCCGGCCGGTGCCCTGGGGCGCGCCGGTCCGGATCGCCGCCGGGTCCCTCCTGGACGTGGGTCAGGCACGCGCGGGCGTACGCAGCTACGTGGCCGTCTCCGGCGGGCTGGCGGTGGAAGCGGTCCTGGGCAGCCGTTCCACCGACCTCCTCTCGGGTCTGGGCCCCCCGCCCCTGACCGACGGCGCGGTCCTGCCGCTGGGACCCGGGAACGGCACGCACGCGCGGGTGGACGTCGCCCCGCAGCCCGCCCCGCCCACCGAACTGGTGCTGCGCGTGACCCTCGGCCCGCGCGACGACTGGTTCACGGAGGCCGCCCTGCGCACCCTCACCGGCCGCACCTACGCGGTGTCCTCCGCGAGCAACCGCATCGGCCTGCGCACGGAGGGACCCGCCCTGGAGCGGGCCGTGCCGGGCGAACTCCCCAGCGAGGGCCTCGTCCTCGGCGCGGTCCAGGTGCCGGCGGACGGCAGGCCCCTGGTCTTCCTCGCGGACCATCCGACCACCGGCGGATACCCGGTGATCGCGGTCGTGCGCCCCGCGGACCTGCCCGCCGCCGCCCAGGCCGTCCCGGGCACACCGCTGCGCTTCGTGGCGGTGCGCCGGCGCGGCTGAGCACCCGAGCCCGGCGAGGGCGGCGCCCGGTCAGCCCGGGAGCGGCACGGGCGTGCCGAAGGCCCGGGGCGCCGCGTCGTGGGCGGCGAGGAAAGCGTTCACCGAGCCGGCCCAGCCGAAGCACTCGGCACGCGCGCGTGCCGCCCTCCTCCGTTCGGCCTCCGGCTGCGCCAGGAGCGAGCGCACCGCGTCCGCGAAGGACCCGCCGTCGTCGGCTGCGGTGAGACCCGCGGCCCCGATCACCTCGGTGAGCGCCGACGAGGCGCTGGCGACCACAGGGGTGCCGCAGGCCATCGCCTCCAGGGCGGCCAGCCCGAAGGTCTCCGCCGGACCGGGCGCGAGGCAGACGTCGGCGGACGCCTGGAGCGCGCCCAGCGCCGCCCGGTCGGCGACGTGCCCGAGGAAGGTCACGGGCAGTGCCCGCTCCCGGGCCCGCAGCTCCAGCCGGGCGCGCAGGGGACCGTCCCCGGCGACGACGAGCACCGCGCGCCGGCCGTGCCGCAGCAGTGCCTCCAGCGCGTCGAGCGCCGTGCCGGGCCGCTTCTCGACCGACAGCCGGGAGCACATCACCAACAGAGTCTCCCCCACGCGCGCGTGCCGTGCCCGCACCCCCGGGTCCCGCAGCGCGGGATGCCGTCCGGCGAGGTCGACGCCGAGGGGAGCCCGTACGACGTTGCGGGCGCCGATCCGCACGAACTCCCGGGCGGCGAACTCCGTGGTGCACACCACGCGCGCGTAGGTGTGCGCCGTACGGGTGTTGAGGGCGTCGGCGGCGCGCCGGGCCAGGCCCTCGGGGAGACCCCAGGTCCGCAGCACTCCGTCGGCGGTCTCGTGGGAGACCATCACGGCCGGCACCCGGGCCCGCCGCGCCCAGACCCCGGTCCAGCGCAGCGTGGTGCGGTCGCAGACCTCCAGTCGGTCGGGCGCGAGCGACTCCAGCAGCGCGGCGACCCGCCGCCGGTCGGTGAGGACCCGGTAGCCGCCGGTCCCGGGCAGCAGCGGCCCCGGCAGGGTGATCACGCGCCCCTGCTCGGTCGTGTGGTCGGTGAGGCGTTCCCCCGGGACGATCAGCACGGGCCGGTGCCCGGCCGCGAGGTAGCCGGCGCCCAGCTCCCGCAGCGCGGTCCGCAGGCCGCCCGAGGCGGGGGCGACGAAGTTGGCGAGCCGCACGATCCGCAGGCCCGTACCGGGGCTCGTACGGTCCTGGCCGGTGAGGGGGTTCATGCCGCCACCGCCGTCCGAGTGGAGAGCACGTCCGTGTAGTGGCCGATGAGCTGGTCGCCGACGGCGGCCCAGGTGCGGGTCTCCACCGCGTCTCGGCCGGCGGCCCCGTAGGCGGCGCGCAGCGCGGGGTCGGCGGCGAGCGACCACACCGCGTCCCGGACCGCCGCCGGGTCGCGCGGCGGGACGAGGAGCCCGGTGCGTCCGTGGGCCACCAGGTCCAGCGGTCCGCCCGCGGCGGGCGCCACGACGGGCACCGCGCTCGCCATCGCCTCCTGCACGGTCTGGCAGAAGGTCTCGAAGGGCCCGGTGTGCACGAAGACGTCCAGTGAGGCGAAGATCCGGGCGAGGTCGTCGCCGGTGCGGCGGCCGAGGAAGACGGCGCCCGGCAGAGCCCCGTCGAGCGCGGCCCTGCTCGGTCCGTCGCCCACCACCACGACCCGCACGCCCTTCATCCCGCAGACCCCGGCGAGCAGCTCGACCTGCTTCTCGGGGGCGAGCCGCCCGACGTAGCCGACGATCAGCTCGCCGCCGGGCGCGAGTTCACGGCGGAGCGCCTCGTCGCGCCGGTCCGGGCGGAAGCGGACGGTGTCGACGCCGCGCGGCCACAGCCGCACCCGGGGCACCCCGTGCGCCTCCAGGTCGTGCAGGGCGGCGCTGGAGGGGGCCAGCGTGCGGGCGGCGGCGGTGTGGACGGCGCGGATGCGCCGCCAGGCGGCGCCCTCCCCCGCCCCCATGTACGTACGGGCGTAGCCGGCGAGGTCGGTCTGGTAGACGGCCACGGCGGGAATCCGCATCCGGGTGGCGGCGGCCATGCCGCGCACGCCCAGCACGAAGGGGCCGGCCAGGTGGACGAGGTCGGCGCGGTGCTCGGTGATCGCCGCGGCGACGCGGCGGCTGGGGAGGGCGACCCGGACCTGGGGATAGCCGGGCAGCGGCAGGGAGGGGACCCGGACGACGGGGCACGGCGCGAGGGCGTCGGGCCCGCTCCCGGCCGCGGTGGCCGGGGCGACGACGAGGGGGGCGTGCCCGCGCTCGGCGAGGTGCCGGGCGGTCTGGAGGGCGCAGTGGGCGACGCCGTTCACGTCGGGCGGAAAGGACTCGGTCACGATGACGACACGCATAACCGTGTTGTCGTCGCGCCGGACGTGGACGCGTCAACGTGGATCTTTCCGGACGAGGAACGTCCCATGAGCGTTGCGCTGCGCGCCCGTCCGGCCGGGCCCGCGGCCTCGGCCGCCCGTCGTCAGGTCATCCGGCGTTCACACGGCGGGCATGTCCGGTCCGATCCGGCTGCGTACGGCCGTCTGCACCTCGGCCTCCTCGGCGGGGTCCGCGGCGAGCCGGCGCAGCTGGTCCACGACACGGGCGTCACCGGTCTCGGCGTGCCGGGCGGCGACCTCGCGGGTGGACTCCTCGCAGTCCCACAGGCACTCGACGGCGAACCCGGCGGGGAAGGAGGGGTCGGTGGCGGCCAGGGCGCGCGCGGCGCGGCCGCGCAGCTGGGACGAGGCGGTCTCACGGTAGATGTGGCGCAGTACGGGTCCCGCGCAGGCGATGCCGAGGCGTCCGGCGCCGTCCACGAGCGTCCACAGGGTCGGCGCGTCGGGCCCTTCGCCCCGTACGGCCTCGCGCAGGGCCTCGAGGACGAGGTCGCTGTCCTGTGCGCCGCCCCGGCAGGCCAGCATCCGGCCCGCGGCGGCTCCCAGGGCGTCCGGGCGGTGTGCCCAGCGCCGGGCCCGGTCGACGGCGGCGACGCTGCGCATCCGCTCGAAGGCGTCCACGGCGGCCTCCACGACCGGTGCGGTGCCGGCGGCCGCGGCGCCCTCGATCAGGTCGAGGACGTCCGGATCATTGCTGTCGGCGAGGTAGCGCAGGGCGGTGCAGCGGGCTCCGTCGTCCCCGTCGCGGGCGGCCTCGACGATCTGCGGACGGTCCTCGGGGCCGGCGACGGCGGAGAGGCAGCGGGCGGCCGGGACATGGAGCGCGGCTCCACGGTCGAGGCCCTCCTGGGCCCAGTCGAAGACGGCCCGCACGCTCCAGCCCGGGCGGGGCCCGGCCGGTCGCATCTGCCGTTGCCAGCGGTCGAAGGAGCCCTGTTCTTGGGCGGCACGCACGCGTGCGCCGATCGACGGGCGCGGATCCTCGGCCCACAGCCGCCAGGGCCGGGGTTCGAAGGCGTCGCGCACCTGCGCGGCCAGCTCGGCCTCACCGGCGGGATCGGCGGGGAACCGCGCGAGGACGGGGGCGGCGAGACTGCGCAGGCCCGCGTCGTCGTCACGCAGGGCGAGCTCGTCCAGGGCCCAGGCCCAGTTGGTGCCGGTGGCGGCGTAGCTGCGCAGCAGTTCCAGCGCGTCGCGCCTGCCGTACGAGGCGAGGTGGCCGAGGACCGCGAGGGCGAGGCCCGTGCGTGACTCGCAGGTGTCGAGGATGTCCTCGGCGTCGAAGAGGTGCCGCTCGATCTCGTCGAGCTCACCGCTCAGGTCGAGGAAGAGACGGGCGTAGTAGAGGGAGCGGTTCTCCACCTGCCAGTCGTGGCGGGGGTCGCGGAGCACGCACTGGTTGAGCGCCGCGAGCGCTTCGGCTCGCGGTGCGGTGAGCGCGTGCAGCGTGCCGTCGCCGCGGCCCCTCTGGAGCAGGCCGAGCAGCGTACCGCTGGGCGCTATGACCGGATCGAACATGGGAAACAGCCTCACATCAAGCGTCGACGCAACCGGGGATCGTGCTTTACCTGGCCGCGTGACAACACGTCGGGGCGCCCGCCGTTTCCTGCTTGCTGTAGACCATCTTCCTCTGCCTCTCGTCGGTGGCCCGTGCGGGCCGCGTCACGGCCCGCGCGGTGCGGCAACACCTGCCCAGCCATCGCGTCCGTGAATCACGACGTCATGATGACCCAGCGGTTCTTCCCGCCGCGACCGCATTTCCGGCGGCCCCGTACCGCCTCCCCCGTTTTCAGCGTTCTGCCTGGTCAGGGCAGTGAGTTCAGTGTGCGCCGAACAGTTCGAGCAGTTCTGTCCGGGCGAACATGCGGGCCGTGTCGACGGCCGAGGGGGTGCCCGCGGCCGGATCGGCACCGGCGTCCAGGAGGACCCGGATCACGGCTTCCTCGCCCTTGAAGACGGCTCCGGCGAGGGGGGTCTGCCCGCGGTCGTTGATCCGGTCCGCCTCGGCGCCGCGCTCCAGCAGGGCCCGCACCGCGTCCGCGTGGCCGTGGTAGGCCGCGAGCATCACCAGGGTGTCCCCGCGGTCGTTCGTGAGGTCGGCGGGGACGCCCGCGTCGACGTACTCCACGAGGGCCTCGGTCTCGCCTCGGCGCGCCAGATCGAAGATCTTGGTCGCCAGCTCCACGACCTCGGGGTCGGGGGCTTCACTCATCGGCCGGACCGCCTCTCACTTACGAGTGCTTCTGGGGACTGCGGGAGCTTACGACAGCGAGCGGCACCGTCGTGCCCGGGAGGGTACGACGGTGAACGGCGCGGCCGTACGGGTGAATCGCCAGCGTACTGGCTTCGGCGGCACATGAGCGGTGCCGTCCGAGGCAAAGATCACCACGGGCGCCGCCGGAGGCGTCAGCGGGTCCCGGGCGGCTCCGACGGCTCGGCCGTCCGGGCGAAATCTGGGGAATTTCACTCAGTTGCACCTTTTATCGTATGGATACATGCTGTGAGCCTGGAAGAACTCATGGTGACTGTCCCCACAACCAGGAGCCAAAAATGATCCTGTCCATCTCCGGCGTCGTCCTCCTCGGCATCATCGTCTTCCTCTTCTTCCGCAAGGACGGCCTGAAGGCGTCACACGCCATGGTCTCCGCGCTCTTCGGCTTCTACCTCGCCAGCACGGCCATCGCGCCGAGCATCAAGGCGGGCGGCGAAAGCCTCGCGGGGCTCCTCGGCGGAATCAAGTTCTGACGCCCCTCCCCTACGCACGCACGATCAGGAGACACCAGTGGCGCGGCGCCCTCTTCCCCGCATTCTGAGCAACGGCAGCGCACAGATCGCCCGGAGCCGGGAGCTGGCCCGGACGGCGGCCGACAGCGCCACCGATGTCCTCCACCCACTCATCACGATCACTCGTGGTCTGCGCCGGCTGGCTGGAGCCGGGCGGCGCAGGTGGGCCGACACACCGAAGGACCGGCGCGGGCCGCTCCTGTTCCTGGTCGCTTCGGTGGTACTGGTCGTGGCCCTCGTGCCGTACGGGCCGCTGCTCGCCGTCGTCACGGTGATGGCGGCGGCGGCCTGGAAGGGCCGCGAACGGCGGCCGTCGCAGCCCACGGGCCCCGACGAGCCGCAGACCAAGCGCCTGCAGTCGCTGTACGAGGCGCTCGTCCCGTACTTCTCGACGGCGGAGGACCCCGCCCCCCTCTACGCCCACGGCGGCGAGTGGGAGCAGGCATTCCCGTCCTACGAGTTCGACGACACCGGCCGCGTCTCGCGGCTGCTCGTCCGCTACCCGGCGTACTTCACGGACGGCGAGGCGGAGTCCCGCGCCCGCGTCGAACAGCTGCTGCACACCAAGTCGGGCCGCGGCCGCGAGTACCACTTCGTCTGGGACGAGGAGGGCAACGAGCTCTCCGTCTCCGTCCTGTCCCCGCTGCCCACCGACATCGCCGCCCAGCGATTCGTCACGGCGCCCGGCGAGACGGTCCTCGGCTTCACCGACCCGAGCGACGTCCAGCGCACGCTCCCCGTCACCCACGGCGAGGAGCAGCGCGACGTTCCCCCCGTCGTCTGGCGCACGGGCGTCCGCTCGACGGAGCCGCACCTGCTCGTCGCGGGCGAGCCGGGCAGCGGTACGACCACCCTGCTCCGCTCGATCGCCCTGCAGGCCCTGCAGCAGGGCGACGTCCTGATCGTCGAGGGCGGTGGGACCGGCGAGTTCGCGTGCCTGACCGGCCGCGACGGCGTCCTCGCCGTCGAGAGCGGCCTGACCGGCGCGTTCACGAGTCTGGAGTGGGCGGCGCACGAGACGGAGCGGCGGCTCGTCGCGGCGAACCGCGCCCGGCAGGCCGGCCGCCCGGCGCCCGACGACATCAGGCGCCCGCTGTGGATCCTGCTCGACCGTCCCAGCACGCTGGGGCTGCTCGCCGCAGCCGACGGGCGCAAGGACCCCCAGTCCCTGCTCCAGGTCCCGCTGCGGCACGGGCGCGCGGCCAACGTGACCGTCGTCGTGGCCGACCAGTTCGACAGCCTCGACGCCCTCTCCGACGCGGTGCGGCAGCACACCCGCGCGCGCGTGGTCCTCGGCCCGGCGTCCGCGGCGCAGCTCCAGGCGGTGCTGGGTGTGCCGCCGCACACCACGCCCACCCCGGACACCCCGCCCGGGCGGGGCTACGCGCGGCTCGGCTCGGGCCCCGTCCACCGCCTCCAGGTCCCGGCCACCCCGGACCCGTTCGACGACGCGACGAGCGAAGCCCATCGCCGCGCCGTGCTGGCCCTGCTGCCGGAGCGCACGACTCCGGTCGGGCCCGAGCACCTCGTCCCGGGAGAGGCGGACGCGGACGCGGAGATGGAGGCGGAGCTGGAGAAGAAGCCCGCCGTGGAGACGGAGAAGAAGCGCCCCGTCCCGGTCCTGGAGCCCATGCCGACCGAGGTCGCCGTCGCGGAGAGCTGAGGCGCCCGGCCCGGCCTACGCCACGAACGTGCGCGGCGCGTCGGACCCGCCGCCCGCGCCGGTCTCCACCAGCCGGGCCGCCGCGGCCAGCCGGACCGCCGCCTCCTCGGCCACCGCGCCGGACACCGTGAACGGCAACCGCACGTACCCCTCGAAGGCCCCGTCCACCCCGAAGCGGGGCCCCGAGGGCACGCGCACCCCGACCCGCTCCCCCGCCTCGGCGATCCGCGAGCCCGACAGGCCCCCGGTGCGCACCCACAGCGTGAGCCCGCCGCGCGGGACGGAGAACTCCCACCCGGGCAGCTCACGCCGCACGGCGGCGACCAGCGCGTCGCGGTTCTCCCGCGCCTGTTCCCGACGCACCTCCACGGCCTGCTCCCAGCCGCCGGTGCTCAGCAGCCAGTTCACCGCGAGCTGCTCCACGACGGGGGTCCCCAGGTCGGCGTAGGCGCGCGCCGAGACCAGGCTGCGGATCACGTCGGGGGCCGCGCGCACCCAGCCGATGCGCATCCCGGCCCAGAACGCCTTGCTGGCCGAGCCGACCGTGATCACCGTCGACCCGGCGGGGTCGAAGCCGCACACCGGGCGCGGCATCTCGACGTCCGCGTCCAGGTGCAGTTCGTTCATGGTCTCGTCGACGACCAGCACGGTCCCGGCGGAGCGGGCGGAGTCCACCAGCCGCCGCCGCTGGTCCTCGTCGGCGAGGGCGCCGGTCGGATTGTGGAAGTCGGCGACCACGTACGCGAGGCGGGGCGCGGACTCCCGCAGCACCTGGCGCCATCGGTCCATGTCCCAGCCCGCGAGGCCCTCCGCCATGGCGACCGGCACCAGTCGGGCCCCGGCCTCGCGCATCAGCTGGAGGATGTTGGCGTACGAGGGGGACTCGACGGCGATGCGTTCGCCGCGGCCGGCGAACAGGTGGCAGATCGCGTCGATCGCGCCCATCGCCCCGGTGGTCACCATGATCTGTTCGGGCATGGTCGGGATGCCGCGGGCGGTGTACCGCTCGGCGAGCATGGAGCGCAGGGCGGGCAGGCCGGCCGGGTAGTCGCCGTGGGTGTGCGCGTAGGGCGGCAGTTCCTCCAGGGCGCCCTGGACGGCGCGGGTGAGCCACGGCTCGGGCGCGGGCAGGGCCGCGGTGCCGAGGTCGATCATGGAGCCCAGCGCCTCGGGCGGCAGCGGTTCCAGGCCCCGCGCGGGCAGCGGGTTGCCCGCCGGGACGGCGGTCCAGCTGCCCGCTCCGCGCCGGGACTCCAAAAATCCCTCGCTGCGCAGCGCCTCGTACGCGGCGGCGACCGTGGTGCGGCTGACGGTCAGGGCCAGCGCCAGTTCACGCTCGGCGGGCAGCCGGGCGGCGACCGGTACGCGGCCCTCCAGCACGAGCAGCCGGATGCCGTCGGCGAGCGCGCGGTAGGCCGGCGGGCGGCGGGTGCCGGGGCCGGCGGGGCGGTCCTGCTGCGAGGTGAGGAGCCGGGCGAGCTGCGCCGCTCCCACCGCCGAAGTCCACTGCACCATGTCGACCAGTCCACCTTCCCCGAATTGGCCATGGATGACGACCGTTTCCACGCCACAGAGTGTCATGCGTCAGGCCACTGCCACCACACGGGGGATTCCTTTGTCCACACATTCCGGGTCCGGGCGGCTGCCCCTCCGGCTCGTCAAGCTGTACGCGGGCCTCGCCCTGCACGGCGCCAGTTCGGCGCTCCTGGTGCGGTCCGGCCTCGGTCTGGAGCCGTGGAACGTGCTCCACCAGGGTCTCGCGGAGCTGACCGGGCTGACCATCGGAGTGGTGTCGATCATCGTCGGGGCGGCGGTGCTGCTCCTGTGGATCCCGCTGCGCCAGCGGCCGGGGCTCGGCACGGTCTCCAACGTCTTCGTGGTCGGGGTGGCCATGGACGGCACCCTCGCCCTCGTGCCGGAGGCGCACGGCTTGACGGTCCGGGTCACGCTGCTGGTGGCGGGCATCGTGCTGAACGGAGTGGCGACGGGCCTCTACATCACGGCGGGCTTCGGTCCCGGCCCGCGCGACGGCCTGATGACGGGCCTGCACCGGCGCACCGGCCGCTCGATCCGCCTGATGCGCACCTCTGTCGAGGTGACCGTGGTGGCCACCGGCTTCGCCCTCGGCGGCACCGTCGGGGTGGGCACCGTCCTGTACGCGCTGGCGATCGGCCCGCTGGCCCAGCTCTTCCTGCGCGTGTTCGCCCCCGCGCCGGCACCGCCCGGCAGCACGGTCGTCGCCGCCGGTCAACCGGAGCGCGCGATACTGCCCGGGTGAGCACCCGCATACGCCATCCCTACCTCGACCACCCCGGCCCGATCCCCTTCGCCCACCGGGGCGGGACGGCGGAGGGCCTGGAGAACACCCTGTTCCAGTTCCGCCGGGCGGTCGAGGCGGGGTACCGCTACATGGAGACGGACGTGCACGTCACGGCGGACGGCCGGCTCGTCGCCTTCCACGACAGCACCCTGGACCGGGTGACGGACGGGGCGGGCCGGCTCGCCGACCTCCCCTGGGACGAGGTGCGCCACGCGCGCGTGGCGGGCCGCGAACCGGTACCCCTCTTCGAGGAACTCCTCGACACCTTCCCCGGGGTCCGCTGGAACGTCGACGTCAAGGCCGAAGGGGCGCTGCTCCCCCTGCTGAGTCTCATCGAGCGCACGGCCTCCTGGGACCGCGTCTGCGTCGGCTCCTTCTCCGAGGCGCGAGTGGCCCGCGCCCAGCGCCTGGCAGGACCCCGCCTCGCCACCTCCTATGGCACCCGCGGCGTCCTCGGTCTGCGTCTGCGCTCGTACGGGATGCCCGCCGTCCCGCGCCGTCCCGCGGTCGCGGCCCAGGTGCCGGAGACCCAGTCCGGCGTGACCGTCGTCGACCGCCGCTTCGTGCGCACCGCCCACGCGCGCGGCCTCCAGGTGCACGTGTGGACGGTGAACGAGCCCGCTCGCATGCACCGGCTCCTGGACCTGGGCGTGGATGGCATCATGACCGATCACATCGACACGCTGCGCGAAGTCCTGGAGGACCGGGGCACCTGGGTCTGAGCCCCCGCGCACCGTGCATCCACGGAGAGCGAGGGGCGCGGGTTGGGCACCGACACCGTGCGGGCGACGGAGGCCGACGAGGCCACCGGGCGGCGACGCGAACAACGCGGCTGGTACGTCTACGACTGGGCGTGCTCCGTCTACTCGACGAGTGTGCTGACCGTCTTCCTCGGCCCCTATCTGACCTCGGTAGCCAAGTCGGCGGCGGACGCGGACGGCTTCGTGCACCCCCTGGGCGTCCCGGTCCGCGCCGGCTCCTTCTTCGCGTACTCCGTGTCGGCGTCCGTGATCCTGGCGATCTTCGTGATGCCGCTGGCGGGAGCCGCCGCCGACCGCACGGGCCGCAAGAAGCCGCTGCTGGCGGCCGCCGCGTACGTGGGCGCCGCCGCCACCGCGGGCATGTTCTTCCTGGACGGCGACCGCTACCTCCTGGGCGGACTGCTGCTGATCGTCGCCAACGCCTCGCTGGCGGTCTCGATGGCCCTCTACAACTCCTACCTGCCGCAGATCGCCCCGCCCGAGGAGCGCGACGCGGTCTCCTCCCGCGGCTGGGCGTTCGGCTATGCGGCGGGTTCGCTGGTCCTGGTCGCGAACCTCGTCCTGTTCACCGCCCACGACAGCTTCGGCCTCTCCGAGTCGGCGGCCGTCCGCATCTGCCTGGCCTCGGCGGGCATCTGGTGGGGCGCCTTCACCCTCGTACCGCTGCGCGCCCTGCGCGACCGCCGTACGGCGCCGACGGGGCCCCCGGTGAACGGCTGGCGGCAGCTGGCCTCCACGGTCCGGGACATGCGCCGGCAGCCGCTCACGCTCGCCTTCCTGCTCGCGTACCTCGTCTACAACGACGGCATCCAGACGGTGATCTCGCAGGCGTCGGTGTACGGCTCGGAGGAACTGGGCCTCGACCAGTCCACCCTGATCGTCGCCGTCCTGCTGGTCCAGGTGCTCGCCGTGGCGGGCGCGCTCGGCATGGGGCGCCTGGCGCGCACGTACGGCGCCAAGCGCACGATCCTCGGCTCGCTGGTCGCCTGGACCGCGACCCTCGGCGCGGGATACTTCCTGCCGGCCGGCGCGCCCGTGTGGTTCTTCGTCCTCGCCGCCGGCATCGGTCTCGTCCTCGGCGGCAGCCAGGCCCTGTCCCGCTCACTGTTCTCGCATCTGGTGCCGAGCGGGAAGGAGGCCGAGTACTTCTCCACGTACGAGATGAGCGACCGCGGGATGAGCTGGCTGGGCCCGCTCCTGTTCGGACTCACCTACCAGCTGACCGGAAGTTACCGGGACGCGATCGTGTCCCTCGTGGCCTTCTTCGTCCTCGGGTTCGTGCTGCTCGCGCGGGTCCCGGTACGGCAGGCCGTCCGCGACGCGGGCAATCCCGAACCGGCCAGGATTTAGCGCGCGACGCCAAAGGCCGGTAGTGTACGCGTTTGGCCTGCCTGGCGTACCGTTACTGCGCGTCAAAGAACACGAAACGCCGGGTGACATCTTCTGTCAGATGTGACAAACCGGGCGCTGGTGGGTACAACAAGGGGCGGCTACGACGGCGACGCATGACCCACAACGGGAATCTTTACCGCCGACCGGACGTTGACCGGATGACGACGACAGCGACACCTGTCCTGTGGGCGACAAGCCCGGGAGGCACGATTCATGAGTGAGCGAGCTCTTCGCGGCACGCGCCTCGTGGTGACCAGCTACGAGACGGACCGCGGCATCGACCTGGCCCCGCGCCAGGCCGTGGAGTACGCATGCGAGAAGGGGCACCGGTTTGAGATGCCCTTCTCGGTCGAGGCGGAGATCCCGCCGGAGTGGGAGTGCAAGGTCTGCGGGGCCCAGGCACTCCTGGTGGACGGCGACGGCCCTGAGGAAAAGAAGGCCAAGCCCGCGCGTACGCACTGGGACATGCTGATGGAGCGGCGTACCCGAGAGGAACTCGAAGAGGTCCTCGAGGAGCGTCTGGCGGTTCTGCGCTCAGGCGCGATGAACATCGCGGTACATCCGCGGGACAGCCGCAAGTCCGCGTAACTCCTCCGGGAGCTGGGCGGCATACCGACACACGCACGACGACCGCGGGCACCGTACGTTCAGTACGGTGCCCGCGGTCGTCGTGCGTTCTGTTCTCTTCTGCGCCCCGGTCGGCTCTGTTCTGCGCCCGGTCGGTCGGCCCTGGTTCCCGCGCCGCCGTGGCGGCGCGGGAGCGCCGGTCAGCGGCCGAGCGGCGGGCGGCTGTCCACGGCCGGACCCTCGTCCCGCGGGCCCTCGTCCCTGATGACCTCGCCCTGGACGACCTTGCCGTCGGGACGGTGGATGCGGGACTGCCGGAAGGCGTCCTGGAAGGTGCCGGGGACGGCCGCGCGCATCCTGCGGTCCACGGCGCGCTCCGTGTAGGCGCTGACGGCCTTCTGGACCGGCGGGACCAGCAGCAGGAGACCCAGGGCGTCGGAGATCAGCCCCGGCATCATCAGGAGCAGACCGCCGAGCATCATCGGGCCGTTGCCCCGGGTGCCGCCGCCCGTGGGCGGCACCCCGCTCTGCTGTCGGCGCAGCGTCTCGTTCAGGTTGCTGAAGGCCCGGCGTCCGGCCCGCTTGACCACGACCGCGCCCAGCACGAAGCCCGCGAGGATCAACAGCAGGACGGTGCCCCCGCCCGCCGCGCCGGCCACCACGGTCAGCAGCCAGATCTCCAGCACGAGCCAGGCCGCGACGCCGAGCGGCAGGAAGGTACGCAGCCGCGAGCGCCGGGGCCGGGCGGGCTGCGTGGGGGTCGGAACGCCAGTCGTCATGCTCCCAGTGTGCCTGGGCGCGGCTCAGCGCGGGATAAGGGAATGATCAGTCGGGGCCGGTGCCGGGGGCCGTTCAGGTGGTCTTGCGCCCGAGGACCTTGCCGACCCGCTCCCCCACGCCCCACGTGGTGACCCGCCACAGTGCCTCGACCAGGATGTCGCGGCTCATCTTGGAGTCGCCCAGCTCCCTCTCGACGAAGGTGATGGGCACCTCGACGACGTGGTAGCCGGCCTTCACGGCACGGCGGGCGAGGTCGACCTGGAAGCAGTAGCCCTGCGAGGCCACCTCGCCCAGACCGAGGCCCTTGAGGGTCTCCGCGCGGAAGGCGCGGTAGCCGCCGGTGACGTCCCGGATCGGCACGTCGAGCAGGACGCGGGAGTACAGGCTGCCGCCGCGGGAGATGAACTCGCGGGACTTGGGCCAGTTGACGACCCGGCCGCCCGGCACCCAGCGGGAGCCGAGCACGAGGTCGGCGCCCTTGAGGGCGGTCAGCAGCCGGGGTAGTTCCTCGGGCTGGTGGGAGCCGTCGGCGTCCATCTCGATGAGCACGCCGTAGCCGTGCTCCATGCCCCAGCGGAAGCCCGCCAGATAGGCGGCGCCGAGGCCCTCCTTGCCCTTGCGGTGCAGCACCTGGACGTGCTCGTCCTCGACGGCCAGCTCGTCGGCGAGCTTGCCCGTGCCGTCCGGGCTGTTGTCGTCGGCCACGAGGACGTGCGCGTCGGGCACGGCGGCCCGCACCCGGGCGACGATCTTCTTGATGTTCTCCGCCTCGTTGTAGGTCGGAATGATCACCAAGGCCGTCCCGAGGGGGCCGAACTGTCTCCCCTGGGCTCCTGCCGCGAGGGTCCCGTCGCCGTCGTTCACCACTGCCCCTTCATGTCCGTACGCAGGGGTCCACCATAATGGCCGCGGCCCGCGTTGCCGCTCCGGCACGTACGTGTACGGGGTGTCCGTTCCCCCGGAGCGGCGAAGGCGGAGCGGCCGGCCGCGGACCGGCCCGGCGCCTCCGCTGCGG
Source organism: Streptomyces sp. NPDC028308 (assembly GCF_055565855.1). NCBI lineage: Bacteria > Bacillati > Actinomycetota > Actinomycetes > Kitasatosporales > Streptomycetaceae > Streptomyces > Streptomyces sp. NPDC028308. The sequence continues at coordinate 53,291 of NZ_JBVHTO010000006.1, forward strand.
ATCGGGGCCCGGCGCCCTTCGGGCCGACCAGGGACCCGCTGGCTGCGGGTCGACCGAAAGCCGTTGTCTACTGGACGTCCGGGCCCCACCCGGGTCGCACCTTCCCCCGCGCTCCGGCGGAGCGGGGAGGGACCCATCCGGCCGGAACGTTCCCTCGCCCCGCGGCTCGTGCGCTGGGCCTGGCACCCAGTGGTGGTGTGCCGGTGCGGCACACCATCCCTGACCCAGCGGCGCTGCGGCGACTGCGTGAAGTTCCCCGGCCGGACCTCCGGTGGTGGACCCGGCCGAACCTACCCGCCTCCCGCAGTCGGCTGTCAACAGTCGCCTGACCTGCGGTTATTCGGTCAACTGCCTGGTCAGTGCGGAGGATGCCCAGGTCGCGCACCGCGTCGGAGAACCCCGGCCAGCGCCGCGCGGGCCCGGCACATCACTCGTCCGGCCGTACGAATACCGTCCGGCCGCCGACGACCGTGCGCAGGCAGACCGGGAGGTCGGCGCCCGGGGTCAGGTCGGGCAGCCCGGGCGTGCCGGAGCGGGGGTCGGTGGACCAGCGCGCCACACGGTCGTCGGGTGCCTGGACGACGAGTTCCTCGGTGCGCCACACGGCGTAGTCCGCGGGGGCTCCGGGGACCAGAACACCCGCGTCGTCCCGTCCGACGGCGCGCCAGCCGCCGCGCGTATGCGCCGTGAACGCGGCGCGCACGGACACGCGGTGGGCCGGGGTGCGGTGGAAGGCGGCGGCGCGGACGGTGCCCCACGGGTCGAGGGGGGTCACGGGGCTGTCGGAGCCGAAGGCGAGCGGGACGCCGGCGCGCAGCAGCGCCGCGAACGGGTTGAGGGTACGGGCCCGTTCGGCGCCGAGGCGCTGGGCGTACATGCCGTCCTCGCCGCCCCACAGGGCGTCGAAGGCGGGCTGCACGGAGGCGGTGAGGCCCAGTTCGGCGAAGGCGGCGACGGTCTCGGGGGTGAGCATCTCGGCGTGCTCGACGCGGTGGCGGGCGGCGCGCACGCGGGCGAGTCCGACCTTCTCGGCGGCGGCGCGCATGCCGTCGACCACGGCGGTGACGGCGGCGTCCCCGATGGCGTGGAACCCCGCCTGGAGTCCGGCCTCGGTGCACCCGACGACGTGCGCGGCGACGGCGGCGGCGTCCAGGTAGGCGGTGCCGGTGTGGGCGGTGTCGGCGTACGGCTGGTGGAGGCAGGCGGTGTGCGAGCCGAGCGCCCCGTCGACGAAGAGGTCGCCGGCGGCGCCGACCGCGCCGAGGGCACGGGCCCGGGCGATGCCCTCGTCGCCGTGCTCTGCCCAGTAGCCGACGACGCGGGGGCCCGGCTGCTCGGCGGCGAGGGCCAGCAGCCCGGTGAAGTCGTCCTCGGAGGAGATCTCGGGGCCGGCGCACTCGTGGACGGAGCCGATGCCGAGCGAGGCGGCGTGGGTGAGCGCGGCGCGCTGCGCCTCGGTGCGCTGCGCGGGGGTGACGGCCCCGAACGCGGCGGCGCGCACGGCGTGGTGGGCGTCGCGGGTCAGCGGTCCGTCCGCGTACCCGGCGCGGCCGGTGACGCCGGGCACCAGGTCGAGCAGCGCCGTGGTGACGACGGCGGAGTGGACGTCGATGCGGGAGAGGTAGAGCGGGCGCCCGCCGGTCGCCTCGTCGAGTTCGGCGCGGGTCGGGGGCCTCCCGTCGGACCAGCGGGCGGCGTCCCAGCCGTGGCCGAGCAGGACCCGGTCGGCGGGGCGGGCGGCGGCGAAGTCGCGGACGAGGGCGAGGGCGGCGTCCAGGGAGGGGGCACCGGACAGGTCGAGGCCGGTGAGGGCGAGCCCGGTGGCGGTGGTGTGGACGTGGGCGTCGGTGAACGCGGGGGTGACGAGGGCGCCACCGAGATCCACGACGTCGTCGACGCCGCTCGCGAAGGCGTCGGCCGCGCCCTCGGAGCCGACCCAGGCGATCTGCCCGCGCTCGACGACCATCGCGGTGGCGAAGGGGTCCGCGGGGCTGTGGACTTCTCCACCGCGCAGCAGCACGGTGTCCGACGGGGCGGTGCTCTCACTCATGGGCACCAGTCTCGCCCCTAGGAGCGCCCCGGCCGCGCGCGGGGGCCGGGAAGCGGGCGGGGCGCCGTCAGATGCGCGGCGGCCGTGCCTCGTACGGGGTGGAGAGCACCACGGTGGTGCGGGTGGAGACGCCGGCGAGGGAACGCACCCGGGCGAGCAGCTCCTCCAGTTCGTGCGGCGTCGAGACGCGCACCTTGAGGATGTAGTTCTCGTCACCCGCGACGCTGTGGCAGGCCTCGATCTCGGGGACGCCCGCCAGCCGTTCCGCGATGTCGTCCGGGGCGCTGGGGTCGAAGGGCTTCACCGAGATGAAGGCGGTCATGGGCAGCCCCACGGCCGCCGGGTCGACGACCGCGGCGTAGCCACGGATCACGCCGCGCTGCTCCAGCCGGCGCACCCGCTGGTGCACGGCCGACGTGGACAGGCCCGTGGCCTTGCCCAGGTCGGTGTAGCTCATCCGCCCGTCCTCGACGAGCAGCTGCACGATCTGTCGGTCCAGCTCCTCCATGGCGCAAGAACCTACAGGGCGTTGATCCCGGCGGATACCGAGCGGCCCAGGTCATAGCCGGTTCGTGATGTCGGCGCCCGCCGCCGGGGCGCCGTCCGGGAGGGACGATCCGGCCAGGTCGGGCACCTGCGGGAGGCATGTGACGAACGCCACAGTTCCGCGGCGCACTCCGTGATGTTCTCGCGATTACCTCGCAGGCCCGACGGGAAGTGCTTGGTGTGGTCGAGGTCGCAGCGCCTTGTCGGCCCACCCGAGGGGGAGAATCCCATGCAGAGTCTTAAGCGCCCTGGTCGTTCCACGCCCAAGAGGCAGCAGCCCGTCCTTGAGCCCGAGCCGGAGGGTGTCGAACCGGACGCCCTGGACGGCGAGGAGTTCGACGCGTACGACACCTTCGAGATGTACCGGGTGTTCTGCCCGGACTGCGCGCAGCCGATCGCGCTCCTCGCGGACGAGGAGGTCCTGCCCGAGCACGCGCTGTGCGCCTCGCCGTGGAACCCCTTCGGGCTGACGGTGTGCGCCGGTACGGGCCGTTCGGCCGCCGACGCCCGTCCCGCCGACGAGACGACGGAGCCTCAGGAGCAGGACACCGCGCTGCTGTTGACGCTCCCTCAGGGGCTCGACTGGCGGAAGCAGCCCTTCTCGCACGTCGGCGGTCCGGGCTCGCGCCCGATGAGGGTCCCCGGCATGCGGCGTCACGCCGCCTGAGTCAGTCCTCGTAGCTGCCCTGCACCATGGCCCGCAGGCTGCCGTGGTGCAGGATCAGTGTGTCCGGGTCGGCCGGGACGGCGGTCTCGCCGAAGTGCACCTGCCGGTGGGCGACGCGCAGCATGACGATCGCCTGCCGCAGCGCCGCGTAGAGGACGTAGAAGTCCATGTGGCGGGGCTGTCCGAGGCGCTCGGTCAGGTCCTGGAAGAAGCGGTGGAGGTAGATCGTCCAGCCGAGGTCGACCTCGCGCGGGGCGAGGGCCGCCATCTCCCAGTCGAGGACGGCCGCGGGTTCGAAGCCGTCGTAGACGACGTTGCCGATGCGGGCGTCGCCCCAGGTGAGCACCGGCTCGCGCGGCCACAGCTCCTCCAGCCGGTCGAAGGCACTCTCGATGAGCGGTGAGCGCGGCAGGCCCTCGACGACCCAGTCGTAGTAGGCGCGTTGGGCCGTGACGTGCTCGCGCAGCCCGCCCGTCCCCCATGAGCGCAGGTACGGTTCCCGGCGCACGTCGATCCCGTCGTGCAGCCGCGCGAGGAGTCCGACCGTCGCGGCCTCCAGGTACTCGCGCTCCTCGTCGCTCGCGGCGTGCAGCCAGTTCCCCTCGTACGTGTAGGGCATCACGTCGGGCGGCACCCTGCCTTCGACGCGCTCCATGACGAAGAACGGCGCCCCGAGGGGTGCCGGGTCCTTCTCCAGCCACACCACTCGCGGCACCGGCAGCGTGGTGCGCTCGGCGACCAGGCGCATCGTGTGGAACTGCCGCGGCATGTCGTAGACGGGGAAGACCGCGTACGCGGCCGGGTCCGCCGCCAGTCGCAGCGCGCAGGCGCGGACGGGCGCCCGGGGGTGTTCCAGGTCGAAGAGCAGGGTCTCGCTGGACATGCCGTTCGACTCGGGGACGGTCACATGGGCGGCTTCGGCGCCCGGCAGCCGGGTGGTGAGCCAGGCGTTCAGCCGGCGGGTCAGCTCCTCCGGGTCCCGGGTCGTCGTGCGCGGACGGGGTGCCGTGGTCATCTCGCCACTCCCTTCAGGGCGCGACCGAGTCGAATCCGGTGAAGCCGCTGGGGTCGTGCCGGCCGAAGGAGGCGTGCTCGAAGATCCCGTGGCCGACCTGTCCGTCGAGCGTGAAGCGGGCCGCGTGGTCGGTCACGCCGTACGCGGCGAGCGGGTGCGCTCCCGGTCCGGCGAGGTCGTAGCGGCGGCGGTCGGTCCAGCCGCGCCCGCGCCAGGTGCCGTGCTGCCAGTCGTCGGCGGGCGGATAGCCGGCGCCGACCGCGAGCGGGGACGAGGTGAGCACCCGCACGCCCAGTTCGAGGGGCGCGCGGTGCCTGGGGTGGGTGAGGTGGACGACGGCGGACTCGGGGTGGCGCGTGCCGGGCCGGTAGGTGATGTCGGCCCGGGGCCAGCCGAGTTGGAGGTCTCGCTCACCGTGGCGCACGAGGGTCGCGTCGTTGAGCGAGCGGTGGCCGTCGGCGTCCTCCTCGGCGACGACCATCAGGAAGCGGTCCTCGAAGCGGACGGGCGACCAGATCCAGTGGAATCCCTCGGTCGGACTCTCCTCGGCGGTCCGGCCGCCCTCCTCGCCCGGGATCGGGCGCACGCCCCAGCTGCGGTCCCGGGTGCCGGTCCACTCCCCGCCGGACAGGGCGATCTCCTCGCCGCCGACCCGGATCCAGCCGTCGCAGTGCCCCGCCTGCACGAACCGCCTGCCCTCCAGCGTGAGCCGGCCGCCGCGCCGCTGGAGGTGGTGCGGTTCCCACAGTGCGGGGAAGTCCGCCGTCCAGTTGATCTCGCAGGACAGCCCGTCCGGGTCGCCGGGATCGGCGGCGCAGACCAGGACGAAGTCCTTGAGCGGGCGTTCGACGACGATGCGGAGCGGGCCGACGGACAGATTCATCCGGGTGTCGTCCCGCAGGGCGTCCGAGGCCCGTACGGCGTGCAGGGTGTCGCCCAGCCGCAGGGTCACATAGGCGTCGGTGACCCCCGTGTTCGGATACACGCCGAGGCCCATGATCAGTAGGGCCCGGCCTCCGTGGTCGAAGACGTGGAAGATGCAGCGGTCGTACGCGTTCCGGTCCCCTGTCGCCACGTGCTTCATGGACAGCGGGACCTGGTGCACGGGGTACTCGTCGAGGGCGATGGGGCGGTCGTCCGGCACGCAGGCCTCCTCGGGCGCACGGCAGTTGACGTCGCCCGGAGCGGTGCGGTGTCCCGGCGGCACAGCTGACGGTACGTCAGGTGGCGCCGCGGGGCCAGAGACGGGACGGCGGGCCCGGGGCGCCCGGGCCCGGGGCGCCGGCGCCCGCCCGAACACCCCGGTAGGGGCCCACCGCGAACTCAAGCCCGAATTCCCGCGCCGGTTACCTGCCCGCCGGTGCGCGCGTTGCCCGGGTATGACCCCCAGCTTCCCGGCCACCGGGCGTCGGCGCCGCATCTACGTCCCGCCCCCGGCGGCACCGGTTCCCCCGGGGCCTCAGCAGTACCAGGACCCGCCCATCTACCGCGCGCTGATCCGGACCTGGGCCGACCGCGGCCGCACGCTCCCGGGGCACGCCGACCCGGAGTGGGCCCGGCTGGCGGCGCCACCGGCCGGCCTGAGCCAGTTCGGCTCGGGCCGGGACCCGTTCAGCGTGAGTCCGGACCCGCGAGGTGACGGGCGATGACCATCCGCTGGATCTGATTGGTGCCCTCGACGATCTGGAGCACCTTGGCCTCGCGCATGTAGCGCTCCGCCGGGAAGTCCGCCGTGTAGCCGTACCCGCCGAGCACCTGGACGGCGTCCGTGGTGACCTTCATGGCGGCGTCCGTGCACAGCAGCTTGGCCATCGCCGCCTGCTTGGAGAAGGGCCGCTCCGCGTCGCGCAGCCGGGCGGCGGCCAGGTACAGCGCCCGGCCGGCCTCGATCTGCGTCGCCATGTCGGCGAGCATGAAGCGCAGCCCCTGGAAGTCGGAGATCGGCCGCCCGAACTGCTGCCGTCCGTTGGCGTACGCGACCGCCTCGTCCAGTGCCGCCTGGGCGACGCCGATCGCGCAGGCCGCGATGCCGAGCCGCCCCGAGTCGAGGGCCGAGAGCGCGATCGCGAAGCCCTGCCCCTCCTCGCCGATGCGCCGGTCGTCGCCGACCCGGACGCCGTCGAAGTGGACCTGCGCGGTGGGCGAGCCCTTCATGCCCATCTTCTTCTCGGGTGCGGCGGCGCTGAGGCCCGCCGCGTCGCCGGGCACCAGGAAGGCGGAGATGCCCCGGGGGCCCTCCCCGCCCGTGCGTGCGAGGACGGTGTAGAAGTCGGCGACCCCGCCGTGCGTGATCCAGGCCTTGGTGCCATTGATCACCCACTCGTCGCCGTCCCGGACGGCCTTCGTGCGCAGGGACGCGGCATCCGATCCGGACGAGGGCTCCGAGAGGCAGTACGCGCCGAGGAGACCGCCGCCGAGCATGGCCGGCAGGTGCTCGGCCCGCTGCTCCTTGGTGCCGTAGTTCGCGAGCGCGTGGCAGGACAGGGAGTGCACGCTGACGCCGAGGCCGACGGTCAGGCGGGCGGCGGCGAGCTCTTCGAGGACCTGGAGGTACACCTCGTACGGCTGGTCTCCCCCGCCGTACTCGGAGTCGTACGGGAGTCCGAGCAGGCCCGATCCGGAGAGGAGCCCGAAGACGTCGCGCGGGAACCGTCCGGCGTCCTCCTCGGCGGCCGCCTTCGGTGCGATCTCGCGCTGCGCGATGTCGCGGACGAGCGAGATCAGATCCCGCGCCTCGTCCGTGGGCAGTTGACGGTCCACCGGCTGCGGGGCGCGGTCAGGCATGTCGACGCTCTCCTCCCTGTCGGGCACGTCGGCGGCGCACGCCTGGGATGGGGCGGGTCCACCGGGTCTTTCAGTGCCCAGCCGATGCTGCCCGTCCGGGTCGCGGAAGGTGCTGATCAGCGGCTGTGGCGCTGTGAGTATGCCCGATCGGAGGCACCGAGTCACCAGTTAACGACCGCTTACTAAAAGAAAGGGAAATTGGTCCGAACCATTGACGCACTGGTCTAGTCCTCCTACTGTTCCTGCAACGCGTCACCGCGTTCATGCCAAACGGCAACCGGGGGCCCGGACCGCGCCTCTCCGCATCACCTCAGGCACCTCCCCCGCGGGTCCGGCAGCACGGCCCCCACACGTTCCCCTCCCCCCACGAGGAGACACGATGTCCCTACCGCACCGCTCCCGTCTCAGGACGCTCCTGTCCGCCGCGTGTTGCGCCGCCCTCGGCGCCGGACTGCTCGCCGGCGCGGGCGCCGCGGCGGCCGACGAGTCCGGCACCGCCACGGCCGCGCGTCAGACCACCGCCGCCGCGGCCGGCTCCAAGGTCGTCGGCTACTTCACCGAATGGGGCGTCTACGACCGGAACTACCACGTCAAGAACATCGAGACGTCCGGTTCGGCCGCCAAGCTCACCCACATCAACTACGCCTTCGGCAACGTCACCGGCGGCAAGTGCGCCATGGGCGACGCCTACGCGGCGACCGACAAGGCGTACACCGCGGCCCAGTCCGTCGACGGCGTCGCCGACACCTGGGACCAGCCGCTGCGCGGCAACTTCAACCAGCTGCGCAAGCTCAAGAAGCTGCACCCGAACCTCAAGGTGCTCTGGTCCTTCGGCGGCTGGACCTGGTCGGGCGGCTTCACCGAGGCCGCGAAGAACCCGGCGGCGTTCGCCCAGTCCTGCTACGACCTGGTCGAGAACTCCAAGTGGGCCGACGTCTTCGACGGCATCGACATCGACTGGGAGTACCCCAACGCCTGCGGTCTCACCTGTGACACCAGCGGCCGGGCCGCCTACAAGAACCTGATGGCGGCGCTGCGCGCGAAGTTCGGCAGCGGCAACCTGCTCACGTCGGCGATCCCGGCCGACGCGACCAGCGGCGGCAAGATCGACGCGGCCGACTACGCGGGCGCCGCGCAGTACGTCAACTGGTACAACCCGATGACGTACGACTTCTTCGGCGCCTGGGACGCGACCGGCCCCACGGCCCCGCACTCGCCGCTGAACTCCTACACCGGGATCCCGAAGGCGGGTTACCACACCTCCGCGACGATCGCGAAGCTCAAGGGCCTCGGCGTCCCGGCCTCCAAGCTGCTGCTCGGCATCGGCTTCTACGGGCGCGGCTGGACCGGCGTGACCCAGTCGGCACCCGGCGGCACGGCCACGGGCCCGGCGGCGGGCACGTACGAGCAGGGCATCGACGACTACAAGGTGCTCAAGACGAAGTGCCCGGCGACCGGCACCGTCGGCGGCACGGCGTACGCCAAGTGCGGCAGCGACTGGTGGAGTTACGACACCCCGTCGACCATCGCCGGGAAGATGAACTACAAGAACGCGCAGGGCCTGGGAGGCACCTTCTTCTGGGAGCTGAGCGGTGACACCTCGAACGGCGAGCTGATCAAGTCGATCAACTGAGCTGTTCGGCACCACACTTGGGGCGGGGGTCCGGCGGCTCCCGCCCCTTGGTCAGCCGTCCCGGCGGGCGGCGGCCGGAGTCACGTACGACGGGTCGATCTCCTCGACGGCCCGCAGCGCGCCGCCCAGCATCTTCACGAGCAGTTCGCGCATGGTGTCGCGTGACAGGTCCCGGCGGTCGATCCAGTCCAGGGTCGCGCCCTCGACACTGCACAGCCAGGCGAGCAGCGCCGCCCGGGGCAGCGGCGCGACGGCCGGCGGGCCGCCTCCGGCCCCGGCCGGGCGCATGGGTCCCCACGCCCCCTCGGCGATCGTGGTGATGATCGCCTCGCGCACGCCGTCACGGATGGCCTGCACCTCCGCGTCGAAACCGACGCCGCCGCTGATGATCGTGCGGTACGCGGCCTGGTGGTGCTCGGCGAAGCGGAGATAGGCGTCGATGGTGCGGTGCACGCGCTGGTCGGGGGGCAGGTCGAGACCGCCGGCCGCGCGGGAGACCAGGTCGGCGACCGAGTCCTCGACGATGGCCAGGTAGTAGCCGCGCTTGGACTGGAAGTAGTAGTAGATCAGCCCTTTGGCGACCTGCGCCTGCCGGGCGATGTCGTCCATCGACAGCGCGTCGTAGGACCTGTCGGCGAACAACTTCCGTCCGACCGCGATGAGTTCGGCGCGGCGGGCCACCGAGCGGTCGGTGCCTCGCGCACGTGGGCGGTCGAGACCGCGCTGCTGGCTGCTGTTCAATTCCGGCCCTGGTCTCCAACTGCCGACGGGACATCGGCAGTATGGCAGAGCCAGGTCAGCCGCCTGTTCGACGCCGACCGGCGGCTCCTGGGGCGCACCGGCCGCTTCGGCCGCGGTCGCGGTCTCGCGAGCCGGCGCCGGCGTCGCCGCCTCGGGTCACAGCAGTCCGAGCTGGGTGACGAGCATCGCCAGGACCACGACGAGGACCCAGCCGACGGCGTGTTCGAGGATCTTCGGCCCGTCTTCGCGGGGTCCGCCGGTGCGGGCACGGGCACGGGCGGCGGTGGCGGAGGTCGCGGTCATGGCTTCTCGCAGACGTGAGTGGTGCGGTGGCTCCCCGCCCGCCGGCTCCCCACCGACCCGACCACCTTGCCACCGGAGGAGGCCGTCGCGGTAGAGAGCTTGGTCACGCCGGCGCTTCCCGGGGTTCTCGGGCCCTGCAATCCCGTACGTACGTGCGGGGTGTGCGACCCCTCACACGTCACGCCCGGCTCCGGACCGGCTGGTGGACCCCGGTCCGGAGCCGGGCATGTGGGACCGCCCCGACGCTCCGCCGGACCCCTTCTACCGGACGCCCACCGCGGCGAGCGCCTTGCGCTGGCGCGCCGAGGCGTGTGCGGGGAAGTACAGGTAGCAGACCCCGCCGGTGCCGGAGACGACCTTGCCGGAGGCGTTGTAGCGCTTGGTGCGGAGCCAGATGTTCTCGAATTCGCGCCTGTTGTAGACCCGGCGCACGGCGTCGTCGCTCGGTGACGCCGGGTCGTTGGCGATCACGTCGCCGTCCGCGGTGAAACCGATGACGGTCATCAGGTGGCCCGAGGTGCCGTAGCCCGCCCCGGTCAGCTCCGTCTTGAGGAACGACTGCGACGTTATGGCCGGGATGCCGGCCGCGATCAGCGTCTCCAGGTCGGTGAGCGAGCCGAGCCGGGTCACCACGCCCTGGAGGTCCTTGTACGTCGCCGCGTAGGCGGCGTTGAAGGGCCAGTTGCCGCAGCCGTCGTACTGGTAGTCGTAGGTGAACCGGGCCGCGTGGCACACCTGCGGGTCCCGGTAGGCCGGGTCGACCCAGGCGAGCTGCTCCGCCGTGGGCCGGCGCCCCCAGTACTCGATGATCATCTGGGAGGAGGTGGGGCTGCACCAGGCCTCGCCGCCGTTGTCGTACTGCGGGTACTGGCCGGCGTGGATCTCCTGCGAGTACCGCGGGACGCTCAACTCACCGGCGAGGCCGGGCGTGGAGGCCGGGACGGTGAAGCGGTCGGGGACGTCGGAACCCATCACGCCGGCCCGCCACACCGTCGGCGTCAGGTCCGTGCCCGGGGTGCGGTACAGCGTGAGCCGCAGCCGGCAGGAGACCAGGCGCAGGCCGGAGGCGGCGTCGTCGACGGCGAAGGTGTCCGTCCAGACGGTGCTCTTGCCGTCGCTCTGGTCGTCGACGGAGGTCCGCCTGATGTCCTGGTCACCGGACGCCCAGCGGCCCATCACGTACCAGGGGGTGTCCGTGCCGTCGGAGTAGGTGCCCGTCAGCTCGATCTGGAGCCAGGTGCCGGCCGGGGTCCGCGCGTTCCACGAGGCGATGACCTCGGTGGCGGGGACGGTGAGCCGGTGGACCGGGGACGTCCAGGTCGCGTACTCCCAGGTGGCGGTCTTCTGGGTGTGCGGGTCGGTGTAGTCGGTGGTGCCCGCCGGGGTGGCGACGACGATGCCCGGCCGGGCGCCCGGGACCGCGCGGGTCCCCCGGGCGGCGCCCGCGCGCCAGTCGCGGTACGAGGTCCAGGCGTGGTTGTCCACGAGGCCGCCCGGGGCTTTCGCCGGGCGCGTCGGGGTGGCGGCGGCCGCCGGCCCCGCCGCACCGGCGGCCGCCACGGCCACGGCGGCGGCGAGGACGGTTCTACGGGACGGTTCGGAAGCTCTGGTCATGGGTGAGTGACCCCCAGTAGTCCGGAAGGGGCGGTTCGACAGCACGGCTGTGGCCCAACTATGGATGCCGGAGGCCGACTTCTGCCAGCACTTCGGGCCTCGCCGCGCCCACCAATATTGGTCGGGACCACTGGCATGACCTGCGCGTCCCGGTCCGGGCCGCGTCCAGGGGCCGGACGGGCGGGGGCCCCGGCGCACGGGAGTGCCGTGTGCCGGGGCCCGGTGGCGGCGGGTCAGATGAGGTCCATGGCGGCGACCTCGTCGGGGCGGCCGTAGCTGACCGGCCCCTGGAAGCGGCGGCGGGCGGTGGCGAACCACCAGACGGTCGCGATCACCAGGACGGCGGCCAGGGCGATCGGCGCGTAGTTGAACGTGTCGACGGTGATCGGCGAGGCCTGCGGCAGCATGAACAGGACGCTGCTGAGGAGGATCCAGGTGACGGCGAGGACACCGACCGGCCTGCTCCAGCGGCCCAGGTGCCAGGGGCCGGGGCGGAACTCGTCGCCGAGCCGCAACCGCAGGAAGATCGGCACGGCGTAGGCGAGGAAGAGCCCCACGACGTTCACGCTGACGATCGCCGTGAACGCGGTGTGGGACCACCAGCCCGGCAGCACCAACGCGAGGGAGCAGCCGACCGCCAGCCAGACCGCCTTGACGGGTGTGCGGGTGCGCGGTGAGACCGAGTGCCACCAGCGCGAGCCCGGCATGGCCCCGTCCCGGGAGAAGGCGAAGATCTGCCGGGTGTTGCTGGTCAGGTTGGCCAGGCCGCAGAAGAGCATGGCCCCGATGACGATCAGCAGGATCAGCTTCGCGGTGGCCGGGCCGAGGCCGTCCAGGAGGATCTGCACGGGCGGCGCCGAGGAGCCCGCGACCCGGTCGTAGTCCTGGATGCTGAGGACGAGCGCGAGCATGAGGACCAGACCGGTGACCGCCGACCATCCGATCGCGCGGGTGATCCCCTTCGGCGCGTTGACCGTGGCGCGGACGGTTTCCTCCGACATGTGGAAGCTGCCGTCGAAGCCGGTGAAGGTCCAACTGGTGACCAGCAGGCCGAGCATGCCGCCGTAAATCCCGTTGGTGAAGCCGGTGTTGTTCGCGAAATGCGTGACGAACGACGTCGGCTGATGATGGTCGGGCATCACGGTGAGCGTGCCGACGATGACGACGAGTCCGATCAGCAGCCACCACACGGAGATGCGGTTGAGGAGTGCGACCACCCGCACGGTGTAGGTGTTGGCCAGTCCCTGGAGCACGATGATCAGCGCCGTGATCAGGACCGTCTGGTGGGCGGTGGGCTCGTACGAGGGCCACTGCAGCGCGACGAACGCCTGGATGAAGGTGGCGGCCGCGTATCCGGTGGCGGCCGTGCCGCCGACCTGGCCGACGAAGTTGAGCCAGCCCGTGTACCAGGACCAGGCGCCCTTGTGCCGTCTGGCGAGTTTCCCGGCGGAGAAATAGAGAGCTCCGCTCGTCGGGTAAGCGGAAGCGACCTCCGCCATCGCGGCCCCGATGAAGAGCACCATGACGGAGACGCCGATCCAGCCGAAAACGAGAATGCGCGGGCCGCCCGCGTTCATTCCGTATCCGAAGGAGGAGAAAATACCCGAGACGATGTTGATGATGGTGAACGAGATCGCGAAATTGTCGAACGCCTGGAATCGGCGGGTGAGTTTCCGTGGATATCCCATCGCATGGAGCGTGGCGTCGTCGTCGAGCGCCGCGGCGTCCGCGCCGCCGCGGGCTCTCGTGCGCGGGGCCGATAACCGTTCTGACACAGCCGGGCCTTTCTCGTGGGGGGGGGGGAGGTGGGGCGGAGGACCGGGACGGATGGGTCAGGCCGCTCCGGGGACGGGCAGCCCGCAGGTCCGCCGGGCTCGGGAGAGCTGGTCCTCGGGATCGCCGAACACGCTCCAGGGCATCCGGGACGCGTACGGGCCCATGGCCATGAGGACGGCCCGCGCCTCGAACTCGCGCTGGGCCATGACCAGTGCGTGCGCCAGGTACGCCAGGTCGAGCACGGGCGTGAAGCGGTAGCCGGCCACGTGCGGCAGCCAGTTCTGGTAGACGGCGAGCGCGGCAGACCGCCACTGCGGCTGCTCCCAGACGCGGTCGGCGAGCAGCTGGGAGGGGTCGTAGCTCTCGACCAGGGCCACCAGCGGCAGCAGCCGCAGAGGTGAGGAGACCGGCGCCCGCTGGCTCAGGAAGGCCGCGACGTCCCAGGCCGCGTTCACCGAGCCGCCGTGCCGGGTGAAGAAGAACGCCAGGAAGCGGTGGTGCCCCTCGCGGTGCCAGGGGTCGAGCCGCAGGATGTGCGAGAACAGCTGCCAGGGGCCGGACGGCGCGGTGAGAAGTCCCTGCGGGGCGGGATCGCGGATGTCGTGGAGCCGGGCCATGGCCAGTTTGGCCACCGACGGCGTGGGGTCGTACGGCGCCGTCGTCGCGGCGCGGTCGCAGGCCGCCACCGCGATCCGCTCCAGCGCCTCGGCCCGCTCGTCCCGGGCGTCGGCGGCCCGCAGCGCCCGCAGCACGGCCACCCGCGCCCACAGCAGGGCCGCTTCGGGGCCCGGCTCCTCGGCCAGCCAGCGTTCCGCGAGATCGGAGTCGGCGGCCTCGGAGGCAAGGACCAGGGAGCGGTGGGCGCGCAGTCCGAAATCGCGGCGCGTCTCGGCCAGCGCCTCGTGGGCACTGAGATACCGGCCGGCTCTCACATCGGTGCAGACGCTCGCGAGCCTGCGGTCGTCGGCAGCCGGATGCCACACGTACTGCCCCTCGAACAACCCCGCGGTCATGTTCCCCTGTCCGTCCCCGTACGACACCGCTGCGCCGTGTCCGCCGACGGTGCCGCATTTCGGTCAGGACGCGGCCGGCCCCGCACGGACAGCAACACGAAGACTACTCAGCATCAAGGGCAACCGGAACGGCACCGTGGAATTGGCAGGTTCTACCCCCCTCAGGCGCGGCGGCGGGAATGACCGACCGTTTATTCGTTCAATTCGACACCATCCGCCTTCCTCCGAATTCTTCCGGTATCGACCGCTGTAGAATGTGCGATCGGAATATGCCCCCCTCAGAGCACCCCCGGGAACCGTCATCCACGACCTCGCGACCCGCATCCGCCGGCTGCCGCCCTCCTGCGGTCCCGTACGCCTCGTCGGCGTCGACGGACACGCGGGCTCCGGGAAGACGACCTTCGCCGGGCGGCTGGCGGCGGCACTCGGCGGCGCACCCGTCCTGCACCTCGACGACATCGCCACCCACGAGGAGCTCTTCGCCTGGACCGGGCGCCTGCTGCGGGAGGTCGTCGAACCCCTCGGCCGCGGCGAGGACGCGCGCTACCGGCCCTACGACTGGCGGGAGCGGCACTTCGGGACGGCCAGGGCGCTGCCGCCCGCGCCCGTCGTCCTGATGGAGGGGGTCGGCGCCGGCCGCCGGGAGCTGCGCCCGCACCTCGCGGCGCTGCTGTGGATGGAGCTGCCCCGCGAGGAGGCATGGACGCGTGGGCGGGGACGGGACGGAGCGGCCCAGGAGGAGTTCTGGGACGGGTGGGTCACGGCGGAACACCGGCACTTCGCGCAAGACCCCTCCCGGCCCTTCGCGCAGCTTCTGGTACGACAGCGGCCCGAGGGATACGAGGTGCTGCCAGGGCCTGCTGGTACCGCGGAATCGGACCACTTGCTCACTCACGGTGACGGACCGTCCGCAGTGTGCTGAACTTGTGAAGAGCCTTGCGGCCGAACTTCTCCGAGTGCTCCAACTCGGCTTGACCGGGGGGCCGTACAGGTCTTACGTTCTGAATGTGCGGCCGTTCGAGGCCGCCCCCAGACGCGAAGCCCCCGGTTGTTCCCCCGTGATCGGGGGCTTCGTTCTGCTCCCGATCCAATTTCCGGACGCTTTGAGCCCTCATTTGCTCACCCTGGGTCACCGTCACGTGTGCGCCCCGTCCGCTCCCACCTCGCAGAACGAGGCGTGCGGCACCCTACGGCCGACCCCTGCTCCGCAGGTACGATGCCCTTCGGTGCGACTTCGGACGGCGGCTCTGCGCACCGGGCAACTCCCGTCCGCGGCACAGCGGTTCGACGAAGGCTGTCGGCGGGCACCGGCCCGGCGGCACACCCATCGGGGGCACGGTTTGTGGGGGACGTGATGGACTTCGGCACGCAGGGCCCACAGGCCCCGGCCGACCTCGCCTGGCTGCGGGGCGTCGACGCCTACACGATGGGCGCCTATCCACAGGCGGAGGAGGAGTTCCGCGACGCGGTCCGGATCGACCCGGGGATGGCCGACGGCTGGCTCGGGCTGCACGCGCTGCGCGTGGACACGACGACCGCGCTGCTGCGCATGTTCCGTCACCGGGACCGCTTCGGCGAACAGCGCTCCCGGCACCGCCGCACCCTCAACTCCTGGTACTGGCTGGGCTGGTGGGTGCAGCCCGTGCTGGAGAGCCCTCGCGACCTGCTCCTCGCGCACGCCTCGCACTGGCTCGACGGCCGGCACGTCCCGGAACTGGACCGGGCGCTCGCGAGCCTGCCGCCCGTCGACGCCGACCCGCAGGTGCGTTTCCTGCACGCCTGCCGCGCCTACCTGGTCAAGGACTGGGAGCAGCTGGTCCGGCACACGGACCCGCTGATCGACGACCCCATGCTCGGCATCGAGGCCGGCCTCTTCGGCGGGATGGCCCGGGTGCGCCTGGAGATGTACGGGCACGCCGAGCCGCTCCTGTCCTCGGCCCTGATGCGCTGCCGCAGCGAGCAGCCGCAGCGCAAGGAACTGCGCTACTGGCTGGCCCGGGCGCACGAGGGCACCGGGCGGTCCGCGGCCGCCCTGCCGCTCTACCGGGCCGTGCACCGGGTGGACCCGGCGTTCATGGACACCTCGGCAAGGCTGGCCGCGATCTCCGAGGGCGACGGGTACGACGACGCGGCCGACTTCGCGGCGATCACCCTCGCCGGGGTGGGGCAGGACGTGCTGGAGGGGCCGGACGGTGTGGACCCCCTCTTCGGCACGGAGGGACGGGAGTTGAAGCTCTCCGAGCCCGAGCCTCCGCCACCCGGGGCACCGCCTCCCGAGAGGGACCCGGTGCGGGAGAAGACCGTGATCCCGGTGCAGTCGCCGCCGACCGGGCCCACCGATCCGGCACTGCTGGAGGAGGCGCTCGCGGAGCTGGAGGGGATGGTCGGTCTCGAACCCGTCAAGCGCCAGGTGAAGGCGTTGTCCGCGCAGCTGAACATGGCGCGGCTCCGGGCCGGCCAGGGCTTACCCGTGCAGCCTCCCAAGCGCCACTTCGTCTTCTCCGGCCCCTCGGGCACCGGCAAGACCACGGTGGCCCGCATCCTGGGCCGGGTCTTCTACGCCCTCGGCCTGCTCGGCGGCGACCATCTCGTGGAGGCCCAGCGCGCCGATCTGGTGGGCGAGTACCTCGGCCAGACAGCCGTGAAGGCCAACGAGCTGATCGACTCGGCGATCGGCGGCGTCCTGTTCGTGGACGAGGCCTACTCGCTCTCCAACTCGGGCTACGGCAAGGGCGACGCGTACGGCGACGAGGCCCTGCAGGTGCTGCTGAAGCGGGCCGAGGACAACCGCGACCATCTCGTCGTCATCCTCGCCGGCTACCCCGAGGGCATGGACCGCCTGCTGGCCGCCAACCCGGGCCTGTCCTCCCGCTTCACGACCCGCGTCGACTTCCCCTCGTACCGTCCCCTCGAACTCACCTCCATCGGCGAGGTGCTGGCCGCCGACAACGGCGACGTGTGGGACGAGGAGGCGCTCGACGAGCTGCGCTCGATCGCCGGGCACGTGGTCGACCAGGGCTGGATCGACGAGCTGGGCAACGGCCGCTTCCTGCGCACCCTGTACGAGAAGAGCTGCGCGTACCGCGATCTGCGGCTCACCGGCTACCCCGGGACGCCGTCGCGCGACGACCTGTCGACCCTGCGGCTGCCGGATCTGATGCAGGCGTACGGGGAAGTGCTGTCCGGGCGGGGGCCGCAGGACCCGTCGGCTCTCTGACACCACGGCCCTGCCCACCGGAGGGGCCGCTCTCGCGGCCCTCCGGTTCGAGCGGGTCAGCCGGCCAGCGCCTGCTCCTGGGCCGCGCTCACGCGCGGCTCCGAGACACGCACCGGCTGCGGCGCCTCGCGGTGCGCCGGGTCGCGGACCTCGCCGACCAGGAGCTCCAGGACGTCCTCCAGGGCGACCAGGCCGAGCACCTTCCCGGACGCGTCGGCGACCTGGGCGAGGTGGGTCGCGGCACGCCGCATCACCGTCAGGGCGTCGTCCAGCGGGAGTTCGGCCCGCAGGGTCGTCATGGGCCGCCAGACGTGCTGCGGCACCGCCCGCTGGGACTCCTCCAGGTCGAGTACGTCCTTCACGTGCAGGTAGCCCATGAAGGCGCCGTTCTCCGCGGCCACCGGGAAACGGGAGTAGCCGGTGCGGGCGGTGAGCGCGACGACCTGGCCGGGGGTGACCGAGGGACCCACGGTCACCAGGGAGGCCCGGCCGAGGAGGACGTCCGTGACCGGGCGGGAGCCCAGCTCCAGCGCGTCCTCCAGGCGCTCCTGCTCCTCGGGGTCGAGGAGGCCGGCCTGACCCGAGTCCTCCACCAGGCGGTTGAGCTGCTCGCTGGTGAAGACGGCCTCGACCTCGTCCTTGGGCTCGACGCGGAACAGCCGCAGGATCAGGCGCGCGCAGGCACCGAGGGCCACGGTGACCGGACGGCAGAGGCGCGCGAAGGCGACCAGCCCCGGGCTGAGCCACAGCGCGGTCTTCTCGGGCGCCGCCATCGCCAGGTTCTTCGGGACCATCTCGCCGATGACGAGGTGGAAGAAGACGACGAGGGCGAGCGCGATGACGTAGCCGAGGGGGTGGATCATCCCCTCGGGCAGCCCGGCCGCCTCGAAGCCGGGCTCCAGGAGGTGGGCGACGGTGGGCTCGGCGACCGCGCCGAGGGTGAGGGAGCAGACGGTGATGCCGAACTGGGCGGCCGCCATCATCTGCGGAAGCCGCTCCAGGCCGTACAGCACCTGGCGTGCCCGGGCGGTCCCGAGCGGTTCGATCTGGCTGCGCCGTACGGAGACGAGCGCGAACTCGGCGCCGACGAAGAAGCCGTTGGCGAGCACGAGCAGGGCGGCGAACAGGAGTTGGAGCAGGGTCATCGGACCGCCTCCGCGACAGCCGGGGCGTCCGCGGTCCTGACCAGCCGGACACGCTCGGCGCGGTAGTGGCCGACCTGGCGTACCGACAGGCGCCAGCCCGGGAGTTCCGCCTTGTCACCGGGGGCCGGGATGCGGCCGAGCAGGTCGGCGACGAGGCCGGCGACGGTCTCGTACGGGCCTTCGGGCACGTCCAGGCCTATGCGCTGGAGGACGTCGACCCGGCAGCTGCCGTCGGCGTCCCACGCGGGCCGTCCGTCCTCCGGCGGCGCCGCCGCGAGTTCCGGCACGTCCTTGGCGTCGTGCTCGTCGCGGACCTCGCCGACGAGTTCCTCGACGATGTCCTCCAGGGTGACCACACCCGCCGTGCCGCCGTACTCGTCGACGACGACGGCGATCGGCTGCTGGCTGCGCAGCTGCTCCAGGAGCGGCTGCACGGGCAGGGTCTCCGGGACGAGCAGCGGTGCCTGGGCGATCCGACCGACGGGGGTGCGCAGCCGGTCGTGCGAGGGCACCGCGAGGGCGTCCTTGAGATGGACCATGCCGACGATCTCGTCGATCCGCTCCCGGTAGACGGGGAACCGCGAGAGGCCGGTGGCCCGGGTGAGGTTGACGACGTCCTCGGCGGTCGCCGAGGACTGGAGCGCGCTGACCTTCACGCGCGGGGTCATGACGTGCTGCGCGGTCAGCTCGCCCAGGGACAGGGTCCGCACGAAGAGGTCGGCCGTGTCCTGTTCCAGCGCGCCGGCCTGGGCCGAGTGCCGGGCCAGCGAGACGAGCTCACCGGGGGTGCGGGCGGAGGCCAGCTCGTCGGCGGGTTCGACGCCGAGGGCGCGTACCAGCCGGTTGGCCACGGTGTTCAGCGCGGCGATCACCGGGCGGAACAGGCTGGAGAAGGCGTGCTGCGGGCCCGCGACGAAACGCGCGACCTGGAGCGGACGGGACACCGCCCAGTTCTTCGGGACGAGTTCGCCGATCACCATCTGCACCGCCGAGGCGAGCAGCATGCCGACGACCACGGCGACGCCGGAGACGGCGCCTTCGGGGACGCCGATCGCGGTGAAGGGTCCGTGCAGCAGTTCGGCGAGCGCCGGTTCGGCGAGCATGCCGACGACCAGCGAGGTGATGGTGATGCCGAGCTGGGTGCCGGAGAGCTGGAAGGACAGCTCCTTGAGCGCGTTCACGACCGTACGGGCGCGGCGGTCGCCGTCGGCCGCGGCGCGCTCGGCGTCGGGGCGGTCCACCGTGACGAGGCCGAACTCGGCCGCCACGAAGAAGCCGTTGGCGAGGATCAACAGGAACGCCGCCCCGAGGAGCAGCAGGGGGATGGTCATGATGCCGCCGCCTCGCTGTGTCGGGAGGGGGCGGCGCAGGTACTACAGGACGATCCGTCCATCGCTGGAGGGAGTCACTCCTCGGGTAGCAGGAGCCCCCGGGCACCGGTCGGAGCCACAGGGGCGGAGGCGCAACGAAAACGCCTCCGTCACCAGATTAATCAAGACACGGGCCGGAACGTCAGGGGAGAATCCCCCGAGCCCGCCCCGATTGTCTGTGAGACCGCTCTCGGTCTACCCCTCGGACTGCCCGGGGTCGTGGACCGCGTGGGCCTCGGCGAGGGCGCGCAGGGCGCGGGCGTCCTCGATGGCCCGCTGCTTGGCGATGCCGGGCTGGATGCCGAGGGCGGGCATGCTCGTGCCGTCGCTGAGGTCCAGGAACACCCAGGGATCGCCGGGACGCAGGTTGACCTGGAGGATCTCCGGCCATGCGAGGCGCCGCCTGCCGACGATGTTGACGACGGTCACCCCGGCGTCGTCGGCGACGACCTTGGGCCGGGCGAGCAGCAAGAGGACCGCGCACAGCAGCGCCGCGGTGAAGACGAAGCTCAGGCGCTCCCCCGGGCTGAGCTGCTCCAGGAGCATCGCGACGGTGGTGATGACCACGAAGATCGCGACGCCCGCGGTGAGCAGGACGGCCCGGGTGCGCGAGGGCCGGAAGGTGACAGGGAGCACGGGCAGTTGCGCCATGGGTGTGGTTCCGTCTCCCGGTCAGAGCCGGCAGGCGTGGATGGCGGTGGTCAGGATGGCGCGGGCGCCGAGCTCGTACAGGTCGTCCATGATCCGCTGGGCTTCCTTGGCGGGGACCATCGCGCGGACGGCGACCCAGCCCTCGTTGTGCAGCGGGGAGATGGTCGGCGACTCCAGGCCGGGGGTGAGCGCGACGGCCCGCTCCAGGTGCTCGGCGCGGCAGTCGTAGTCCATCATCACGTACGTCCGGGCGACCAGGACGCCCTGGAGGCGGCGCAGGAACTGCTGGACCTTCGGCTCGGTGGCCTCGTCCACGTCCGCGCCGACCCGCCGGACGACGACGGCCTCGGACTTCATGATGGGCTCGCCGAAGACCTCCAGGCCCGCGTTGCGCAGCGAGGTGCCGGTCTCGACGACGTCCGCGATGACCTCGGCGACGCCGAGTTCGATGGCGGTCTCGACGGCTCCGTCGAGGTGCACTACGGAGGCGTCGACGCCCTTGTCGGCGAGGTACTTGTCGACGATGCCCTCGTAGGAGGTGGCGACGGTCATGCCGGTGAGGTCCTCGACCGTCCCGGCCGTGCCCGGCTTGGTGGCGAAGCGGAAGGTGGAGCGGGCGAAGCCGAGCGGGAGGATCTCCTCGGCGTTGGCCCCGGAGTCGATGAGCAGGTCGCGGCCGGTGATGCCGATGTCGAGCCGCCCGGAGGACACGTAGATCGCGATGTCGCGGGGGCGGAGGTAGAAGAACTCGACCTCGTTGACCGGGTCGACGATGCGCAGCTCCTTGGACTCCCGGCGCTGCTGGTAGCCGGCCTCATGCAGCATCTCCGCCGCAGGGCCTGACAGGGAACCCTTGTTGGGGACGGCGATGCGCAGCATGAGGTCGGCTTCCTTTGTTCGTTCGTACGGTGCGGGAGCGGGAGGGACGGCTCAGAGGTGGGCGTAGACGTCGTCGAGGGAGATGCCGCGGGCGACCATCATCACCTGGACGTGGTAGAGCAGCTGCGAGATCTCCTCGGCGGCTGCCTCCTTGCCCTCGTACTCCGCGGCCATCCACACTTCGGCGGCCTCTTCGACGACCTTCTTGCCGATGGCATGGACCCCCTTCCCGACCAGTTCGGCGGTGCGGGAGGTGGCGGGGTCGCCGCTGGCGGCCTTGTGCTGGAGCTCGGTGAAGAGCTCCTCGAAAGTCTTCTTGGACATGGTGCTGCCTACCCTACGCGCAAGCGCCGGTGCCTCAGCGCCAGGGTTCGGATACCGAGCGCAGTGTGGCCGCGGTCGCCACGGCGGCCGTCACCGCCTCGTGGCCCTTGTCCTCGTGGGAGCCCTCGATGCCCGCACGGTCGAGCGCCTGCTCCTCCGTGTCGCAGGTCAGTACGCCGAAGCCGACGGGGACGCCGGTGTCGATGGAGACCTGGGTCAGTCCCTGGGTGACGCCCTGGCACACGTACTCGAAGTGCGGGGTCCCGCCGCGGATGACGACACCGAGCGCGACGATCGCGTCGTAGCCGCGGCCCGCGAGGACCTTCGCGACGACCGGGAGCTCGAAGCTGCCCGGGACCCGGAGCAGGGTCGGCTCGTCGATCCCCAGTTCGTGCAGGGCCCGCAGGGCGCCGTCCACGAGGCCGTCCATCACCTTGTCGTGCCACTGTGCCGCGATGACCGCGACGCGCAGGTCGCCGCAGTTGCGTACGGACAGTTCAGGTGCACCCTTGCCGCTCACGTCTCTCCTCAGCGTTCTTTCTCGTACTGCTCGTGCTGTTCGTGCTGTTCGGTGCTGCTACTGGTTGTTGCAGGCGGACACTGCGGTCGTGTCCAGCCAGGGCAGGTCGTGCCCCATCCGGTCCCGCTTGGTGCGCAGGTAGCGGAGATTGTGTTCGCCCGCCTGGACGGGCATCGGCTCCCGGCGGTTGACCTTCAGGCCGTGCCGCACGAGCGCCTCGGTCTTCTCCGGGTTGTTGGTCATCAGGCGCAGGCTGCGGACGCCGAGGTCCTGGAGGATCTGCGCGCCGGCGCCGTAGTCGCGGGCGTCCGCGGGCAGCCCCAGTTCCAGGTTGGCGTCGAGGGTGTCACGGCCGCGCTCCTGGAGTTCGTAGGCGCGCAGCTTGGAGAGCAGTCCGATGCCGCGCCCCTCGTGTCCGCGCAGGTAGACGACGACTCCGCGGCCCTCGGCCTGGATGTTGAGCAGGGACGCCTCCAGCTGGGGGCCGCAGTCGCAGCGCAGCGAGTGGAAGACGTCGCCGGTGAGGCACTCGGAGTGGATGCGGACGAGGACGTCCTCGCCCTCGCCGATGTCGCCGTGGACCAGGGCGACGTGCTCGACGCCGTCCACCGTGGAGCGGTAGCCGAACGCCGTGAACTCGCCGAAGGCGGTGGGCAGCTGGACCTCGGCCTCGCGGCGCACGGTCGGCTCAGCGGTGCGGCGGTAGGCGATCAGGTCCTCGATGGAGATGATCGTCAGGCCGTGCTTGCGGGCGAAGGGGATCAGCTCGGGCAGCCGCAGCATGTGGCCGTCCTCGCCGGCGATCTCGACGATCGCTCCCGCGGGGCGCAGCCCGGCGAGGCGGGCGAGGTCGACGGCGGCCTCGGTGTGGCCGTTGCGGACCAGGACGCCGCCGAGCCTGGCGCGCAGCGGGAAGATGTGGCCGGGGCGCACGAAGTCGCCCGCCTCGGAGCCGCCGTCCGCGAGCAGCCGCAGGGTGGTGGCGCGGTCGGCCGCGGAGATGCCGGTGGTCACGCCGTGCGCGCCGCTCGCGTCGACGGAGACGGTGAAGGCCGTCTTCATCGACTCGGTGTTGTCGTCCACCATCTGCGGGAGCTGGAGGCGGTCGAGTTCGTCGCCCTCCATGGGCGCGCAGATCAGACCGCGGCACTCGCTCATCATGAAGGCGACGATCTCGGGGGTCGCCATCTCGGCCGCGATGACGAGGTCGCCCTCGTTCTCGCGGTCCTCGTCGTCGACGACCACGACCGGGCGGCCGGCCGCGATGTCGGCGATGGCCCGCTCGACCGGGTCGAGCGCGAAGTCCTCGATGTTGTCGGTGCTGTACCAGACGGGCGCCGTGGTCATGCCGGGGCTCCTTCCAGAGTGGGCCGCGCATCCCGGCGGGAGCGCAGCCACCAGTCGCGCATGCCCCACAGGACGAGCGCGCCGTAGACGACGTAGACGAAACCGGAGAAGGCGAAGCCGTTGGCGAAGTTGAGGGGGACGCCCACCAGGTCGACGAGCAGCCAGGCGAACCAGAACTCGACCATGCCGCGCGCCTGGGCGTACATGGCGACGACGGTGCCGACGAAGATGTACGCGTCCGGCCAGGGGTCCCACGAGAGCGTGGGGTAGGCCGTGAAGAGGCCGCCGACCGCGAGGGTGCCGGCCGCTGCGGCGCCGACCAGGCAGGCGCGTTCGCGCCAGGTGGCGAAGCGGATGGCGACGGAGCCGTCCTGCGCCTGTCCCCGGCCGCGGTTCCACTGCCACCAGCCCCAGAGGGCGACCACCATGACCACGACCTGCTTGCCGGCGCTGCCGGTGAAGTGGGCCGTGGCGAAGGCGGCGAACAGGATGACGCCGGACAGGAACTGCACGGGCCAGGTCCATATGGAGCGCCGCCAGCCGAGGGCGAGGGCGATCAGACCGATCGTGTTGCCGATCATGTCGGACCACTTGATGTGCTGGTCGAACAGCGTGAACGCCTCGGAGTTCAGCCAGTTCACGACGTCACCCCGGGGAGGCCGGGCAGCCCGGCCGGCTGCTCCGCCCGCGCGCCGAGCAGCCGCTCGACGTACTTGGCGATGATGTCGACCTCGAGGTTGACCGGGTCGCCGGCCTGCTTGAGGCCGAGCGTGGTCAGCGCGAGGGTGGTGGGGATGAGGCTGACGGTGAAGTGGGCGGGGCCCGCCTCGACCACGGTGAGGCTGATGCCGTCGACCGTGATGGAGCCCTTCTCGACCACGTACCGGGAGAGGCCCGCGGGCAGGGAGATCTTCACGATCTCCCAGTTCTCGGAGGGCCGGCGCTCCAGGACCGTGCCGGTGCCGTCGACGTGGCCCTGCACGATGTGGCCGCCGAGACGGGCGCCGACGGCGGTGGGGCGTTCGAGGTTGACACGCGATCCGACGGACAGGGCGCCGAGACTGGAGCGGTCCAGGGTCTCCGCCATCACGTCGGCGGTGAACTCGTCGCCCTCGTGGTCCACGACGGTCAGACAGACGCCGTTCACCGCGATGGAGTCGCCGTGCTGGGCGTCCTGAGTCACGACGGGTCCGCGGAGCCTGAAGCGGGAGGCGTCGCCGAGGTTCTCGACGGCGGTTACCTCGCCCAGCTCTTCGACGATTCCGGTGAACACTTCCCGGGTCCTCCCTGCCTCTTGGGGCACGGACTCCGGGGCCTGTCGATGACGACAGAATCAACGGACGACGACATCAGGGGCGACGCCGGACGGAAGTCCGTCCACGAGGGAACGGACCTACTACGGCGGCGTGCATGATGCCCGCCCGCCGCGCACTGCCTCCCATCCGGACTTTCACCGTCGGTCCAGGAATTTCACCTGGTCAACCGGCCACTGGATGCGGCCGGGTCGCGGACTGTAACCGCCGGTTCGGAATTACACCGACCCCGGAGTGCGCTGCTTCTGGTACAGGGCCAGTGTGCCACGACTGATCCGCACCCATGCGGGTGAACCCCTGTGTGGTGGCTCACAGGACGTTTCCATGGACTTCTGCGCGCGGCTCGGGCCAGGTCAACTCCGTTACGGGTGACGGGTTCCGCGTTTGGTCCATACCTATTGACGCTCTGGTCTAGTCCTCTTAGGGTCGGCGATCACGGCCTCGTTGAGCCCGGCCCCCGAACGGCCCGGCGGCGGTGACGAAAGGCCCTTGCCCGCCGCCGGGTCCCACCATGGAGAGGGCGGCCCGGGAAGCGACCGGGACGCCGGACCGGCGGGCCCGGCCGGGGATGTCACATTTCACGGCCGCTTTCCCGTCCTGTCGGTGCGAGGGCGTTCCAGTCGGGGACGCCCGGCGTCCGGAAGGCTGAACGACATGAGCACAGTCCTGGTGACCGGCGGCACCGGAACCCTCGGCCGGCTCGTCACCGAGCGGCTGCGGGCGGGCGGCCACGAGGTGCGGGTCCTCAGCAGGCACGCGCAGCCGTACGCCGTCGACCTGCGCGCCGGCGGGCCCGGCCTGGACGCGGCCGTCGCCGGTGTGGACACGATCGTGCACTGCGCGAGTGCCCCGCGCGGTGACGAGCAGGCGGCCGCGCACCTCGTCGCGGCGGCCCGGAAGGCGGGTGTGCCGCATCTGCTCTACATCTCGATCGTCGGGGTGGACGCGGTGCCGCTCGGCTACTACCGGTCCAAGCTCGCCGTCGAGAAGCTCGTCGAGGAGTCGGGGTTCGGCTGGACGATCCTGCGCGCGACCCAGTTCCACGACCTGGTGGTACGACTGCTCGACGGGCTGTCCAAGGTGCCGGTGCTGCTGCTTCCGGCCGGGGTGAGCGACCAGCCCGTCGAGGTCTCCGACGTCGCCGACCGGCTGGTCGAACTGGCGGTCGGGGCTCCGGCGGGGCGCGTCGAGGACATGGGCGGGCCCGAGGTCCGGACGTTCCCCTCGCTGGCGCGGGCGTACCTGCGGGCCACCGGGAAGCGGCGCCCGATGGTGGGGGTGCGGCTCGCGGGCAAGGCGTACCGGGGCATGCGGGCCGGGGGCCACCTGACCTCGGAACACGCGGTCGGGAAGGGCACCTTCGAGGAGTACCTGGCGCGCCGCTTCTGAGCGGTCCGGCCCGCCCCTCGCCGACCCCCGGGGTGCGCCCGTACGCCGCCGTCCCTGCCGAGGGTCCCCGTACGGAGCTCGGGGACCGGCATAGCGGTGCGAGGCGGGCGCCGATGCGTTGGCGCGAGCTCGGGCAACCAGGCCCGCCACGCCAGCCCGGGAACTCAACGCGTCAGCCCGGGCCAGGGGACCCGGTGCGTCAGCCCGGGCTAGGGGACCCGGTGCGTCAGCCCGAGGCCGGGGGCCCAGCAAGTCAGAAGCCCGGAACCCTGTGCGTCAGCCCGAGCCCCGGTACCCAGCACGCCAGAAGCCCGGAACCCGGTGCGTCAGCCCGAGGCCGGGGACCCAGCCCGTCAGCCCGAGGCCGGGACCCCAGCCCGTCAGCGAGCCCGGAACCCGCGCGTCAGGCCGAGCCCCGGGACCCGGCCCATCTGCCCGAGCCGGGAGCCCAGTGTCAGCCCGAGGCCGGGACCTCAGGCCGTCAGCGAGCCCGGAACCCGCGCGTCAGGCCGAGCCCCGGGGCCCGGCCCATCTGCCCGAGCCGGGAGCCCAGCGTCAGCCCGAGGCCGGGGCCCCAGCCCGTCAGCCCGAGCCGGGAGCCCAGCCCGTCAGGCCGAGCCCCCGGGGCCCGGCCCATCAGCCCGAGCCGGGGAAACGACCGAGTCAGTGCGAGCCCGGGAACGGCGTCGGCCGGCCCCCCGGCGGGAACAGCGCGTCCTGGGCGCCGTCGCGGGCCGTCAGGAGCGCGCCGCGCAGGACGGCCGCTCCGCCGAGGGAGCTCGCCCGGACCTCCGTCGGCAACGGCGACATACGCACGAGCCGCCGCGACACCCGCGCGGCCAGCGCCTGCCCGCCCGCCTGCCCGGTCTCGCCGCCGAGGACCACGCAGCCGGGGTCCAGCACGGCGATGACGGACGCGGCGCCGATGGCGACGCGGTCGGCGAGGACGTCGAGGAACCGGTCGGCTCCCGGGTCACCGGGGGTCGCCACCGCCCGCCGCACCAGCGCCGCGGCGTGCGGCTCGTGCGGCGGCGCGTCCGCGGTGACGCCGTGCTCGGCCGCGAGGGCGGCGATGGCGGCGGACCCGGCGAGGGAGTGGAAGCCGCCCTCGCAGTCGGTCGCCGAGGGGAGGGTCGTGGTGCCCGGCACCGGCAGGAAACCGATCTCGCCCGTGCCGCCGGAGGCCCCGCGGCGGAGGGCGCCGTCGAGCACGACGGCGGCACCGGTGCCGTGGCCGAGCCAGAGCAGTACGAAGGTCTCGCGGTCGCGGGCCACCCCGTCGCGCTGCTCGGCGAGGGCCGCGAGGTTGGTCTCGTTCTCCACCAGGACCCGGGCCGGCAGGCGTTCCTGGAGGGCCGCGATCAGCCGCCGGTGCCACTCGGGCAGGCCCGAGGAGTCGCGCAGTTCACCGGAGGCCGGATCGATCAGGCCGGGGGCGCCGATGCCGACCGTGTGCAGCCGTTCCGCGCCGGCCTCCTTGGCCGTACGTTCCACCAGGGAGACGGCCTGCTCCACGGCGGCGCCCGTCCCCGCGTCGCCAGCGATCGGGAGCGACGCCCGCCCGAGCTCGGTGCCGAGCAGGTCGGCGACGACGACCGTGACCCCCTCGGTCCTGACGTCGAGGGCGGCGAGCTGCGCCCGGTCGGCGACGATGCCGTACACCCGGGCGTTCGGGCCGCGGCGCTGTTCCCCGGACTCCCCCACGACCGCGATCAGACCGGCGGCGGTGAGGCGTTCGACGAGGTCGGCGACGGTGGGCCGGCTCAGTCCCGTGAGCTGCTTCAACCGGCCGGCCGTCAGGGGGCCCTCCTGCTGCAGGAGCCGCAGGGCGAGCCGGTCGTTGATGGCCCGGGCGGTGCTCGGAGATGCGGGCATGCCGGGATCCTTCCAGATGCGGAGGGCCCGCGGCCCCGGGCCACCGGCTCTGCATCGTCTATTTATCAGGCAGGGTTCCTGATAGTTTACGTCGGCAGCACGGGAGGACGTCCGGGAGGGGCAGCGACAGCATGAGCGAAGTGATCTACGACAAGCGCGAGTTGAGGCGGGCGCGGTACGCCGTGGCCGCCGTGTTCGCGGTGCACGGCGCGGTCACCGGCTCCTTCGCCACGCGCGTGCCGTGGATCCAGGACCACGCCGGCATCGGTGCGGGCCAGCTCGGCATCGCGCTCGCGTTCCCGGCGATCGGGGCGTCCGTGGCCATGCCGCTCGCGGGCCGGATCACGCACACCTTCGGCGCCCGCACGGCCCTGCGCGGGCTGCTCGCCCTGTGGACGCTCTCACTGGTCCTGCCGGCCCTCGCGCCGAACCTGCTCACGCTGTGCCTCGCGCTCTTCACGTACGGGGCCACGGCGGGGATGGCGGACGTGGCCATGAACGCGCTCGGGGTCGAGGTCGAGAACCGCCTCGACCGGTCGATCATGTCCGGGCTGCACGGCATGTGGAGCGCGGGCGCCCTGGCCGGTTCGGCGGCCGGCACCCTCGCCGCGCACCTCGGCTCGGACGCGCGCCTGCACCACGTGCTGGCGTCGGCGGTGCTGACCGTGCTCGGCCTGGTCGCCTGCCGATGGGTGCTCGACCTCAAGCCCACGGAGGACGAGGAGCCGCCGCCGCGGTTCGCGCTGCCGCCCAAGTCGGCGCTGCTCATCGGCGCGGTCGGGTTCTGCGCGGTGTTCGCCGAGGGTGCGAGCCTGGACTGGTCGGCGGTCTATCTGCGGGATCAGCTGGACACCTCGGCGGGGCTCGCGGCGGCCTCCACGACCGGCTTCACGCTCACCATGGCGATCGCGCGGCTCGCCGGCGACAAGGTCGTGGACCGCTTTGGGGCGGTGCGCACCGTGCGCGTCGGGGGTGTCCTCGCCACGCTCGGCGGTCTGCTGGTGGTGTTCGCGGGGAATCCGGCCGCCGCGATGGCCGGCTTCGCCCTGATGGGCCTCGGCATCGCGGTCGTCGTGCCGCTGGCGTTCGCCGCGGCGGGCCGCAGCGGCCCCAACCCCAGCCTGGCCATCGCGGGCGTCGCCACCATCACCTACACCTCCGGGCTGGTGGCGCCCAGCGCGATCGGCACGCTGGCGCAGGCGACCAGCCTGATGGTGTCGTTCGGCCTGGTGACCGTGCTGGCCTGCGGCCTCGCCGTCTTCGCGGGCGTCCTGCGCGCCGGAGACCGCAACCGCGCGCAGGTCAGTCCCCCGAGCGCAGCAGTTCCCGGCCCACGGTCCTGAACCGCTCGGTCCACGGCGTCGGGCGCAGCGTGCCGGCGTCGAGCCGGACGAGCACCCGGATGCCCTGCGCGTAGGTCACGGCGCCGTCGGCCGAGCAGAAGCGGAAGCCGTACGTCAGTCCGGTGTTCCCGAGTCGCTCCAGCCAGAGGTGGACGGCGTACTCGCCGGGCCGGTTCACCGGGGCCTCGTAGCTGATGCGCAGTTCCCTGACCGCGTTGCAGAAGTCGCCCGCCGCCTCCCAGTCGCCCTCGAAACCGAAGCCGCGCTCGTGCCAGAAGGCGGTCCAGGCGCGCTCGACCAGGACGGGATAGCGGGCGTTGTGGAGCAGTCCGAGCGCGTCCAGGTCGTCGAAGTGGACGGTGACGGGGACGAGCCGGCCGTGGGTCGGGGCGGGTACGGCGGGCGGTGCTTCGACGGTCACGGGCGGGGCTCCTGAGGGTGCCGGACGGAACGGTGGAACCGCCCCATACTAAGCAACCGCTCAGCAGCCCCCGACGGGGCGGTGCAGGTCAGCCCGCTATCGAGTCCAGCTGCTCCGCGGCGGGCCGCAGCTCCCAGAGGTCTCCGCCGGGCGGTGTCTCCAGCCGTGGCAGCGCCGCGCGGGCGGCCCGGTCCCCCGCGTCGGCGGCCGCGTGCACGACGTCGCTCGCGGCGAAGCGGTGGAACTCCAGCTCCGGGTACGGCCAAGGCCGCGCCCCCGTCGCGGCGGGCAGCAGGAAGTCGACCGCCTTGAACAGGCTCTGCCCGTCCGGCCCTTCGTACGCCCAGAGGTTCACACCGACGTGCCGGCCGACGGCCGCGAGCCGGGTGTAGGCGACCAGGTCGAAGGTCGAGTAGTGCCAGCTGCGGGTGCGGGCGAGCTCCTGCGGCTGGCTGCCGTCGGCGGCGATCTGCGGGTCGATGCGCGCGGACCGGGCGTCCAGGACGGTCCGCCGGGCGAGGTCCCGGTCGCCGGTCGCGCCGGCGAGGGCGGCGAGCAGCAGGTCGTAGAACGTGCCGTGGTTGTTCTTCGCCGCGCCCTCCTCCTTGCCGAAGGCGCTGTCTGTCAGCCAGTCGCGGAACCCTGTGTTCCAATCGCGCATCGCGGAGCGGTCGCCCTTCGTCCAGCCGGGGGCGCCCGTTTCCAGGATCGCGACGGCGTCGAGGACGCTGGTGTACGACTGCGAGAAGTCGATGATGCCGATGGCCCGGCCGTCGTACCGGCAGGGGATGAACTGCCCGTGGTCCAGGTTCGGGTTCATCCGGGTGTCCGGGGCGAGGAACCAGGTCCGCAGCACCGAGGCCGCCTTCTCGGCGTACCGCCGCTGTCCCGTGTAGTACCAGGCCAGGGACAGGTCGTAGGCGGAGTCGAAGACCTTCTCCGCGTCCTGCCGGTCGGTGCCGGTGTCGACCTCGGGATTGCGCTGCCCGTCCCGCTGGACGTAGGGGCAGCCCCAGGGGTTGTCCGCGGTCCTGGGCTGCGAGGGCCACCAGTACGGGGCCTGGCTCAGGTAGTCGTGCACGTCGCCGCCGGGCGCCGGGCGGGGTTTGTCGACGACCGTCCAGGGACCCTGGTCCAGCCAGCCGTCGGCGCGGGCCGTAAGGCTCCGCAGCGCGCGCACGAGCCGGGGATCGCCGCGGTCCAGCCGGGCCTTGGCCCGCTGGAGTCCGGCACCGTCCAGGACGACGGTCCCCGGGACCCGGGGCGCCGGGTGGGCCGTGGCGGAGGGGGTGACGCCGGCGGCGAGGGCGGCCACGGCCACCAGGACGACGCCCAGGCGCGATCGTGCACGCATCGAGCACTCCGATCAGATATATGAACGCAGTTCACGAGTGGGATTGGGTGAGCGTAGGACCCCCGCACAGCCATGACAATGGTCCGGACACATTCACGTACGAAGAAAGCGAAGCCTCACCATGGATCTCGGCGTGCGCTGGAAGCTGCACGGTGACGGGCGTACGCCCGCACCCGGAGCGGTGGTCCGCCCCGACGAACGCCTGTCGTGGCCCCGCACGTTCGGGCTCGGCGCCCAGCACGTGGTGGCGATGTTCGGGGCGTCCTTCGTGGCACCCGTGCTGATGGGCCTCGACCCCAACCTCGCGATCATGATGTCCGGCGTCGCGACCGTCATCTTCCTGCTCGCGACCCGCGGCCGGGTGCCCAGCTACCTCGGCTGCTCCCTGTCCTTCGTGGGCGTCGCCGCGGTGATCCGCGCCCAGGGCGGCACGAGCGCCACGGTGACCGGCGCGGTCCTCGTGGTGGGCGTCGCGCTGTTCCTCGTGGGGCTGGCCGTGCAGCGGTTCGGGGCGCGGATCATCCACGCGGCCATGCCGCCGATCGTCACCGGCGCGGTCGTCATGCTGATCGGCTTCAATCTCGCGCCCGTGACGGCCACCACCTACTGGCCGCAGGACCAGTGGACGGCGCTCCTCGTCATGCTGTTCACGGGTCTGGCCGTGGTGTGCCTGCGTGGATTCTGGTCCCGCGTGGCGATCTTCCTGGGCCTGGTCTTCGGCTACGCGATCTCGTGGGTCTTCGACCGGGTCTTCGGGCGGATCCACTCCGTGGACGCGAGCGGCAAGCTCACCGACCACTGGCGGCTCGACCTCTCCGGGGTCGGCTCCGCGGACTGGATCGGCCTGCCCTCCTTCCACGGGCCGAGCTTCCAGTGGTCGGCGATCCTCGTCGCGCTGCCGGTGGTGATCGCGCTGGTCGCCGAGAACGCCGGGCACGTGAAGGCCGTCGGCGAGATGACCGGCGACCCGCTGGACGACAAGCTGGGCACCGCGATCTCCGCGGACGGCGTCGCCTCCGTGCTCTCCACGGCCGTCGGCGGCCCGCCCAACACCACGTACTCCGAGAACATCGGCGTGATGGCCGCGACCCGCGTCTACTCGACGGCCGCCTACTGGGCCGCCGCCGGTTTCGCGCTCCTCTTCGGCCTGTGCCCCAAGTTCGGCGCGGTCGTCGCCGCGATCCCGGGTGGCGTCCTCGGCGGCATCACCGTGATCCTGTACGGCATGATCGGCCTGCTCGGCGCGCAGATCTGGCTGAACGCGGGTGTCGATCTGCGCAACCCGCTGAACCTGGTGCCGGCCGCCGCGGGCATCATCATCGGCGTCGGCGACGTCACCATGACCTTCACCGACACCTTCTCGCTGAGCGGCATCGCGCTCGGCACCCTCGTCGTGATCACCGGCTACCACGCCCTGCGGGCCATGGCCCCGGCCCACCTCAGGACGCAGGAGCCGCTGCTCGACTCCGGCACCTCGTCCTACGACGCCGCGGACGCAACGGCGGAACCGGAGCCCGCCAGGAATCGGCACGCCGACTCCTAGGCGTGCGCGGCCCGGAAGGTCCCCGAAGTGCCGCCGCGGCGCCGGGCACGCACGGCTGAGGCGGGACGGTTCGCCCACTCCCCCGGTGGGCGCCGTTCCCCCGTTCTGGGGAAGCGTCCGGCCCGGCGGCCCCGCCGCCGGGCCGGGACTGGCACCCTGCCCCCATGGCGCAGTTGGAAGTGTTCACCGGACCTGTCGACGCGGTCGTCCTCCGTATGCGCGCCCTCGACGCGGACCTGCCGGAGCGGGACGGCGTCGCCGTCTTCAACCGCGTCTACCTCGCCGTCACCGAGGAGGTGGCCCGGCGCCTGGGCACCGGGCACTTCCCCGACGCCGAGGCCGCGACCGCTCTGGACGTGCGGTTCGCGCAGCGCTACCTGGCGGTGGCCGAGGAGGAGCACCGGCCCGCCTGCTGGCGGCCGCTGTTCCAGTTCCGCCGCCATCCCGGCGTACGGCCGCTGCAGTTCGCGCTGGCGGGCATCAACGCGCACATCGGGCACGACCTGGCGTTCGCGGTGGTGGACACCTGCCGCGGCCTCGGCTGCGAACCGGCCGATCTGGAGGACGAGTTCGAGCGCGTGGGCGATCTCCTCGTCTCGCTGGAGGAGCGGATCCGCGAGGAACTGATGCCGGGTCCCGACCTGCTGCAGATCGCCGACCCGCTCACGCATCTGCTCGGCTCCTGGAGCCTGGAGCGGGCCCGCGACGCCACGTGGTCGGCGGCCCGCGCCCTGTGGGCCCTGCGCGGACTCCCGGACCTGGCCGAGGAGTTCGGCCGGCGGCTCGACGCGGCGGTGGGCCTGACGGGCCGCATGCTGCTCACGCCACTGCCGGACTGAAGCCCGCCCGGCCGGGCCCCGTACCGGGGGCGGGGAACCGGCCGGCTCCCCGCCCCTGTGCGGTCAGTCCTCGGGCAGTTCCACGGGCGCGATCTCGTCGTAGACGTCGCCGGGGCCCGGGTTGGTCGGGTCGGTGGCGCCGCCCAGCTGGCGCATCACGCCCCAGACCGCGTTCAGCGCGGTCTGCACGGCGCCCTCGGCCCAGCCGGCCGTCCAGGAGATGTCGTCGCCCGCGAGGAAGATCCCGCGCTTGTCCTCGGGCAGCCGGTCCTGCATGAAGTGGGTGAACAGGCGTCGCTGGTAGCGGTAGTGGCCCGGCAGGTTGGCCTTGAACGCGCCCATGAAGTAAGGCTCGTTCTCCCAGGACACGGTCACCGGGTTGCCGATGATGTGCTTCCGGATGTCGACCTTCGGGTAGATCTCGCCGAGCGACTTGAGCATGACCTCCATCCGCTCGTTCGCGGACAGCGGCAGCCACTTCAGGCTGTCGTCGCACCAGGTGTACGACAGGCAGATGACCGCCGGCTTGTCGGGGCCGTCGTCCAGGAGGTACGTGCCGCGCGTCATCCGGTCGGTGAGCGTCATCGACATGACGTCGCGGCCAGTCGGATCTCCGTTGTCGTCGACGGCCTTGTCCAGCCAGAACGGCCGGTCGACCGGCACGAAGAGCTTGCTCGACTCCATGTAGTGCGTGCGCTCGATCGCCGTCCAGTGGTCGATCGGGAAGAGCGAGTCGTCGCAGGCGATCTTCGAGAGCAGCATCCAGGACTGGGCGGTGAAGATCGCCGCCCGGTACGTGCGGATGTCGCCCTTGGCGTCCGTGACGGTGATCCGGTTGCCAGCGGTGCGGCCGAGCCGGGTCACGGCCGGGCGCGGGTCACCGCCGTGCAGCGTCGCCAGCGAGGTGCCGTACGCCCAGTGCACGATCTTCTCCGGCTCGCGCTCCCACAGGCGCAGCGGAAGCTGCTGGGAGCCCCCGACGATGCCGCGGTGGTGGTCGTCGGCCTCGGTGTAGACGACGCGCAGGATCTCCAGGATGGAGTTCGGGAAGTCGGTGTCCCAGCCGCCGGTGCCGAAGCCGACCTGGCCGAATATCTCGCGGTGCCGGAAGGACTTGAAGGCGTCGGAGTCGCAGAGGAAGCCGTAGAAGGTCTGGTTGTCGAGCTTCTCGACGAGCTTGGACCAGATCTCGCGGATGCGCGGGACGTCGCGCTCGCGCATGGCCTGGTTCATGTCGGAGAAGTCGGCGCCGTCCTCCAGGCAGGCGTTCCACGCGGCGGCGACCTGGCGGTACACCTCGGGCAGGTCCTCGACCGTCTCGGCGTAGTGCGACTCGCCCTTGAGGTCGACCACGGTCGACGGCGTGGACTCGGCCAGCGGGTTCGGGAACGGCCGGGTCTCCAGGCCCACCAGGTCGATGTAGTGCTGGAGGGCGGTGGAGGACGGCGGGAAGCGCATGGCGCCCATCTCGGCCGTGAGGGAGGGGTCGCAGCCCTCGAAGCCGACGGTGCGCAGCCGGCCGCCGATCTGGTCGGCCTCGTACACGACGGGCTTGAGGCCCATCTTCATCAGCTCGTACGCGGCCACGATGCCGGAGAGGCCGCCGCCGATGACCGCGACCTCGGTGCCGTGCTCGGTGGCGGGTATCTGGCCGAGGCCCGCGGGGTGCGCGAGGAAGTCGTCGTACGCGTACGGGAAGTCCGGGCCGAACATGGTGATCGGCGGCTGCTGCGCGTCGGCGTGGGGGACGGCGGTGGGCACCGTGGACGTCATGGGGTACGGACTCCTTGCGGGAAAGCTGGGTGCGGGGAGAGGGCGGCGGCAGGACTCAGACGAGCGACCCGTAGAGGCCGGGGCGGCGGTCCTTCAGGTACGGGTTCGCCTCGCGTGAGGCCGCGAGGAGGACGGGGTCGGCGTCGGCGACGACCAGTTCCTCGCCGCGGCCCGCCCGGGTACGGGCGACTCCGTCGGGCCCGGCCAGCACGGACAGCCCGACGAACTCGAACTCCCCTTCCCGGCCCGCGCGGTTGACGTAGGCGACGTACATCTGGTTCTCGAAGGCCCGCACGGGGACGACGGACTCGGCGACGAACTGGAAGGGGTGCATCTGCGCGGTCGGCACCAGGAGGAGGTCGGTGCCGGCCAGGGCGTGCGCCCGGACGTTCTCCGGGAACTCGACGTCGTAGCAGATCATGAGGCCGACGCGCAGTCCGCCGAGGTCGGCCTGGACCGGGGGCTGGTCGCCCGGGGTGAAGTGGTCGCGCTCGAAGCAGCCGAAGAGGTGGGTCTTGCGGTAGTTCGCCAGGGGGCCGTCGGCGGTGACCAGCTGGACGGAGTTGTAGACCCGCTCGCCGTCGCGCTCGGGATAGCCGTAGGCGACGGCGACGCCGTGCCGGGCGGCGATCGCGGTGATCGCGTCGGCGGAGGCGCCGTCGGCGGGCTCGGCGAGGCGGGCGATGTCGTCGCCGATCGCGTAGCCGGTCAGGAACATCTCCGGTGCGACGAGCAGCCCGGCGCCCGCGGCGGCGGCACGGCCCGCGGCGTCGTCGAGAACCTTGATGTTCTCGTCGACGGAGCCGGGGCGGCCGGAGCTCTGGAGCAGGGCTGTGCGCATGCGTGTTCCTCACCGGGACGGAGGGGGTTCGGGGGGCGGGCGACCAGCGAGGTCGCCCCGATAGACGGTACGGTCGCCGGGCTCGGCGGGACAAGGAGCAGCCGTTGCGCGCCGGTGAACGATTCGTTGCGTACGGGCGGGGTCCGACGGCGATTCGTTGCGCGCCTCGGGGCGCGGGCCGTCGTCTTCGCTGCGGGCGTGTCCGCGGAGGGTCCCCGGGGGGCCTGCGACGGGCCGGACCGCACTCCGGTACCGGCCCGTACGCGACCGGCGCACTAGCGTCCCGGCGACCGACCGGACGCGGCCCAGGTGGCACCCGGCTCAGTCCCGCCCCCGTGACCCGTCGGCCCCCGTCCTAGGTCGGCGAGCCCGACGAGAAGCGCCTCAGCAGCGGTGACAGGACGAGCACGGACTTGGTCCGCTCCACGAAGGACTCGCCCGCGATCCGCTCAAGGACCCGCTCGAAGTGCCGCATGTCCGAGGCGAAGACCTGGACGACCGCGTCCGCCTCCCCGGTGACGGTGGAGGCGGCCACGACCTCTTGGTAGCGCTCCAGGCCCCGCTGGATGGTCTCCGGCGAGGTGTTGCGCCGGCAGTAGATCTCGACGAACCCCTCGGTCTCCCAGCCGAGCGCCGCCGGGTCGACCCGGACGGTGAACCCGGTGATCGCCCCGGTGGCCCGCAGCCGGTCCACGCGCCGCTTCACGGCGGGGGCGGACAGGCCGACCAGTTGCCCGATGTCGGCGTAGGAGCGGCGGGCGTCCTCGGCGAGGGCGTGCACGATGCGTTCGTCGAGATCGTTCAGCAAGGCGGGTGGTTCACTTCTCTGGGATGGCTGCGGTGTCAGCGATGGCCGGGGAGCCGGGGGAGGCCAGCTTCGAGCGCCGGTGGCCGTAACTGAAGTAGAACACGAGCCCGACGGCCATCCAGACCCCGAAGACCACCCAGGTGACGGCCGAGAGGCTGCACATCATCCAGACGCAGAACGCGAAGCCGAGCACGGGCAGCAGCGGCGACAGCGGCACCCGGAACGTGCGGTCCATCTCCGGGCGGGTGCGGCGCAGCACCACGACCGCGATGTTGACCAGCGCGAAGGCGAAGAGCGTGCCGATGCTGGTGGCGTCGGCGAGCTGACCGAGCGGGATCGCGGCGGCGAGGACACCGCAGAACAGCGAGACGATCACCGTGTTGGCGCGGGGCGCGCCGGTCCTCGGGTGGACGCGGGAGAAGACCTTGGGCACGAGCCCGTCGCGCGACATGGCGAAGAGGATGCGGGTCTGGCCGTAGAGGACGGTGAGGACCACGCTGGCGATGGCGATGACGGCGCCGGCCGCGAGCAGGGTGCCCCAGACGGTCTGCCCGGTGACGTCCTTCATGATCCCGGACAGCGCGGCCTCCGAGTCGCCGAACCCCTGCCAGGGCATGGCGCCGACCGCGACGGCCGCGACGACGACGTACAGCGCCGTCACGATGACGAGCGAGAGCATGATCGCGCGCGGCAGGTCGCGCTGGGCGTTCTTCGCCTCCTCGCCCGCGGTGGAGGCGGCGTCGAAGCCGATGTAGGAGAAGAAGAGCGTGGCTCCGGCGGCGCTGACGCCCGCCATGCCGAGCGGCATGAAGTGCTCGTAGTTGCCGGACCGGAAGCCCTGGACGCCGATCGCGCAGAACATCAGCAGCGCGGCGATCTTCACGACCACCATGATCGTGTTGGCGCGGGCCGACTCCTTGGCACCGCCCAGCAGGAAGGCCATCGCCAGCAGGACGACGATGAGCGCGGGCAGGTTGAAGACGCCGCCGTCGCCGGGCGGCGCGGAGAGGGCGTCCGGGATGGTGACGCCGATCGTGCCGTCGAGCAGTTCGTTCAGGTACTCGCCCCAGCCGACGGCGACGGCCGCGACCGAGACGCCGTACTCCAGGACGAGACACCAGCCGCAGATCCAGGCGATCAGCTCGCCCATCGTTGCGTACGCATACGAGTACGAGGACCCGGAGACCGGGATGGTGCCCGCCAGCTCGGCGTAGGAGAGCGCCGAGAACAGGGCCGTGAGTCCGGCGATCACGAAGGACAGCGTGACCGCGGGACCGGCCTTGGGGACGGCCTCGCCGAGGACGACGAAGATGCCGGTGCCGAGGGTGGCACCGATGCTGATCATGGTCAGCTGCCAGAGGCCGAGGGAGCGGCGCAGGGTGCCGCCCTCTCCCTGGCCGCCCTCGGCGACCAGGCGTTCCACCGGCTTGCGCCGCATGAGGCGGGCGCCGAGTCCGGGGGACGGTGGGCCGGAGGGGGTCCGGGACTGCGGGGGTGCGCCTTGGTCGAGCACGCTGGCTCCTTCATCGCTGCCGGTCGGGCGGGCTGGGACCGGCGGCATCCCCGGACGACGGGGACCCACCGAGCGGGGTCCCCGCCACACCATGTACAGCGCTCGACCCTATGAGCCGGGGCTTCACGGGCGTAATGCAGCAACCTTGCGCGTCTCCGCAAGATCGTTGTGTTCCTCGCGGTGCAGCGCACGTTCGTTGCGCGGGGGCTTTCGACCGTTGCGCGGCGTTCCCGGAAGGCCTCCGGGCGGGGTGCCCCCCTCCCCCGCGCCGGCCCGTCGGGGGGTACGCCGACGGCCCCCGTGGTCGCTCCACGGGGGCCGTCCGGGGTGACGGTGTGTCAGTTCCAGCTGGCGTGCAGCGGCTTGCCCTCGGCGTAGCCGGCGGCGCTCTGGATGCCGACGATGGCCTTCTCGGCGAACTCCTCCAGGGAGTTGGCGCCCGCGTAGGTGCAGGACGAGCGGACGCCCGCGATGATCGAGTCGATCAGGTCCTCGACCCCGGGCCTGGCCGGGTCGAGGAACATGCGCGAGGTGGAGATGCCCTCCTCGAACAGCCC
This sequence comes from Streptomyces sp. NPDC028308, assembly GCF_055565855.1. NCBI lineage: Bacteria > Bacillati > Actinomycetota > Actinomycetes > Kitasatosporales > Streptomycetaceae > Streptomyces > Streptomyces sp. NPDC028308. The sequence goes on from NZ_JBVHTO010000006.1 coordinate 92,455, forward strand.
CTTGCGGGCGCGGTCGTAGGCCGACTCCTCGCTCGTCCGGTTCTTGACGGCGCGGGCCGACGCCATGCCGAACGACTCCTTGTAGAGGCGCCCGTTGGCGTCCTGCTGGAGGTCGCCCGGCGACTCGTAGGTGCCCGCGAACCAGGAACCGATCATGACGTTGGACGCACCGGCGGCCAGCGCCATGGCGACGTCGCGCGGGTGACGGACACCGCCGTCGGCCCAGACGTGCTTGCCGTACTTCTTCGCCTCGGCGGCGCACTCCATGACCGCGGAGAACTGCGGGCGGCCGACGCCGGTCATCATGCGGGTCGTGCACATGGCGCCGGGGCCCACACCGACCTTGATGATGTCCGCGCCCGCCTCGACGAGGTCCCTGACACCCTCGGCGGCGACGATGTTGCCCGCTGCGATCGGGACCTGCGGGTCCAGGGCGCGCACCGTCCTGATGGCGGCGATCATCGACTCCTGGTGCCCGTGCGCGGTGTCGATGACGAGGGTGTCGACGCCCGCGTCGAGGAGCTGCTTCGCCTTGCCGGCCACGTCGCCGTTGATGCCCACGGCGGCGGCGATACGGAGCCTGCCCTGCGCGTCGGTCGCCGGGGTGTAGAGCGTCGCGCGCAGGGCGCCCTTGCGGGTGAGGATGCCCGCGAGCCTGCCGTCCTTGTCGACGGCCGGGGCGTACCGGCGGTTGGCGCCGTCGAGGCGGTTGAAGGCCTCGCGCGGCTCGATGTCCGCGTCGAGCAGCAGCAGGTCCCTGGACATGACCTCGGAGAGCTGCGTGAAGCGGTCGACGCCGGAGAGGTCGGTGTCGGTGACCACGCCGACCGGGCGGCCGTCGCCGTCCACGACGACGCCCGCGTTGTGCGCCCGCTTCGGCAGCAGGGCCAGCGCGTCGGCGACGGTCTGGTGGGGGGCCAGGATGATCGGGGTGTCCAGCACCAGGTGGCGTCCCTTGACCCAGGAGACGACCTCGGTGACGACCTCGATCGGGATGTCCTGCGGAATGACGACGAGGCCACCGCGACGGGCGACGGTCTCGGCCATCCGGCGCCCGGCGATCGCGGTCATGTTGGCGACGACGAGCGGGATGGTGGTGCCCGTGCCGTCCGGCGAGGCGAGGTCCACGCCCTGGCGGGATCCGACCGCGGAGCGGCTCGGCACCATGAAGACGTCGTCGTACGTCAGGTCGTACGGGGGCTGGATGTCGTTGAGGAAACGCACGTGCTGCACATCCCAGTCGATCAGAGGTGGCCCCCGGACAGGTCAGCCAGGGGGAAGAGCACGTACTTCATTGTCCCATGACACCGCGTGTGCACGGCCCGGACAGATCATCCAGGCTGGTCAGCGGGTGGTTGGTCGGATCCTCCAAGGTCCAGGACGACCGAGAGCGCGGCGCCCCCCGGATACGGCCCCGCGGCGGACGCCAGGACCTCCTGCGCGATCGCCCACTCCCCCGGCCGTGCGCCCGCGTACTCCCGCCAGCCGCCGACCACGAGCAGCCGGCCCGGACTCGCGGGCCCCCAGTCGGGGTCGCCGAGGCAGTCCGCGAGGGCGTCCCAGTTGCGGCCGAACCAGTCGGGCAGGCCGAGCGCGCGCACGCAGCGCTCCATGAAGGCGTCCCGGCCGGTGACGCCGGTGAGGTCGAGCGGGGTCACGCAGCCGGGACTCGGGCACGGCGGGCAGGTCCCCCGCCCAGGCGGGAGTGGAGACGGCCGGGGAGGGCGCCGCGTCCGGCGGAGTGCCCGTGTCCGCCGGGGAGCAGCCCGCCAGCAGGACCGCCAGGCAGACGAGAAGGCCGGCGAAGAGGCGGGGAACGGACCGGGGCGACATGCCGCCGATGCTCCCACAGCCACCCCCGCCTGCCGCGCCGCCCCGCACGCCGTCGCACCGGCGGTCGGTCCGCGAGGGCCCGCCGGTCCGACGTGAGACCCCCTACGACCCTGGTCGGGCACTGCCCGGTTCGCGGCCCTTCAGGGCCCCGGACGCGGAAGGACCCGCAGCCCCGAGGGTCTGCGGGTCCGATTCGGCCGGCGGCTCACCGACGCGTCGGTCAGGGGCCGTCCGGGTCAGCCCGGTCGAGGGCGGGACGCGGGGCCGGGCCCGCCGTCATCAGATAGTCCGCCGCCGACGTGTCCGTCACCAGGCTGGTGACGAGACCGGAGCGCAGCACCGCGTCGATCGCGGCGGCCTTGCGCTGGCCGCCCGCGATCGCGACGACCTCGGGGATACGGCGCAACTGGTCCGCCTTGACGGTGATGCACCGCTCGCCGAGGTCACGTCCGACCCGGCGCCCCTCGGAGTCGAAGAGGTGCGCCGACATCTCGGCGGCGACCCCGAGCGAGGCGTAGTGCCCGCGCTCCTCGTCGCTGAGCATGTCGTGCACCGTCGAGATGCCCGGCTCCCAGGACCCGATGGAGACGCAGGCGACCGTGACCTTGTCGAAGTACTCGAAGGCGCGGGCGAGCCCGGTCTGGTTGCGCAGCGCCGCCGCGGTGGCCGCGTCCGGCAGCAGCATCGGCGCGTAGATGGGATGGGCGTCCCCGCCCGACACCTGGGCGGCCCGCCGTACCGCCTCCACCGAACCGCGCTCGGCGGTCCCGGCGTCGTAGACACCCGTCAGCTGCACCACCGTGCACGGGGGCAGCCTGGACAGCTCGGCGGCCATGTGGATGGTGGAGCGGCCCCACGCGAGGCCGAGCACGTCCCCCTCGTTGACCAGCTCGGCGAGCAGGTCCGCGGCGACCTCCCCGAGGTTCTCGGGGTCGGGCGACTCCTCGGCGTCGGCCGGGGACTCGACCACGACGGCGTGCCTGAGGCCGTAGCGGGCGCGCAGCGCGTCCGAGCGCTCCGCGTCCAGCTCGGCAGGTACACGGATCTCGATCCTCACGAGATCCCGTTCGAGAGCGGTCTCCAGGACCCGGGCCACCTTGAAGCGGCTGACACCGAACTCCTCGGCGATCTGGATCTTGGACTTGCCCTCAAGGTAGAAGCGGCGGGCCATGGCCGCCGCCTGGACCAGCTCAGCGGGCCCCATCCGCATGGCTGACCGGCCCGCCGACATACCCGACACGGCGATCTCCTCACTGCTGTTCACACTCTGGATTCGCCGTTCATCCTTGCAGATCCGGCGTACTTGATCCGCCCCGATGGGCGGCGTTCACGTTCCCTTGGTTCAGTGGTCGCACGCCCAGGAGGCATGGGCGGTCACCGCCTCCGCCTGCGTGCGCAGTGCACGTACCGCCTCGGCCGGGTCGGAGGCACCGTAGACCGCCGATCCGGCGACGAAGACGTCGGCGCCGGCCTCGGCGCAGCGCTCGATGGTGGAGGCCGAGACGCCCCCGTCGACCTGGAGCCACAGTTCGAGGCCGTGCTTGCTGATCAACTCGCGGGTGCGGCGGATCTTCGGGAGCATGATGTCGAGGAACGACTGGCCGCCGAAGCCCGGTTCGACGGTCATGATCAGCAGCATGTCGAGCTCGGGGAGCAGATCCTCGTACGGCTCGATCGGGGTCGCGGGCTTCAGCGCCATGGAGGCCCGGGCGCCCTTGGCCCGGATCTCGCGGGCGAGCCGCACCGGCGCGGCGGCCGCCTCGGCGTGGAAGGTGACCGAACCGGCCCCCGCTTCCACGTACTGGGGCGCCCACCGATCGGCGTCCTCGATCATCAGATGGCAGTCCAGCGGAGTGTCCGTCGCCCGGGCCAGGGACTCTACGACCGGTACCCCGAGCGTGAGGTTCGGTACGAAATGGTTGTCCATGACGTCGACGTGGAGCCAGTCGGCTCCCTCCACCGCCTTTGCCTCCTGGGCGAGGCGCGCGAAGTCGGCGGACAGGATGCTGGGGTTGATCTGCACGGCCATGACCCAAGACTGCCATGCCCGGCCCCGGTTGCTCCCCCCGGTCCGGACCTGGGCCGCAGCGCGGAGTTTCTGGGCCGTTCGGCGGATGTCGCGGAATGGCCGGACATGCCATGCTGGTCGGCTCACCGGCTCCAGAAGCGGCTACGGGGGTGGCCATGACGGACGGGAAGGAGCGCCGGGTGCGCCAGGGACTCATCGGGTTCGTGTGCGGGCGGCGCAGCAAGTGGGTCGTCGTCGGCCTGTGGCTGGTGCTGCTCGTGATGGCGGCGCCGCTCGCGACGAAGCTCACCGACGCCCAGGACAACGACGCCGCCTCCTGGCTGCCGGGCACCGCCGAGTCCACCCAGGTCCTGCACCTCTCGGAGGGCTTCAGGCCCGAGCAGATCCCCGCGGTCGTCGTCTACGCGCGCGACAGCGGCCTGACCGGCGAGGACCGGCGGCAGATCAGCGAGGACGTCCGCGAGATCAAGGCGCTGACCGCCCACGGGGTGCGCGGCCCCGAGACGCGCGGACCCGTCTACGACGACCGGACGGCACCCCGGGCGGCCGAGATCTTCGTGCCGATCACGATGGACGAGAAGGGCTGGAAGGAGATCGCGCCCGCGGTCGACTCGATCCGTGACCGGGTGGGCGAGGGCGGCGACGGGCTGGCCGTGCACATCACCGGGCCCGGCGGTACCTCCGCCGACTTCTCCGAGGCGTTCGAGGGCATCGACTCGACGTTGCTGTTCGCCGCGATGGCCGTCGTCATCGTGATGCTGCTCCTCACCTACCGCAGCCTGACGCTGATCGTCGTCCCGCTGATCGCGGTGGTCGTCGCGCTGTTCACCTCCCAGGCGCTGATCTACCTGCTGGCGGAACACGCGGGCCTGACGGTCAACGGGCAGAGCGCGGGCATCCTCACGGTCCTCGTCTTCGGCGCCGGCACGGACTACGCGCTGCTGCTCGTCGCCCGCTACCGCGAGGAGCTGCGCCGGCACGAGGACCGCCACGAGGCGATGGCCCTCGCCCTGAACCGGGCGGGACCGGCGGTCCTCGCCTCGGGTGCCACCGTCGTGCTCAGCATGCTGGTGCTGCTGGCCGCCGAGATGAACTCCACGCGCGGTCTGGGCCCGGTGGCCGCGATCGGCGTCGCGGTCGCCCTCCTCGCCATGATCACCCTCTTCCCGGCCCTGCTGCTGGTCTTCGGCCGCTGGATCTTCTGGCCCTCCGTCCCCCACCTCGGCTCGCCCGACCCGACCGCACGCGGCCTCTGGGCCCGGATGGGCGGCCGCATCTCCCGCCGTCCGCGCGTCATCTGGATCGGCACGGCCCTCGCCCTCGCGGTGCTCTCCCTCGGCCTGCTGCAGATCCGCGCCGAGGGCATCGGCAACGCCGACGCGTTCACCGGCAAGCCGGACTCGATCGCCGGGCAGGAGGTGTCCGCGCGGTACTTCCCGGCGGGCAGCGGCGACCCCCTCGTGATCGTGGCCGACGAGACGAGCAACGCCGAGGTCCGCAGCGCGGTCGCGCAGACCAGGGGTGTGGTGCCCGACAGCATCACCGTGCCCCCGGGCACGAGACCCTCGCACGACGGCAGGGTCCTCTTCGAGGCGACGATGACCGCGCCGTCCGACAGCGAGGCCGCCAAGCAGACGGTGGAGCGCGTACGGGACAACGTGCACGCCGTGCCCGACGCCGACGCCCGGGTGGGCGGCGGCACCGCGGCCCTGCTCGACATGGACGCGGCGACGACGCACGACAACCTGGTGATCATCCCGGCGGTCCTGGCGGTCGTCCTGCTGATCCTGATGCTGCTGCTGCGCGCGGTGGTGGCACCCCTGCTGCTGATCGGGACGGTCGTCCTGTCCTTCACGGCGGCGCTGGGCGCCAGCGCGCTCGCCTTCCGCCACCTCTTCGACTACGCGGGCGAGGCGACGGACTTCCCGCTCTTCGTCTTCGTCTTCCTGGTGGCTCTGGGCATCGACTACAACATCTTCCTGACCACCCGCATCCGCGAGGAGGCGGCCCACCAGGGCACCCGCCCGGGCGTCCTCACCGGTCTCGCCGCGACCGGCGCGGTGATCACCTCGGCGGGCCTGGTCCTCGCGGGCACCTTCGCCGCCCTGGGCACGCTGCCCATGGTCGCCTTCGCCGAGATCGGTTTCGCGGTCGCGCTGGGCGTCCTGCTGGACACCTTCATCGTCCGCTCGGTCCTCGTGACGTCCCTGTTCCTGGACGTCGGACCGAAGGTGTGGTGGCCGCACCGGCTGTCCCGCGAGGACGCGGCGGAGCACCGGAACCCGGCCCCCACGGAACCGGCTTCACGGCCGGGCGGCTAGGGCCTGTCCGGCGGATCATGCCGGAGACGCGGGGTCTGGCACGCCCGTCTGCGGCGTTGTCGTCGGGGCCCGACGACACCCACGGGGCCCCTCCGCTCACGCCGTCCGGCGGATGAGCGCCAGGTACATGGCGTCCGTGCCGTGCAGATGCGGCCACAGCTGCACGTCGGGGCCGTCGCCGACTGCCGGGACCCCCGGCAGGAGCGGACGGGCGTCGAGCAGCTCGGCCGCACCGTCGTAGTGCTTGAGCACGTCGTCGACGACCGCGCGGGTCTCGGCGAGGTGCGGTGAGCAGGTCGCGTACCCGACGACGCCGCCGACCCGCACGGAGTCGAGCGCCGTGCGCAGCAGCCCGCGCTGGAGCGGCGCGAAGCCCTCCAGGTCCTCGGGCCGGCGCCGCCAGCGGGCCTCCGGACGGCGGCGCAGGGCACCGAGGCCCGTGCAGGGCACGTCCATCAGGACCCGGTCGAAGGTGCCGGGACGCCACGGCGGGCGGGTGCCGTCGGCGGTGACGACCTGGTACGGGCCGGGGTTCCCGGCGAGCGCCTTGGCGACGAGTCCGGCGCGGTGCGGCTGCTTCTCGGCGGCGAGCAGCACGGCCCCGCGCTCGGCCGCGAGCCCCGCGAGCATGGCCGCCTTGCCGCCGGGGCCGGCGCAGCCGTCGAGCCACTTCTCGTCCGGTCCGTCGAGCGGCGCGTTCGCCAGCGCGAGGGCCACCAGCTGGCTGCCCTCGTCCTGGACCCCGGCGCGCCCCTCGCGCACGGCGTCGATGGCGCCCGGCTCGCCGCCCTCGGTGAGCCGCACGGCATACGGGGACCAGCGGCCCGGCAGCGCGTTCTCCTCGCCGAGCACGTCGAGGAGTTCGCCGGCGCTCGACCGTCCGGGCCGGGCGACGAGGGTCACCTCGGGCCGTTCGTTGTCGGCCTCCAGCAGGTCCTCGATCCCGGCGCGGCCACCCCCGAGGGAGTCCCACAGCGCGGAGACGATCCAGCGCGGGTGCGAGTGCACGACGGCGAGATGGTCCTCGGCGTCCTCGTCGTACGGCGGCGCGACCTGCTCCAGCCAGGCGTCGAGGTCCTGCTGCGCGATCTTCCGCAGGACGGCGTTGACGAACTTGGCGCGCCCGTCGCCGAGTACGACCCGGGCCAGCTCCACCGAGGCGGAGACGGCGGCGTGCGTCGGGATGCGGGTGCCGAGGAGCTGGTGGGCGCCGAGGCTGAGCACGTCCAGGACCGGCGGGTCGACCTCGCGCAGCGGCCGGTCGACGCAGGCCGCGATGACCGCGTCGTACGTGCCCTGCCTGCGCAGCGTCCCGTACACCAGCTCGGTGGCCAGCGCCGCGTCCCGCCCGTCGAAGCCGCCCTTCTCCCGGGCCTTGCGCAGCAGCGGCGGCAGGACGAGGTTCGCGTACGCGTCCCGCTCGTCCACGGCCCGCAGCGCCTCGAAGGCGAGGATGCGGACGGGGTCCTTCTGGGGACGACGGTAGGGCTTGCCCGGCCTGCTCGGCCGACGGGACTGCTCGCTCACAGGAAAGGTGCTCCGGATCCGGGAAAAGGTGCGCCTCTCAGCGTACGCCGCGCCCGGACACCCGGACCCCGGTCACCCCCGTCCGCCTCGTCAGGAGCCGAGCCGCTCCCCGGAGGGGATACGCACCCCGCGTGCCCAGTCCGCGGCGCGCATCGGCTTCTTGCCCTGCGCCTGGACCCACAGCAGCTCGACGGCGTACGAGCCGGTGCCGACGTGCACGCTGTTCTTGCCCACCGCCAGCTCCCCGGGGGCGAGTTCGGTGCGCTCGGGCACGGCGGCCACGTGGATCAGCTTCAAGCGCTCGCCGCGGAAGACGGTCCACGCGCCCGGCGCCGGCGTGCAGCCCCGGACGACGCGGTCGATGCGCAGGGCCGGTGCGGACCAGTCGACGTGGGCGTCCTCGACGGTGATCTTCGGGGCCAGGGAGATGCCCTCGGCGGGCTGCGGAACGGCCTTGACGGTGCCGTCCTCGATCCCGTCCATGGTGGCGGCGAGCAGTCCGGAGCCGGCGAAGGCGAGCCGCGTGAGCAGGTCCCCGCTGGTGTCGGTGGGACGGATCTCCTCGGTGACCGTGCCGTAGACGGGGCCGGAGTCCAGGCCCTCCTCGATCAGGAAGGTGGACGCGCCGGTGATCTCGTCGCCCGCCATGATCGCGTGCTGCACGGGGGCCGCGCCCCGCCAGGCCGGCAGCAGCGAGAAGTGGAGGTTGACCCAGCCGTGCGCCGGGATGTCCAGGGCGACCCTCGGCAGCAGCGCGCCGTACGCCACGACGGGGCAGCAGTCCGGCGCGATCTCCCTGAGCCGCGCCAGGAACTCCTCGTCCCGCGGCTTCACGGGCTTGAGGATCTCGATGCCGGCCTCCGCCGCGCGCTCGGCGACGGGACTCGCGACGAGCCTGCGGCCCCGCCCGGCCGGTGCGTCGGGCCGCGTCACGACGGCGGCGACCTCGTGCCGGCCGGAGGCGAGCAGAGCGTCCAGGGCGGGAACGGCGACCTCGGGGGTACCTGCGAAGACGAGCTTCATGGGTGGCGGCTGGCCTCTCGGGCGGAAGTGCGGTCAGGCCCGCGCGGGCCGGCGGAGCGGTGCCGTGCGGGGCGGCGCACCAGTCTATGAGCCCCGCGCCCGCCGGGGACGGTCAGCCCCACGAGGCGGCGGCGTCGCCCGGCCGGGTGGCCGGCCCCGCCGGGGACGCACCCCGCGGGAGGCACCTCTGCCCCGCCGGGGTCCTCGGGGGCGTGCGTCGAGATGCGCGCCCCGTGCATATGCCCTTACGCCCCCGCAGCGTGACCACTGACCCCGTAACGCGTTGTCAAGAGAGAGTTGACTCAACGGGCCGCGATCGCGGCCCGGTCCTTTTCCGCAACGCCGGTTCGAGAGGCTTGTTCATGGCCGACCACGCAACCCACGACGCCCAGGCTCGGGCCAGCCTGCACTTGCTGGTGCGGGACATCGAGCGGGTCCGCCGGCAGGTGGACGCGCTGCGCACGCTCACCGCCCAGCTGGGCAACGTCTACCGCCCGCGCCGCTCCGGCCCCTCGACGGGCTTCGTCGTCTACGGGCGTGCCCCCGCGCCGACCGTCCGCCTCGCCCAGGAGCTGCGGGACAGCGTCGAGACCCTGGTGACGGCCGCCGTGGACTTCGACCGCTCGCTGGGCTTCTCGTGGGACGCGGTGGGCTCCGCGCTCGGCGTCACCAAGCAGGCGGTGCACCGCCGTTACGGCGCCCGCCGCGCCGCCGCCCAGGCCGCCGCCGAGGCCGAGCGCGCCACCGAGCCGTCGAGCACCCGCACCGTCGCCGTCAACACCGGTATCCCCTCGGTGCCCACCGTCCCGGCCGCCCGTTCCATGCCGACCCAGCCGACCGCGGGAAGCCCGACCCTCCGCGAAGAGGTCAGGCCGACGGCCTTCCCGAGCCCGCGCAACGGCTGACGCCCGCCCTCCACCGCCTCCCGGCCCACCACCGGGAGGCGTCCCCGTCTCCGGCCAGGGGCGCCCCCCACGGACCCGTCCAGCGCGTCGCGTGCGAGACCGACCGGCCTCCGATCTCCGGCCGCCGACTCCTGGCGTACCCCCGACGGATGACTCCCGATGCCGTCCGCGCGCCCGTCCGGCCCGCCGCGCGCCCCTACTCGTCGTGAGGGCCGACCTGACCGCTCGGGCGTACGGGCCGACCTGACCGCTCGGGCGCCGGTACGTCGCCGGACCCGCCGGCCCCCGCACGCGCCACCCGCGTCCCCCGGCCACACGTACCGGCGGACCACCCGGCGCCACCGATCGCCGTCAGCGGTCAGCGGTCAGCGGTCAGCGGTCAGCGATCAGCCGATGTCCAGCGGATCGATCCGGATGCGGACCGGCTCCTGCCCGCCACGGGCCATCCGCGCCGCCTGCGCGGTCTTCAGCGCGGCCGCCAGCGCGGCGCCGCTGCCCGGCGGTACGCGGATCAGCACCCGCTCCCAGTGCTCACCCGGGGGCGGACCCCCGACCCGCCGCGGACGCCCCGGCTCCGTGAAGGGGACCGGCACCGGCCCCAGCACCTCGGCGTCGCCCGGGAGCTCGGCCGCGGCGAGGAAACCCGCGAGCCCGTCGGCCGTACCGGACACGGCGGCCATCCGGGACACCGGGGGAAATCCGAGCTCGGCCCGCTCGGCGAGCTCCCGCACCGCGTGCCCCACGGGGTCCCAGCGGACGAGCGCCTGCACGGGCCGCAGCGTCGGCTCGGCGACGACGACCACGGTCCCACCTGCTCCCTGGGCGCGGACGAACGCCGCGGCGCCCAGCCAGCGCCGCAGGGCCTCCTCCCCCGCCCGCAGGTCGGGCCGCCCGAGCATGGCCCAGCCGTCGAGCAGCAGGGCGGCCGCGTACCCGCCCTCGGCGACGGGCTCGGCGCCCGGTGTGCTCACGACGAGCGCGGGGGCCTCGGACACCGTGTCGAGCACCTGCTCGCGCCCGGAGGTCCGCACCGGAACGGCCGGGAACGCCCGCCCCAGCTCCTCGGCGGTCCGCCGCGCCCCCACGACCTGCGCCCGCAGCCGGAACCCCCCGCACTCGGGGCAGTGCCAGGCGGTCTCGTCCCGGCCGCACCAGCCGCAGCGCAGGGCCTCGGCGTCCTGGGCCTCCAGCGGCCCGGCGCAGTGCCGGCACCGCGCGGGCGCCCGGCACTGGGCGCAGGCCATCCGGGGCACGTATCCGCGCCGCGGCACCTGGACGAGGACGGGCCCCTGCCGCAGCCCCTCCCTGACGATCTGCCAGGCGAGGGTCGGCAGCCGGGCGGCGCGCGCGGCCTCGTCCCGGGCGAGATCCCCGTCCCCGACGGTCCGCACCAGGGGCGCGCAGGCCCTCACCTGCTCCCGCTCGGCGACCAGGGGCAGGGCCCACCCGCTCTCGACGAGCTGGGCCGCCTCCACGGTGCAGCCCCAGCTCCCCAGCAGGAACGCGCACTTGTCGCGGGCGGCCCGCAGCTCCAGCACCTCGCGGACGTGCGGGAAGGGGGCGTTGTCGTCGCTGTGCGCCGCGTCCCCGTCGTCCCAGACGACCACCAGTCCCAGATCCCGTACGGGTGCGAACATCGCGGCGCGGGTCCCCACCACGGCGCGCACGGCTCCGCGCCGGACGGCGAGCCACTCCCGGTAACGGCGCTCCTGGCCCGCGTCCGCGGTCAGCAGCGCGTGCCGGCCCTCCCCCAGCAGATCCGTCAGGGCCGCGTCCACGCGCGCGGCGGGCCGGCCTGCCGGTACGACGACCAGGGCCCCGCGTCCTGAGGCCAGGGTGGCCTGGACGGCGCGGGCGATCTCCTCGGCCCACTGCGGGCCCGGCAGGGCGGTCCACACGGCGCGCGGCGCCCCGCCGGAGGCGAGGGCGCCGAGGAACTCCGCGCCTCGCACGTACCGCGTCCAGGTCCCCGGGTCGGGGGCGGCGGGCGGCGGGGGCGGGCCGGGCATGACGGCCGCCTCCGCGCGCGCGTGCCGGGGCGGGACCGCCAGCTGGAGCACGTCCGCGAGGCTGCCCGCGTACCGGTCGGCGACGGCGCGGGCGAGTCCGAGCAGGTCGGCTCCGAGCACCGGCTCGGGCGACACCACCTGGGCCAGGGCGGCGAGCGGTCCCGCGTAGTCGGACTCGGCGACGCGGTCGACGATGAAGCCGTCGATCAGACTGCCGCCTTCGCGCCGCCCGTCCCGCACATTGCGCCCGCCGGCACCGAACCGCACCCGAACCCGCACCCCGGGCCGGGCGATCTCGTCCAGCTCCTCGGGGACGGCGTAGTCGAAGTACCGGTCGAGGTGGAGCACGCCCTTGTCGACGACGACCCGGGCGACGGGGAGCTCCTTCGCCAGGGCGGCGCCCCGCCAGGTCCGCGGCTTCGCCTTCGGCACCTTGGCCTTGCGCACCGCCTCCCGGACCAGCGCAAGCTGCTCGGGCGGCGCCCCGTCCGCCGCCCCGCCCGCCCGCCCGTTTTCGCTGCTCACGCCTGCATTCCTACCAGACCCCACCGACAGCGACCCACGTCGCGGACCGGCGCCCCCGGCCGCCGGAACGGCCCCCGAACGCGCCCGGACGCAACGGAAAGGCCCGGCGTCCCCGTGGGGAGGCCGGGCCTCGTGGCCGTGGACGGGAGGGCTACAGCCCCGCCGCCTTGCGCAGCGCGTCCACCCGGTCCGTGCGCTCCCACGTGAAGTCGGGCAGCTCTCGGCCGAAGTGACCGTACGCGGCGGTCTGGGAGTAGATCGGGCGCAGCAGGTCGAGGTCGCGGATGATGGCCGCAGGGCGCAGGTCGAAGACCTCGGTGATGGCGGTCTCGATGCGCTCGGCGTCGACCTTGGCGGTGCCGAAGGTCTCGACGAAGAGACCGACGGGCTCGGCCTTGCCGATCGCGTAGGCGACCTGGACCTCGCAGCGGGTGGCGAGGCCCGCGGCGACCACGTTCTTCGCGACCCAGCGCATCGCGTACGCGGCGGAGCGGTCGACCTTGGACGGGTCCTTGCCGGAGAAGGCGCCGCCGCCGTGGCGGGCCATGCCGCCGTACGTGTCGATGATGATCTTGCGGCCGGTGAGGCCGGCGTCGCCCATCGGGCCGCCGATCTCGAAGCGGCCGGTCGGGTTCACCAGGAGGCGGTAGCCCTCCGTGTCGAGCTTGATGCCGTCGTCCAGGAGGGCCTTCAGCTCGGGCTCCACGACGAACTCGCGGATGTCGGGCGCGAGCAGCGAGTCCAGGTCGATGTCGGAGGCGTGCTGCGAGGAGACGACGACGGTGTCCAGGCGGACCGCCTTGTCGCCGTCGTACTCGATGGTGACCTGGGTCTTGCCGTCGGGACGCAGGTAGGGGATGGTCCCGTTCTTGCGCACCTCGGACAGGCGCCGCGAGAGGCGGTGCGCGAGGTGGATCGGGAGCGGCATCAGGTTCGGCGTCTCGTCGGTCGCGTAACCGAACATCAGGCCCTGGTCGCCGGCGCCCTGACGGTCCAGCTCGTCGTCGTCGCCCTCGACGCGGTTCTCGTACGCCGTGTCGACGCCCTGCGCGATGTCGGGCGACTGCGAGCCGATGGAGACGGAGACGCCGCAGGACGCGCCGTCGAAGCCCTTCTTCGAGGAGTCGTAACCGATCTCGAGGATCTTGTCGCGGACCAGCTGGGCGATCGGCGCGTACGCCTTGGTCGTGACCTCTCCGGCCACGTGCACCAGGCCGGTCGTGATGAGCGTCTCCACGGCGACCCGGGACGTCGGGTCCTCGCGCAGGAGCGCGTCGAGAATGGTGTCGCTGATCTGGTCAGCGATCTTGTCGGGGTGACCCTCGGTCACGGACTCCGAGGTGAACAGGCGACGGGACACAACGCTCCCTGGGGTTGCAGCGGCTGCTGGCTGATCATTGGCGGACGGGACGGAGGCTGCGCCCGGCGTCGTCCGTGAACAGTTTATCGGTCGCGCTCGTCCGCGGGCCCACCCGTCTCGCCTCTCGGGAGTGCTGTGACCTGCGGCACGGGCATTCTGCCCAATGCGTGTCGCTCTCCGCCAGGGTCGCCACGCCCGAATCGGCGTGGTGTGTGCCGCCGGACGGAGCTAACGGGCCGGCGGGCGGAGGCGTCCGGCCACCAGGTCCCACACGATCTCGGCCAGTGCCTCCTTGGGCCCGTACGGCACCGGGGTCTCGCTGCCGTCCGCGCCGAGCACCACGGCCTCGTTCTCCTCGGAGCCGAAGGTCTTGCGCTCCCCCACCTCGTTGACGACGAGGAGGTCGCAGCCCTTGCGCTCCAGCTTGCCGCGGCCGTTGGCGAGGACGTCGTCCGTCTCCGCGGCGAAGCCGACGATCACCTGGTCCGGGCGGGCGCGGTCGGCGGAGATCTCCGCGAGCACGTCCGGATTGCGGACCAGGACGATCGGCTCGGGCTCCTGGCCGTCCTTCTTCTTGATCTTCCCGGTCGCGTACGCCGCCGGGCGGAAGTCGGCCACGGCGGCGGCCATCACCACGGCGTCCGCGTCGGAGGCGGCCTTGAGCACGGCCTCGCGCAGCTGCACGGCGGTACCCACCCGGACCACGTCCACGCCGGCGGGGTCCGGCAGGCCGGCGTTCGCGGAGACGAGTGTCACCCTGGCCCCGCGGGCCGCCGCGGTGCGGGCGAGGGCGTAGCCCTGCTTGCCGGAGGAGCGGTTGCCGAGGAAGCGGACGGGGTCGAGCGGTTCGCGCGTGCCGCCCGCGCTGACGACGACGTGCCGGCCGACGAGGTCGGGCGCGCTCACGCCGCGGGCGAGCACCCGGCGGCAGACCTCGAAGATCTCGGTCGGATCGGGCAGCCGGCCCTTGCCGGTGTCGACGCCGGTGAGGCGGCCGACGGCCGGCTCGATCACGACGGCACCGCGGCGGCGCAGCGTGGCCACGTTCTCCTGGGTGGCCGGGTGCTCCCACATCTCGGTGTGCATGGCGGGGGCGAAGACGACCGGACAGCGGGCGGTGAGCAGGGTGTTCGTGAGGAGGTCGTCGGCGAGGCCGTGGGCGGCCTTGGCGAGCATGTCGGCGGTGGCGGGCGCGACGACCACCAGGTCGGCGTGCTGTCCGATGCGGACGTGCGGGACCTCGTGGACGTCGGACCAGACCTCGGTCGAGACGGGGTGGCCGGAGAGCGCGGACCAGGTGGCGGCGCCGACGAAGTGCAGTGCGGACGCGGTCGGGACGACGCGCACGTCGTGACCCGACTCCGTCAGCCTGCGCAGCAGCTCACAGGCCTTGTACGCGGCGATGCCGCCGCTGACGCCCAGAACGACCTTCGGCTTGTCCACCAGGGTCTCCCCGCACTAGAGAACGTACGACGCGCTCGGAGGAGCACGACTCCATGCTGCCGCACCGCCCGGAGGCGGTTCCGGCGCCCCGGCACACCGCAGGCCCGACAGTCACGCTGCCGGGCCTGGGATGAGCGGTCGGGCGATCAGGTCGCGGGGCCCTCGACGGCCTCGGACGTCAGCAGGCCCGCGTTGATCTCGCGCAGGGCGATGGAGAGGGGCTTCTCGTGGACGTGCGTGTCCACGAGGGGACCGACGTACTCGAGGAGACCCTCGCCGAGCTGCGAGTAGTAAGCGTTGATCTGACGGGCGCGCTTGGCCGCGTAGATCACCAGGCTGTACTTCGAGTCGGTGGCCTCGAGGAGCTCGTCGATCGGAGGGTTGATGATGCCCTCGGGAGCGGTGATGGAAGAGGACACGCTCTGCCTTCCGAAAGGTGGGATGAGATCAGTGAAGATCACACAACGTTCATCAAGGCTAGCAGCTCGCGCGCCACGTCCTCGACGGAGGTGTTGACCAGGGTGATGTCGAACTCGGACTCGGCCGCCAGTTCGATCTTGGCCGCGGCCAGTCGGCGCTCGATGACCTCGGGCGGTTCGGTGCCGCGCCCGGTGAGCCTGCGCACCAGCTCCTCCCAGGAGGGCGGGGCCAGGAACACCAGCTGGGCGTCCCGCATGGACTCGCGGACCTGCCGGGCTCCCTGGAGGTCGATCTCCAGGAGGACCCCCTCGCCCGCCTCCAGCCGCTCCATCACGGCGGCACGCGGCGTGCCGTAGCGGTTGCCGGCGAACTCGGCCCATTCGAGCAGCTCGCCGTTGGCGATCAGCTTGTCCATCTCCTCGTCGCTGACGAAGAAGTAGTGGACCCCGTGCTTCTCACCGGGGCGGGGCTTGCGGGTCGTCGCCGACACCGAGAGCCAGACCCCGGGGTGTTCCTTGCGCATATGGGCGACGACCGTGCTCTTGCCGACCCCGGAGGGGCCGGAGAGCACGGTCAGCCGCGAACGTTCACTCATGCAGCGATTATCCAGGTTCTCAGGAGTGCCCGAGAACGTCAGCCGGCGGTGCTGCCGAACTCGCGCTCCAGGGAGGCGATCTGGTTGGAACCGAGACCCCGCACGCGGCGGCTCTCGGAGATCCCGAGTCGCTCCATGATCTGCTTGGCGCGGACCTTGCCCACGCCCGGCAGGGACTCGAGGAGAGCGGAGACCTTCATCTTGCCGATGACGTCGTTCTCCTGACCCTGCTTGATGACCTCGTGAAGGGAGGCGCCGGAGTGCTTGAGTCGATTCTTGACCTCGGCCCGCTCCCGGCGAGCCGCGGCGGCCTTTTCGAGCGCGGCTGCGCGCTGTTCAGGGGTAAGGGGCGGAAGAGCCACGCCTACGTCACCTCGGATGTCGAACTGTCGGATACGGACCGGTGAGGAACCTAGTCGCCCCACACCTGGGGAGACACGGGCTACAGGCTCGCCCGATCTCCCCCACTGCCTGGAGGGCGTGGGAGGTGCCCTCACTCGACGGAGACTAGCGGGCAAGTCCGCCGGAGTCAGCGAGAACAGCGGAAAAGTCCTGGTCAGCCTCCGTCGAGCCTGACATTCCCGACATTACGCCCCGGATTTGAGGATGTATTCAGACTCAAGGCGGCCGAGAGACGCTCATCGACGGACTCAAACGGTCGCGACGGCCGTCCGGATCTCCTCCGCGAAACGGTCCGCGGAGCTCCGGAGCGCGGCGACGTCGGGTCCGTGCCGCAGCACACCCCGGCTGACGTTCGGCACCACCCGGCGCACCGCCGCGCCGAAGACGCCCGGCAGATCGGCCGGCGTGGCCCCCTGGGCGCCGATGCCGGGCGCGAGGAGCGGACCGTTGATGTCCAGGTCGTAGGAGGAGAGATCGCCGAGCGTGGCACCCACGACCGCCCCGAAGGAGCCCAGGGGCGTCTCTCCCGCGTTCTCGGCGGCGAGGTGGGCCAGCATGGTCGCCCCGACGCTGCGGCCGTCCGCACGGACCGCGTGCTGCACCTCGCCGCCCTCCGGGTTGGAGGTCAGGGCGAGGACGAAGAGCCCGGCGCCGCTCTCCCGCGCCAGCTCCACCGCGGGCTTCAGCGAGCCGTAGCCGAGGTACGGCGACACCGTGAGCGCGTCCGAGAACAGCGGGGCGTCCTTGCGCAGGAAGGTCTCCGCGTACGCCGCCATGGTGGAGCCGATGTCGCCGCGCTTGGCGTCCATCACGACCAGCGCGCCGGCCGTCCGCGCCTCCTCGACGGACTTCTCCAGGACGGCGACGCCGCGCGAGCCGAACCGCTCGAAGAAAGCGCTCTGCGGCTTCAGGACGGCGACCCGATCGGCGAGCGCCTCGACGACGGTGCGGCTGAAGCGCTCCAGGCCCGCGAGATCGTCGTTCAGGCCCCAGTCGGTGAGCAGGGAGGCGTGCGGGTCGATACCGACGCACAGCGGGCCCCGGTCGTCCATGGACCGGCGCAGCCGGGCGCCGAAGGGCTCCAGGGTCATGCGGACTTCCTCACGTCGGCGCCGACCGCGTCGGCGAGGGTGGCGTACGGGCTCGTCCGCAGGCGGGCGGCGAGACCCTTGTGGATGGCGCGCCCCCAGAAGGGGCCCTCGTAGACGAAGGCGCTGTAGCCCTGGACCAGGGTGGCGCCGGCCAGGATCCGCTGCCAGGCGTCCTCGGCGTTCTCCACGCCGCCGACGCCCACCAGGGTGATCCGGTCGCCCACGCGCGCGTAGAGGCGGCGCAGGACCTCCAGGGAGCGTGCCTTGAGCGGGGCGCCGGACAGGCCGCCGGTCTCCTTGACGAGGGCGGGGTCGGACCGCAGGCCGAGACCCTCACGCGCGATGGTGGTGTTGGTGGCGATGATGCCGTCCAGGCCGAGCTCCACGGCGAGGTCGGCGACGGCGTCGACGTCCTCGTCGGCGAGGTCCGGCGCGATCTTGACGAGCAGCGGCACCCGCCGGTCGCTGACCGTCCGGTCGGCGGCCTCGCGGACGGCGCTCAGCAGCGGGCGCAGGGCCTCGGTGGCCTGGAGGTTGCGCAGGCCGGGCGTGTTCGGCGAGGAGACGTTGACGACCAGGTAGTCGGCGTGCCGGGCGAGCCGCTCGGCGGACTTCACGTAGTCGCCGACGGCCTCCTCCTCCGGGACGGCCTTGGTCTTGCCGATGTTGACGCCGACGATCGTCCGGAAGACCGGCGTGCGGGCGGCCAGGCGCTCGGCGACGGCCGCCGAGCCGTCGTTGTTGAAGCCCATGCGGTTGATGAGCGCCCGGTCCGGCACGAGGCGGAACAGCCGCTTGCGCGGGTTGCCGGGCTGCGCCTCGCCGGTGACCGTGCCGATCTCGACGTGGTCGAAGCCGAGCATCGCCATCCCGTCGATGGCGACCGCGTTCTTGTCGAAGCCGGCGGCGAGGCCGAAGGGGCCGTGCATGCGCAGGCCGAACGCCTCGGTGCGCAGTTCCTCGTACCGGGGGGCCAGCGCCGCCGCGACGAAGGTCCGCAGCACGGGGACGCGGACGGCGAGACGGATCCAGCGGAAGGCGAGGTGGTGCGCCTGTTCCGGGTCCATCCGCTTGAAAACCAGGCGGAAGTAGAGCTTGTACATGTCTCCGTGTCCTCATGAAGAGGGGGACACCGTTTCCGGTGTCCCCCTCGGGCTGCTAGTCGCGGGCCGCGATCAGATGCTCGGCGTGTTCCTGCAGGGAGCGCACGCCGACGTCGCCGCCGTTGAGCGCGTCGATGCCCTGGACGGCGGCGGCGAGCGCCTGCACCGTCGTCAGACACGGGACGGACCGGGCCACGGCCGCCGTGCGGATCTCGTAGCCGTCGAGGCGGCCGCCGGTGCCGTAGGGCGTGTTGACGATGAGGTCGACCTGGCCGTCGTGGATGAGCTGGACGATGGTCTTCTCGCCGTTCGGGCCGACGCCCTCGGACTGCTTGCGCACGACCGTGGCGTTCAGGCCGTTGCGCTTGAGCACCTCGGCGGTGCCGGACGTGGCGAGCAGCTCGAAGCCGTGGGCGACGAGTTCGCGCGCCGGGAAGATCATCGAGCGCTTGTCGCGGTTGGCGACCGAGATGAAGGCGCGGCCCTTGGTGGGCAGCGGCCCGTAGGCGCCGGCCTGCGACTTGGCGTACGCGGTGCCGAACACCGAGTCGATGCCCATGACCTCGCCGGTGGAGCGCATCTCCGGGCCGAGGACGGTGTCGACGCCGCGGCCGTGGATGTCGCGGAAGCGCGACCACGGCATGACGGCCTCCTTGACGGAGATCGGCGCGTCGAGCGGCAGGGTGCCGCCGTCGCCGTTCGCCGGGAGCAGGCCCTCGGCGCGCAGCTCGGCGACGGTCGCGCCGAGCGAGATGCGGGCGGCGGCCTTGGCCAGCGGCACCGCGGTCGCCTTCGAGGTGAAGGGCACGGTGCGCGAGGCGCGCGGGTTGGCTTCGAGGACGTAGAGGATGTCCCCGGCCATGGCGAACTGGATGTTGATCAGGCCGCGGACACCGACGCCCTTGGCGATGGCCTCGGTGGAGGCGCGCAGCCGCTTGATGTCGAAGCCGCCGAGGGTGATCGGGGGCAGGGCGCACGCCGAGTCGCCGGAGTGGATGCCGGCCTCCTCGATGTGCTCCATGACGCCGCCGAGGTAGAGCTCCTCGCCGTCGTACAGGGCGTCGACGTCGATCTCGATGGCGTCGTCCAGGAAGCGGTCGACCAGGACCGGCCGGGAGGGGCTGATCTCGGTGGACTCGGCGATGTACGACTCCAGGCGCGTCTCGTCGTACACGATCTCCATGCCGCGGCCGCCGAGCACGTACGACGGGCGGACGAGGACCGGGTAGCCGATCTCGTCGGCGATGGCCTTGGCGCCCGCGAAGGTGGTGGCGGTGCCGTGCTTGGGGGCCGGGAGGCCGGCCTCGGCGAGCACGCGGCCGAAGGCGCCGCGGTCCTCGGCGGCGTGGATCGCCTCGGGCGAGGTGCCCACGACCGGTACGCCGTTGTCCTTGAGCGCCTGCGCGAGGCCCAGCGGGGTCTGGCCGCCGAGCTGGACCACGACACCGGCGATCGGGCCGGCGAGGGACTCCGCGTGCACGATCTCCAGCACGTCCTCGAGCGTCAGCGGCTCGAAGTACAGGCGGTCGGAGGTGTCGTAGTCGGTGGAGACGGTCTCCGGGTTGCAGTTGACCATCACGGTCTCGTAGCCGGCGTCGCTGAGCGCGAAGGAGGCGTGGACGCAGGAGTAGTCGAACTCGATGCCCTGGCCGATGCGGTTCGGGCCGGAGCCGAGGATGACGACCGCAGGCTTCTCGCGGGGCGCGACCTCGGTCTCCTCGTCGTAGGAGGAGTAGAAGTACGGCGTCTTCGCGGCGAACTCGGCGGCGCAGGTGTCGACCGTCTTGTAGACCGGGCGGACACCGAGGGCGTGCCGGACCTCGCGGACGACGTCCTCGCGCAGGCCGCGGATCTCGGCGATCTGGGCGTCGGAGAAGCCGTGCCGCTTGGCCTCGGCGAGCAGGTCCTGGTCCAGCCGGTCGGCGGCGGCCAGCTCGTCCGCGATCTCCTTGATCAGGAACATCTGGTCCACGAACCACGGGTCGATCTTCGTCGCGTCGAAGACCTCCTCCGGGGTGGCTCCGGCGCGGATGGCCTGCATGACGGTGTTGATGCGCCCGTCGGTCGGCCGGACGGCCTCTTCGAGGAGCTGCTTCTTGTCGCGGGGCTCGCCGACGAAGGTGAACTGCGAGCCCTTCTTCTCCAGGGAGCGCAGCGCCTTCTGGAGCGCCTCGGTGAAGTTGCGGCCGATGGCCATGGCCTCGCCGACCGACTTCATGGTGGTGGTGAGGGTGGAGTCCGCGGAGGGGAACTTCTCGAAGGCGAACCGGGGCGCCTTGACGACGACGTAGTCGAGCGTCGGCTCGAAGGAGGCCGGCGTCTTCTCCGTGATGTCGTTCGGGATCTCGTCCAGGGTGTAGCCGACGGCCAGCTTGGCGGCGATCTTGGCGATCGGGAAGCCGGTGGCCTTGGAGGCGAGGGCCGAGGAGCGCGACACACGCGGGTTCATCTCGATGACGATGATCCGCCCGTCCTCGGGGTTCACCGCGAACTGGATGTTGCAGCCGCCGGTGTCGACGCCGACCTCGCGGATGATCGCGATGCCGATGTCGCGCAGCCGCTGGTACTCGCGGTCGGTCAGCGTCATCGACGGGGCGACGGTGATCGAGTCGCCGGTGTGGACGCCCATGGGGTCGAAGTTCTCGATGGAGCAGACGACCACGACGTTGTCGTTCTTGTCGCGCATCAGCTCCAGCTCGTACTCCTTCCAGCCGAGGATGGACTCCTCCAGGAGCACCTCGGTGGTCGGGGAGAGCGTCAGGCCCTGGCCGGCGATGCGGCGCAGCTCGTCCTCGTCGTGGGCGAAGCCGGAGCCGGCGCCGCCCATGGTGAAGGAGGGGCGGACGACGACGGGGTAGCCGCCGAGCGTCTCGACGCCCTGGAGCACGTCGTCCATGGAATGGCAGATGACCGAGCGGGCGGACTCGCCGTGGCCGATCTTCTTGCGGACCTCTTCGACGACGTCCTTGAAGAGGTCGCGGTCCTCGCCCTTGTTGATGGCCTCGACGTTGGCGCCGATCAGCTCGACGCCGTACTTCTCCAGCACACCCTGCTCGTGCATGGAGATCGCGGTGTTGAGGGCGGTCTGGCCGCCGAGCGTCGGCAGCAACGCGTCCGGGCGCTCCTTGGCGATGATCTTCTCGACGAACTCCGGGGTGATCGGCTCGACGTAGGTCGCGTCGGCGATCTCCGGGTCGGTCATGATCGTCGCCGGGTTGGAGTTGACGAGGATCACGCGCAGGCCCTCGGCCTTGAGCACGCGGCACGCCTGGGTGCCGGAGTAGTCGAACTCGGCGGCCTGGCCGATGACGATCGGGCCGGAGCCGATGACCAGGACGGACTGGATATCGGTGCGCTTAGGCACGCTGGCCCTCCATCAGGGATACGAAGCGGTCGAACAGGTAGGCGGCGTCGTGCGGGCCGGCTGCCGCTTCGGGGTGGTACTGGACGCTGAAGGCCGGCTGGTCGAGGAGCTGGAGTCCCTCGACGACCTGGTCGTTCAGGCAGACGTGGGAGACCTCGGCGCGGCCGAAGGGGGTCTCGGAGACCCGGTCGAGCGGGGCGTCGACGGCGAACCCGTGATTGTGCGCGGTGACCTCGACCTTGCCGGTCGTACGGTCCTGCACCGGCTGGTTGATGCCGCGGTGGCCGTACTTCAGCTTGTAGGTGCCGAAGCCGAGGGCGCGGCCGAGGATCTGGTTGCCGAAGCAGATGCCGAAGAGCGGGGTCTTGCGGCTGAGGACCTCGCGCATCAGGGCGACGGGCTGGTCGGCCTTCTCGGGGTCGCCGGGGCCGTTGGAGAAGAACACCCCGTCCGGCTGGACGGCGTAGAGCTCCTCGGCGGTCGCGGTGGCGGGCAGCACGTGCACCTCGATGCCGCGCTCGGCCATCCGGTGCGGGGTCATGCCCTTGATGCCGAGGTCGACGGCGGCGACGGTGAACTTCTTCTCGCCGACGGCCGGGACGACGTAGGTCTCCTGGGTGGCGACCTCCTCGAAGAGGCTGGCGCCCTTCATCTCGGGGGCCTGGCGCACCTCGGCGATCATCGTGCCCTCGTCGGGCAGCGCGTTGCCGGAGAAGATGCCGACGCGCATGGCGCCGCGCTCGCGCAGGTGGCGGGTGAGCGCGCGGGTGTCGATGCCGCTGATGCCGACGACGCCCTGGGCGCGCAGCTCGTCGTCCAGGGAGCGGCGGGAGCGCCAGTTGGAGGGCACGCGCGCGGGGTCGCGCACCACGTATCCGGCGACCCAGATCCGCTTCGACTCGGGGTCCTCGTCGTTGATGCCGGTGTTGCCCACGTGCGGGGCCGTCATGACGACGACCTGGCGGTGGTACGACGGGTCGGTGAGGGTCTCCTGGTAGCCGGTCATGCCGGTGGAGAACACCGCTTCGCCGAAGGTCTCCCCCACGGCCCCGTAGGCACGGCCGCGGAAGATCCGGCCGTCCTCCAGGACGAGTACGGCGGAAACCTTCGCGGCTTCCCTTGTGGAGGTCGTCATCGTGCGCCTTCCGTGTCGTTGCTCTTGTTGATCATGGCGTTCAGGGTGTCGACCCACTCGTTGTGTTCGGCCGCGCGGTCCGAGCGGAACCCGGAGTCGATCAGCCGGTCGCCGTGGGCCCAGGTGACGACGAGCAGGCCGCCCTCGGTGAGGACCTTGCCGGCGATGCCCTTGTCGAGCCGGGCCTCGCGCAGTGCTCCGGCCGGGACGAAGAAGTCGGTGGCCCCGGGGCGTACGACGTCCAGTCCCGCGTCCGTCAGCGTGAGCTCGACCCTGCTGCGGGTGCCCAGGCCGTGCGCCACGATGCGGTCGAGCCACTGCCCGGCGGTGGTGGAACCGTGGTAGCGGCCGCTCATCGTCAGTCTCGCCGGACCGGGGCCGGTCGGCATTCCAGGCAGCCGCGGGCCGTCCTCGTCGGGGGCGGCGGGCGCCGGGCGGGTCGGCAGCTCGGGCAGGTCGCCCTGGAGGGTGCCGCGCCACTTCCAGCCCTCGCGCATCAGCCAGTAGACCAGCGCGACGAAGAGGACGAGGCCGACGAGCCAGCCGATCCGGGCGGCCCAGTCGGTCACCTCCGCCGACTTCTGTCCGGCGGCGATATAGGTCGGTTGCAGAGATGTCACGCGAGCTTCCCGTCGACGAGCGTGGCCCGGCCCCGCAGCCACGTGTGCGTCACACGGCCCGGCAGCTCGCGGCCCTCGTACGGAGTGTTGCGGCTGCGCGAGGCGAAGCCCGCGGGGTCCACGGCTCCACGGTATTCCGTGTCGACCAGCGTGAGGTTGGCGGGCTCACCTGCCGAGACGGGACGTCCGTGGCCGGTGGCCCGGCCGATCACGGCGGGCTTGACGGACATGCGGTCGGCGACGCCGGCCCAGTCGAGCAGGCCGGTCTCCACCATCGTCTGCTGGACGACGGAGAGGGCGGTCTCCAGGCCGACCATGCCCATGGCCGCCGCGGCCCACTCGCAGTCCTTGTCCTCGTGCGGGTGCGGGGCGTGGTCGGTGGCGACGATGTCGATGGTGCCGTCGGCGAGCGCCTCGCGCAGGGCGAGCACGTCACGCTCGGTGCGCAGCGGCGGGTTGACCTTGAAGACCGGGTTGTAGCTGCGCACCAGCTCGTCGGTGAGGAGCAGGTGGTGTGGGGTGACCTCGGCGGTGACGTCGATGCCGCGGGACTTGGCCCAGCGGACGATCTCGACGGAGCCGGCGGTCGACAGGTGGCAGATGTGGACGCGGGAGCCGACGTGCTCGGCGAGCAGCACGTCCCGGGCGATGATCGACTCCTCGGCGACGGCGGGCCAGCCGCCGAGGCCCAGCTCGGCGGAGACGACGCCCTCGTTCATCTGGGCGCCCTCGGTCAGCCGGGGCTCCTGGGCGTGCTGGGCGACGACGCCGCCGAAGGCCTTCACGTACTCCAGGGCACGGCGCATGATCACGGCGTCGTCGACGCACTTGCCGTCGTCGGAGAAGACCGTGACGCCGGCCGCGGACTCGTGCATCGCGCCCAGCTCGGCGAGCTTCTTGCCCTCCAGGCCGACGGTGACGGCGCCGATGGGCTGCACGTCGCAGTAGCCGCCCTCCTGGCCGAGCCGGTAGACCTGCTCGACGACGCCGGCGGTGTCGGCGACCGGGAAGGTGTTGGCCATGGCGAACACCGAGGTGTAGCCGCCGCTCGCCGCGGCCCGGGTGCCGGTGAGCACGGTCTCGGAGTCCTCGCGGCCCGGCTCGCGCAGGTGGGTGTGCAGGTCGACGAGGCCCGGCAGCAGCACCCGGCCCTCCGCCTCCACGACCTCGGCGCCCTCGGCGCTGAGGCCGGTGCCGACCTCGGCGATGGTCTCGCCGTCGATCAGCACGTCCTGCGGCTCGCCGCCGAGCACCTTCGCACCGCGAATAAGGATCTTGCTCATCTGTCTTACTTCTCCTCGTCCGCGGAAAGGGTGTGCGCGGAGCGCTCGCTGGAAGGGTGGGGGTGGGAGACGGGCGGGCGGGTGTGGGTGACGGCGGGCTCGTTGCCGCCCAGCAGCAGGTACAGCACCGCCATGCGGATGGACACGCCGTTCGTCACCTGCTCGATCGCCGTGCACCGGTCGGAGTCGGCGACCGCGGCGGTGATCTCCATGCCGCGGACCATCGGGCCGGGGTGCATCACGATGGCGTGCTCCGGCATCTTCGCCATCCGGTCGCCGTCGAGGCCGTAACGACGCGAGTACTCGCGCTCGGTCGGGAAGAAGGCCGCGTTCATGCGCTCGCGCTGGACGCGCAGCATCATCACCGCGTCGGACTTGGACAGCGTGCTGTCGAGGTCGTAGGAGACCTCGCAGGGCCAGGACTCGACGCCGATGGGCAGCAGCGTCGGCGGGGCGACCAGGGTGACCTCGGCGCCCAGGGTGTGCAGCAGGTCGACGTTGGAGCGGGCGACCCGGCTGTGCAGGATGTCGCCGACCAGCGTGATGCGCCGACCCGCCAGGTCCCTGCCGAGTCCGGCGTCCCGGCCGACGAGCCGGCGGCGCATGGTGAACGCGTCGAGCAGGGCCTGCGTGGGGTGCTGGTGGGTGCCGTCGCCCGCGTTGATCACGGCCGCGTCGATCCAGCCGGAGGTGGCGAGGCGGTACGGGGCCCCGGAGGCGCCGTGCCGGATGACGACCGCGTCGACGCCCATGGCCTCCAGGGTCTGGGCGGTGTCCTTCAGGGACTCGCCCTTGGAGACGCTGGACCCCTTGGCGGTGAAGTTGATGACGTCCGCCGAGAGCCGCTTCTCGGCGGCCTCGAAGGAGATCCGGGTGCGGGTGGAGTCCTCGAAGAAGAGGTTGACGACGGTGCGGCCGCGCAGGGTCGGCAGCTTCTTGATCGGCCGGTCGGCGACCCGGGCCATTTCCTCGGCGGTGTCGAGGATGAGCACGGCGTCGTCGCGGGTGAGATCGGCGGCCGAGATGAGATGACGCTGCATCTGTCAGGCTCCGTAAGGCAGTTCAGGCATATGGGGGCATACGGGCGCGCGGAGGCGCACTCAGGGGACGTACCGCTGAGTGGGACTACTGCTCGCCGGCCGGGGAGGTCCGCTTCACACCGAGCAGCACGGTGTCGCGACCGTCCTCCTCGGCGAGCTGGACCTTGACCGTCTCCCGCAGCGACGTGGGGAGGTTCTTGCCGACGTAGTCGGCGCGGATGGGCAGTTCGCGGTGGCCGCGGTCGACGAGGACCGCCAGCTGCACGGCGCGCGGACGCCCGATGTCGTTCAGCGCGTCGAGGGCGGCGCGGATGGTGCGGCCGGAGAAGAGCACGTCGTCGACGAGGACGACCAGCCGGCCGTCGATGCCGTCACCGGGGATCTCGGTGCGGGCCAGCGCACGCGGCGGGTGCATGCGCAGGTCGTCGCGGTACATGGTGATGTCGAGGGAGCCGACCGGGATCGTGCGGCCGGTGATCGCCGCGAGCTTGTCGGCCAGCCTGCGGGCCAGGAAGACGCCCCGGGTGGGAATGCCGAGGAGCACCACGTCGTCGGCGCCCTTGGCGCGTTCGACGATCTCGTGGGCGATGCGGGTCAGCACCCGCGCGATGTCGGGACCCTCGAGAACGGGCCGCGCATCGGACTCGTACTGCTGCTTGTCCTGCTCGGTGTCCATACGAAACGGACCTCCTTCTCCGCCTCACGGGACGGATCATTAAAGGACGTCGGATTTGCGCCACCCACGGTACCAGCAAGGCAACGCGCCTGATCACACCCGCGGAATCACCCGTACGGCGGCTGCCGGGGAGGGGCGGGTACGGACCTTTCGGCTTGACGGGGGAGAGTAACGCTGCGTAACCTCACAGTGAGTCACCAGCCGCGCGGCGGAGCCGCACGTTGATACAGCGTCCGGGGAGCTATATGTCCAGCGAATACGCCAAACAGCTCGGGGCCAAGCTCCGCGCCATCCGCACCCAGCAGGGACTTTCCCTCCACGGCGTCGAGGAGAAGTCCCAGGGCCGCTGGAAGGCAGTCGTGGTCGGTTCGTACGAGCGCGGCGACCGCGCCGTCACCGTGCAGCGTCTCGCCGAGCTGGCGGACTTCTACGGGGTCCCCGTGCAGGAGCTGCTTCCGGGCACCACGCCGGGCGGGGCCGCCGAGCCGCCGCCGAAGCTGGTCCTGGACCTGGAGCGCCTGGCTCACGTGCCGGCCGAGAAGGCGGGCCCGCTCCAGCGGTACGCGGCCACGATCCAGTCCCAGCGCGGTGACTACAACGGCAAGGTGCTGTCGATCCGCCAGGACGACCTGCGCACACTCGCCGTCATCTACGACCAGTCGCCGTCGGTGCTCACCGAGCAGCTGATCAGCTGGGGCGTGCTGGACGCGGACGCGCGCCGCGCGGTCTCCCACGACGAAGGCTGATCCCTTCCCCCGCTTGTGAAGAAACGTGCCGCCGGGGTGGCCGGAACACATCGTTCCGGCCACCCCGGCGGCTTTCTGCGCGCCGCGCGGGCCCCGGGGGCACCGGCGGGCCACCGGGCTCCCGCGAGGGCTCAGGGGGGCACAGGAACGCCGGAGGGCCCGCAGCGGGTGCGCTGCGGGCCCTCCGGCGTTTCGTACGTCGTCATCCGGCGCCGTACGACCAGGTCTCGCTCCGGCGGAACCGCCGGTGCTAGGCCTCGTCCCGGCGGAGCGACGGCTTCAGGTCCTTCAGCCGGCCCAGCAGGCCGTTGATGAACGCGGGCGACTCGTCCGTGGAGAACTCCTTCGCCAGCTGGACCGCCTCGTCCAGCACCACGGCGTCGGGGGTCTCGTCGACCCAGATCAGCTCGTAGGCACCGAGACGCAGGACGTTGCGGTCCACGACCGGCATCCGGTCGAGGGTCCAGCCGACGGAGTACTGCGCGAGGAGGTCGTCGATCCGGCGGGCCTTCTCGGCGTACCCCTCGACCAGCTGCATCGTGTACTCGCTGACCGGCGGCTGCCGGGTGTCGGACCGGGAGTGCCGGATCCAGTCCGCGAGGACCGTCAGGACGTCCACATCGCGCTGGTCGCCCTCGAAGAGGATCTGGAAGGCGCGCTTGCGGGCCGTGTTGCGGGCAGCCACGGTTAGCTGTTCACCCGGCCGAGGTAGTCGCTCGTACGGGTGTCGACCTTGATCTTCTCACCGGTGGTGATGAAGAGGGGCACCTGGATCTGGTGGCCGGTCTCCAGGGTGGCGGGCTTGGTGCCACCGGTGGAGCGGTCGCCCTGGACACCGGGCTCGGTCTCCTGGATGGTCAGCTCGACGGCGGCCGGCAGCTCGACGAAGAGCACCTCGCCCTCGTGCTGCGCGACGGTGGCGGTGAAGCCCTCGATCAGGAAGTTGGCGGCGTCGCCGACGGACTTGCGGTCGACCATGAGCTGGTCGTACGTGCCCATGTCCATGAAGACGAAGTACTCGCCGTCCATGTACGAGAACTGCATGTCGCGCTTGTCGATCGTGGCCGTCTCGACCTTGACGCCGGCGTTGAACGTCTTGTCGACGACCTTGCCGGAGAGCACGTTCTTCAGCTTGGTGCGCACGAAGGCCGGGCCCTTGCCGGGCTTGACGTGCTGGAACTCGACGACGGACCAGAGCTGGCCGCCTTCGAGCTTGAGCACCAGGCCGTTCTTGAGGTCGTTCGTGGAAGCCACGGTTGCGGAATCTCCTGGACTGACGTGGACGACCAGAAGACACGCGCTACAGCGCGAGCAGCTCCTTGGTCGTGATGGTGAGCAGTTCGGGTCCGCCGTCCGCCTCGTGGCGCACGACGAGCGTGTCATCGATCCTGACACCGCCCCGGCCCGGAAGGTGGACCCCCGGTTCGACGGTGACCGGCACGCAAGCGTCCAGTTTACCCATGGCCGCGGGGGCCAACTGCGGGTCCTCGTCGATTTCGAGCCCGACACCGTGCCCGGTCATCGCCGGAAGGCCCTCGGTGTACCCCGCGGAGTCCAGTACCTGGCGGGCCGCGCGGTCCACGTCGCGGTAGGCCGCACCGGGCGCCAGCGCCTCGCGTCCGGCGCGCTGAGCGGCGAAGACGAGGTCGTACAGCTCGATCTGCCAGTCCGCGGGAGAGGTCCCGATGACGAACGTCCGGCCGATCTCGCAGCGGTAGCCGCGGTACACGGCGCCCAGGCAGACGGAGAGGAAGTCGCCCTCCTCGACCCGTCGGTCGGTGGGCCGGTGGCCCCGGCGCCCGGAGTTCGGCCCGGTGGCGACGGAGGTCGCGAACGCCCGGCCGTCGGCGCCGTGGTCGACGAGACGGCGCTCCAGCTCCAGCGCGAGGTGGCGTTCGGTGCGGCCCACCAGGATGGATTCGAGGAGTTCGCCCAGGGCCTGGTCGGCGATCTCGGCGCCGATCCGCAGGCAGGAGATCTCCTCCTCGTCCTTGACGACGCGCAGCTGCTCCACCGCGCCGCCCAGGTCCGCCAGCCGCAGCCGGGGGGCCACCGAGGCGAGGGCGCGGTGCCGCCGCACCGTCAGGTGGTGCTCCTCGACCGCGAGGGACTCCGCCCCCTGCTCGAGGGCGAGGCCGGCCGCCGTGACCGCCGCGTCCCCGCCGGGCGCCGGGAGCAGCTGCACCCGCAGCGCCTCGTCGGGCCGCCCCTCCACGGGGTCGCCGCTCGGCAGGGAGGCGCAGAGCAGCAGGTCCTCGGATCTGCCGAGCAGCAGGACGGCGCCCTCCGGTGCCGTACCCGCGAGATACCGCACGTTGGCCGGGCGGGTGACGAGCGCCGCGGCGCTGCCGCCCGCCGTGCTGCGTTCCCGGAGCCGCTCGCGGCGTACCGCGTACACCTCTGACATGTTCCGAGCCTACGAGCGGTGGCCGGATACCGCCGGTCCAGCGGGGCCGACCGGGCGGCGGTCATGCCCGCCCGCGGCGGCGCACGGGACGCCGGCGGGGCCGGGGCGTCCTCAGGCGCCGCAGGTCACCACTGGGGCGGGCTCGCGATCGAGCGGGCCAGGACGTCGTCCAGGATCCGCGCGGTGGCCGGTACGTCGAGCTGCGAGTTGTCGATGATCGGCAGCCCGGAGCCGTACCAGCCGGCCATCCGGCCGTGGATGCGGGCGACCTCCTCGTCGCTGAGGCGGCGGTTGCCGGAGCGCTCGGCGTTGCGCTCCAGGACGATCTCCAGGCCGGGCAGCAGGACGACCGGCAGCAGGCCCGGTCCCACGTGCCGCTTCCAGCCACCGAGGCCGACGACCGGGCGGTCGGGGAACACGGCGTCGTCGAGGATGCAGGAGATGCCGTTGGCCAGGAAGTTCCGTGCGGCGAAGCCGCAGGTCCGGCGGGCCAGGCGGTACTGCGCCTCGGAGTGGTCGTTCCACCCCGACTGGGGGTCCGCGAAGCCCGAGCGGACCCACTCGCGCACGTCGTCCAGGCTGATGTGGGCCGTGGGGACCCGGCGGTGCTCCGCCCAGTACTTGGCGACGCTGGTCTTGCCCGCGCCGGCCGGGCCGATGAGCAGGACCGCGAGCGTGGTGGCGGCCGGGTCGGGGGTGCCCGGGGCGGGCGGCGGGGACGGCATGGCCACGGGGCCGCCCGGGGGCAACTGCACATGGCCGGTGGTGTCCCTCGGGGGCGGTGCGGGCACGTGGTGCGCCGGGGGCTGGTGCGGGGCCTGGGCCGGCGGGACCCCTGGGGGTACGGGCGCACCGACCCCGGGAGGTACGGGCGCTCCGGCGAAGCCCGGGGCGGGCGCGGGTCCGGGACCGGGTCCCGGGTGCTGTCCGGCAGATGACCAGCCGGCGGCCGGTCCGTGCCCCGGCTGATGGGGCGGCGGCAGCGGAGCCCCCACTGCGTGCTGCATCCGGTGCCACTCCGTCTCGTGTCTTTCGGCTCGCTCGCCTCCGGGGCGCCCGCGTCGACTTCCGGAAGCCCGGCCGCGGCAGGACCCGCGGGTCCTGGCGCTCTCCCCCTCGACACCGACACGCCTTCGAACTCGCTCGCCGCAGGCAATTGGCGCTGGCAGCGGGGCCCGAACCCCGCTCCGTACCGAACGGTACCGTCCCCGGCCGCCGTTGTGTGAACGGCCGGGGACGGCCCGGAGTGCCCGTGTGCGGAGCCGGACCGGACCAACCGGTCCGGAGTGGAACTACTCGCCCACCTCGCCGTAGGCGGCGAGCAGGACGGCCGGGTCGGGGCCCTCCAGGACGGTCGGCTTGGCCAGGCCGTCCAGGACGATGAAGCGCAGCAGGTCGCCGCGGGACTTCTTGTCGACCTTCATGTTCTGCAGCAGCTTGGGCCACTGGTCGTAGCGGTAGTGCAGCGGCAGGCCCACCGCCTGGAGGATCGTCCGGTGCCGGTCGGCGGTGGCGTCGTCCAGGCGGCCCGCCAGCCGGCCGAGTTCGGCGGCGAAGTGCATGCCGACGGAGACGGCCGCACCGTGGCGCCACTGGTAGCGCTCGTTCTTCTCGATGGCGTGGGCCAGGGTGTGCCCGTAGTTGAGGATCTCCCGGAGCCCGGACTCCTTGAGGTCCCCGGAGACGACCTCGGCCTTCACCCTGATCGAGCGCTCGATGAGTTCGGCGGTGTGCGGTCCGGCCGGGGTGCGGGCCGCCTGCGGGTCGGCCTCGATGAGCTCAAGGATCGCGGGGTCGGCGATGAAGCCGGCCTTGATGACCTCCGCGAGTCCCGACACGAAGTCGTGGACCGGCAGGGAGTCCAGCGCGGCCAGGTCGCAGAGCACCCCGGCGGGCGGGTGGAAGGCGCCGACCAGGTTCTTGCCCTCGGCGGTGTTGATGCCGGTCTTGCCACCGACCGCCGCGTCCACCATGCCGAGCACGGTGGTCGGGATCGCGATCCAGCGCACGCCGCGCAGCCAGGTCGCGGCGACGAATCCGGCGAGGTCGGTGGTGGCGCCGCCGCCCACGCCCACGATGACGTCGGTGCGGGTGAAGCCGGAGGTGCCCAGCGCCTTCCAGCAGTACGCGGCGACCTCGGCGGTCTTGGCCTCCTCGGCGTTCGGCACCTGGATGGCGATCGCCTCGAAGCCCTGCCCGGCCAGGTCGGCGCGCAGCGCCTCACCGGTGTCGGCCAGCGCCTCGGGGTGGATGACCGCGACGCGCTTGGTGCCCTCGCCGATCAGACCGCCGAGCTCTTCGAGGAGTTGGCGGCCGACCAGGACCTCGTAGGGGTCGGTGCCCGCCGTGCCACCGACGTGGATCCGGGTCACTGCCTCGCTCATGCTTCCTTCAACTCCAGTGCGTCGAGGACCGCCTGGGCGACCTCTTCGGGGGTGCGGCCGTCGGTGGCGATCACCGCGCCGGCCACTTCGGTGTACAGGTGGCGGCGGGCCTCCATCAGCTCGCGCCACTGCCGGCGCGGGTTGACCGCGAGCAGCGGGCGCGCGGTGTTCAGCCCGGTGCGCTGGACCGCCTCCTCGACGTCCATCGAGAGGTAGACGACCCGGTGTCCGGCGAGCAGCGTCCGCGTCTCCTCGTCGAGGATCGCGCCTCCGCCGAGCGCCAGTACGCCGTCGTGCTCGGCGAGCGCCCGGTGCACCGCGCGCTTCTCCACGGCACGGAAGGCGGCCTCGCCCTCGTCGACGAAGATGTCGGCGACGGTGCGGCCCTCGGCGGCCACGATGTCGTCGTCGGTGTCCCGGTAGGCGCAGCCCAGCCGCCCGGCGAGCAGCGCGCCCACCGTGGACTTGCCGACGCCCATCGGTCCCACCAGCACGACCAGGGGCGCGGGGCTCACCGGATGGCCAGGTTCTCGAGGTACGAGGTCACGTTGCGGCGGGTCTCGGGGACGCTGTCGCCGCCGAACTTCTCGGCCACGGCGTCGGCCAGGACGAGCGCCACCATGGCCTCGGCGACGATGCCGGCGGCCGGGACCGCGCACACGTCCGAGCGCTGGTGGTGGGCCTTGGCGGCCTCGCCGGTGGCCACGTCGATGGTGGCCAGGGCGCGCGGCACGGTCGCGATGGGCTTCATCGCGGCCCGTACGCGCAGCAGTTCACCGGTCGTCAGGCCGCCCTCGGTGCCGCCGGAGCGGCCGGTGGAGCGGCGGATGCCGTCCTCGGTGTGGACGATCTCGTCGTGCGCCTGGGAGCCGGGCACCCGCGCCAGGTCGAAGCCGTCGCCGACCTCGACGCCCTTGATGGCCTGGATGCCCATGAGCGCGGCCGCGAGCCGGGCGTCGAGCCGCCGGTCCCAGTGGACGTGCGAGCCGAGCCCGACCGGTACGCCGTAGGCGAGCACCTCGACGACGCCACCCAGGGTGTCGCCGTCCTTGTGGGCCTGGTCGATCTCCGCGACCATCGCCTTCGAGGCGTCGGCGTCGAGGCAGCGCACCGGGTCGGCGTCCAGCCGCTCCACGTCGGCGGGCGTGGGGTACACCCCGTACGGCGCCTTGGCGCCCGCCAGCTCGGTCACGTGGCTGACGATCTCGATCCCGGCCGTCTCCTTCAGGTACGAGCGGGCCACGGCGCCGAGGGCCACCCGGGCCGCGGTCTCCCGCGCGGAGGCGCGCTCCAGGATCGGCCGGGCCTCGTCGAAGCCGTACTTCTGCATGCCCGCGAGGTCCGCGTGGCCGGGCCGGGGCCGGGTCAGCGGGGCGTTGCGGGCCAGGTCGGCGAGGATCTCCGGGGCGACCGGGTCGGCCGCCATGACCTGCTCCCACTTGGGCCACTCGGTGTTGCCCACCATGATCGCGACGGGCGAGCCGAGGGTGAGGCCGTGCCGGACGCCGCCCAGGAAGGTGACCTCGTCACGCTCGAACTTCATCCGGGCACCGCGTCCATAGCCGAGGCGCCGCCGGGCGAGATGGTCCGCCACCATGTCCGTGGTGATCGGTACGCCGGCGGGAAGTCCCTCCAGCGTCGCGACAAGTGCGGGACCGTGGGACTCCCCCGCGGTCAGCCAGCGCAACCTGCTCAACGGTGCTCCTCATGCTCGCGCCCTGGTACTGCTGCTGCGTACACGCGTCCTCGCGTACGGCGACGGCGCGACCGGGTGCGCGGCCCTGGCCCGCCACCTCCGATCCTCCCACGTCCGGCGGCGGGCACCGGCCGCAGGTCCATCAGGCGGACGGCTCCGGGGACGCGTGGGCGCCTCAGCGGCCCGCGAGGGCGTGCTCGCCCGCCTTGCGCATGGCGTCCAGCGGCGCGGGGGAACGCCCGGTCATCTGCTGGACCTGGAGCACCGCCTGGTGCACGAGCAGGTCGAGCCCGCTGACCACGGCACCGCCGTACGCCGACCAGCGGGCGGCGAGATCGGTGGGCCAGGGGTCGTACAGCACGTCGAACAGCGTGGCGGGCCGTTCGGGCACGGCGGCGGCCAGCGCGTCCGTGGTGCCCGCCGGGGTGGTGGCGATCACCAGGGGCGCGCGCAGGGCCTGCGCGGCGTCCGCCCAGTCCGCGGTCCGCACGTCGAGGCCGAGCCGCTCGCCCCACTGCCGCATCTCGGCGGCCCGGGCCGCGCTGCGCACGTACGCGACGACCTCGCCGGTGCACACCCGTGCCAGCGCGGCCAGCGCGGAGGAGGCGGTGGCGCCGGCGCCGAGCACGGCCGCCGAGTCGACCTGCTCGATGCCCCGCTCGCGCAGGGCGGCGACCATCCCGGGGATGTCGGTGTTGTCGCCGACGCGCCGCCCGTCCTCGGTGAACACGACCGTGTTCACCGTCTCGACGGAGGCGGCCGTCTCGCTGATCTCGTCCAGCAGCGGGATGACCGCCCGCTTGAGCGGCATGGTCAGCGACAGTCCCGCCCACTCCGGGCCGAGCTTCCCGACGAACTCGGGCAGCGTCTCCTCGTCCACCTCGAACCGGTCGTAGGACCAGCCGTCGAGTCCGAGCCGCGCGTACGCGGCCCGGTGCAGGACCGGGGAGAGGGAGTGCGCGATCGGGGAACCCAGGACGCCCGCTCTGCGCCCGCCACCGGTGCCGCTCATTGGCCCTTCTGTTCGTCGAGGTACTTCTCGCGGTTGCGGTTCTGCTCCTCGTTCGTCTCCGCGAACAGCGTCTTGTCCTCGCTGACGGAGACGAAGTAGTACCAGTTGCCCTTGGCGGGCTTGAGCGCCGCCTCGATGGCGACCTGACCGGGGTTGCCGATCGGCCCGGGCGGCAGCCCCTTGATCTTGTAGGTGTTGTACGGGTCCTTGAGTTGGCGCAGCTCGTTGACGGAGCCGGTGGCGAGCTTGGACTCCCCGCGGAGGTAGTTCACCGTCGAGTCGAAGTCGAGGAGGCCGTAGGTCTCGGTGTTGTCCGGCTTCAGACGGTTGTAGACGACCGTCGCGACCTTCTCGAAGTCGTGCTTGTACTTGCCCTCGGCCTGGACCAGGCTCGCGACCGTGAGGACCTGCAGGGGGTTCTTCAGGTCCAGGTCGTCGGCCTTGGCCTCGATGCCCAGCTCGGCGTACTTCTCCTTGGCCAGGTCGACCATCTGCTCCAGGACCTCCTTGGGCTTCATGCTCTTGGCCACCGGATAGGTCGACGGGTAGAGGAATCCTTCCAGCGGGTCCTTGATGTCCTTGCCCGTGTTCGCCCAGGACGGCAGGCCGAGGTCGGACCACTGCTTCTCTGCGACGCCCTTGGTCGTGCCCTTCTTGAGTTCGAGGGCCTTGTCGACCGCCGCGTAGACCTGGGCGTTGCGCTCGCCCTCGAACACCGTGAGGTTGTTCCGGCTCTTCGGGTCGAGCATCAGTGCGACGGCGCTCTCGGCGGACATCTGCTTGTTGAGCAGGTAGGAGCCCGCCTGGATCTGGCCGCCGTCGGGGTTGTTCGACTGGGCGGTGACGAAGGCGTCGACGCTCTTGACGACGTCCGCGTCCTTCAGCTTCTGCCCGATCGCGTAGCCGAGGGCGCCCTTGGGGATGACGACCGTGACCTTCTCGCCCGTGCCGTCGCCCGCGTAGTCCGGCGCCGAGCCGAAACGGTTCTGGTAGAACTGGTACCCGAAATATCCGACACCGCCGAGGCCGCCGCCGAAGACCAGGACGACCACGAGGCAGGCGCATCCGCTGCGCCGCTTGCGGTCCTTGCCGCCGCCGCGGCCCCGCCGGTCCCCGCGCCCGCCGCGGCCGGTGTCGTCCGTGTCGCCGTCGGAGTCGTCGTCACCCGCGAAGAAGGCGTGCTCGCCCTGGTCGGGTCCCGGGTCCCAGTCCGTCTGCGGCTCGGGTTCGGCACGGCGCCGGGCGGGCGGCTCGGGCGGCGGGTACGCGTCGGGCGTCTGGTAGAAGTCGGGCTGCTCGCCGCCGGGATACGCGGCCGGCTGGCCCGCGTACGGGTCGACCGGGTCGCCGGGGTACGGGACTTGGGGGTGCGCTCCGGTGGTGTAACCGCCGTTGTCGTAACCCTGCGCCTGGCCCTGGCCGGCGTACTGCTGCTGATCCTGGCCGGGGTACTGCTGCCCCTGGTCCGGGTACGGCCCGCCCTGGCCCTGGAACTGCTGCCCGCCCTGGTCGTACTGCTGCTGCCCGTACTGCTGCTGGTTCTGGTCGGGGTAGTGCCCCTGACCGCCGTACTGCTGCTGGCCCTGCTGGCCCTGCTGGCCCTGGTACGTCGCCTGGCCGGTGCCCCAGTCGCCCTGCTGCGGCTGCTGCGGATGGTGCTGTGGCTGGCCGCCGTAGGGGGACTGACCCTCGTGGGCCTGTCCTCCCCATCCGCCGTCCCCGTACAACGGGTCCTCCGGATGCCACGGTTCGGAGCCTGGGCCCCGGCCATACTCAGTCATCGATCCCCTAGAGCCGCGAGGCGGTGGCTGCTGGCGCTTGTGGCACGGCTCCCGTTCGCCTCTTTCGCTGTGCGGCGGCTGTTCGAACACCGCCGCATCGCGCGGAACGTTACCGTATCGCGATCAGATGACCACTTCGACGCCCTCGCCGGGCGCCGTGCCTGACGCCCGTTCGGACTCCAGGGCCTGCTGGAGGATGACGACGGCCGCCGCCTGGTCGATGACGGACCGGCCCTTCTTGGACTTCACGCCCGAGGCGCGCAGTCCCTGAGTGGCCGTCACCGTGGTCATTCTCTCGTCGAGGAGCCGCACCGCGACGGGTGCGATCCCCCGGGCGAGCTCCTCGGCGAAGGCGCGGACCTTGACCGCGGCGGGGCCCTCGCCCCCCTTGAGGGAGCGAGGGAGTCCGACCACGACCTCGATCGGCTCGTACTCGTCGACGAGCTGCCTCAACCGGCGCTGTGCCGCCGGGACATCGCGTCCCGGCACCGTCTCCACCGGGGTCGCGAGGATCCCGTCGGGGTCGCACGAGGCGACCCCGATGCGGGCGTCCCCGACGTCGATCGCGAGCCGGCGTCCTCTGCGCATCGGCCGGCCCTACTTGGCCGTCTCGGCGACGAGGCGCTCGACGGCGCCGACGGCCTCGCCGATGGCGGCCGGGTTCTGGCCGCCGCCCTGGGCGACGTCCGGCTTGCCGCCACCGCCGCCGCCGAGGGTCTTGGCGGCCGCGCGGACCAGCTCGCCGGCCTTGAGGCCGCGCTCGCGGGCCGCCTCGTTGGTGGCGATGACCGTGAGCGGCTTGCCGCCCACGGTGCTGAACAGGGCGACGACGACGGCCCGTCCGCCCTGGATGCGCCCGCGCACGTCGAGGACCAGCCTGCGCAGGTCGTCGGCGCTCGTGCCGTCCGGGACCTGCCCGGTCACCAGCGCGATGCCGTGGACGTCCTTGGCGGACTCGGCGAGACCGGCGGCGGCCTGGAGCACCTTCTCCGCGCGGAACTTCTCGATCTCCTTCTCCGCGTCCTTCAGCTTGCCGAGCATGGCGGAGATCTTCTCGGGGAGCTCCTCGGGGCGGCCCTTGACCAGCTCCTGGAGCTGGGCGACGACCGTGTGCTCACGGGCCAGGAAGTTGTACGCGTCGACGCCCACGAGGGCCTCGATGCGCCGTACGCCGGAGCCGATGGACGACTCGCCGAGCAGCTTGACCAGGCCGAGCTGGGCCGTGTTGTGGACGTGCGTGCCGCCGCACAGCTCCTTCGAGAAGTCGCCGATGGTCACGACGCGCACGCGCTCGCCGTACTTCTCGCCGAACTCGGCGATGGCGCCCTGCTTCTTGGCCTCGTCGATGCCCATGACCTCGGCGTGCACGTCCAGGTCGCGGGCGAGCACCTCGTTGATCTGCTGCTCGACGTCGGTCATCACGGCCGTGGGCACGGCCGACGGGGAACCGAAGTCGAAGCGGAAGCGGCCGGGCTGGTTCTCGGAACCGGCCTGGGCGGCCGTCGGGCCGAGGGCGTCGCGCAGCGCCTGGTGGGTGAGGTGCGTGGCCGAGTGGGCGCGGGCGATGGACTTGCGGCGGCGCACGTCGATCGTGGCCTGGGCCTTGGCGCCGACCGTCACCTCGCCGACCTGGACGACGCCCTTGTGGACGTAGACCCCGGGGACCGGCTTCTGGCAGTCGCGGACCTCGATCACGGCGCCGGTGTCCACCCGGATGCGGCCGGTGTCGCCGATCTGGCCACCGCCCTCGGCGTAGAACGGCGTGCGGTCCAGGACGATCTCGACCTCGTCGCCCTCGGTGGCGGCCGGCGAGGAGGCGCCGTCGACCAGGATGCCGACGATCGTGGACTCGCCCTCGGTCTGCGTGTACCCGACGAACTCGGTCTCGCCGGCGGCGTCGGCGATCTCGCGGTAGGCACCGAGGTCGGCGTGGCCGGTCTTCTTGGCCTGGGCGTCGGCCTTGGCGCGCTCCCGCTGCTCCTTCATCAGGCGGCGGAAGCCGTCCTCGTCCACGGACAGGCCCTGTTCGGCGGCCATCTCCAGGGTGAGGTCGATGGGGAAGCCCCAGGTGTCGTGGAGCAGGAAGGCCTTGTCGCCGGAGAGCACGGTACCGCCGGCGGACTTGGTCTCGGTGACGGCAGTGTCGAGGATGTTGGTGCCGCCCTTGAGGGCCTTGAGGAACGCGGCCTCCTCGGCGAGGGCGACGGTCTCGATGCGCCGGCGGTCGGAGACGAGCTCCGGGTACTGCTGCCCCATCATCTCGATGACGACGTCGATGAGGTCCTTGACGACCGGGCCGGTGGCGCCGAGCAGCCGCATGTTGCGGATGGCGCGGCGCATGATGCGGCGCAGCACGTAGCCGCGGCCCTCGTTGCCGGGGCTGACGCCGTCGCCGATGAGCATCACGGAGGTGCGCATGTGGTCGGTGACCACGCGCAGCGAGACGTCGGAGCCGTGGGCGGCGCCGTACTCGACGCCGGTCAGCTCGGTGGCCTTCCTGATGACGGCCATGGAGGTGTCGATCTCGTACATGTTCTGCACGTCCTGCAGAATCATCGCGAGGCGTTCCAGGCCGAGGCCGGTGTCGATGTTCTTGCTGGGCAGCTCGCCGAGGATCTCGAAGTCCTCCTTCGAGGTGCCCTCGCCGCGCTCGTACTGCATGAAGACCAGGTTCCAGATCTCCACGTAGCGCTCGTCGTTGACGGCCGGACCGCCCTCGACGCCGAACTCGGGGCCGCGGTCGTAGTTGATCTCGGAGCAGGGGCCGCAGGGTCCGGGGACGCCCATGGACCAGTAGTTGTCCTTCTTGCCGAGGCGCTGGATGCGCTCGGCCGGCACGCCGATCTTCTCGCGCCAGATCTTCTCGGCCTCGTCGTCGTCGAGGTAGACGGTCACCCACAGGCGCTCCGGGTCGAGCCCGTAACCGCCCTTGTCCTGGGGCGAGGTGAGCAGCTCCCAGGCGTAGGTGATGGCGCCTTCCTTGAAGTAGTCGCCGAAGGAGAAGTTGCCGCACATCTGGAAGAAGGTGCCGTGGCGGGTGGTCTTGCCGACCTCTTCGATGTCGGGCGTGCGCACGCACTTCTGCACGCTGGTGGCGCGCGAGAACGGCGGCTTGACCTCACCGAGGAAGTACGGCTTGAAGGGGACCATGCCCGCGGGGACCAGGAGCAGAGTCGGGTCGTCCGCGATGAGCGACGCCGAAGGGACGACGGTGTGACCGCGCTCCTCGAAGAAGCTCAACCAGCGGCGGCGAATCTCGGCCGACTCCATCAGTGGTCCTCATTCCGGTTGTACGAGTACGTCGACCTCTCGACGTACTTGGGGTTGCTGCGGTTCTCGATGGCGGCGACGCGCCGCGGTGCGGGCAGCTCGGGGTCCGTCTCGGCGTTCAGCCCGAGTGCCTCGTCGAGTTCGGCCTGGCGCTGGGCCATGCCCTCGCGGACGTCGAGCGCGAAGTCCTTGAGCCGGTGGCCCGCTTCGATCGCCTTGTTCGCGGCCTGTGCCGCGAGGCTCTCGGGCGTCAGCTGCCTGATCTTGCGGTTGACCTTGGTGGTGGCCCACACGCCGGCGGCTGCGCCCGCGGTGAACCAGAACGTACGGCGGAACATCGCTGCGTCAGTCCTTCTTCCGCTTTCCCCGTCGCGCGGACGGGACGGTGCGTCCCACGATCACGGTGCGGCGGGACGCCCTGGGTGGCTCGTTCTCACGTCGGACCCCGAGTGCCCGGCGGACGCCGTAGCCGAACGCCGCGACCTTCACGAGGGGGCCGCCGAAGGTGGAGGCGACCGTCGTGGAGAGCGCCGACGCGTTCGACGTGACCTCCTGGACGTCGGAGGCGATGGCGTCCACCCGCTCGATCTGGGTCTGTGCGGAGCGCACCGCCGTGGAGGCGTCGGCCAGCAGCGGGACGGCCTGGTCGGTCACGTCCGCCACGAGCTTGGTGGTCGCCCTGAGCGTCTGGGCCAGCCTCGCCAGCGCGACGGCGAGGAAGGAGACCAGGATCGCCCAGAACACGGCCACCAGGATCCCGGCCACCTCTCCACCGGACACTGATTGCACCCGCTCCCTGATACGTGCCTGAACATCGAAAAGTCGTCCCCCGAGCCTATCGCGCCGGGGCCGCGGCTCCGCACCGGATTACCGGCGCCCCCGGCGGGAGTTCCGCGAATCGATTGTACGGAGAGCACATGGGTCAGTACGCTGCGTATCCCATGCACCGTTCTCACCCGGCCCGGCGCGCGGGCTCCCCGCCCCCCGGCAATCTTCCCCTGGAACTCAACGTGTTCGTGGGTCGCTCGGCGGAACTGGGGCGGCTGGACGAGGCCCTGCGCTCGGCGCGGCTGGTGACGGTGACGGGCATGGGGGGCGTCGGCAAGTCGCGGCTCGCGGCGCACGCGGCGGCACGCACCGGCCTGTCCGGCGGGGCGTGGCGGGTGGAGCTGGCGGCGGTCCGCGAACCGGAGCTCGTCGAGTACGCGGTCGTCGAGGCCCTCGGGCTGACGGACCACACCTCCAGGCTGCCCCGCGAGGTGCTGGCCGGCCATCTCGCCGAGCGCGAACTCCTGCTGGTCCTGGACGGTTTCGAGCATCTCGTGGACGCCTGCGCCTCGCTGGTGGGCGAGTTGCTGCGGACGGCGCCGGGGCTGCGGGTGCTGGCCGCGGGGCGCCGGCCGCTGGAGGTGGAGGGCGAGCGGCTGTTCCCGCTGGCGCCGATGACCGGGCCGGAGGCCGCGGAGCTGTTCGCGGAGCGGGCGGCGGCCCGGGTGCCCGGGTTCGCGGTGGACGAGGCGAACCGGGCGGACGTCCTGGAGCTGTGCCGGCGCCTGGACGGGATCCCGCTCGCCGTCGAGCTGGCGGCCGGCCGGCTGAGCACCCTCTCCCCCGCGCAGCTGCTGTCGCGCCTGGAGGACCGGTTCCGGCTGCTGACGGGCGGCGGCCGGGACGTGCCGGCGCGCCACCAGACACTGCGTACGGCCATCGGCTGGAGCCATGAGCTGTGCACCCCGCGGGAGCGGCTGCTCTGGTCGCGCCTGTCGGTGTTCGCGGGCCGGTTCGACCTGGAGGCCGCCGAGTACGTGTGCAGCGGCGACGGCCTGCCCGCCGACGACGTCCTGGACGTGCTGGGTGAACTGCTCGCCCAGTCCGTGGTCTCCCGCGAGGAGGCCCCCGTCGGGGTGCGCTACCGGATGCTGGACACGGTCCGCGCGTACGGCGCCGAGTGGCTGGAGGCGATGGGGGACGCGGAGCGGCTGCGGCGCCGCCACCGCGACTGGTTCATGGGGCTGGCCACCTGGTGCGAGCTGGACTGGTTCTCGCCGCGCCAGGGCGAGGTCGCCGCGCGCGTGGAGGCGGAGCTGCCGAATCTGCGCTGCGCCCTGGAGCACTGTCTGACCGAGCCGGGCGGGACGCATCTGGGCCAGTACCTTGCGGGCAGCCTCTGGTTCTACTGGGTGGGCTGCGGCAGGCTCGCCGAGGGGCGGCACTGGCTGGACCGCTGCGTCGAGCCGACGCCGGAGGACGGGGCGTATGAGCAGTCCCGGCTCAAGGCGCTGTGGGTGCTCGGTTACGTGGCGGTCCTCCAGGGCGACCCGGTGGCCGCGCTCGCCGCGCTCCAGGAGTGCCGCGAGGAGGCGGAGCGGAGCGGGAACGCGACGGCGGTGGCGTACGCGGAGCACCGCACCGGGTGTCTGGCGCTGGTGACGGACGACATGCCGCGCGCGGAGAGCCTGCTCGGCTCGGCGCTGGACCGCTATCACGAGATCGGCGAGCTCAACAGCAACGTGCTGATGGGCCAGGTCGAGCTGGCGATGGCGAAGGCGTTCCAGGGGGATCTGCCGGGCGCGGTGAAGCTGTGCGACGACGTCCGCCGGGTGTGCGAGGACCACGGGGAGCGCTGGGCACTGGCGTACGCGCTGTACGTGCTGGCCTACGGGGCCTGGGCCGAGGGCGACCGGCGGCGGGCCCGGGATCTGCTGGAGGAGTGCCTCGGCATCGGGCACACCTTCCACGATCTGCTCGGCACGGTCCTCGCGGTGGAACTGCTCGCGCTGGTCACCGCGGAGGACGGCGATCCCGCCGAGGCCGCGGTGCTGCAGGGCGCGGCGTCCCGGATGTGGCCCTCGGTGGGCCTGCCGCTGTTCGGTTCGGCGTACTACAACGCGCCGCACGAACGCTGCGAGACGACCGCCCGGGAGCGGCTGGGCGACGAGCGGTACGAGGAGTGCGTACGCGCCGGGGCGCGGCTGGGGCAGGAGGCGGCGGTGGCCCGGGCGCTCGGGCGGCGCGGGGAGCGCACGCTCGGCGCGTTGCCGGCGCCGCGGACGATGCCGGCGTCCGTGGACATGCGAAAGCCCGCCGCCTCGCCCACCCGGAAGGGCGGGGAGACGACGGGCTGACACGCAGTGGTGCTACATCCGCCGGAAAGCGATCAGCGGGCGTAGTACTCGACGACGAGCTGCTCGTCGCAGATCACCGGGATCTCCTTGCGGTTCGGCTCGCGGTCCAGGCGGAAGGCCAGGGCGCGGAGGTTCACCTGGAGGTAGCGCGGGGTCTCGCCGTCGGGGGCGAAGCCACCCTCACGCGCGACCTCGAACAGCGGCTTCTGGCGGCTGCGCTCACGGACCATGACGACGTCGTCCGGCTTGACCCGGAAGGACGGCTTGTCGACCTTCTGGCCGTTGACCTCGATGTGGCCGTGGACGACCATCTGGCGGGCCTGGTAGATCGTGCGGGCGATGCCCGAACGCAGGACCAGCGCGTCGAGACGGCGCTCGAGCTCGATGACCAGGGCCTCACCGGTCTTGCCCTGGGTCTTGGCGGCACGCTCGTAGGCGCGGACGAGCTGGCGCTCGGACACGTCGTACTGCGCGCGCAGACGCTGCTTCTCGAGCAGACGGACCTTGTAGTCCGAGTTCTGCTTGCGGCCGCGGCCGTGCTCGCCCGGCGGGTAGGGGCGGGCCTCGAAGTACTTGACGGCCTTCGGGGTCAGCGCGATGCCGAGGGCACGCGACTTCTTGACCTTGGGGCGGGACTGGTTCGGCATGAACCAAACACCTCATGTTTTCGATACGAATACGGCTTCACCAGGGTTAGGGGAGGTCGCAATCCGCAGCCGGGGAAACCCCGCGGGCCCTTGACGGACCTGCCGGGCAGCCGC
Organism: Streptomyces sp. NPDC028308; assembly: GCF_055565855.1. Lineage (NCBI taxonomy): Bacteria > Bacillati > Actinomycetota > Actinomycetes > Kitasatosporales > Streptomycetaceae > Streptomyces > Streptomyces sp. NPDC028308. The sequence goes on from NZ_JBVHTO010000006.1 coordinate 136,341, forward strand.
TCCCTGGTCTGGGCACATACGTGCAGCACGCGAGTGGCCCACCGACCTGTTCCCGGAGGTCCGGGAGGGTGGTGGGCTGCCCGCGACACCTTCGACGGTGCGCGACGCTCCTGGATCCCCCGCGCCTTGCGGCGCACGGGGTTCCGGCTGGATGTCCCGTTCTGGTGGTGCCGACCGGAGCCGGGCACGGGACGCAGCGCTTCAGGGAGTCTACAGGGTGGTCAGGGCCGCCCTCGACCGAGGCGCTTGCGGGTCCATTCCACCGCGTCCGCGTAACGTGCCTCGGCGCCGTGGCGGGAGGGTGTGTAGTACTCCCGGTCCTTGAGCTCCTCCGGTGCGTACTGCTGGGCGGCGATGCCCTCGGGGAGGTCGTGCGGGTACACGTACCCCTGCGCGTGGCCGAGCTTGGCGGCGCCCTTGTAGTGCCCGTCGCGCAGGTGCATCGGCACGGGGCCCGCGTGGCCCTTGCGGACGTCCTCCATGGCGGCGCCGATCGCGGTGGTCGCGGCGTTCGACTTGGGGGCCAGGGCGAGGGCGATGGTGGCGTGGCTGAGGGTGAGCGCGGCCTCCGGGAAGCCGATCATGGCGACGGCCTGGGCGGCGGCGACCGCGATCGGCAGCGCGTTCGGGTCCGCGAGACCGATGTCCTCGCTGGCGGAGATCATCAGGCGGCGGGCGATGAAGCGGGGGTCCTCACCTGCCTCGATCATGCGCGCCAGGTAGTGCAGGGCGGCGTCCACGTCCGAGCCGCGGATGGACTTGATCAGGGCGCTGGCGACGTCGTAGTGCTGGTCGCCGTCGCGGTCGTAGGTGACGGCGGCGCGGTCGACCGTCTCCTCCAGGGTCTGGAGGGTGATCTCCGGCTCGCCCTTGTCGAGCGCGGACCCGGCGGCGGCCTCCAGCGCCGTCAGGGCCCGTCGGGCGTCGCCGCCGGCGATCCGCAGCAGGTGCTCCTCGGTGTCCCCGGGGAGGGTGACGGCCTCCTTGAGGCCGCGCTCGTCGGTGAGGGCCCGGCGCAGCAGTGCGCGCAGGTCGTCGTCGGTGAGCGGTTCCAGGGTCAGCAGGAGGGAGCGGGACAGGAGGGGGGAGATCACCGAGAAGTACGGGTTCTCCGTGGTCGCGGCGATCAGGGTCACCCAGCGGTTCTCGACGGCCGGGAGGAGGGAGTCCTGCTGCGCCTTGCTGAAGCGGTGGATCTCGTCGAGGAAGAGGACGGTCTCCTTGCCGAAGCCACCGGTGGCACGGCGGGCGCCCTCGATGACCGCGCGCACCTCCTTGACGCCCGCGGTGATCGCGGACAGCTCGACGAAGCGCTTGTTCGTGGCCTTGGAGACGACGTAGGCGAGGGTGGTCTTGCCGGTGCCCGGCGGGCCCCAGAGGATCACGGAGGACGGTCCGGCGGGGCCGCCGCCGCTCTCGCCGACCAGTCTGCGCAGGGGCGAGCCCGGCTTGAGGAGATGCTGCTGGCCCACGACCTCGTCGAGGGTGCGCGGGCGCATCCGGACCGCCAGGGGGCTGCTGGACGGGTCCTTCTCCTGGCGTTCTTCGGCTGCGGCGGTGAACAGGTCGGGCTCCACGTACGAAACCCTATGTCACACCACTGACAACGCCCCCGGGCCCGGTGGACCGGGGCTCCGGCGGGGTCAGCTGGTCCAGAAGTCCCACCAGCGGGTCAGGATCAGCATGCCGATGATGCCGATGTGCAGGACGGGCAGCACCCAGGTGAACTCGCCGAAGAAGCTCCTGACCCAGCGCGGGGCGGGCAGGAAGCCGTTGCGGACGTTGGACGACGTCACGTACCAGAACATGAGGATGGTGGCGACCCACGCCAGGCAGCACCACAGGCACAGCGAGTTGATCCGGTACAGGGACTGGAACTGGAGCCAGGTGCAGAAGCCGACGCCGAAGAGGGTGCCGGCGTTGAAGGTCAGCCAGTACCAGCGCGGGAAGGTGGCCCTGGCGAGCAGGCTGACGCCGACGCAGACGACGACGCCGTAGGCGACCAGTCCCAGCATCGGGTTGGGGAACCCGAAGACCGAGGCCTGGTCGCTCTTCATGATGTTGCCGCAGGAGACGACCGGGTTGAGGCTGCAGCCCGGTACGAAGCCCGGGTCCTCCAGCAGCTTGAACTTGTCGATCGTGATGACCCAGGCGGCGAGCAGACCGGCCGCACCGGTGATCACCAGCAGCAGGGCGAGGGCCGCGCTGCCGCCCACCGTCCGGGGGGCGTCGACGCGCTCGTCGTCGAGGGAGACGTCGTCCTTGACTGTCGTCTTGCTCATCACGCCGATCCGTTGCTGGGTGGGGGCTTCGCGGGCACGGTCATTGTGCCGCACGCGCCCGCGTGTCCACCGTTCGATGGACATAAGGAGGTACGGACGGACGTCCCGGAACGTTCGGTTCGCGCCGACGCTGGTCGGCATGACGACACACGCGGACGGGCTCGTGGTGGACGTACGGGGACTGCGCAAGCGGTACGGGGACGTGACGGCGGTGGACGGCGTCGACCTGGGCGTCCGGCGCGGGGAGGTGTTCGGCCTGCTCGGGCCGAACGGCGCCGGGAAGAGCACGACGGTGGAGATCCTCCAGGGCGAGCGGGTCCGGGACGCGGGGCACGTCGCGGTCCTGGGCGCGGATCCGGCGAGGAGCACACGCGCGTGGCGTTCACGGATCGGTGTCGTCCGGCAGGACGAATCGGCGCCCGCGGAGTTGACGGTGCGCGAGACGGTGCGGCATTTCGCCCGCTACTACCCGAAGCCGCGGGACCCGGAGGAGGTCATCGCCCTGGTGGGGCTCCAGGAGGAGGCGGACACCCGGGTCAAGGCGCTGTCCGGCGGCGAGCGGCGCCGCCTCGAAGTGGCGCTGGGGGTGACGGGCGATCCGGAACTCCTGCTCCTGGACGAGCCGACGACCGGCTTCCACCCGGCCGCCCGCCGCCGCTTCGGGGAGATGATCCGGGAGCTGGCCGCCGGGGGCACGACGGTCCTCATGACCACGCACCAGCTCCACGAGGCGGAGACGCTCGCGGACCGGATCGCGGTCGTCGTACGGGGACGCGTGGTCGCCGAGGGCGCTCCCTCCGTCCTGCGGGAACGTCACGGCACCGCGGCGGACGTCGAGTGGACGGAGGCAGACGGCACCCCGCGCCGCGAGCGCACCGGGACACCGGCGCGGACGGTGGCGCGACTCGCCGCCCGCTTCGGCGGGGAGGTCCCGGGGCTGCGCGTGAGCCGCCCCACCCTGGAGGACCTCTATCTGCGGCTGACCGGACAGGAGGGCACCCGATGACCACGACGGCGGCGGTCCGCACCGCGAAGCGTTCCGCGCGGCGGCTCCCCGGTGCCTGGGGCCTCGGGCTCGCCCGCGGCGCGCTGGAACTGCGGCAGTTCTTCCGCCGCCGCGACCAGGTGGTCTTCACGCTCGCCTTCCCGGTCGTCCTGCTGTTCCTCTTCGCCTCGGTCTTCGACGACGACGTGCGGGGCGCCGGGGTCACGGCGGCCCAGCTGTACGTCCCCGCCATGACGGCCGCGGGCATCATGTCCGTCGGCTTCCAGTCCCTCGGCATCTCCGTCGCGGTCGAGCGGGACGAGAAGGTGCTGCGCCGGCTGCGCGCGACGCCGATGCCACCCGCCGCGTACTTCCTGGGGAAGATCTGGCTGGTTCTCGTCAGCGGTGTCCTGGAGACGGCGGTCCTGCTCCTCGCCGGGGTCACCCTGTTCGGCGCCGCCGCCCCCTCCGGCGCGGACGGCTGGTTCCGCCTCGTCTGGATCTTCGTCCTCGGCCTGACGGCGTGCGCCCTGCTCGGCATCGCGGTCGGCTCGCTCCCGGCGTCCGGCAGGAGCGCCACCTCGGTGATCGTCCTGCCGTTCCTGGTGCTCCAGTTCGTCTCCGGGGTGTACGTCCCGGTCGGCAGCGTGCCGGACTGGATGCCGGCCGTCGCCGCCCTGTTCCCGCTGAAGTGGATGTGCCAGGGCCTGCGCGGGGTCTTCCTGCCCGACTCGGCGCGCGTCCTGGAGCAGGCGGGCGACTGGGAGTTCGGCCGCGTGGCCCTGGTGCTCGGGGCATGGTGCGCCGGAGGATTGCTGCTGTGTCTGCTGACCTTCCGGTGGAAGAACCGGCGCGAGGGATGACGGGCCCGGGCGGCGCGCGCGGTTCGTACACCTGGGAACGCTCGTTTCGGCTCTGGGACTCGTACTTCGCGGTCGTGTGGCTGGCCACCCTGGTCTTCGTGCTGGGCACGGCGCGGCCCGGGCCGCCCTACCGGATCGCCTCGGCCGCCCTGCTCGCCCTGCTGGTCCCCTGGTACGTGGCCGTGGGGCGGCCGGTGCTCGGCGGTGACCCGCCCGACGAACGCCGGGCCCTGCGGTACCTCGCCGGGGCCACGGCGCTGTTCCTGCCGTCGGGGATCCTCGTCGGCGAGACCCGCCTGATGACGTTCGCGCTCGTCCCCCAGTGCTTCATGGCGCTGAGTCCGCGCCGGGCGCTGCCGGCCGTGACCGTCCTCAACCTCGCGCCGGTGGCCGGCTGGCTCCTGCTCTGGCGGCCGAGCGGCGCGGACGCCTTCTACAACTCGGTCTTCGCTGTGGTCACCCTGGTCTTCTCAGCGGCCGTCGGCGGCTGGACCGCCCGGGTCGTCGAACAGAGCCAGGAACGCGCCGCGCTGATCGCGGAACTGGACGCGGGCCGCCACGAGATCGCCCGGCTCTCGGCCGCCCATGGCGCGCTGGCCGAGCGGGAGCGGTTCTCCAGGGAGATCCACGACACCCTCGCGCAGGGCTTCACCAGCCTGCTGATGCTGGTCCAGGCCGTCGAGGCGGAACTCGACGGCGATCCAGCCGAGGCGCGCCGGCATCTGGCGCTCATGGCGCGGACGGCGCGGGAGAACCTCGCCGAGGCGCGCGCCCTGGTCGCCGGGTCCGGGCCCGCGGACCTCGACGGCGCCTCGCTGCCCGACGCGCTGCGCCGGCTCGCCGTACGCCACGGCGCCGCCCTCGACGTGACGGGTGAGGTGCGCCCGCTGCCCGCCGGCACCGAGGTGGTCGCGCTGCGCTCCTGCCAGGAAGCGCTCACCAACGCCCGTAGGCACGGCGGGATTTCGGCTTCCGTCGGCCTCTCCCTCGCGTACGCCGGCACGGCGCTCACCGTCTCGGTACGGGACGACGGCTGCGGTTTCGACCCGGAGGCGCCGGCGGGCGGCTACGGTCTGGCGGGACTGCGCGCACGGGCGGCGGAGGCGGGCGGCACGGCCCGGGTGAGCAGCGCCCCCGGCGAGGGGACCCTGGTGACCGTCCGGCTTCCGGCACCGCCCGCGAGGAGTGCGCCGTGATCCGGATCGTGCTGGCGGACGACCATCCCGTCGTACGCGAGGGGCTGCGCGCGATGCTCGGAGCCGAGCCCGATCTCGACGTGGTCGGGGACGCGTCCAGCGGGCCGCGGGCGGAGGCGCTGGCCGCCGAACTCCGGCCCGACATCGTCCTGATGGACCTGCGGATGCCGGGTGGCGGGGGCGTCGAGTCGATCGCGCGGATGACCGGGGCGGGGCTGCCGTGCCGGGTGATCGTGCTCACCACCTACGAGACGGACGGCGACATCCTGCGGGCGGTGGAGGCGGGTGCGGCGGGCTACCTGCTGAAGGACCTGCCGCGCGGTGAGCTGGCGGAGGCGGTGCGGGCCGCAGCGCGGGGCGAGACCGTGCTGGCTCCGTCGGTGGCCGCCCGGCTGGTCGACCGGCTGCGGTCCAGACCGGAGCGGCCGCGGCTGTCCGAGCGGGAGACCGCGGTGCTCGCCCTGGTGGCCGAGGGGTGCACGAACGCCGAGATCGGCCGGCGCCTGTTCATCGGCGAGTCGACCGTGAAGACCCATCTGCTGCGGGCCTTCGGCAAGTTGGGAGTCGACGACCGGACGGCAGCGGTGACGAGCGCGATGCGCTGGGGGCTGCTGGGCTGAGGTCCCGCGCCTGCGCCCATGGGCCGGAAGCGGCCGGATCCCCGCCGGTGCGACGAGGATCCGGCCGGCCGCCGTCAGCCCAGGCGGGACTCCAGTTCCGCCACGATCTCGTTGACCCCGACGGCCGTCTGCTCGCCGGACTCCATGTCCTTGAGCTGGACGACACCCTCGGCGAGGTCCCGCTCGCCGGCGACGATCGTGTAGCGCGCGCCGCTGCGGTTGGCGTTCTTCATCGCGCCCTTGAGGCCCTTGCCGCCGTAACTGAAGTCGGCGGCGATGCCGACCTTGCGCAGCTCGTTGACCTTGGCGAAGAGGAACCGGCGGGCCTCGTCGCCGAGCGGGACCGCGAACACGCTGGTGGCCGAGGGGAGTTCGAGCGAGACACCCTCCGCCTCCAGGGCGAGGACGGTGCGGTCGACGCCGAGCGCCCAGCCGACGGATGGCAGCGCGGGCCCGCCGATCATCTCGGACAGCCCGTCGTAGCGCCCGCCGCCGCCGACCGCGGACTGCGAGCCGAGTCCGTCGTGGACGAACTCGAAGGTCGTGCGCGTGTAGTAGTCGAGGCCGCGCACCAGCTTCGGGTCGTCCTCGAAGGAGACGCCCGCGGCCGTGATCAGCTCGCGCACCTCCTCGTGGTACGCCTTGCAGGCGTCGCACAGGTAGTCGCGCAGCAACGGCGCGCCCACCAGCTGCTTCTGGACGTCGTCGCGCTTGTCGTCGAGCACGCGCAGCGGGTTGATGTCGGCGCGGCGCAGCGTCTCCTCGTCGAGGTCGAGCCCGCGCAGGAAGTCCTGGAGCGCGGCCCGGTAGACGGGGCGGCACTCCTTGTCGCCCAGGGAGTTCAGCAGGATGCGGAACTCGCGCAGGCCCAGCGAGCGGTACGCCTGGTCGGCCAGGATGATCAGTTCGGCGTCGAGCGCCGGGTCCTCGGCTCCGATCGCCTCGGCGCCGACCTGCGAGAAGTGGCGGTAACGGCCCTTCTGGGGGCGCTCGTAGCGGTAGTACGAGCCCGAGTACCAGAGCTTGACGGGGAGGTTGCCCGCCTTGTGCAGGTTGGCCTCCAGCGCGGCGCGCAGCACGGAGGCGGTGCCCTCGGGGCGCAGGGCCAGCCGGTCGCCGCCCTTGGTCTCGAAGGCGTACATCTCCTTGGTCACGATGTCGGTGGACTCACCGACGCCGCGCGCGAACAGCTCGACGCTCTCGAAGCCGGGCGTCTCGATGTACCCGTAGCCGGAGGTGCGCAGGGGGGCGGAGATCGCCTCGCGCACGGCGAGGTACCGGGCGCTGTCCGGCGGGATCAGGTCGTACGTGCCCTTGGGGGCCTTGAAGGTGCTCACGGAAGGTCTCGTCACATTCCTCGTCGGGGAGCCTCGGATGCTCCCTGGCCGCCGGCGGCCACCTGCCGCAGATACGGGTTGGTGGCGCGCTCCTGGCCGATGGTCGTCTGGGGGCCGTGGCCGGACAGCACCACGGTCGAGTCGTCGAGCGGCAGGCACACACGGCCCAGCGAGGCGAGCATGTCGTCCATGTCGCCGCCGGGCAGGTCGGTGCGTCCGATGGAGCCGGCGAACAGCAGATCCCCGGAGAAGAACACGGACGGCACGTCCGCGCTCTCGGGCATCCGGAAGGTCACCGACCCCTTCGTATGGCCGGGCGCGTGCGCGACGGAGAAGTCGAGGCCGGCGAGCTTCAGCTCGGCGCCGTCGGTGAGTTCCCTGACGTCGTCCGGCTCGCCCACGGTGATCTCGCCCATCAGCGGCATCCCGATGGAACGGCCGATGCCCTTCTCGGGGTCGCTCATCATGTAGCGGTCCCGGGGGTGGATCCAGGCCGGTACGTCGTGCGCTCCGCACACCGGCACGACCGAGGCGACATGGTCGATGTGGCCGTGGGTGAGGATGACCGCGACGGGCTTGAGCCGATGCTTGGCGAGTGCGTCCTCGACTCCCTGGGCGGCCTGGTGGCCCGGGTCGATGATCACGCACTCCTCACCCGCGGCGGGGGCGACCAGATAACAGTTGGTCCCCCAGGCCCCTGCGGGGAACCCGGCAATGAGCACGATCGTCCTTCGTTTGTGTCGTACGAGGTCATACGGCGTCGTACGGGGCGGGTGGCTGCGGATCAGAGCCTACCGGCGCTGCCGTTTCCTCAGCGAACCCATATACGGTACGGGGCACACGCAGGCGGTCGGCTCACAAGACGCACGCGTCCCACTTGACGAACGAGACGCACGAGGAGAAAACCCGGTGGTCAGCCAGGAGCAGCGGCGGCGTCAGCTCGCCCGGGAGAAGTTCTTGCGGCAGCAGCAGCGGCGTACGGCCGCGCGGCGCAAGACGCACGCACGCAACGCGGTGATCGCGTCGGTCCTCGGCGTGGTCGTCGTGGGCAGTGTCGTGTCGTACGCGACCGGGGTCTTCAAGGACGATGGCAAGAAGACCAACGCGGGCGCGGAGGTGACGCCGAGCCCCTCGACGCCGAGCAAGGCGCCGGACCCGTGCGAGAAGCCCGCGGCGGGCAAGGTGGCGAAGCTGAGCTGGAAGAAGGAGCCGGCGGTCACCATCGACAAGTCGGCCGCCTACACGATGAAGCTGGCGACGACGTGCGGTGACATAGACGTCGACCTGAAGACGGCGGCGGCGCCGCACACGGTGAACTCGTTCGGCTTCCTCGCCGGCAAGGGGTTCTTCGACCACACCAAGTGCCACCGCCTGGTCACGAACGGCATCTACGTCCTGCAGTGCGGTGACCCGCAGGGCACCGGCGGCGGCGGTCCGGGCTACACGATCCCGGACGAGAACCTGAAGGACAAGAGCCTCAAGAGCGGGGTCTACCCGGCGGGCACCGTCGCGATGGCCAACACCGGCCAGAAGCACACCGGCGGCAGCCAGTTCTTCCTCGTGTACCAGGACAGCAAGCTGCCGCCCACCTACACGCCGTTCGGAACGATCTCCAAGTCCGGCATGACGGTTCTGAAGAAGATCGCCGCCGCCGGTGAGAGCACCGGACAGGGCGACGGCGCACCCAACGCGACCGTCGTGATCAACAAGCTGACCGTGTCGAAATCCTGACCGCCAGCTGCGAAATTTCGGTCGCGCGGGATGCGGACAGCCGCCCCGCCGGTCGCCTATGTTGGCCGTGACGAAACTGTGGACGATGCCCGGGGGCGCTGAAGCCTCCCGCAGGCATCATGTGGAGGAGGCGCTGTGAGCAGCGACCCGTGGGGCCGCGTCGACGAGACGGGGACCGTGTACGTGCGTACGGCCGACGGCGAGCAGGTCGTCGGTTCCTGGCAGGCCGGCTCCCCTGACGAGGCGCTGGCCTACTTCGAGCGCAAGTACGAGGGCCTGGTTGTGGAGATCGGCCTCCTCGAGAAGCGAGTGAAGACCACCGACCTGTCCGCGAAGGACGCCCAGGCCGCGATCGCGCACATCCGCGAGCAGGTCGACGCCCATCACGCGGTCGGTGATCTGGACGCGCTGCGCAAGCGGCTGGACAAGCTCGTCGAGACGGTGGACGCGCGCCGGCAGGAGCGCAAGGAGCAGCGGGCCAAGCAGTCCGACGAGGCGCGGCACGCCAAGGAGGCCCTGGTCACCGAGGCGGAGGAGCTGGCGCAGAGCGACCAGTGGCGGGCGGCCGGTGAGCGGCTGCGCTCGCTGGTGGACACCTGGAAGGGGCTGCCGCGGCTCGACCGCAAGTCGGACGACGAGCTGTGGCACCGCTTCTCGCACGCGCGCTCGGCGTTCTCCAAGCGGCGCAAGGCGCACTTCGCGTCGCTGGACGCGCAGCGCGAGGAGGCCCGCAAGACCAAGGAGAAGCTGGTCGCCGAGGCCGAGGCGCTGTCCGGTTCGACGGACTGGGGTCCGACGGCGGCCCGCTACCGCGAGCTGATGGCGGACTGGAAGGCCGCGGGCCGCGCCCAGCGTGAGCACGAGGACGATCTGTGGAACCGCTTCCGCGGCGCCCAGGACGTCTTCTTCGCGGCGCGCAGCTCGGTCTTCGCCGAGCGGGACGCGGAGCAGTCGGAGAACCTGAAGCTCAAGGAGGAGCTGGCCGAGGAGGCCGAGAAGCTCGTCCCGGTGCAGGATCTCAAGGCCGCCCGGGCCGCCTTCCGCTCGATCAACGAGCGCTGGGAGGCCATCGGCCACGTGCCGCGCGACGCCCAGCCGAAGGTCGAGGGCCGGATGCACGCGGTGGAGCGGGCTCTGCAGGAGTCCGAGGAGGCCGAGTGGCGCCGGACCAACCCCGAGGCACGCGCGCGTGCGGAGGGTCTGACCGGTCAGCTCCAGGCCGCCGTGGACAAGCTCCGCGGCCAGATCGAGACGGCCCGCTCGGCGGGCAACAACGCCAAGGCCGACAAGCTCCAGAAGGAGCTCGACGGCCGTCAGGCGCTGCTGGACCAGGCCCTGAAGGGTCTGCAGGAGTTCGGCGGCTGACACCCGCCCGTCGCCCGCGGGCGGCTTTCCTCCGGCGCGGCCCGGCGGTGGTTCCCCCACCGCCGGGCCGCGCCGCGTTCAGGAGGCGGTGCGCGGTCCGCCCTGCTCGGCGATGTGCAGCGCGTGCTTGAGGACCTCACAGGCCTGGATGTGGTTCCCGGACTCCTGGAGGAGATCGGCGAGCCGCCGGCACACCAGGATCGCCTCGGGCCCGTACAGCTTGTGCACCTGCTGGAAGGCGAGTTCCAGTACCTCGACGGCCTCCGCGACCTGTCCGGACTCGGCGAGCAGTTCGGAGAGTTCCAGCTGCACGGCGAGCAGGTCGCCCTGTCCGTGCGTGGTCTGTTCCTGGAGGGCGAGCCGCAGCACGGGCAGGGCGTCGCGGGAGTTGCCGGCGGCCCGCAGCGCCCGGGCCACGGCGAGGCCGGTGGCCACCATCGCTGCGCGTACGTCGGCGGCGAGGACCGGTCCCGCGGGAGTGCGCCGGCCGGCGCGGGCCTTGTTGCGGGCGAAGGGGAGCCGTCCCACGCCGTTCTCCTGCGAACGCTGCGGCAGGGGGCGGTTCTTGGCGCGCAGGCGTTCCTCCAGGACGCGGTAGAGGGTGTCCAGGTCGATGAGTTCGGGGCCGTCCTGGACGCCGCCGCGCAGGACGGTGAGGAGTTCGCCGGTGAACGCGGTGTAGCGCTCGCCGTCGGGCGCGAGGGCCAGCCGGTCGCGGGGCGAGGCGGTGAGCACGAAGGCGCCGTCGACGGCGGCCTGGGCGGCGAGCACGTCGCCGCCGACGAGGGTGCGGGCGGCGCGGCCGCTGAAGCAGCAGTCGAGGACGACGACCTTGCGGCGGGCGCGGGAGGCGCGCAGGGCGGACCGCAGGTGCTGGTAGGCGACGGCGGTGTAGCCGAGGTGGTCGCGGGAGTCGCCGAGCGCGAGGTACAGGTCCGCGGACTCGGAGTCGCGCATGCCGTGCCCGGCGTAGTACACGATCAGGGTGTCGGTGGCCTCGTCGCCGGCCTGGTGCACCGGGTCGAGCATGGCGAGGGGGCTCTGCGGATCGGTGACGACCGTGCAGTGCTGGACCGGGAGTCCCCAGACCGTGGCGTCGCACAGCTCCGCGGCGAGGTCGACCACGTTGGCCTCGACGGCGGGCAGTTGCGGCAGATGCCGGTAGGAGGCGGTCCCGATGAGGACGGCGCGGGAGCGGGCCGGGTCAGGAAGCGTCGAGGTCACTCTCGGCTTCCTCCCGGTCGAGGACCGCGACGATCCTGCGCAGCGTCTCCTCGTCGCGCGCCGCCTCCGCGGTGAGCAGCACCTCGACCTCGCCGCGGCGCAGGGTGACGGACGGCGCCCGGCGCCGCGAGGTCTGCCACTGCAGGACGGAGACGACCAGGGAGGCGGTGGACAGCCCGCTGCCGAGGGCGAGTTGGAGCACGTCGAAGCCGGTTCCCATATGGTGCGCGGGAGTCGGACCGCCGGTGACCCGGGCCCGTACGTCGAGCGTCTCGTCCGCGTGCAACCAGCGCAGCAGGGACCGGAGTTCGTCCTCGGCGCCGGGTGCTCCCCCGGCGCCCGGCGGCGGTTCGGCTCCCGCGGCCGCCGGGACCGCTGCGATCCCCGCGACGAAGTCAGTCATCGATCCCGTCCGTTCCTCGGCCGACACGTCTGTTCACGCGCGAGAACAGGTCCAGTGCCTGGTCTCCGGCGTCCAGCCTGGCCAGGCACACGGCCTGCCAGTACTGGCTGGTCAGGGTGGTGAGGTGGTCCGGGCCCAGGGACGACAGGCACACCGGCACGATCACCGACAACATCTGTGCGGCCTCGCGGAGTTCACCGCGCAGCACCAGGTTGACCGCCTCGCGCTGCCGGGACAGCGCGTTCTGCGGGGTCATGCTGCTGAGCACGAGCCGGCGGGTGGCGTCGCTCAGCGTGGGCGGCGCCAGCCTGCCGGCCATGCGGAACGACTCCCGCGGCCGGATCTCACCGTCGTCGTCCGCAGGACCCGCCGCGCCGGCGCCCCACGACGGGCCGGCCCGGTCCCAGTCGTACTCGGGCGCCTCGACCTGCGGCCGGAACACCTCTCCCTCGTGACCGGGGCCGGGTGAGCCCTCGGGCGGTGGCCCGCCCTGGGCGGCGACCGGTCCGGCGAGGCCCTCCAGCGCCTCCTCGCGGATGTGCCCGGCCAGCAGCCCGGCCAGCAGCGCGGTGCCTCCGTCCGCGAGGCCGCGCAGTTCGTGCCCGACCTCCTCGACCCGCTGCGGCCGGTCGGCCGGGTCCTGCCGGCAGAGCCGGTCGACGAGCCGGGTCAGCCCGTCCGGGTACGCCGGTTTCCGGCCGGCCAGCGGCGGGATGCCGTCGCCGAGGGCCTTCTCCACGATCGCCCCGACGTCCACGGTCTCGCCGAACGGCAGCTCGCCCGTGATCATCAGGTACATGCACGCACCCAGCCCGTACAGGTCGGCGGCGGGTTCCGGCAGCACCCCGCGGATCGCCTCGGGCGCGATGAACTGGGGGGTGCCCATCAGCACACCGGTCCGGGTGATCACCGCCTCCCCGGCGAGACGGGCGAGCCCGAAGTCCTGGAGGACGACCCGCCCTGCCCGGTCGATCCCGACGTTCGAGGGCTTGACGTCGCGGTGCAGCACCCCCGCCTCGTGCGCGGCGGCGAGGGCGTCCGTGACGCCGAGGGCGACGGAGGCGACCGCGGCCGGCGGCAGGGGTCCCGCGGTCGCCACGAGGTCGGCGAGGCTCACGCCGTCGAGCACCTGCATGACCAGGTACGGGGTGCCGTCGTGCACCCCCGTGTCGTACAGCGTGACGACCGAGGGATGGTCGATCCTGGCCAGGGCGCGGGCCTCGCGCATGAAGCGCTCCAGCGCCTCGTTGTCGGCGGCCAGTCCCTCGACGGCGGTCAGCATCTTCACCGCGACGCGGCGGCCGAGCACCTCGTCGACCGCCTCGTACACCACACCCATGCCGCCCCGCCCGAGCAGTCCCACCGGGCGGTAGCGGCCGGCCACTAAGCCGACGTTCTCCATCTCGTCCCCCGTCGTGCGGTCAGGGCCTGCGCGCCGACGTCACCCGGTACACGTCGTACACGCCCTCCACGCCGCGTACGGCCTTCAGGACGTGGCCGAGGTGCTTGGGGTCGCCCATCTCGAAGGTGAAGCGCGAGGTGGCGACCCGGTCGCGGGAGGTCTGCACGGCCGCGGACAGGATGTTGACGTGCTGGTCCGACAGGACGCGCGTGACGTCCGACAGGAGCCGGGAGCGGTCCAGGGCCTCGACCTGTATGGCGACCAGGAAGACCGAGGACTGGGTGGGCGCCCACTCGACCTCCAGGATCCGCTCCGGTTCCCGGGACAGCGAGTCCACGTTGACGCAGTCGCTGCGGTGCACCGAGACACCGCTGCCGCGGGTGACGAAGCCGATGATCGGGTCGCCGGGCACGGGCGTACAGCAGCGGGCGAGCTTGACCCACACGTCGTCGACGCCCTTGACGACGACGCCGGGGTCGGCGTTCGAGCGCCGCTTGCGGCTGCGGCCGCGGGCGGGCGGGACGCTCTCGTCGATCTCCTCGGTGGCCGCCTCCTCGCCGCCGAGCGCCTGCACCAGCTTCTGCACGACGCTCTGCGCCGCGACGTGCCCCTCGCCGATCGCCGCGTACAGCGACGAGATGTCGGGGTAGCGCATCTCGTGCGCCAGCGTGACCAGGGAGTCGCCGGTAAGGATGCGCTGGATCGGCAGGTTCTGCTTGCGCATGGCCCGCGCGATGGCGTCCTTGCCCTGCTCGATCGCCTCGTCGCGGCGCTCCTTGGAGAACCAGGCCCTGATCTTGTTGCGGGCCCGCGGCGACTTGACGAAGCCGAGCCAGTCCCGGGAGGGACCCGCGCCGGCGGCCTTGGATGTGAAGACCTCGACCAGGTCGCCGTTGTCCAGGGTCGATTCGAGCGGGACGAGACGCCCGTTGACCCGGGCCCCTATGGTCCGGTGCCCGACCTCGGTGTGCACGGCGTAGGAGAAGTCGACCGGGGTGGCGCCCGCCGGGAGCGCTATCACGTCGCCCTTCGGCGTGAACACGAAGACCTCGTTGCGCGAGAGGTCGAAGCGCAGGGACTCCAGGAACTCGCCCGGGTCCTCGGTCTCCTTCTGCCAGTCCAGGAGCTGGCGCAGCCACGCCATGTCGTTCAGGTGGTCGTCCTTGCCGGTGGTCCTCGGCTGGTCCGAGCGGACCTTGGAGGTGCCGGCGACGGCCTCCTGCTTGTACTTCCAGTGCGCCGCGATGCCGTACTCGGCGCGGCGGTGCATGTCGAACGTGCGGATCTGCAGCTCGACCGGCTTGCCGTTGGGCCCGATGACCGTCGTGTGCAGCGACTGGTACATGTTGAACTTGGGCATCGCGATGTAGTCCTTGAACCGGCCGGGGACCGGGTTCCAGCGCGCGTGCACCGTGCCGAGGGCCGCGTAGCAGTCGCGGACGGTGTCCACGAGGACGCGGATGCCCACCAGGTCGTAGATCTCCGCGAAGTCACGGCCGCGGACGATCATCTTCTGGTAGACGCTGTAGTAGTGCTTCGGGCGGCCGGTGACGGTCGCCTTGATGCGGGCCGCGCGCAGGTCGGACTGGACCTCGTCGGTCACTATGGCGAGGTACTCGTCGCGCTTGGGGGCGCGCTCGGCGACCAGGCGGACGATCTCGTCGTACATCTTCGGGTAGAGGATCGCGAAGGCGAGGTCCTCAAGTTCCCACTTGATGGTGTTCATGCCCAGCCGGTGGGCCAGCGGCGCGTAGATCTCCAGCGTCTCGCGCGCCTTCTTCTCCTGCTTCTCGCGCTTGAGGTAGCGCATGGTGCGCATGTTGTGCAGGCGGTCGGCGAGCTTGATGACCAGGACGCGGGGGTCCTTGGCCATGGCGACGACCATCTTGCGCACGGTCTCGGCCTGCGCCGCCTCGCCGAACTTGACCTTGTCGAGCTTGGTGACGCCGTCGACCAGCAGGGCGACCTGGTCGCCGAAGTCCTTGCGGAGCGTGTCGAGCCCGTACTCGGTGTCCTCGACCGTGTCGTGCAGCAGGCCGGCCATCAGGGTGGCCGGGTCCATGCCCAGTTCGGCGAGGATCGTGGTCACCGCGAGCGGGTGCGTGATGTACGGGTCGCCGCTCTTGCGCTTCTGGCCGCGGTGCCAGCGCTCGGCGACCTGGTAGGCGCGCTCGATCTGGCGGAGCGTGGACGTCTCGATCTTCGGGTCGTTGCCGCGCACTATCCGCAGCAGGGGCTCCAGGACCGGGTTGTACGGGTTGGAGCGCTGGACGCCGAGGCGGGCGAGCCGGGCGCGTACGCGGTTGGAGGAGCCGCCGCCGGTGCGGGCGGGCTGGCCGGCCGCCGGACGGACCACCGGGGTGTGCGGGGAGCGCTCGCCCTCGGACGGAGCCGGCTTGGGACGCGGCTGCTCGGCCGCCCTCTCCTCGGGCGCCGCCTGGGCGTGCTCGATCGGCCCGTGCGTGACGCTCTTCGCGGGCTTGTCCGCGGGGCCCGAGGTCGGTACGGGCTGGGCGGCTGGGGTTCCCCCCTGGCGGTCAGCACTGGGGGCGAGTGGCTGGGCCTCGTCTGGCAAGAGGACTCCTCGTGCGCTTTCCGGGTCCCCCGGTCAGGCTCCGGAGAACCCATGGTAGCGATCCCGGGCTTCGAACTCGCCTTCGGCCGGTGGGACGGCCTCTTACAGCGGAAACACCGAAGGCGGGCACCGGATTCCTCCGGGCCCGCCTCCATGGCGTCGAACGGGTGTCCAAGGCTGCCGCGCGGGCGCCGGAAGCGCCCGTGAGAAGCGGCTCAGACCTGGAGCAGCGCCTCCAGCGGTGCGCCCTGCAGGGCCGGCTCCAGACGGGCCCGGCCGCCCAGGAAGCCGAGCTCCATCAGGACCGCGACGCCCGCGACCTCGGCGCCCGCCCTGCGGATGAGCTGGAGCGAGGCCTCGGCGGTGCCGCCGGTGGCCAGGACGTCGTCGACGATCATCACGCGGTCGCCCGCGGTCAGGTCCTCGGCGTGCACCTCGATCTCGGCGGAGCCGTACTCCAGGTCGTACGTCTGGCTCAGCGTCGCTCCGGGGAGCTTGCCGGCCTTGCGTACGGGGATGAAGCCGACGCCGGCGCGGACGGCCGCCGGAGCGCCCAGGATGAAGCCCCGGGCCTCCAGGCCGACGATCTTCGTGGCGCCGTGGCGCACCGTGATCTCGGCCAGGGCGTCGGTCAGCGCGGTGAACGCCGCCGGGTCCGCGAGCAGGGGCGTGATGTCCTTGAACACCACACCCGGCTCCGGGTGGTCCGCGACGTCGCGGATGCGGCTGAGCAGCAGCTCCTCGATGCCGGTCATCGGCGCTTGCCCGACGGCCGGCCGCGGCCGCGGTTGCGGGACGCGGGCTGGTTGCGCGGGCCGACGACCGCGGGGGCGGCGTCCTGCGGCTCGTCGTCCTCGTCGTCCAGGCCGTCGGCGACGACCGGCGCGTCCAGCGACTCGCCCCGCGCGGCGGCCTGCGCCCGCTTGGCGAGGACCCGCTTCTTGAGGGCCTTCATCTGCGGCTCGCGCTCCTTGAGGTCGGCGACGAGCGGCGTGGCGATGAAGATCGACGAGTACGCACCGGCCGCGAGACCCACGAACAGCGACAGCGAGATGTCGTTGAGCATGCCGGCCCCGAGGACACCGCCACCGATGAACAGCAGGCCCGCGACGGGCAGCAGCGCGACCACCGTCGTGTTGATCGAGCGGACCAGGGTGCTGTTGATCGAGCGGTCCGCGACCTCGCTGTAGGTCCAGCGGGTCTGCTTGGTGAGGTCCTTGGTCTGTTCCTTGAGACTGTCGAACACCACGACCGTGTCGTAGAGCGAGTAACCGAGGATCGTGAGCAGACCGATCACGGTGCCCGGGGTGACCTCGAAGCCGACCAGGGCGTAGATGCCGACCGTGATGGTGATGTCGTGGATCAGGGCGACGAGGGCCGCGAGGGCCATGCGCCACTCGAAGGCGATCGCCAGGTAGATCACCACCAGGACCATGAAGATCGCCAGACCCTGCCAGGCCTTGTTGGCGATCTGGTCACCCCAGCTGGGACCGACCAGGTCGGCGTTGATCGACTCGGAGTCGACCTTCAGGTCCTTGGCCAGCTCGTCCTTGATCTGGTCGGACTTGCCGGTGTCGATCCCGGCGATCTGGATGCGCAGTCCGCCGTTGCCGAGCTTCTGGACGATCGCGTCGTGGCCGGAGGCCTCTTCCGCGTAGGTCTCGGCCTGGGACACCGAGACGCTGGTCCGCTCGGTGGTGAAGACGGCGCCGCCCTGGAACTCGATGCCCATGTTCAGGCCGCGCACCGTCAGGCCGAGGATGGCCGTGATGGTGATCAGGATCGAGACGCCGTACCAGATCTTGCGCTTACCGACGAAGTCGTAGCCGATCTCGCCGCGGTGGAGCCGGGCGCCGAGGGTGCCGAGTTTCGACATCTCACGCCTCCTTCGTGTCGACGGGGGCGGACGCGCGACGGGTGCGGCGCAGCGGAGGCTGGGCGCCCAGTCGCTTCGGGTCGAGGCCCGACCAGCTGTGACCGCTTGCGAAGAACTTCTTGCGGGCGAGGATCGTCATCAGCGGCTTGGTGAACAGGAAGACCACGACGACGTCGAGCAGGGTGGTCAGACCGAGCGTGAACGCGAAGCCCTGGACCTTGCCGACGGTGACGATGAAGAGCACCGCGGCGGCGAGGAACGACACGAAGTCGGAGACCAGGATGGTGCGCCGGGCGCGCGGCCAGGCACGCTCGACGGCCGGGCGCAGCGTACGGCCCTCGCGGATCTCGTCCCGGATGCGTTCGAAGAACACGATGAACGAGTCCGCGGTGATTCCGATCGCGACGATGGCACCGCAGACGGCCGGCAGGTTCAGCGCGAAGCCGATGGCCGGACCGAGCAGAGCCATGATCACGTACGTCAGGACGGCCGAGACCAGCAGCGAGGCGACGGCGATGAGCGACAGGCCGCGGTAGTAGACCACCAGGTAGATGACGACCAGGGCCAGGCCGATCGCGCCGGCGATCAGACCGGCGTGCAGCTGCTCGCCACCGAGGGCGGCGGTCACCGTGGTGACGCTCGCCTCCTTGAAGGTGAGCGGCAGCGCGCCGTACTTCAGCATGTTCGCCAGGTCCTGCGCCTCGGTCTGGTCGAAGCTGCCGGAGATCTCCGCGCTGCCGCCGGTCAGCGCCTGGCTGACGGAGGGGTCGGAGACGACGTCGTTGTCCAGGACGATCGCGAACTGGTTCTGCGGGGGCTGGTTCTGCGAGAGCTTGCCGGTGATGTCGGCGAACTTCTTGGAGCCACCGGACGTGAAGTCCATGGTGACCTTCCAGCCGGCTCCGCTCTGGGTGTCGTAGACGGCCGCGGCCTTCTTGACGTCCGTGCCGGACACCTCGGCCGGGCCGAGCACGTACTTCTGCCACTGCCCGCCCGAGTTCTGGCCGCAGGCGATGGTGGAGTCGGAGGGCTTGGCGCCCGCGCCCGCCTTGGCGCGCTGCGCCGGCTTCGTGCAGTCGAGTGCGGCGTACTGGGCCTGGAGCTTGGCCGTCGCCGGGTCGGCGCTCGCCGAGGGAGAGGCAGTCGCCTTGGGCTTGTCCGAAGCGCTCGCCGACGGGCTGGCGGTGGCCTTCAGGGCGTCGGTGACCGCACGGCCCTGCGAGGTGGCGGAGGCCGAGGGAGTCGCCGAGCCGGACGGGGTCGCCTTCTCGGAGGCCTTGTCCGTCGCCTTGTCCGTCGCCTTGTCCGAGGGAGCCTTGGAGGAGCTGCCGCTCGGCGAGGGGCTGGCCGACGCGTCACCGCCGGAGACCTCGGTCACCAGCACCGGCCGGAAGTACAGCTTGGCGGTGGTGCCGACCTGCTCCCGGGCCTGCTTGGAGTTCGTGCCCTTGGGGATGTTGACGATGATGTTCTTGTCGCCCTGCGTCTGCACCTCCGCCTCGGAGACACCAAGACCGTTGACGCGGCGGTTCATGATGTCGACCGCGGTGTCCATGTTGGTCTTGTTGATCGCGTTGGGCTGGCCGGGCTCGTTCTTCGCCTCGAGCGTGATGCTCGTGCCGCCGGCGAGGTCGATGCCGAGACGCGGGGTGGAATGCCCGGAGAGGAACATCCCCCCGGTGAGCGCCACGATGGCGATCAGGATGAGGGCCAGCGAGCGCCCCGGCCTGCTCTGGGCGCTCGCGCTCCGGCCCTTCTTCGGTGCTGCCACCTTCTCGTACTCCCTCTCGGGCCACCCGACGCCGGGTGAGCGCCGGGGCGGCCATGACATGGTGTCGGGATTCCGTGCGGAACCGCACGTCCCGGGGGAACGCCGGGCGCGAGCGAATCGCGCCGTGCTCCCGGGTCGTGCCTACTTCGCGTCGGACTCGCCGTCGGTCTTCTTCGGCTCGGCCGCGTCGGCCGCGGTGGGCTCGCCGGCCGTGGTGTCCTGCGCGTCCGCGTCCTTCTTGCCGAGGTCGACGATCTTGTCGTCGGCGGCGTCGGCGGACTCGTCGGTCCCGGTGAGGGAGGAGGCGTCGTCCGGCACGACCGCCGCGTCGTCGTCCTTCAGGTCGGGGTCGATGCCGTGGACGATGCGGTTGTACTCGTCGTCGGACAGGACGGCACCGATCGAGTTCTTCGCGAAGATCAGGTGGACGCCGGGGGCGGCGTCGAGGAGGACCGTCTCCTCACTGACCTCCTTCACCGTCGCGTACATGCCCCCGATCGTGCGGACGCCGGTGCCGGGCTGCATCTCGTTGCGCATCTGCGCGGCCGCCTGCTGCTTGCGCTTGGCCGAGCGGGTCATCAGGAACATGGCCCCGATGAGCACGATGAACGGGAGGAGGGTCAAGGTATTCACGGGACGGAGTTTCCTTCGCACGACCGCGCGGGGGGCGGCCTGGTGGATGGGGGTGGTCGGCGCCGTCCTGCAAGGGCGGCATCGGCGGAGTCTAAGCGAGTCCGCACTCATGGAACAACGCTCAGCATGACACCGGGGTTCCTGGGCAGGGAGAGTCCCGCGCCGTCACGCCCCGAACAGGTCCTGTTGTCCGGTTCCCCCCGGTGCCTGGCGGGGCGGGGTGAGTCCGAGATGCGCCCAGGCGGCCGGGGTCGCGACCCGGCCGCGGGGGGTGCGGGCCAGCAGCCCCTCGCGCACCAGGAAGGGTTCGGCCACCTCCTCGACGGTCTCGCGCTCCTCCCCCACGGCGACCGCGAGGGTGGACAGGCCGACGGGACCTCCCCCGAAGAGCTTCAGCAGCGCCTCCAGGACGC
The DNA here is from genome assembly GCF_055565855.1 of Streptomyces sp. NPDC028308. Classification (NCBI taxonomy): domain Bacteria; kingdom Bacillati; phylum Actinomycetota; class Actinomycetes; order Kitasatosporales; family Streptomycetaceae; genus Streptomyces; species Streptomyces sp. NPDC028308. The sequence goes on from NZ_JBVHTO010000006.1 coordinate 157,017, forward strand.
CCCGGTCGAGCCGGTCCAGGCCGCGGGCGTCGACCTCGTACACCGCGAGGGCCGCCGCCGCGATGTCCCTGGTGACGATCCCGTCGGCCTTGACCTGCGCGTAGTCGCGTACGCGGCGCAGCAGCCGGTTGGCGATGCGGGGCGTGCCCCGGGAGCGGCCGGCGATCTCGGCGGCGCCCGCGGTGTCGATCTCGACGTCGAGGAGGTGGGCGGAGCGGTGGATGACGCGCTCCAGCTCGGCGGGCTCGTAGAACTCCATGTGCGCGGTGAAGCCGAACCGGTCGCGCAGCGGGGGCGGCAGCAGGCCCGCACGTGTGGTGGCGCCGACCAGGGTGAACGGCGGCAGTTCGAGCGGGATCGCGGTGGCTCCGGGGCCCTTGCCGACGATGACGTCGACCCGGAAGTCCTCCATCGCCATGTAGAGCATCTCCTCGGCGGGCCGCGACATGCGGTGGATCTCGTCGAGGAAGAGGACCTCGCCCTCCTGGAGGGAGGACAGGATCGCCGCGAGGTCGCCGGCGTGCTGGATCGCCGGGCCGCTGGTGATGCGGATCGGGGCGCCCATCTCGGCGGCGATGATCATGGAGAGCGTGGTCTTGCCGAGCCCCGGGGCGCCGGACAGGAGCACGTGGTCGGCGGTGGCGCCGCGCGCGCGGGCGGCGCGCAGGACGAGGTCGAGCTGCTCGCGGACCTTCTCCTGGCCGATGAACTCGCCCAGGTCCTTGGGACGCAGGGCCGCCTCGACGGCCTGGTCCTCGCGGTCGGCTGACGCGCCGACGAGCCGCTCGTCGGCGCTCTCGTCGGTCGTGTCGTCCCAGTTCATTGCTTGTGCCTCGCGGTCGCGGTGGGGTTCGGGCGGAGGGGCGGGGGGCGCCGGAAGGCGGTCAGCGGGTCCGGTTGAGGGTCTGCAGGGCCGCCTTCAGCAGCTGGCCCACCTGGGGGCTGCCGCCGGCGGCCTCGGCCTGGGGCTCGACGGCGGAGACCGCCTCGTCGGCCTCGCGGGTCGCGTAGCCGAGGCCGATCAGCGCGGCGTGCAGCTGGTCGCGCCAGCCTGCGGTGACGGACCTGCCGATCGCCGGGCCGCCGGCGCCGAGGGGCTCGCCGAGCCGGCCCTTGAGCTCCAGCAGGAGCTTCTGGGCGCCCTTCTTGCCGATGCCGGGGACGGCGGTGAGCGCCTTCTCGTCACCGGTGGCGACCGCCCTGCGCAGGGCGTCGGGGCTGTGCACGGCGAGCATGGCCTGCGCCAGCCGCGGTCCTACGCCGCTCGCGGTCTGGAGCAGCTCGAAGACCTGCCGCTCGTCGTCGTCGGCGAACCCGTAGAGGGTCAGGGAGTCCTCACGGACGACGAGGGAGGTGGCGAGCTTGGCGTCCTGCCCCATGCGCAGCCCGGAGAGGGTGTTCGGCGCGCACTGGACGGCGATGCCGATGCCGCCCACCTCCAGCACCGCGGAGTCGGGGGCGAGGGCGGCGACCGGGCCGCTGACGAAGGCGATCATGCGGTACGCCCTTTCGATGCGTGCAGGGCGACGGCCTGCTGGAGTCTGTTCTGAGCGGGTGCGCGCCAGATGTGGCAGATGGCGAGGGCGAGGGCGTCCGCGGCGTCGGCGGGTTTGGGCGGGGCGTCGAGCCGCAGCAGGCGCGTGACCATCGCTCCGACCTGTGCCTTGTCCGCGCGTCCGCTGCCGGTGACGGCGGCCTTGACCTCGCTGGGGGTGTGCAGGGCGACGGGGATGCCGCGGCGGGCGGCGCAGAGCATCGCGACGGCGCTGGCCTGGGCGGTGCCCATGACCGTGCGCACGTTGTGCTGGCTGAACACCCGCTCCACGGCGACGAATTCGGGCCGGTACTCGTCGAGCCACCGCTCGATGCCCTGCTCCACGGCGACGAGGCGCAGGCCCAACTCGGCGTCGGCCGGGGTCCGTACGACTCCGACACCGCACATGGTCAGGGGGCGGCCGGCGAGACCTTCGACCACCCCGACACCGCACCGGGTCAAACCCGGGTCAACACCCAGTACCCGCACCCCGAACCCCTCCGTCGACCGCCTGTTCGTGCAGGTTATCGGGTACCGCCGACAAAGCCGCGGGCCGACGGGGTGTGTGTCCCCGCCGGCCCGTGCTGTGGTCGGCCGCTCAGGCGTCGACCTTGGCCATCACGTCGTCGCTCACGTCGAAGTTGGCGAAGACGTTCTGCACGTCGTCGCTGTCCTCCAGCGCGTCGATCAGCTTGAAGATCTTGCGGGCGCCCTCCTCGTCCAGTTCGACCTGCATGGTCGGGACGAAGTTGGCCTCGGCGGAGTCGTAGTCGATGCCCGCCTCCTGGAGGGCGGTGCGGACCGCGACCAGGTCGGTGGCCTCGGAGAGGACCTCGAAGGACTCACCGAGGTCGTTGACCTCCTCGGCGCCCGCGTCGAGCACCGCGCCCAGGACGTCGTCCTCGGACAGCTCGCCCTTGGGGACGATGACGACGCCCTTGCGGTTGAACAGGTACGACACGGAACCCGGGTCGGCCATGTTGCCGCCGTTGCGCGTCATGGCGACACGCACGTCGGAGGCGGCGCGGTTGCGGTTGTCGGTGAGGCACTCGATGAGCACCGCGACACCGTTCGGGCCGTAGCCCTCGTACATGATCGTCTCGTAGTCGGCGCCACCGGCTTCGAGACCGGCGCCGCGCTTGACCGCGGAGTCGATGTTCTTGTTCGGGACCGAGCTCTTCTTGGCCTTCTGGATGGCGTCGAAGAGCGTCGGGTTACCGGCCGGGTCGGCGCCGCCCGTGCGGGCCGCGACCTCGATGTTCTTGATCATCTTCGCGAAGAGCTTGCCGCGCTTGGCGTCGATCACGGCCTTCTTGTGCTTCGTCGTAGCCCATTTAGAGTGGCCGGACATCTGCCTGTCTCCTTCGCGTAACCCAACTCTTTACGAACGCCAGAGATCCTACAAGGACTCGGGTGTCCGGTTCGCGCGCACCATGTCGACGAACAGTCCGTGCACGCGGTGGTCGCCGGTCAGCTCGGGGTGGAACGACGTGGCGAGCGCGTTGCCCTGGCGGACGGCGACGATGTGGCCCTCGTGCTCGGCGAGCACCTCGGCCGCGGCGCCGACGGACTCGACCCAGGGGGCGCGGATGAAGACGCCCTCCACGGGAGCGCCCTCGACGCCCGTCACGGCGACGGCGGCCTCGAAGGACTCGTTCTGCCGCCCGAAGGCGTTGCGGCGCACGATCATGTCGATGCCGCCGACGGTCTCCTGGCCCGAGCGCGGGTCCAGGATCTTGTCGGCGAGCATGATCATGCCCGCGCAGGTGCCGTAGACGGGCATGCCGTCACGCACGCACGCGCGGAGGGGCTCCATCAGGCCGAAGAGCACGGCCAGCTTGGAGATGGTGGTGGACTCGCCGCCGGGGATGACGAGACCGTCGACCTCGGCGAGTTCCTCGGGGCGCCTCACCTGCCTGGCCACGGCGTCCGCCGCGGCCAGGGCGATCAGGTGCTCCCGTACGTCGCCCTGGAGGGCCAGGACGCCTATGACAGGTGCTTCGGTCATGAGTGGTTACCAGCCGCGGTTGGCGTAGCGCTCGGTCTCGGGGAGGGTGTCGCAGTTGATGCCGACCATGGCCTCGCCCAGGTTGCGGGACGCGTCCGCGATGATCTTCGGGTCGTCGTAGAAGGTGGTCGCCTTCACGATGGCGGCGGCGCGCTTGGCCGGGTCGCCCGACTTGAAGATGCCGGAGCCGACGAAGACGCCCTCGGCACCGAGCTGGCGCATCAGCGCGGCGTCGGCCGGGGTGGCCACGCCACCGGCGGAGAACAGCACCACGGGGAGCTTGCCGAGCTCGGCGACCTCCTTGACGATCTCGTACGGGGCGCGCAGCTCCTTGGCGGCGGCGTACAGCTCGTTGTTGTCGAAGCCGCGCAGCTTGGCGATCTCGTTCTTGATCTGGCGCAGGTGGCGGACGGCCTCGACGACGTTGCCGGTGCCGGCCTCGCCCTTGGAGCGGATCATGGCCGCGCCCTCGGCGATGCGGCGCAGGGCCTCGCCCAGGTTGGTGGCGCCGCAGACGAAGGGGGTCGTGAACGCCCACTTGTCGGAGTGGTTGACCTCGTCGGCCGGGGTGAGGACCTCGGACTCGTCGATGTAGTCGACGCCGAGGGACTGCAGGACCTGGGCCTCGACGAAGTGGCCGATGCGGGACTTGGCCATGACCGGGATGGAGACCGCGTCGATGATCTCCTCGATCATGGTCGGGTCCGACATGCGGGCCACGCCGCCGTCCTTGCGGATGTCGGCCGGGACCCGCTCCAGCGCCATGACGGCGACGGCTCCCGCGTCCTCGGCGATCTTCGCCTGCTCGGCGTTGACGACGTCCATGATCACGCCGCCCTTGAGCTGCTCGGCCATGCCGCGCTTGACGCGCGCGGTGCCGGTCGCGGGACTGTCGGAGGACTGGGCGGAGTTGGAGAGCGTGCTGGACACGGGTTGACCTCACTCGGTGGAAAAGAGGGCTGCTGCAGCACCGAGGAAACGCCTGTGGACCAGGCCACAGCAAGGGCCAATGACCAGCCGGTGGCTCATTTTCCGTTCAGCTCCCGGAAAAGCCCAGGCCACAGCGCTGTCACCGGTTCGGGGTGGGGGCCGGCCGCTTCGGCGGACCCGGAGAAGGGGCCACCTCGCCGACCACGAGCCGTGCCCGCGGTGCGGCTACGACGTGGGCCGGTCCGCCAGCGCCACCGGCGGCTCGTCGTCCATCTCGAAGGCGAGCGGGAACGGGGCGTGTCCCGCGAGCCGGAACCAGCGCACCTTGCGGTGCCGGCGCAGCGCGCGGGCCGCCCGCACGGCGTCGTTGTGGAAGCGGCGGGCCATCGGCACCCTGCGCACCGCCTGCGCGAGTTCGTTCGCGGCCTCCTCGCCACCCGGCGCCGCCCGGACGGCCTCGACCTGCGCCGTCTCCCCGAACACGGCCCGCAACGCCTGGCTCAGCTCGCTCTCGGCGACCTCCCGCTGGTCCTCCTCGGCCTGCCGGGCGGCGTGGGCCGCCTCGTAGAGCACGATCGAGGCGGCCGGGTCCAGCACTCCGGAGGTGGCCAGCTCCTGGGCGACCGAGGCGCGGCGCAGGAGCTGGGCGTCCAGGGCGGCGCGCGCGGCGTCGATCCGGGCGTGCAGCCGGTCCAGGCGTCCCGCGGTCCAGCTCAGGTACAGGCCGATGGCTACGAGGCCGACGAGGATCCAGATGAGGGTTGCGGTCACGGGCCGCAAGGCTACCGGTGCGTTGCGCAGGGCTTCGCGCGGCTCCCGGGTACGCCGGCGAACGCCCTGCTCGTCCGCCCGCCGGAGCCCGATCGCCGCTCTCGTCGCGAGGCCCGGACTCCCCCGGCCGGGACGGGCCCGCAGGGGGCGACAGGGCTGGGCGGCACGGGCCCGAGCGGCGGCCGTCCGTCGCCGGGGCGCTCCCGACGCACGCCTGTGGAGTACGTCGGCGAAGGCGCCGGCGTCCGCGACGAAACGGCCGGAAGACGTCCCCGCGCCCCGTGCCTCACGCGCTCCGGACGGCCCGAGGGTCCGGCACACCCCAGGAGCGCCGAGGGCTGCGGACGTGCGCCGCGCAGTGCCCCCGCTCAGTCCCGGGCGAGTCCGAAGCGGGCCATCAGGCCGGTCCGCTCGTCGGCCGCGACCGCCGCCGCCCCGTCCGTCACCGTCTCGTACACGGAGAGGATGTCCGCGCCGACCGTCGACCAGTCGAAGCGCCGCACGTGGGCGCTGCCGCGCTCGCGCAGCTCGGTGCGGCGCGCCTCGTCGCCGAGGAGCCGCACGGCCGCGTCGGCCAGCGCGTCCGCGTCCTCGTTGGCGAACAGCTCCCCCGCCGCCCCCTGGTCGAGGACCTGGGCGAACGCGTCGAGGTCGGAGGCGAGCACCGGGGCGCCCGCCGACATGGCCTCCACGAGGATGATCCCGAAGCTCTCGCCGCCGGTGTTGGGCGCGACGTACACGTCGACACTGCGCAGGAAGCGCGCCTTGTCCTTGTCGCTGACCATGCCGAGGAACTCCACCCGGGAGCGCATCTCGGCCGGCAGGTCCTCCACGGCCTCCTTCTCGTCGCCGCGTCCGGCGACCAGGAGCCGGGTCCGCGGACGCTCGGCGAGGATCTTCGGCAGCGCCCTCATCAGCACGGGCAGGCCCTTGCGGGGCTCGTCGATGCGCCCGATGAAGCCGAGGGTCTCGCCCTGCCAGTCGGGGTTGGGCTTGGCGCGCGCGAAGAAGTCGACGTCGACGCCGTTCGGGATGACGACGGCGTCGCCCCCGAGGTGCTCGACGAGGGTGCGGCGCGCGTACTCGCTCACGGCGATGCGCGCGCTGATCTTCTCCAGGGCGGGCTGGAGGATCGGGTACGCGGCGATCATCGCCCGGGAGCGCGGGTTCGAGGTGTGGAAGGTGGCGACGATGGGTCCCTGGGCCGCCCAGCACGTCAGCAGGCCCAGCGACGGCGAGGTCGGCTCGTGGATGTGGATCACGTCGAACATGCCGTCGTGCAGCCAGCGCCGCACCCGGGCGGCGCTCAGGAAGCCGAAGTTGAGGCGCGCGACGGAACCGTTGTACGGCACCGGGACCGCGCGGCCCGCCGAGACGACGTAGGGCGGCAGGGGCGTCTCGTCGTCGGCGGGGGCCAGCACGGACACCTCGTGCCCGAGACGGATGAGGTGCTCGGCCAGGTCGCGGATGTGGAACTGCACGCCGCCCGGGACGTCCCAGGAGTACGGGCAGACGATGCCGATCCTCACGGGCGCTCCCCGGCGTCGGACGGCTCGGGGCGGGGCTCCAGGTCGGCGAGCCACAGGCGCTGCAGCATGTGCCAGTCCTCCGGGTGTTCGGCGATACCGGTGGCGAAGGCGTCGGCCAGCGCCTGTGTCATCACAGACGTCTTCTCGGCGCGGGTGCCTGACCCGGGGACCGCGACGGGCGGATGGACGCGGCCCTTCATCACGGGCGAGTCGTCGAACCAGAGCGTCACCGGCATGAGCTGGGCGCCGGTCTGCTGGGCGAGCAGGGCGGGTCCGGCGGGCATCCGGGCGGTCTCCCCGAAGAAGTCGACCTCGACGCCGGACGCGGACAGGTCGCGGTCGGCGACCAGGCAGACCAGTCCGCCCTCGCGCAGCCGCCGGGCCAGCGTGCCGAACGCGGAGCCGCCGCTGTGCGGCAGGACCTCCATGCCCAGGCCCTCGCGGTAGGCGACGAAGCGGTCGTAGAGCGACTCGGGCTTGAGCCGCTCGGCGACCGTGGTGAAGGGGATCCCCAGCTTGGTGGTGACCCAGGCGCCCGCGAGGTCCCAGTTGCCCAGGTGCGGCAGCGCCAGCACGACGCCCTTGCCGGCGGCGAGCCCGTCGGTGAGGTGGTGCAGGTCCTTCGGGTCGAAGCCGGTGCGCACGCGCTCCTCGCTCCAGGCGGGCAGCCGGAAGGACTCCATCCAGTAGCGCAGGTAGGAGCGCATGCCCGCCCTGGACAGCTCGGCGAGCCGCTCCGGGGTCGCGTCGGGCACCACGCGCGCGTAGTTGCTCTCCAGACGCTGGACGCCCTTGCCGCGCCGCTTCCAGGCGAGGTCGGCGACAGCGCGGCCGAGCCGTACCGCGACGGGCTCCGGGAGCTTCTTGACGGTGCTCCAGCCGAGTGCGTACGTCCCGTCCGTCACCCGGTCCCGCAGACCGCTCACGAGGCCGCCTCGCTGCCCTGGGTGGCGGCGTCGGCCTCGGCGGCCTCACGGCGCACGGTGACCACCCGCTGGATCAGCGTGACGAGGCTCCCGACCGCGACGATCCACAGCGCGACGGGCAGCAGCCACTGGATGCCGGGGACCCCGAACTTGTGCAGCCCCGCGAACCCGGCTGCGACCAGCGAGATCACCAGCCGCTCGGCGCGCTCGACCAGGCCGTTGACCGCGACGGGCAGGCCGATCGACTCGCCGCGCGCCTTGGTGTACGACACGACCTGGCCGCTGGCCAGGCAGAAGATGGAGACCGCGCACAGCCCGATGTCGTCGCCGCCGCCCGCGTACCAGAGGGCGAAGCCGCCGAAGATCGCGCCGTCGGCGACCCGGTCCAGGGTGGAGTCGAGGAACGCGCCCCAGCGGCTGGAGCGGCCGAGCTGGCGCGCCATGTTGCCGTCGACCAGGTCCGAGAACACGAACAGCGTGATCACGACCGTGCCCCAGAAGAACTCGCCCATGGGGTAGAAGACCAGCGCACCCGCCATGACTCCGGCCGTGCCGAGGAGCGTCACGGTGTCGGGGCTCACCCCCCGCCGGATGAGAAACGCGGCGAACGGTGTGAGGACACGCGTGAAGAATGCACGCGCGTACTTGTTCAGCATGGCCTTCCCGAGGGTCGGTGTCGCCGCGCGGCCCCTGCTGGCCACCGGCTGGCCCATCGTAGCCACGCGCGCGCCTGTGCGACGGCCGGGCACCCGCGCCCCGCGTCGCGGCGGACGCCACCGGGGTCACGGCGCGATCGCGTCCGTCGTATGGACGCACCGTGACGGGAGTGGAAAGCTCGAAGGACCGCGGGCGTCGCCGGAGCCGCCACCGCACGCGGACCGGCATGTCCGCGCCCACAGTGACCTCACCGTGCACGGGAGGCAAGGCCATGGGCGACAAGGCGAACGCACACCCCGGAGCCGCCGGCAGGGCTACGGCGGCCGACCACCCCGCGTCCGTACGGAATGTGGTGCTGGTCGGCCACAGCGGATCCGGCAAGACGACGCTGGTGGAGGCTCTCGCGCTGACCGCGGGAGCGGTGAACAGGGCGGGCCGCGTGGAGGACGGCGGCACCGTCTCCGACTACGACGAGATCGAGCACCGGCAGCAGCGTTCGGTGCAGCTCTCACTGGTCCCCGTCGACTGGGGCGGGTACAAGATCAACATTCTGGACACCCCGGGATACGCGGATTTCGTCGGGGAGCTGAGGGCCGGTCTGCGCGCTGCGGACGCGGCCCTCTTCGTCGTCTCGGCCTCGGACGGGGTGGACGGCTCGACCCGGATGGTGTGGGACGAGTGCGCGGCGGTCGGCATGCCGCGGGCCATCGTGGTCACGCACCTGGAGGCGGCCCGCGCCGACTTCGAGGAGATGACCCGCATCTGCGCGGACGCGTTCGGCGCCGACGATCCCGACGCCGTACTGCCGCTGTACCTGCCGCTGCACGGCGCGCCCGGGCCCGACGGGCACGCCCCGGTGACCGGGCTGATCGGGCTGCTCTCGCAGCGCCTCTTCGACTACTCCTCCGGTGAGCGCAAGGAGTCCGAACCGGGTCCCGAGCAGCTGCCGCTCATCGAGGAGGCCCGCAACCGGCTGATCGAGGGGATCATCGCGGAGAGCGAGGACGAGACCCTCATGGACCGCTATCTCGGCGGCGAGGAGATCGACCTGAAGACGCTCGTGCAGGACCTGGAGCGGGCCGTGGCGCGCGGGACCTTCTTCCCCGTGCTGGCCGCCGCCCCCGCCGCCGAGGGCGCCCGCCAGGGCCTCGGCACGGTCGAGCTGTTCGAGCTGATCACCGGCGGCTTCCCGACCCCCCTGGAGCGACCGGCGCCCGAGGTCACCACCCCGGACGGCCGGGCCCGCGAGGTCACGGCGTGCGATCCGGACGGGCCGCTGGTCGCCGAGGTGGTCAAGACCGCCAGTGACCCCTACGTCGGCCGCGTCTCGCTCGTGCGGGTCTTCTCCGGCACGCTGCGCCCGGACGCGACGGTGCACGTCTCCGGGCACGGTCTCGCCGACCGCGGCCACGAGGACCACGACGTCGACGAGCGCGTCGGCGCCCTGTCCGCACCCTTCGGCAAACAGCAGCGGGTGCTCACGCACTGCATCGCGGGCGATCTGGCGTGCGTGGCGAAGCTGAACCGCGCGGAGACCGGGGACACGCTTTCGGCCAAGAACGATCCGCTGCTGATGGCGCCGTGGCAGATGCCCGACCCGCTGCTGCCGCTGGCCATCGAGGCGCACAGCAAGGCCGACGAGGACAAGCTCTCGCAGGGACTGGCACGGCTGGTGGCCGAGGACCCGACGATGCGTCTGGAGCAGAACCAGAACACGCATCAGGTGGTCCTGTGGTGCCTCGGCGAGGCGCACGCCGACGTCGCCCTGGAACGGCTGCGGAACAGGTACGGCGTCCGCGTCGACGTCGTCCCGCACAAGGTGTCGCTGCGGGAGACCTTCGCGGCCGCCGCCACGGGCCGCGGCCGGCATGTGAAACAGTCCGGCGGCCACGGGCAGTTCGCGGTCTGCGAGATCGAGGTGGAACCGCTGCCGAACGGCTCCGGGATCGAGTTCGTGGACAAGGTCGTCGGCGGCGCCGTGCCGCGGCAGTTCATCCCGTCCGTGGAGAAGGGCGTACGCGCCCAGGCCGCGAGGGGGGTGGCCGCCGGCCATCCGCTCATCGACGTACGGGTCACGCTGCTCGACGGCAAGGCGCACTCGGTGGACTCCTCCGACGCCGCGTTCCAGACCGCCGGGGCGCTCGCCCTGCGCGAGGCCGCCGCGGACGCGGTGATCCATCTGCTGGAGCCGGTGGCCGAGGTGACGGTCCTGGTGGGCGACGAGTACGTGGGCGCCGTGATGAGCGACCTGTCCGGACGGCGCGGCCGGGTCGTCGGGACCGAACAGGCGGGCGGCGGACGCACCGTCGTACGGGCCGAGGTGCCGGAGATCGAGATCGGCCGGTACGCGGTCGACCTGCGCTCGCTCTCGCACGGCACCGCCCGCTTCGGCCGGCACTACGCGCGGCACGAACCGATGCCGACGCAGATCGCCGAGCGGATCCGCGAACAGGCCCGGGCCGCCTGACAGTTCGGGCGGGGCAGCACGTCGGCGGGCGGCTTCGGCCGTCCGCCGACGGATGTCCGCGGCTGCGGATACGCTGATGACCTGATCAAGTTGCGACTCGATCAGCACGATGACCTGATCAACAGGTGTGCGAGGCACGGAAGTCGGGAAAAGCCGCAGCAGCGGACGGCGGCGATGGGGGCGGCAGTGGCCACTGACGGATTCGATTTCAGTCCCGGGGCACAGGTGCCGCTCTCGGGCTCGGCGGGACAGACCGCCGCCACCTACGCCCTGGCGTCGGCGGCGTACCGGGACAACGAGGTCGCGGAGATCCTCAAGGCCAACAACGAATGGCACCAGTCGGTGGTCAAGCCCGGCCGCCGGTGGGCGTCCCTGTGGCGGCCGAACCTGGGCGAGGCCTTCGCCCGGGCCGTCCAGGACCGCATGCTGGGCGCCGGCCGCAAGCCCCTCATCCAGTCGTTCGGCACGGAGCCTCAGGTCGTCGTCGAGCACTGCCTCGCCGCGAACCGCATCCGCCGGGAGCGCGACAACTGGCTCACGGCGGTCTGGGTGCTGTGCGGGCTGCTCTTCCTGCCGGGACTCGTCGTCTGGCTGCTGGTCTTCCAGATCCGGTCGGCGGTGACGAAGCGCGGCGGCGCGCTCGCCACCACGCTGCTGGTGGCCGTCGGCGCCCTCGCCGTGCTCTTCGTGCTCAAGATGCCCTTCGGCGGCTTCTGGGGCTGGTACGCCCGCGCGACCGTGGTGATGCCGGTCGTCGGCTGGTTCTGGGCCAAGCGGATCTGCGAGCGGACCGCCCAGGACCTGCGCGAGCGCTGGGACAGCCTGCTCGCCGGCGGCGGCCTCGGCGCCAAGATCCCCGAGGCGGTGCCGGGCAGCCCCGGGGAGAACGCGGCGGAGCGGCTGCGCCAGTCCCTGGCCCGGCTCAGCGCCGAGCAGCAGTCCAACTCGGTCTTCTACGCGGGCCCCAAGGGCATACTCGGCATGGGCACCCGCTGGGGCAGCTGGCAGCTCGCCGAGAACCTGGTGCCCCGCGACCCCGACCGGGAGATCCACCCCTTCCGCAGCTGGGACGTCGTCCGGTCGATCCACGACCAGCTGCGCATGCTGGAGCGCGGCCCGCTGAACACGGGCGGTTTCCCGAAGCCCTCCATCAAGCACTGGATCGTCACGCCGATCGGTGAGAACGCCAAGGCGGTCTCCCGGCCCGAGGGCACGGACGTGGACGCGTTCCAGGTCAGGAACCACGCGATACAGGACATCTGCAACAAGCAGCAGTTCGGCGGCGGCGACCGCCACTACCTGGGCGTGCAGTGGACACTGTGGGACGGCCAGCTCGTCCTCACCATGCTGATCACGGTGACCGTGCTGCACGAGACGCTGCGCATCGAGGTCACCGGCCACGCGCTGGGCCCGGTCAACTCCCTCTTCACCACCAAGCCGGAGGCGCCCACCAAGGAGGTCGCCAAGTCCGTCAGGTTCTGGGAGACCCGCAAGGTGACCCTGCCCCTGGTCGACACGGACGAGGTGGTACGCCTCACCGCCCGCGCCCCCCTCACCTGGTACCCGCCGCTGCTGAACTGGCTGGGCGGCACGCTGACCCTGCCCGAGCCGTTCGGTCTGCGGCACGCCTGGGCGGACCAGCCCTGGCGGCACCGCTTCATGGCGGACGACGCGCTGCGCGCCGCGACGCCGGTGCTGCGCGTGGTCCACGCGGCGGCGATCAAGGTCCTGGAGGAGAACGGCGTGGACACCGAGAAGTTCGGCACCCGCTCGTCGTTCCTCAGCACCGCGGTCCAGGACGTCTCACCGCGGAAGGCGGACGTGTACGACGCGTAGCGCGTCCGGCGGGGCCGTCGACGCGGCCCCGCCCCGCGTTCCTCTAGCCCTGTGACGGCCAGGCGTCGGCCAGCATCTTCCGGGTGTCGGCGAGCAGCTGCGGCAGCACCTTGGTGTGGCCGACGACCGGCATGAAGTTCGTGTCGCCGCCCCAGCGGGGCACGACGTGCTGGTGCAGGTGCGCGGCGATGCCCGCCCCGGCCACGCCGCCCTGGTTCATGCCGATGTTGAAGCCGTGCGCCCCCGAGGCCGTACGCAGCGCGGTCATGGCCTGCTTGGTCAGGTCGGCCAGCTCCGCGGTCTCCGGGCCCGTGAGGTCGGTGTAGTCCGCGACGTGCCGGTAGGGCACCACCATCAGGTGGCCGCCGTTGTACGGGTAGAGGTTGAGCACCGCGTACACGTGCTCGCCGCGCCGGACGACCAGCCCGTCCTCGTCGGACTTGGCGGGGATCGAGCAGAAGGGACAGCCGTCGTCGGCACCCGGGCCGGTGGGCTTGTTCTCGCCCTGGATGTAGGCCATCCGGTGGGGCGTCCACAGGCGCTGGAACGCGTCCTGCGTCCCCACTCCGATCTGCTGCTCCGGCTCACTCGTCATGAGAAGCAGCATATGACTTCGCCCGTTCGCGGCGTGTCGCCGGGGTTGCGGGAAGCTGCGTCCGGGCCAAGCTGGGCCGGTGGATCCCGACAGCCCCACCGCCCGCTGGGAGCGGCGCACCGAGCTGCTGCTCACCCCGGCCTCGCTGGCCTTCCTCGGCGCGTACGCCTTCCTGGTCCTGGCGCCGGAGGCGGAGGACGCGCACCGGGACCTCGCGCTGGCCGTCCTGCTCGCCGCCTGGGCGGTGTTCGCCGTCGACTACGGGGTGCGCTGGCGGCTCAGCGGACGCCGGCTCGGCTACGTACGGACGCACGTGCTGGACACCGTGGTGCTGATCCTGCCCCTGCTGCGTCCGCTGCGGATCGTGCGCATCTACGAGGTCATGCAGCGCCGGAGCGGCCGGCCCCGGCTCAGCCTGCACGCGCGGGTGATCTCCTACGCGGGGATCTCGGCCACCCTGCTGGGCTTCACCGGTGCCCTCGCCGTGTACCAGCAGGAGCGGGACGCGCCGGGGGCGGACATGCGCACGTTCGGGGACGCGGTGTGGTGGGCCTGCTCGACGCTGACCACGGTCGGCTACGGCGACATCGTGCCCGTCACGACGGGCGGCCGGGTGATCGCCGCCGGGATGATGGCCTGCGGCCTGGCGCTGCTGGGGGCGGTGACCGGCTCGTTCTCCTCCTGGCTGATCCAGGTGTTCTCCCGGGAGGACGAGAGGCCCCCGGGGAGCTGAACTCCCGGGGGGCCTCTCGTCACGCGGGGTGGGTCAGACCTGCACGCGGTCCTCGACGACCTGGAGGATCTTGGCGATCGCCTCGTCGACGGGGATGCCGTTCTCCTGGGAACCGTCGCGGTAGCGGAAGGAGACGGCGCCGGCCGCCATGTCCTCGTCGCCCGCGATGACCATGAAGGGCACCTTCTGCTTCTGCGCGTTGCGGATCTTCTTCTGCATCCGGTCCGAGGAGGAGTCGACCTCGACGCGCAGGCCCTTCCTCTTCGCCGCGGCGGCGAACTTCTCCAGGTACTCGACGTGGGCGTCGCCGATCGGGATGCCGAGCGCCTGCACGGGCGCAAGCCAGGCCGGGAACGCGCCCGCGTAGTGCTCAAGGAGCACCGCGAAGAAGCGCTCGATGGAGCCGAACAGCGCGCGGTGGATCATGACCGGACGCTGCTTGGCGCCGTCGGGGCCGGTGTACTCCAGGTCGAAGCGCTCCGGCAGGTTGAAGTCGAGCTGGACGGTCGACATCTGCCAGGTGCGGCCGATGGCGTCCTTGGCCTGGACGGAGATCTTCGGGCCGTAGAAGGCCGCGCCGCCCGGGTCCGGGACGAGCGGGAGGCCCTGCTTCTCGGCCACCTGCCGCAGCGTCTCGGTGGCCTCCTCCCAGATCTCGTCCGAGCCGACGAACTTCTCCGGGTCCTTGGTGGAGAGCTCCAGGTAGAAGTCGTTCAGGCCGTAGTCGCGCAGAAGCCCGAGGACGAAGGTGAGCGTCTTGTCGAGCTCCTCCGCCATCTGCTCCTTGGTGCAGTAGATGTGCGCGTCGTCCTGCGTGAAGCCGCGGGCCCGGGTCAGGCCGTGCACGACGCCGGACTTCTCGTACCGGTACACGGTCCCGAACTCGAAGAGGCGCAGCGGCAGTTCACGGTAGGACCGGCCGCGCGCGTCGAAGATCAGGTTGTGCATCGGGCAGTTCATGGGCTTCAGGTAGTAGTCCACGCCCTCGTCGAGCTGCATGGGCGGGTACATGCCGTCGGCGTACCAGTCCAGGTGGCCCGAGGTCTCGAAGAGCTTCCCCTTCGTCGCGTGCGGGGTGTAGACGAACTCGTAGCCCTCCTCCTCGTGGCGGCGGCGCGAGTAGTCCTCCATGACCCGGCGGATGATGCCGCCCTTGGGGTGGAAGACGGCGAGGCCGGAGCCGATCTGGTCCGGGATGGAGAACAGGTCCAGCTCGTTGCCCAGCTTGCGGTGGTCGCGCTTCTCCGCCTCGGCGAGGAACTCCAGGTGTGCCTTCAGCTCCTCCTTGGAGGGCCAGGCGGTGCCGTAGATGCGCTGGAGCATCGGGTTCTTCTCGCTGCCGCGCCAGTAGGCGGCGGCGTTGCGCATGAGCTTGAACGCCGGGATGTTGCGGGTGGTGGGCAGGTGGGGACCGCGGCACAGGTCCTTCCAGCACAGCTCGCCGGTCTTGGCGTCCAGGTTGTCGTAGATGGTCAGCTCGCCGCCGCCCACCTCGACGTCCGCGCCGTCGTCGGTGGAGGCCGAGCCCTTGATGCCGATGAGTTCGAGCTTGTACGGCTCCCCCGCGAGCTCCTCGCGGGCCGCCTCGTCGGTCACCACGCGCCGGGAGAAGCGCTGGCCGCGCTTCTGGATCTCCTGCATCTTCTTCTCGACGGCCTTGAGGTCCTCGGGCGTGAAGGGCCGCTCGACGTCGAAGTCGTAGTAGAAGCCGTCCTTGACCGGCGGGCCGATGCCCAGCTTGGCCTCGGGGAAGAGCTCCTGCACGGCCTGCGCCATGACGTGCGCGGTGGAGTGGCGCAGGATGTTCAGGCCGTCCGGGGAGGAGATCTCGACCGGCTCGACCTCCTCGCCGTCCCGGACCGCGTACGCCAGGTCCTTGAGCTCTCCCGCGACCCGGGCCGCGACGATCGAGCGCTCACCGGCGAAGAGTTCGGCGGCCGTAGTGCCCGTCGTCACCACGCGCTCTTCCCGCTCGGAATCGCGATGGATGATCACACGGACGTCTGACACCGGTCTCTCCTGCCTGAAGGGGACGTGCGCATCCTGTGCTGCGCGCGTCGTAACAAAGGCGATCGTACCGATCCCGGGGTCCGCTCCGCGAAACGGTCGCGGACGGCGGTCCGCTCTGCGGTCAGTCGCCGCCGCAGGCCTCTTCGAAGAAGGCCGTGATCTCCGCGGTCCCCTGCGGCGACTTCATCAGCCGGTCCCGCTCCGCCTCGTCGACCTGCACGGCTACGACCCCGGAGGCGTCCGTGAGCCTGCGGAACCCGCCGCGGCTCTCCAGCCGCCCGTGCACCCGCACCGGGAGCCCGGCGAGGTGGGCGTGCCCGGCCGTCCGGTACGCCTCCTCGTCGAGGGTCAGCCGGACGTACGGGACCTCGGCGCCGGCGATCACCCGCAGCCGTACGGCACCGGGGCCACGGACCGTCGACCTACGCATCCGTACGACCGCCCCGGTGAGCCGCACCGGCACGGACGGCTCCTCGCGGAGGTAGCGGGCGCCGGCCTCGCGCAGCGCGGGCAGGTCACCGGGCGAGAACTCGACGGGCTCGGCGGGTGCGGCGCAGCCGTCCGGTGTCCCGGCGGCGGGCGCCCACCCGACGGCGATCCGGGCGCCCTCGGTGCCGCGGACGAGGGCGATCAGGGATTCGGTGAGTTCGTGGCTGACGCCGGCCTCGACGGCCGCGTCGAAGGCGTCCATACCGCCGGTGGCCCGCTGGTAGTCGATCGCCTCGCGGGCCGCGTAGAGCGCCTGGTGCAGCCGTACGGCGAGCGGGCGGCCCGTGGCGACGGGCACGAAGGCGGTGAGCCCGCGGCCGTCGGGGGCGGCACCGACGAGGACGCTCTCCAGGAAGGCGGCGGCGGGCCGGCGGTGCCTGGCGCCGTGGTAGCCGGCACGCGCGCGCGTGGCCAGCGCTCCGGCGAGCAGCATCTGGCGGGCGGCGGTCCGCAGTTGTTCCTCCACGGTCCAGGGCGCGGCGCCCACGGGCCCGGCGGGCGCGTCCCGCCACCACCGGATCTCGTCGCTGGGCACGGCGAGCCCGAGCAGGATGTCGCGGGCGGACGGAGAGGCGCTCCGGGACAGCGCGAGGAGCGCCTCGCCGAGCAGGTCGTCGCTGTCGGGGAAAGCCCGGCTCTCCGGGACCAGCAGGCTGGTCCCGCCGCCGCCCGGTCCCGGCGGGGTCCAGCGGCCGTAGCGTCCGGTGGCTCCGCCGCGCCGCCGCCAGCCGTGCCGGCGCAGCAGCGCGCCGAGCACGGCGGGGTCCACCTGGCGGGGCTCGGGCATCCGCTCGCCGCGGGGGCCGGCCGGACGGGGTCCGGGCGGGCGCGGGGGTTCGCCGACGGGGCGGTGGGTCATGGTCTGCCTCCCGTCCCGACGCGCGTCATGATCTCGCACAGTGCCCGGTCGTCGAAGATGCGCGCGGTCGGTATCCGGACGGTGGTCCTGCGCCGGCCGGTGACGGCGTGGCCGGCGAGGTTGATCCAGTAGCAGCAGTGCCGCAGGTCGAGGCGGTCGTGCCCGGCCCGCAGCCACTGGTCCTGCGACCTCGGGACGAGCATCACGACCAGGATCTTGTGCACCGAGACCGGGGTGCGGGCGAGCTTCGCCAGATGCGCGTTGTCGAGCGTGAAGGAGAAGGCGGGGCCCGGGGGGTCCGGTGGGATCTGGTACGTGCACTTGAGCTGCACCTTGATGGTGACCTCGTCGTCGACCGTGTGCCCGGGGGCGCTGTGGCTGACGTGCCAGTCGATGCCGTTGTCCGGGAACGGCTGGGACAGGGAGCAGCCGGCGGCGGCCGCGACGGCGTGGAGGTAGCCCACCTGGAGTGTCTCCATGCACGCGGTGGTGGCGAGTGTGCCGCGATGCGGTGCCGTCCGCTGGGGCAGCAGCCCGCCCCGCTCGGGCTGCGCGATGGCCATGTCCAACAGCCCTCCGAGACAGTGGTTTTCCCACTGCGGGTCGCTGAACTGCAAAGACCCGTACCTGTGTTGTCTCCTTCGGGCGTATGCCGCAAACAGCCCGGGTATCACCGGAACGGGCAGTGGACGGCGCGTCAGCTGCCTTGAGTGAGTGAGGAGTTGTGACCTATGACGTGCTGGTACGAGGGCCCCCTGGCCGCGTTCGACACGGAGACGACGGGCGTGGACGTCGAGACCGACCGGATCGTGTCGGCCGCCGTCGTCGTCCAGGACGCTCCCGGCGCCCGGCCGCGGGTGAGCAGGTGGCTGGTGAGTCCGGGGGTGCCGGTGCCCGAGGGGGCGACGGCGGTGCACGGGCTGACGGACGAGCATCTGCGGCGCAACGGCCGCTGGCCGTCGCCGGTGATGGAGGAGATAGCCAGGGAGCTGGGCGACCAGGCCGCGGCGGGGCGGCCGCTGGTGGTGATGAACGCGCCGTTCGATCTGACGCTGCTGGACCGGGAGTTGCGCCGTCACCGCGCCTCCTCGCTGGACCGGTGGCTGGACTCGACGCCGCTGCACGTCCTCGACCCCCGGGTCCTCGACAAGCACCTTGACCGGTACCGCAAGGGCCGCCGGACCCTGACCGACCTGTGCGCGCACTACGGCGTGGAGCTGGAGGCCGCGCACGACGCGGCGGCCGACGCGCTGGCCGCGCTGGACCTCGTACGGGCGGTGGGGCGGCGTTTCGCGGCCCGGCTGGAGCGGCTGTCGCCGGCCGAGCTGCACACGCTGCAGTCGGTCTGGCACGCGGCGCAGGCCCGCGGTCTGCAGGCGTGGTTCGCGCGGAGCGGGACCCCGGAGGCCGTGGACCCGGCGTGGCCGCTGCGGCCGGAGCTGCCGGCGGCCGCCTGAGGAGTGCCCTGGGCACACGAAAAACCGGCCCGTCGACGACGGACCGGTTCTTTCCGGGTGGGCGATACTGGGTTCGAACCAGTGACCTCTTCGGTGTGAACGAAGCGCTCTCCCACTGAGCTAATCGCCCGGGAACGCACTGAACCATACAGGTCCCGGCGGGTGTCGTTCAAACCGCTTCGAGGTACGCGCCGAGTCCGCGCCGTCCGGCCCTCATCATCAGGGCGTGATTGGCGCGGAAGACGGGCCGTCCGGGCACCGCGAGCCGGCGCATCAGCGGCTTGCGCACCTCCACCTCCTGGTCGTACCGGGCCCGGGTGCCCGTCCCGTCGGCGGTCAGCGTCCAGCGGGCCCAGCCGTCGAGATCGCCGGTCATCCCGATCTCCAGCACCCCGGCCACCGGGTCGCGCCGCACCTCCTTCGCGGTGAACACCAGGTCGTAGGGGACGAACGAGCGGATGCGGATGATCCCGGTGGTGTCGTCGACACGGTCGACCCGGCGCACCTGGGGCCACCACAGCGGGTAGTCCTCGGCGCGTTCGAGGGCGGTGTAGACGTCGCCGACCGGGGCGGGCAGGGTCCACAGGCTGCTGAAGCGGTAACGGCACCAGTCCATGTGCGGAGTCTGCCCGGCAGAGGGTTGAGTACGGCGTGAGTACGCGCACTCATGCCCGGCCGGGTGACGGGGACCAAACTCCGGAGCATGACCCACATCCCGCCCCCGATCGAGGAGTTGCGGCTCGTCGACGGCGAGCTCCGGCAACTCGACCTCCGCCGGGCCCAGTTGCTGGCCCGCCGCGCCTGGCTGGTCGGCGTCCTGCAGGCTCCGCCGGCCCGCGCGCAGGCGGCGCGGCAGCCCGGCCCTCCCCCGGCCCGCCGCCCCGAGGCCACCGCCCCCGGGGTGCAGAACCTGCTCCTGATCCTCGGCGGCACCCTGCTCACCGTCGCCGCCCTGGCGTTCACGCTGGTCAGCTGGGGCAGCCTCGGGATCGCCGGGCGCGCCTCGGTGCTGGGCGCGGTGACGGTGGCGGCGCTCGGGGCGCCGGTGCCGCTGCTGCGCCGCGGACTGCGCTCCACCGCCGAGTCGGTGGCGGGCCTCGGGCTCGCACTGACCGTGCTCGACGCCTACGCGCTGTACGAGGTGGCGTTCGCCGACCGGAGCGGTGCCGGGTACGCGGCCGTGGCGTCGGTGGTGCTGGCCTCGGTGTGGGCGGGGTACGGGTCCGTGCTCGGCGCGCGGGTCCCGTCGGCCGGCACCGAGCCGACCGCGGGCGGCGGGCGTCCGGCGCTGCGGCTGCCCCTGCCGGCGGCCATGGCGATGGCGCAGTCGCCGCTGCTGCTGTGGACGGTGGCGGCCGGTGCCGGCGCTCGCACGTCGGCGGCCGCGCTCCTGGTCACGGCCGCGCTCGACGCGGCGGTGGCGCTGCGGGTGTCGGTGCCGTCCGTGCGCCTGGTCGCCACCGTCGGCGCGTACGGCACGGGCGCCTGGGGCACTCTGGCGGCCGGTGTGCTCCTGTGGCAGGCGACCGGTCCGGGCACGGCCGCCCCCGCGGCCGCGCTCCTCCTCCTCGCCGCGGCGATCGCCCTGGTCACGGCCCGGCGCGCGCCCGGTCCCGATCTCGCCACCGCCCTAGCGGTGGCCGGCGGCCTGGTCACGACCGGCGCGCTCGGCGGCCTCCTGCGCTCGTGGCTGCCGGACGACTGGACGGTGCCGGGCTTCCTGCTGTGCGGGGTCGCGCTCGCGGCGACGGTACGCACCGGGCTCCCCGAGCCGATGCGGCGCGGACTCCTGCTGGCCTCCGCCGCGGTGCAGGCCCTCGCGGTGCTGTGGGCGCTCCCGGTGTCCCTCGTCGCCGTACTGGGTCCGGTGAGCCGGGTGGCGCACATCTGGTCCGGCGCCCCGGCCGACGCCCGCGCGGCGGTCACCGTCGACCTTCCCTGGCCGGTGCACGCGGCGGCGGCGCCGCTCGTCTCGGCGGTGGTCGCCGTGGTCCTGGCGCTGGCGGTGCGCGCCCCGGCTTGGCGGGACAGGGCGCGCGCGGGTTCGCTGGCGCTGGCCTGGGCGACGGCGTTCGCGCTTCCCGCCGCCCTCGAACTGCCGTACGCGGCGGCCCTGTCGGTGCAGGCGCTCGCGACCGTGGCGGTCCTGGCGGCAGCGGTGTACCTCCGTCCGGCGGAGCCCTTCCTGTCCCCCCTGCCTCTGGTGGGTCTGCTGCTGGCTCTGGCCGGCTCGCTGAGTCTCGCCCTCCTCTCTCTCGCCTCCGAGGCGGCGACCCTCGGCGTACTCGCCGCGCTGTCCGTGCTGTTCGCGGTGGCCGCCCGGCGGCCGCGGCCGGGGCCGGTCGCGGTGGCCGCCGCCCTCACCTGGGTCACCGCACTCGCCTGTGCCGGCGGCGCGTCGCTCGGCTGGCAGCCGGAACAGACTGCCCTGCTCGTGCTCGTGGTGCCGGCCGGGGCCGCCCTGCTGGCCGCCCGCGTCGACGGCTCGCCCCTGACCGTGCCGGTGGAGGTGACCGGGGCCGCCGCCGCACTGCTCGCCGTCGGCCTGACGGTCCCGGACCCGCCGATGCTGGCCCTGCTGCTCGCCCTGTGCGGGGTGATCGCCGCGGGCACCGCGATCCGCGAGAGCCGCCGCGGTGTGGGCTGGGCGGCCGCCGTCCTGTTCGTCCTGGCCACCTGGGTGCGCCTGGCGTCCTGGGACGTCGGTTCCCCGGAGGCGTACACCGTGCCGGTGACCGTGCCCGCCCTGATCCTCGGGGCCGTGCGGCGCCGCAAGGACGCGGGGGTGTCGTCCTGGACGGCGTACGGGGCGGGCCTGTCGGCGACGCTCGTGCCGAGCCTCGCGGCGGCGTGGGCGGACGCGCACTGGTTGCGCCCGCTGCTACTGGGTGCCGCGGCCCTGGCCCTCACGCTCCTCGGTGCCCGGCACCGACTGCGGGCGCCGCTCGTCCTCGGCGGTGCGGTGCTCGTCCTGGACGCGCTGCACGAACTGGCCCCCTACATCGCGCAGGTGGCCGACGCGCTACCCCGCTGGGTGCTTCCCGCGCTCGCCGGCCTGGTGCTGCTCGCCCTGGGCGCGACGTACGAGCGGCGCATCCGTGACGCGCGGCGGGTGCGGGAGGTGCTGGGAAGGATGCGCTGAGGCCTCCGTCGTCCGCGTGCGGCATCCGGTCGCCCAGGAAGATCGGGTGCAGCCGCGTCACCGGTCCGCTCGGCGGCGGAGGTACGACTCCGAAGACCTTCTCGTCGACGAAAAGTGACATGGTGTCGGATGCGACCGGAATACCGAGCCGGTTTCCCTCGGCCTGTCCGGCCTTCTCGACATCCGGATGGAAGTTGTCGAGGCCCGGGTTCCCCGCGTCCATCTGCCACTTGAGACCGAGGAACACACCCCTCTTGTCGTACTTCCGAAGTAATTCGACGGCGTTCCGGAATACGTCCGGTGGATTTCCGCCCGCGGCCCGAGTCCGGGGCCTCTCCCAAAAGGCGGCGTAATCCCGGAAGTCGGTCTTCACCTTGATCTTCGCGGACTTCTTGCCGGACAGCTCGATGGACTTGTCGATCTTCCGCACCCTGCGTACTCCCACCGGGCGTAACGGATCGTCACCGTCCCGCCCAGGACCCACCGTCGGCGCCACGGCTCCGGCACGAGACACCGGCCCCTTCCGGGCGCCTCGATGATTCGGACAGGAATCGGCGGGAGGCGACGGCGCCGCCCTCGGAGGAGGTCCGGAGGGGTCCGCCCCCGGTTTCGCGACCTCGCAGGTCGGACACCCGGGGCCGACGGGCCGAACACCGGACGGCGTTCTCCGCGTCACGCACAGCGGACCGAAAAACCCCTGTCGCACGGGGCATCGCTCCCCC
Organism: Streptomyces sp. NPDC028308; assembly: GCF_055565855.1. Taxonomy (NCBI): domain Bacteria; kingdom Bacillati; phylum Actinomycetota; class Actinomycetes; order Kitasatosporales; family Streptomycetaceae; genus Streptomyces; species Streptomyces sp. NPDC028308. The sequence goes on from NZ_JBVHTO010000006.1 coordinate 179,682, forward strand.
GCGGCGAAGGAGGGACGGGTTCCGCAATCACCGAGGGTGGGCGGCCGGGGCACGAGCCGAGTCGCCCACTCAGGGACCGGAAGAACCGCGACGCACTCTCACCGGCGTCCCGCGGGGGCGGCCGTAGGCGGTGACAGCCGATGGGTCGACGGCCGGATCGGGGAGCGCCTGTCCGGTACGGGGAGATCGACCGCCTCGAATCGCGCGGCCGCCGCGCGCCCGCAGGCGCAGCCGGACCGAGCGGCACGGCGAGGGCGTCGGCCGCTAGAAGGGCCCCTGGCGGCCGCCCCTCGACCCCAGGGCTCCCGGCACCCTGCCTGACGTGTTCGGCCGCTGCGAACCGGCTCGGGCGCCGCCTGGCCCCCGTCTCGGCATCTCCGGAAACGCCGAAAGCGGTCTCCGTCCACGGACTGCGTGGACGGAGACCGCCTTCGAACTGGTGGGCGATACTGGGTTCGAACCAGTGACCTCTTCGGTGTGAACGAAGCGCTCTCCCGCTGAGCTAATCGCCCGGGCGCACGGAGAACATTACCCCATGTCAGAGGGTGGCCCGGACCAGCCGAGCGGTTCCGCGGGACGCCGGGGGAACCGCGTCATTCCTTGATCTTCCACGGCATCTCGAAGCCGAACTTCCAGACGTAGACCGCGACGAGGACCACCACGATCACCAGGCCGACGGTCGTCAGGATGATGTTGCGCCGGCGGACCCGGGGGTCGAGCGCGCGCTGTGTCGCCTCGGTCACCTTGCGCTTCGTCCAGCGCAGCACCAGCTGAGCCCAGACGAACTCGGTCGCCCAGATCGCCATACCGCCGAAGATCACCAGCCATCCCGGGCCGGGCAGCGGCAGCATGACCACGCCCGCGCCGACGACCGCGAGTCCGACGACGAAAACCCCCACCTGCCAGCTCAGGTGCAGCGCCCGCCGGGCCTGGACGAATTCCGGCGCACGCGAACCGAGCGGTCGCTCACTCTTCGATTCCTCGTCGGCCACGGCGACCTCGCCGGGCTCGTCACTCCCCGTATTCATACGACCAAACCCTACCCGAGAGAAACCGGTCACCGGAATGGGCGTACCTCGCGAACGCACTCTCGGCCGGATGAGCTACTTAAAGCCACGCAAAACACTCAGAGGGGTTTACAACGGCACCGTAGGTGGCATGTCGATTTCGCCGACGTGCGAATCCCCGAGCGCACACTGAGCGAAAGGCCCTGGCGCTTATGAACACCACGGTCAGCTGCGAGCTGCACCTGCGCCTCGTTGTGTCGAGCGAGTCCTCACTGCCTGTACCCGCAGGACTGCGGTATGACACGGCCGATCCCTACGCCGTGCACGCCACCTTCCACACCGGAGCCGAGGAAACCGTCGAGTGGGTGTTCGCCCGCGACCTCCTCGCCGAGGGCCTGCACCGGCCCACCGGAACCGGCGACGTCCGAGTCTGGCCGTCCCGGAGCCACGGTCAGGGCGTCGTCTGCATCGCCCTCAGCTCTCCGGAGGGTGAAGCCCTCCTCGAGGCCCCGGCACGGGCTCTCGAGTCGTTCCTCAAGCGAACCGACGCCGCCGTGCCCCCCGGCACGGAACACCGGCACTTCGATCTCGACACGGAGCTCTCCCACATCCTGGCGGAGAGTTAGCGAGAGACCCAGAGCCGCCCGGCGCCGTCCACTCGGGGAGACGGCTCGGGCCTGGACAACTGCATACGGCACACACCGGCGCCGTCGCCGCGGGACCCCGCGGAGGCGGCGCCGGTGCGCGTCCGGCGAGCGGCCGGGCCGTCCGGGATCGTTCCCCGGCCCGGCCCGCACCGGTCCCCGCGGGCGCCGAGCCGCTAGGCTCGGCCCCCATCGGCGGGCGCCCGCCCGACTTCTGGCCAGGGAGCGAATCGTGCTGATCACCCACGACACCCGGTGCGCCCTCGACACCGTGGTGGATCTGGTGAACACCGTGCCCGAGGACGACGCGGCGGACCGGCTCCCGGACGTCGCCGCCCTCGCGGACTTCGTACGAAAGCACGAGATCAGCGATGTGGGCGTGCTCTCGGCGCAGGACCTGGCGGCCGTGCAGGAGGTCCGCGCCCGGTTCACCGGGATCTTCGCGGCGGACGATCCGCGGGCCGCGGCCGCGCTGATCAACGAACTGGTGGCCGCCGCGGGGACCACGCCCCGGCTCACGGATCACGACGGCTACGACTGGCACGTGCACTACTTCGCGCCCGGCGCCTCGGTCGCCGACCACCTCGCGGCGGACTGCGGGATGGCGCTGGCCTTCTTCGTGGTCGCCGGGGAGCAGGAGCGCCTGCGCCGGTGCGAGGCGCCGGACTGCCGGCGCGCCTTCGTCGACCTCTCCCGCAACCGCTCCCGCCGTTACTGCGACAGCCGCACCTGCGGGAACCGTCTGCACGTGGCCGCCTACCGCGCCCGGCGCAAGGAAGCGGCGAGCTGACGGAGCCCGCAACGGGTGGCGCCAGGGGCTCCGTGTACGGCTCAGAGCAGCAGCAGATCGTGCAGCGAAGCCATGAGCAGCAGACAGCCGATCACCGCAAGGAAGATCATCAGCGGTGGCTGGGAAAGTGCGAAGAGACAACCCCGCCGTTCCTCGGAAGGGGCGGCGGTGTCGCTCTGTGTTGTGTCCAGCATCTCGCGGTGATGATGACCTACGGCAGACCCCCGGGGCGATCAACACGCCCGAAATGACCGGGAGTTCATGAATTTCGCGAACTGCGGTGATGGACTTGATCACTTAGGCGGGTCCGGCTGATCACTTTCGGCTGGGTCGTTTCGGTTCGCCGTGGAGCGCGGGGGTGCCCGCGGTCGCGAACCGCCGGTCGCGCGCCGCTCAGATGCCGTGCTTCTTCAGGATCGCCTCGATGTCGCTGAAGTCGTCCGAGGAGCCCGCCGGGCGCTGCGCCGGGGCCGGCCGCACCGCCGGTCGCGCGCCCCCGCCCTGGGAGGGCGCCGACGCCTCGGGGGCCACCGCATCGCGACGGGCGGCCCGCGCCGCCTTGCGTTCCTTGCGGGTGCCGCCGCCGCGGCGCTCCACCGCCCGCGTGGCCAGGAACAGCAGCCAGGCACAGCCCAGCACGGCGAACCCGGCCCAGGCGGTCGGGCTGAACGCGGTGTCCGCTGCCCAGCCGACCGCGCCGGTCATCACCAGGCCGACGGGCACCAGCGAGTAGGCGGCGATCCGGGCCGCGGCCAGGAAACGCTTGCGGTAGGCCGTGACCACGGCGATACCCAGCCCGGCCGCGGACACGGCGGAACAGACGGTCTCGGCAATCATCCGGTCCTCCGGCTGGGTGCGGTCGGGAAGGGGGCTTACGTCCCTTCCATCCTGCACCGGCCCCGGCCCGCTGTGCCATGCCCCGGGCGGACCTCAGGGACATCTCCGGGTCGGGGTCCTCCCCAGGTCCCGGTTGGGGTGCCGGGGCCGCGGCTGGAAGACTGGGCACCATGAACGACTCCCCCGCCGCGCGCCCCGTCCCTCCGGTCCTGGACGTCTGGTGCGAACTGCAGTGCCCGGACTGCCGCACCGCCCTGGACGATCTGCGCGCCCTGCGCGCCCGCTACGGCGACCGCCTGGAGCTGCGGCTGCGGCACTTCCCGCTGGAGAAGCACAAGCACGCGTTCGCCGCCGCCCAGGCCGCCGAGGAGGCGGCCGAGCAGGGCAGCGCCTGGTCGTACGTGGAGGCCGTGCTCGGCCGCGTCGAGGAGCTGGACCGCCGGGGCGAGCCGTTCCTCGTCGAGGTGGCCCGTGAACTCGGCCTGGACGCCGAGGAGTTCGACACCGCGCTGATCGACGGCCGGCACATCCTGATCGTCGACGCCGACCAGGCCGAGGGCAAGGCGATCGGTGTCACGGGCACGCCGACGTATGTCATCGGCGGGGAGCGCCTCGACGGCGGCAAGAGCCAGGAGGGCCTGCGCGAGCGCGTCGAGGAGATCGCCGACCGGCTGCTGGCGGAGCACGGGGCCTGACCGGTCCCGGGCCGCCGCCGTCCTACAGCAGGCTCTTGTACATGTGGTAGGCCGTCGTCTCGTAGCCGAGCGACTCGTACAGCCGCTCGGCCGGGGTGTTGCCCGCGAAGACGTTGAGGCCGACGACCGTCCGGCCGGCGGCGACCGCCTGCGCCTCGGCCAGCAGCATGAGGGAACGCCCGTGGCCCCGGCCCCGGTACGCCGCGTCGGCCTCGACGTCGAAGACGAAGGCGCGCTCCTCCTGAAGGGCCAGCCACAGGGTGCCGACCGGGGTCCCCTCGTGCTCCAGGACGCTGATCAGCACGTTCTCGGTGGCCACGCCCTGCGCGAGCAGCTGGTCGTGGTCGCGTCGCGACTTCTCGTACGCCTCCGCCTCGGGCACCCCCCGCTCGATCCACAGCTGCGCGTAGCTCTCCCTGGCCCGGGCCTCCCAGGGGCGGAACTCGTCCTCGGTCATCGGACGCGCGCGGGTGCCCGGGGGCAGCTCCGGGGGTGTGGCGGCGAGGCGCTTCTCCATGCCGCGGTTGCGGGTGACGTAACCCAGCGCGCGGGTCAGCCGGAGCGCGGCGGCGGCGTCGGCGGGCACGGACGCCTCGATCCGCCGGCAGCCCCAGCCGCGGGCCACCTCCTCGACGGCGAGGGCGGCCACCGCGCCCCGCCCGCGTCCGCGGTCGGGCTCGTCGATGCGCAGGTCGGTGGCGAGGGCGACGTCGGCTCCGTAGAGCGCGTGGGTGCTGAGGTGTATCGCGCCCACGGGACGGCTGTTCACGCAGACCTGGTAGTGGCGCGAACGCGTCCCGTCGGCGTGGTGCTGGAGCGGCTCGGTCGGCCGCAGGGTCGTGGTCATCAGGGGTGTTGTACCCGCCCCGCGCTCCGGCGTCATCCGGATTTACCGGCTGTGCGCGGTCACGGGTCCAGGTCGTCGCCCGCGCGCTCCTCGAAGATCCGCATGGCCTTCGCGGTCACCGGGCCCGGCGCGCCCGGCAGTTCGCGCCCGTCGACGCGGTGCACCGCCTGCACGTCCCGCAGCGTCGAGGTCAGGAAGATCTCGTCGGCGCGCTCCAGCACGTCGAAGGGCAGATCGGTCTCCCGGGCGCCCGCCCACTCGACGGCGAGGGCGCGGGTGATGCCGGCGAGGCAGCCGGAGACGACCGGCGGGGTGTGGATCTCGCCGTCCAGGACGACGAAGACGTTCGATCCCGTGCCCTCGCACAGCTGCCCCACCGTGTTCGCGAACAGCGCCTCGGAGGCGCCCTGTTCGCGGGCCCGGGCGAGCGCGACGACGTTCTCCGCGTACGAGGTGGTCTTGAGCCCGGTGAGGGCGCCGCGCTCGTTGCGGGTCCACGGCACGGTGACGACGGCGGTCGAGTCGGGACGGCGAGTGGACGCGCCGAGGGCGACGACCAGCGTCGGGCCGTGCTCGCCGCGGTCCGAGCCGAGCGGCCCGTGACCGCCGGTGTACGTGATCCGGAGCCGGCCCAGCGGCATCGGGTTGGCCTCGATGACGGCGGCGCAGGCGCGGCGCACCTCGTCGAGGTCGGGGTCGGGAAGGCCGAGGCCGCGCGCGGAGCGGGTCAGCCGGTCGAGGTGACGGGTCAGCGCGAACGGCCGCCCGTCGACCGCCTTCACCGTCTCGAAGATGCCGTCGCCCACGGTCAGTCCGTGGTCGAAGACGGAGACGCGGGCGGACTCGGTGTCCTGCAGCCCGCCGTCGAGCCAGATCTTCACGAAAGGGTCCCTCCACTCTCCTCGTACGTCCCCGACGCTACCGCGAGCAGCCGGGAGGCCTTCAGCTCGGTCTCCCGCCACTCGCCCTCGGGGTCCGAGCCCCAGGTGATGCCGGCGCCCGTGCCGAAGCGCAGCTCCCCCGCCGTCCGGTCGATCCAGAAGGTGCGTATGCCCACGGCCAGCTCTCCGGTGCCCCGGTCGGCGTCGACCCAGCCGATGCCCCCGCAGTAGGGGCCGCGGGGCGCGGTCTCCAGGGCGTCGATGATCCGCAGTGCGCTGGACTTGGGGGCGCCGGTGACGGAGCCGGGCGGGAAGGCGGCGGCGAGGAGCTCCGGCCAGCCCGCCTCCTCGCGCAGTTCGCCGCGGACGGTCGAGACGAGGTGGACGAGCCCGGGGTGCTTCTCCACGACGCACAGGTCGGGGACGCTCACGGTGCCGGTGGCGCAGACCCGCCCGATGTCGTTGCGGACCAGGTCCACGATCATCACGTTCTCGGCGTAGTCCTTCTCCAGCAGGTCCGCCTCGGTGCGTCCGGTCCCCTTGATCGGACCCGACTCGACGGTCCGGCCGTCGCGCCGCAAGAACAGTTCCGGGGAGGCGGTGGCGATCTCGACGCCGTGCCCGGGCAGACGAATCGTTCCGGCGTACGGTGCCGGGTTGCCCCGGGCGAGCAGCGCGGTCAGCGCGTCCACGTCGGCGTCGGACGCGACGGGCGCGGAGAGCACCCGGCACAGGTTCGCCTGGTACACCTCGCCGGCCGCGATGTGCCGCCGGATGCGCCGCACGCCCTCGGTGTACGCGGCGCGGTCGAGCGACGACGTCCAGTCACCGGCGGCCGGTCCCCGCCACCGCCCCGGCACCGGAGCGGGCACCGCCTCGGGGCGTACGTCGGCGAAGCGGGCGCAGGTCAGGCGGCCCTCGAAGTCGGTCGCGACGGCCCAGAAGCCGGCGGATTCCAGAGCCGCGGGGTCGCTGGTGACGTCGAGGAGATTGGTCGCCACGAGGCCGCCGAAGCGGGCGAGAGCAGGGAGGTCGTGCACGTTGTCGAGTCTAGGGTGGGTGACCTGCGGGCGGGCCCGGCCGCGTCCTGGCGCGGACGCACCGCAGCACGCTGCGCAAACGCGTTTTTGTGCTGGCCCCGGAATCCGCTAGAGTTCAACACGTCGCCGGGACGCGTGAGCCGACCGGAAACGACAAGCGGACGTAGCTCAGTTGGTAGAGCGCAACCTTGCCAAGGTTGAGGTCGCCAGTTCGAACCTGGTCGTCCGCTCGCAGGAAGAGGGGGATCTTCCCGACCCCCCGCACTCCTGGTGGAGTGGCCGAGAGGCGAGGCAACGGCCTGCAAAGCCGTCTACACGGGTTCAAATCCCGTCTCCACCTCCAAGGACGATTAGCTCAGCGGGAGAGCGCTTCCCTGACACGGAAGAGGTCACTGGTTCAATCCCAGTATCGTCCACTGGATCTCGTCGAAGATCCGTACCCGCGCGATTAGCTCAGCGGGAGAGCGCTTCCCTGACACGGAAGAGGTCACTGGTTCAATCCCAGTATCGCGCACGCAGTACACGCACCACGCAGCACGCCCCGCGCGATTAGCTCAGCGGGAGAGCGCTTCCCTGACACGGAAGAGGTCACTGGTTCAATCCCAGTATCGCGCACCAGCCGAAGCCCCCGGCCGTCTCGACGGCCGGGGGCTTCGTCGTGCGTCCCGCCGGAAGCGGACAGGGGCCCTCCGGTGCGGAGGGCCCCCGCTCGTCAGGACGAGAAGAGCATGCGCCCGAAGCTCTTCTGGCGGTGGTGGCCGCCGTAGTGACCGCCGTGGCCGCCCTGCGGGGCACCCCACGCCGGTGCCGGGGCCGAGGGGTAGGCCTGCGGGGCCGGAGGCGGCGGGGCGGGCTGCGACCACTGGGACTCCAGGCGGGTCAGGGACTCCAGCTCGCCGTAGTCGAGGAAGATCCCGCGGCAGCCGCTGCACTGCTCGATCTGGACGCCATTGCGGTTGTAGGTGTGCATGGGCGCATGGCACTTCGGACACTGCATGCTCGGCTCAACTCCTCGCCGTCGGTGCTGCTTCGTGTGACACCAGGACAGACACTGCCCGGCTGCGGTCGGTTGCACCCTACTTCGCGTGCGCCCGCGTCAACTCGGGCGGGAGGGCCGCCATTCGGTCGCAGGCGTCGACGACGGCGAGCTCGACCTCGTCCAGAGGGCGTTGCGCCGCCGCGGACTTGGCGATCGCCAGGGCCGCGGTCTGCACGGTGAGGGCACGGGCCGGTACGTCCAGCGCCGGCCAGGGGTCGCCGTCGGCGGGAACCGCGGGGCCGTCCGCCTGCCGGTAGGCGGACAGGAAGCGGTGCCACTCCTCGGGCGGCAGGAGACCGCAGGCGTACCAGGCGGCCGGGCGGGCCAGGTCCCAGGCGGGGACCCCGTGGCCCAGGTCGTCCACGTCGATGAGCAGCCAGCGGCCGGTCGTCTCCGGGTGGCGCACCAACTGGCCGAGGTGGAGGTCGCCGTGGCAGAGGACGCGGGGTCCGTCCGGCATCGGCGCTTCGGCGCGGGCCCAGGGCGGCAGGCCGGCCCAGGCCCGCAGGACCGGTGCCGCGGCGGGGTGCGGGCCGGCCGCCCCGAGCCGGGCGATCGCGCGGGCCGCCTTGACGGGGCCGCGCATGGCGGGCAGCCCGTCCGGCACGGGCGCCCGGTGCAGCCGGGCCAGCAGGGCGGCGGCGGCTTCCCAGGGGGCCGCCTCGGGTGTCTCCGGGTCGACCGGGGTGCCGTAGGGCCAGAAGGTCACGGGGCGGCCGTGCAGGTCGACGGGGGCGGGGCGCAGCGGCGGGAGGAGGACGCCGGAGAGGGCCGGGTGGGCGGCGACGGCCAGGCGCCGGGAGAGCTCGCGGTGGTCCGTGCCGGGGTCGTGCGCCTTGGCGACGGTGTCGCCGTGCCGGACGACGGTGCCGTCCCGCCGGTCGGCGATCACCGCGTCGTCGTGCGCGCAGGCGGCGCCGGCGGGATGGGCCGCGCCGCGCGCCTGGGCGGTCAGCGCGGGCAGCACGTCTGCGGTCACGGGTCCCCCTCGGGTGCGTTCGGTTCGGGGCGAGCGTACGCAGGCGGAGCGCCGCCCCGGTCACCGGCGGTGGGGTCCGCGCGAGGGGGCGGGCCGGTCCGCGGCGCGCCCGGCCGGGCGCGGACATGGCAATGCCCGCGCAGCTCCCCAGCTGCGCGGGCATTTTTGCCGTCCGCCGCACCCCCGTCCCCACGGGGTTTCATGGCCGGATGTCCCCGCCCGGACCGCTCTTCCGGGCCTGGGGCGCCGCTCAGCGCCCCAGCATCACGCCCACGGACGACGCTTGTGTGACCACTGCTTCCCAGCCGCCGAAGACGACCACGAGCAGGGCCGCCAGGGGAAGGACCATCGCTGTCGCCACCAAGGGGTGGCGGCGGCCCGGGCGGCTGGTGCCGAACGCGGCGGTGTACGCCTTGCGTCCCTGCGTGCGGATCGCCGTCCGCGATGCCGTGTGGGCCATGGTCCCTCTCCTGACCGAGCTTCTGTTGTGGTTGGCAGCGGCGGGTGTCTGACCTCGGGGGACGAGTGCTGCACCCGCCGCTTGACCTCAAATCTAGGTGCGCGGCGGACGTGGGTCGTCATGCCCTCGTACCGATTGCCGGGCCTCCCGGAGGATGAGCGATGACCTGCGGCGTACTCCCCTGGGTGGAGACGAGGTCATCCATCTCAGGGTCTTCCCGGAGGGGACGTCCTGTGTGCCCCTACTGTTCCGAGCTGTCCTCCCTCGGGATCGGCTGCTCCACCAGCGCCAGCACCCGATTCGCCATGAACCGGGCGGTGCGCACCACTGATCCGCTGCGGGTGACTTCGCTCACTTCCACGACGCCCCGCCGCACCGCCGTCTCCACCCGGCGGCCCGCCCTGCTCGCCACCACCTCGTACGTACGTGTCGTGTCCCCGGCGTCCACGACTATCTCCACTCGGTCACCCTTCACGCGTTCAATCCCCCTTCTGGGACGGCTGGTTGGGATCCCGGGCAGCTCGCAGCAGGCCCGGTCGCGCGTTCTCTGACCACCTTTCAAGTTTCCCACCCGGCACTGACAATCGATCGGGTCGCGAGGGCGCGGCCTATGCGCGCACCCGGCCGTGGAAACGTAAGCTGTGGCTCGTCAAACGGACCGGGCAGCGGGGATGGACATGGCGATGATGCGCCTGAGGCGCGAGGACCCGCGTGTCGTCGGCTCGTTCAGGCTTCACCGACGGCTCGGCGCGGGCGGGATGGGCGTTGTCTACCTGGGCTCCGACCGGCGTGGTCAGCGGGTCGCCCTGAAGGTGATCCGGCCTGATCTGGCGGAGGATCAGGAGTTCAGGTCGCGGTTCGCGCGTGAGGTCTCGGCGGCCCGGCGGATCAGGGGCGGATGCACGGCGCGGCTGGTCGCGGCCGATCTCGAGGCGGACCGGCCGTGGTTCGCCACGCAGTACGTTCCCGGTCCCTCGCTGCACGACAAGGTCGCCGAGGAGGGTCCGCTGAGCGCGGCCGACGTGGCGGCGGTCGGCGCCGCCCTGTCCGAGGGCCTGGTCGCCGTGCACGAGGCCGGTGTCGTCCACCGCGACCTGAAGCCGTCCAACATCCTGCTGTCCCCGAAGGGCCCCCGGATCATCGACTTCGGGATCGCCTGGGCGACGGGCGCCTCCACCCTCACCCACGTCGGTACGGCGGTCGGGTCCCCGGGGTTCCTGGCGCCCGAGCAGGTGCGCGGTGCCGCGGTCACCCCGGCGACCGACGTGTTCTCGCTGGGGGCCACCCTCGCGTACGCGGCGACGGCCGACTCGCCCTTCGGGCACGGCAGTTCCGAGGTGATGCTGTACCGCGTGGTGCACGAGGAGGCGCAACTGCACGGGGTCCCCGACGCGCTGGCCCCGCTGGTGCGGGCCTGCCTCGCGAAGGACCCCGAGGAGCGGCCCAGCACGCTGCAACTGTCGCTGCGGCTCAAGGAGATCGCGGCCCGTGAGGCCCAAGGGCTCGCGGACGTACGGCCGCCCGCGCCGCGTACCGACCCGGACCGGCCGAGCGGACGGCTCGCCGAGCAGTACGCCGAGCAGCGCACCCAGCGGCGTCCGCAGGGCCCGCAGACCGGGCAGGGCACTCCCCCGGCCCGCGCGGGCGGCTCCCGGACGGGCGGGTCCCGGTCGGGGTCGCGGCCGGCGCCGTCGCGCAACACGACCCGCTCGGGCGGCCGGCCCGCTCCGCGCAGTGGCGCCGGGCGGCAGGGGCCCCGCACCACCGGTACCGGCCGGCGGCCCGCCAATCCGCGGCTGCTGCGTCAGCGGCTGTTCGTGTTCGTCGTGGTGACGCTGCTGGTGGCGCTGGGCATCGCGGCGGCGCAGGGCTGCCAGGGGCCGGCCCGGGGACTCGGCGGCGAGGGCGCCCGTGCGGACGCGGGGCACGCACAGGCGTACGCGCCGCCGGGCGAGGGACACCGCGCCGCTCCGTAGCTGCGGTCGGCGGGTCCCCCTGGGTGGTCAGGCCGTCGGGCGGCCCGTGGCCACGGCGTAGAAGGCGACCGCCGCCGCCGCGCCGACGTTCAGCGAGTCGACTCCGTGGGCCATCGGGATGCGCACCCACTCGTCGGCGGCGACCAGCGCCCGGGTGGACAGGCCGTCGCCCTCCGCGCCGAGCATCAGGGCCACGCGTTCCATCCGGTGGGGCGCGGCCTCGTCCAGGGTCGCGGCCTTCTCGTCGGGGGTGAGCGCGAGGAGGGTGAAGCCGGCCTCGCGGACCGTCTCCAGGCTCTTGGGCCAGGATTCGAGCCGGGCGTACGGCACCGAGAAGACGGCGCCCATGGAGACCTTCACCGAGCGCCGGTAGAGCGGGTCGGCGCAGTCCGGGGAGAGCAGCACGGCGTCCATGCCGAGGGCCGCCGCCGAGCGGAAGATCGCGCCGATGTTGGTGTGGTCGTTGACCGACTCCATGACGACCACGCGGCGGGCCGAGCGCAGGAGTTCGTCCGCCGTCGGCAGCGGTTTGCGCTGCATGGAGGCGAGGGCCCCGCGGTGCACGTGGTAGCCGGTGACCTGTTCGGCGAGCTCGGGGCTGACCGCGTACACCGGGGCCGGCAGCTCGTCGATGACGTCGCGCATGACGTCGACCCACTTGGCGGAGAGCAGCATCGAGCGCATCTCGTAGCCGGCGTCCTTGGCGCGCCGGATGACCTTCTCGCCCTCGGCGATGAACAGGCCCTCGGCCGGTTCGCGCTTGCGGCGCAGCTCCACGTCGGTCAGGCCCGTGTAGTCGCGCAGACGCGGGTCGTCGGGGTCCTCAACGGTGATGAGATCGGCCACAGGGTGATACTGCCTTGTCCTGGGTGCGGTGCCAACGGCTTGGAACGGGTGGGTTACCCGGGGTTACGCGGAGATCCCGGGCGGCGGGCTCTCCGGGTCCTTTCGGCGGCCGGTGACCTCCGGAGGGGTCGCGGGCCGGGTGCTGCACGGCTACTCGGCGAGTCCGGGAGCCGGGTTCGCGGACGCCGCCTCGTCGAACAGGTCCTTGAGGAGACCCGCGCCCACGTTGACGACCTCGCCGACGACGATGACCGCGGGGGGCTTGACCTCCTCGGCGCGCACGGTGTCCGCGACCGTCGCGAGGGTGGCGTCGACGCGCCGCTGGGCGGCCGTCGTGCCCTCCTGGACGAGGGCGACCGGGGTGTCGCCGGCCCTGCCGTTGTCCATGAGGGTGCGGGCGATGGCGCCGATCTTGTCCACGCCCATCAGGACGACGAGCGTGCCGCGCAGCCGGGCGAGGGCCGCCCAGTCGACGAGAGAGCGCTCGTCGTCGGGGGCGACATGGCCGCTGACGACGGTGAACTCGTGCGCGACCCCGCGGTGCGTGACGGGGATGCCCGCGGCGCCCGGGACCGAGATCGAGCTGGAGATGCCCGGGACGACCGTGCACGGGATGCCCGCCTCCGCGAGCGCCTGGGCCTCCTCCATGCCCCGGCCGAAGACGAAGGGGTCGCCGCCCTTCAGGCGGACCACCGCCTTGCCCTGCCGGGCGTGCTCGATCAGCGCGTCGTTGATGGCCTCCTGCGCCATGAAACGGCCGTACGGGATCTTCGCGGCGTCGATCACCGCGACGTGCGGCGGGAGTTCGGCGAGCAGGTCGCGCGGGCCGAGACGGTCGGCGATGACCACGTCGGCCTCGGCGAGCAGGCGCCGCCCGCGGACGGTGATCAGGTCCGGGTCGCCGGGTCCGCCGCCGACCAGGGCGACGCCCGGGACGCGGGTGCGGTGGTGCGGCGCCACCAGCGTGCCGTCGCGCAGTCCCTCCACCACCGCGTCGCGGATGGCGGCGGTGTGGCGGGGGTCGCGGCCCCGGGCGTTCGTCGTCAGCACGGCGACCGTGACGCCCTCGCTGTGTCCGGTGGCCGGGGTCCAGGCGGTGGCCGCGTCGGCGTCGTCGGAGCGGACGCACCAGACGCGGAGCCGCTCCGCCTCCGCGGAGGCCCGCACGTTCGCCGCCGTGTCGCTGGTGGCGATCAGGGCGTACCAGGCCTCGGCCAGGTCGCCGTCCTCGTAGGACCGCCGCGTCCAGGTGATCTCGCCCGCGTCCGCCATCGCCTCGACGGAGGGGGTGGCCTGCGGGGACACGAGGTGGACGTCGGCGCCGGCCGCGATCAGGGCGGGAAGGCGGCGCTGGGCGACCTGGCCGCCGCCGAGGACGACGACGCGGCGGCCGGCGAGACGGAGGCCCACGGGGTAGGCGGGGTGTTCGGCCATGGAGGTGCGGCTCCTCGTGCGGGGCGGTGCGAGACGGGCCCCCTGCGCCTTCGGAGCGGGCCTGACGTGCGGATTTTAAGCTGCGGGTGACAGCGGTGGCTCGGGCGGGTGCGGGTTACCTCCCCGCGCCCGGCCCCGCCCGAAACCGGGACGGCGCTCTCGGGACGCCGTCCGTGCGGTCCGGGGAGGCCCCGCGTCCTGCCGTACCGTCGCCGGGCGACGGGGCGGGACGCGGCGCTCGCGGCTACTTCTCGGTCACGCCCGCGGAGTCGAAGGTCGCCACCTCGTGCATCGCCCGGGCCGCGCTCTGCACCACCGGCAGCGCGAGGAGGGCGCCGGTGCCCTCGCCGAGCCGGAGGTCGAGGTCGACCAGCGGGCGCAGGCCCAGCTTGTTCAGGGCCGCCACATGGCCGGGCTCCGCGCTGCGGTGGCCGGCGATGCAGGCCGCGAGGACCTCGGGGGCGATCGCGCGGGCCACCAGGGCCGCCGCTCCGGCGCTGACGCCGTCCAGGATCACCGGGGTGCGCAGGGACGCGCCGCCCAGCAGCAGGCCGACCATGGCGGCGTGCTCGAAGCCGCCGATCGCGGCCAGGACGCCGATCGGGTCGGCCGGGTCCGGCTGGTGCACGTCGAGGGCGCGGCGCACGACCTCGGTCTTGCGGGCCAGGGTCTCGTCGTTGATGCCCGTGCCGCGCCCGGTGACCTCACTCGGGTCGGTGCCCGTGAAGACGGAGATCAAGGCCGCCGACGCGGTGGTGTTGGCGATGCCCATCTCACCGGTCAGCAGGGCCTTGTTGCCGGCCGCGACCAGGTCGCGGGCCGTCTCGATGCCGACCTCGATGGCCGCCCTGGCCTCCTCGCGGGTCATCGCCGGGCCGGTCGTCATGTCGGACGTGCCCGCGCGGATCTTGCGCGGCAGCAGGCCCGGGGTCGCGGGCAGGTCGGAGGCGACGCCCACGTCGATGACGCAGACCTCGGCGCCCACCTGGTTGGCGAAGGCGTTGCACACCGCGCCGCCGCCCAGGAAGTTGGCCACCATCTGGGCGGTGACCTCCTGCGGCCACGGGGTGACGCCCTGGGCGTGGACACCGTGGTCGCCGGCGAAGATCGCGACGGCCGCGGGCTCCGGGATCGGCGGCGGGCACTGGCGGGACAGGCCGGACAGCTGCGCGGAGATGATCTCCAGCATGCCGAGGGCGCCGGCCGGCTTCGTCATCCGCTTCTGGCGCTCCCAGGCCTCGCCGAGCGCCTTGGCGTCGAGCGGGCGGATGTTGGTGACTGTCTCGGCGAGCAGGTCGTGCGGCTCCTCGCCGGGCAGCGCGCGGCGGCCGTAGGTCTCCTCGTGGACCACCCACGACAGCGGGCGGCGCTTGGACCAGCCGGCCTGCATCAGCTCGGGCTCGTCCGGGAACTCGTCGACGTAGCCGACGCAGAGGTAGGCCACGACCTCCAGGTGCTCGGGCAGGCCGAGGGCGCGCACCATCTCGCGCTCGTCGAAGAAGCTGACCCAGCCGACGCCGAGGCCCTCGGCGCGCGCGGCGAGCCAGAGGTTCTCGACCGCGAGCGCGGAGGAGTACGGGGCCATCTGCGGCTGCGTGTGACGGCCCAGGGTGTGCCGTCCGCCGCGGGTCGGGTCGGCGGTGACGACGATGTTCACCGGGGTGTCGAGGATGGCCTCGATCTTCAGTTCCTTGAACTGCTTGGCGCGGCCCTTGGGCAGGGACTTGGCGTACGCCTCGCGCTGGCGGGCCGCCAGTTCGTGCATCGAGCGGCGGGTCTCGGCGGAGCGGATCACTACGAAGTCCCAGGGCTGGGAGTGGCCGACGCTCGGCGCGGTGTGGGCGGCCTCCAGGACGCGCAGCAGCACGTCGTGCGGGATCGGGTCGCTGCGGAAGCCGTTGCGGATGTCGCGGCGCTCGCGCATCACCCGCAGCACGGCCTCGCGCTCGGCGTCGTCGTAACCGGGCGCGGCCGGGCCGGTGGACTCTCGTACGTCTTCCACTGCGGCCGTGCTCTCTTCCTGGTCGGCGCCCTGGGTGTCCAGGTCGTCCGCCTGCTGTGCGACTACGGGTTCCGGGTCCGCGGCGGGCGGCTCCGGAGCGGGGGGTGCCGGGGGTGCCTCGGCCTCGCGCGGGGCGGGCACGGCGGCGACGGGTTCGGCGTCCGTCGGAAGGCCCGTGACGGGGCCGGGTTCGGCCACCGGTTCCGCGGCGGACTCCGGGACCGCTTCGGCCACCGGCGGGTGGACGGGCTCGGGTTCCTCGGCCGGGACCTGGACGGGTGCGGTCGCCTCGGGCTCCGCGGCGGGGGCGGCCTGCCGCGGCTGCTCCTCCTGCGGGGGCAGCGGGGGCACCGCCATGGCGTGCGGGGGCGTCGGGGCCAGGTGCGGGGTGGTCGGCACCGAGCCGTCCACGGGGACGAACTCGCCGACGGAACGGTGGGCGTGCCGGCCGGCGCGCTGTTCCCGGGGCGTCTCGACAGGCGCGGGCTCGGGGGACCCGGCCGCTTCTTCGGGCAGGACCTCGCCCTGCGAACGGGCCGCCTGCGTCTGGCCGAGGACCGCGTGGGGTGCCGCCGCCTGTGCGCCGACTACCGCCGGGACGCCCCGCTGCGGCTCGGCCGCGAGGCCGGAGAACTGCTGGACGTGCGCCGTCTCCGGGT
This sequence comes from Streptomyces sp. NPDC028308, assembly GCF_055565855.1. NCBI lineage: Bacteria > Bacillati > Actinomycetota > Actinomycetes > Kitasatosporales > Streptomycetaceae > Streptomyces > Streptomyces sp. NPDC028308. The sequence goes on from NZ_JBVHTO010000006.1 coordinate 195,818, forward strand.
CGGGGGCGACGAAGCCGGGCGCGGCGTCCGCGAGCGGCTCCTCGGCCACCGGCGCCGTCTCGGCCTCGCTCGGCTGCGGGGCTTCGGCGGGCTGCTGCTGCGGCTCCACGACGGGCGCGAAGGCGGCGGCTGCTTCCGGCAGCCCGGTCGCGGCGTCGGCCTCGAAGGCCACCGGGTCGGCGGTCTGCGTCGGGGTCTGGTGGAGCTCGGGCTCACCGCTCTGCGGGTCCGGGGCCGCGTAGAGGTGCGCGCCGGAGTCCTGGACGGGCGCGGGCTGCGCGACCTCGGCGGGGGCCGGTTGATCGGCGGACGCGGCCGGGTGGACGTCGTCGACGGGCACCGACGGCTCGACGCCCTCGGGGTGGGCCGGCGGCTGCGGAAGGTGCTCCTCCGGCCGGACGGCGTCGAAGGCGGTCTGCCCGGTGTGCGCGTCCTCCGGGCCTTCCGGGGCCTGCGGGGCCACGGGGGCGGCCGGATCCTGCGGCGCGGCCGGGTCCGCCGGGGCGTACGGCTCCGGGGAACCGAGCACGGCGTGCCGGTCGAGGGCGGTGTCGAGGGCCTGCTGGTGCAGGTAGCCCTCCGGCGCGGGCGCGGAGTCGGCCGAGGGCTGGGCCTCGGGCGCCGGTACGGCGTCGGCGGTGTCCGGAGCCGGAACGTCCACGGCTTCCGGCGCCTGGAACTCGCCGGGCGCGGCCTCGGAGGCGTCCGGCGTCTCCGCGGGCTGCGCGGCCTCGGCCGGCTGCTCGAACGCGGTCTCCGGCTCGACGGGTACGTCAGCGGCCTGTGCCGGGGCCTCGGCGGGCTCGGGGGCCTCGGCCACGGCGGTCGGCGCCGCCTCCGGGACGACCGTTTCTGCAGCCGTCCCCTCGGCACTCGCCTGCGGCACCGGCGGCACGTCCTGCGGCTGGGGCGCGGCACCCCAGGGCGCTCCCTGCTGAGGGACCTCCGCGGCCTGCGGGACGTCCAGGTACTCGGGGCCGATGGTCGGCGGGCCGGCCTGGCGCAGGGGCGCGGGTCCCGTGGGCGCACCGGCGGGACCGCGGTCGGCGAGCGAGCGCACGGGGCTGGACGAGCCGTCCGGGATCGGCGGGCCGAGGTGCAGCGGGCGGCGGGGCGTCGTCGGCTGCGGGGCCGGGGCCGGGGGCTGAGCCATGCGGACGGCACCGAGGTCGACCGAGCCGCTGTCGCGGCCGTCCGTCTCGTGCGGTCCGGGCTCGTGGACGAGCTGCGGACCCGGCTCCTGACCGGGCACCGGGCCCGGCTCGGGCGCGAGGGGCAGCGGAGGGGGCGGCGGCACTTCGTTGCCCCACGCGCCCTGCGCGCCCGGCATGAGAAGCAGGTCGTCGTCCTCGGCGGGGGTCTCGGAGGGGTCGAGGAAGGTGTACGCACCGTGCGCGGAGGCGCCCGGCTGCTCCACCATGCCTGCGTTCTCCGGCAGTCCCTCGCCCGGGACCTGGCCGGTGTCGGTCATGCGTACCCCTCGCCCATCGGTTAGTGCTCCTACGACCAGCTCGCCCGGAACGGCGCACCGACCGCCCCCGCAATGAAGAACGAGCGTGCGTGCCCAGCGGCACGAACGACCCGCCCGTAAAGGAGACAAAGCCATTAACTGGCATTGTCCCGGTCGTCCCGCCCTCGCGACAGCGTGATCCGCGACGGTCCACTGTGGACTGCGCCACGTTGCGCGTCCTCCGGTAACGCCGTACCACACCCAACCCAAAAGGGGCGCGTTTTCCGGACATTGGCCGACGAAGCGCCGGGCACGAATGCGGTACGACGATCGGTCAGCCTACCGCGCGCGGTACGACAAGCGGATCACGGGGCGCGATCGGGCAGACGCCCTGTGAGCAGGAACGCGACGCTCCGTTCCTTCTCCGTCCAGGCCCGTGTGTCGAGTTCGACGGCCTGGATGAGGGCGCACTCGACCTGGTAACCGTGCTCGGTCAGGTCCCGGCCGACGAGTTCGGCCGCGTCACGGGTCGCCGCGTGGGTCACGATGCGCTGCGGGCGGCGGTCGGCGACGGCCGAGACCACCGCCGCTCCCCCGCCGCCGACGCGTACGACGTCGGGCTCGGGGAGGTTCTCCAGGACGTGCGGGGCGGTGCCGGGCACGACGTGCACCTGGACGCCGAAGCGGCGGGCCGACTCCTCGGTGCGGGCGCAGGCGGCCGGGTCCCGGTCCACCGCGATGACCGCGGCGCCCGTGCGGGCGGCCTCGGTGGCGAAGGCGCCGCTGCCGGAGCCGATGTCCCACACCAGGTCGCCGATGCGCGGGCCGAGGCGGGCGAGCTGGGCCGCGCGCAGCAGATCCGTTTCGCCTTCGCCGAGTTCGCCGCCGTACGCCGTGGCGGGCAGCGCCCAGCCGCGCGGGCCGGCGCCGGGTTCGCGGCCGGCGATCCAGCCGCCGCCCTCGGTCGCGGCGACGAACCCGCCGATGACGATGACGACGTTGGGGTCACGCCAGGTGTGGTCGGCGGCCTTGTCGGAGGTGACGACGCTGACCTGCTCGCGGTCGGTGCCCAGTTCCTCGCAGATGACGAAGGTGCGGTGGACGCCTTCGAGGAGCAGACCGAGTTCCGCGGGGCCGGCACCCGGCGAGGTGAGGACGGCGACCTTGGTGTGGGCGCGGCACACGTTCACTGCGCGGCGCAGCGAGCGGGGGTGGGCGACGACCACGTGGGCGTCGTCCCAGGGCATCCCGGCGCGGGCGAAGGCGGCGGCCACGGAGGACACGGCGGGGACGACCTCGACCTCGAGGCCGAACTCGGGGGCGCGCAGGGTGCGTACGACTCCGAAGAAGCCGGGGTCCCCGTCGGCGAGGACGACGGCGGTGCCGCGGTGGTTGGCGATGCGGCGGGCGGCGAGGGCGACGCTGCCGAGGCGGACGCGCTCGGCGGTCGCGGGGATCTCGGGGAGTTCGAGGTGGTGGCCGGCGCCCGCCACCAGTGTGGCGGCGCCGAGAGCGGAGCGCGCCGCGGCGGTCAGCGGCGAGCCGTCCCAGCCGATCACCGTGACCCGGTCGGCCATCGTCGTCAGTCTCCAGAGGGTTTTTCGCAGCGTGTCAGGGGACAGCCCACGCACGGGCTCCGTGAGGGTACCTGGTGCGGCCGCACGGCGCCGCGACGGGCCCCCGGGGGGTGGAAGCGCTCCCGCGGTGTCAGTTCCAGTCGGAGTACGACGTGTAGCCGGTCGTCTCGGCGAGTTCCTCGGCGACACCGTCGAGGTCCTCCGGCAGGAGGCTCCACACGATGAAGTCGGTGCGCAGGTCGGCCCAAGTGCCGTCCTCGGTGCGGGTGCGCGCTATGCAGGCGTTGCGCAGGACGCCCTCGCTGATGCAGCCGATCTTCTGGGCGACCTGCTGGGAGGCGGTGTTGTCGGCGGCCGTGCGCAGTTCGATCCGCTCGAACTTCTGGTCGCGGAACAGCCATTGGGCGGTGGCGAGGGCGGCCTCGGAGGCGTATCCCTCACCGCGGGCCCAGGGGGCGATGATGTACGACAGTTCGGTGGACCGGATGTGCCAGTTGGTCCTGCCGAGTTGGACGACACCGACCAGGCGCTGGGTGAGGAACTCCGTGACGGCCAGGTCGAGTCCGCGGCCGGACGTGCGCTCGTCGGGCGCGTATTCGGAGATCCAGCGGCGGGCGCCGTCCTCGGTGAAGGGCTGGGGCACGGACGTCCAGGCGGCGACCAGTTCGTCGTTCATCATCTCGGCCAGGGCCGGGACGTCGTCCTCCTCGAGCGGGCGCAGCACCAACCGCTCCGTGCTGATGGAGATGCCGGGGAAGGTGCTCGTCATGCGCCGCTCCGTAACCTTCGGGAACCGTCGGGCCGTCGGAAATCGTCGGGCCTGCTGAACTGCCCAGCATGCAGCATGGAAGCACCGGAACGCACTACGGGGTCCACTCCCGGTGAAGAGTGGACCCCGTGCGGTGACGAGGGCGTCCGGCGGTGCTCACCGGCGGGACGGGACCTCGTCCGTTCCCCGGCGAACTGCCCCTCGGCGGAAGGCGCGAGAAGGTTCGCGCCCCGCGGACTCCTCGTCGCGGCGCGGCAGGACGGTCAGAAGGACGCCAGGACGGAACCGGCGTACTTGTCCTTGATGAACTTCTTCACCTCGGGCGAGGTGAGGAGCTTGGCGAGCTTCTTGACGCGCGGGTCGTCCTCGTTGCCCTTCTTCACGGCGAGGAAGTTGCCGTACGGGTTGTCCTTGGCGGACTCCAGGACGAGGGCGTCCTCGGCGGGCTTGAGGTCGGACTCGATGGCGTAGTTGCCGTTGATCACCGCGGCGTCGACGTCGTCGAGGGAGCGGGGCGTCTGGGCCGCCTCCAGCTCCTTGAACTTGAGGTTCTTCGGGTTCTTGACGATGTCGCCCGGGGTCGCCTCGTTGCCCACGCCGTCCTTGAGCGTGATGATGCCGTTGGCGTCGAGGAGCTTGAGCGCGCGCGCCTCGTTGACGGTGTCGTTCGGGACGGCGACCGTCGCGCCGCTCTTGAGGTCGTCGGCCTTCTTGACCTTGTGCGAGTACAGGCCGAGCGGCTCCAGGTGCACCGTGACGACGGGCACGATGTGGGTGCCCTTCTTCTTGTTGAAGTCGTCGAGGTAGGGCTGGTTCTGGAAGTAGTTGGCGCCCACGGACCCGTCCTCGGTCGCCGTGTTCGGCGTGACGTAGTCGGTGAACTCCTTGACCTCCAGGTCGAGGCCCGCCTTCTTCGCCAGGTTCTTCTGGACGAAGTCGAGTATCTCGGCGTGCGGGACGGGGCTCGCGGCGACGACCAGCGGACCGCTGGTGTCGGAGGCGGAGTCCTTGTCCGAACCGCAGGCGCTGAGGCCGAGGGTGAGGGCTCCGGCGGCGAGGACGGCAGTGGTGATCTTGGCGGTGTTACGCACGAAAAGTGCCTTTCCTTATGGGTGAAGCGGCCCCGTCTGGGTGGGACGGGGAGTCTGGGGTCAGCCCTTCTTGACGGCGTCGGTCGCGACCGTGGCGGGGAGGGCGCCGCCGAAGGGGCGGAAGAGCAGCAGGGGGCCGGACTTGGCGCCCCGGCGGTGCAGGGCCCGCGCGGCGAAGTCGCCGCCGAACTGGAGGAAGGAGATCGCGACGGCGAGCACCGCGACGGTGATCCACATCAGGCCGGTCTCGAAGCGCTGGTAGCCGTAGCGGATGGCGATGTCGCCGAGTCCGCCGGCGCCGACCGTGCCCGCCATGGCGGAGTAGCCGATGAGCGCGATGACCGTGGTGGTGGCGCCGGAGATCAGCGACGGCAGGGCCTCGGGCACGAGGACGCTGCGTACGGTCTTCCAGGTGCTGCCGCCCATCGACTGGACGGCCTCGACCAGCCCGTCGTCCACCTCGCGGACGGACATCTCGACGAGCCGCGCGTAGAAGGGGATGGCGCCGATGGCGAGCGGCACGATCGCCGCCTCCCGCCCGATGGTCGTGCCGGTGATGGTGCGGGTGAAGCTCATCAGCGCGACCATCAGGATGATGAACGGCATCGAGCGGGCGATGTTCACGACCTGCCCGATCACCTTGTTGGCCACGACGTTCTGCAGCAGTCCGCCGCGGTCGGTGAGGACCAGCAGGAGGCCGAGCGGCAGTCCGCCGACGACCGCGATCAGCGTGGACCAGCCCACCATGTAGAGCGTGTCCCAACACGCCTGGGACAGCAGGGGCTGCATCTCCGACCAGGTCACTTGGCACCTTCCTTCACGAACGCGGACTGCTGGGCCGCCCGGCCGACGAGATCGATCTGCAGTCCCTGCTCGCGCAGGAAGCCGATCGGCACGACGTTCTCCTCGTAGGGGCCGGGGAGTTCGATGCGCATCCGGCCGACCTGCTTGCCCGCGACGGTGTCCATCGCGGCGCCGAGGATCGAGATGTCGATGTTGTAGGTGCGCGAGAGCTGGGAGATGACCGGCTGGGTGGCGGCCTCACCGTGGAAGGTGACGTCGATGACGGTGCGGTCGTCGGCGGAGGCGTCGCCGCTCACCGGGAAGAGCGCGGCGGCCAGTTCGGAGCCGGGGGTGGCGAGCAGTTCCGGGACGGTGCCGGACTCGACGATCCTGCCGTCCTGCATGAGGGCGGCCGAGTCGCAGATGCTCTTCACGACGTCCATCTCGTGGGTGATGAGCAGGACGGTCAGGCCCAGCTGCCGGTTCAGGTCGCGCAGCAGCTGGAGGATGGACCGCGTGGTCTCGGGGTCCAGGGCGCTGGTGGCCTCGTCGGAGAGGAGCACCTTCGGGTCGCCGGCCAGGGCGCGGGCGATGCCGACCCGCTGCTTCTGTCCGCCGGAGAGCTGAGCCGGATAGGTCTTCGCCTTGTCGGAGAGGCCGACCAGGTCGAGCAGTTCGAGTGCCTTGCGCGCCCGCTCCCGGCCGGAGACGCCGAGGATCTCCAGGGGCAGTTCGACGTTGTCCTGGACGGTGCGCGAGGACAGCAGGTTGAAGTGCTGGAACACCATGCCGATGTGGCTGCGCGCCCTGCGCAGTTCCCGGCCGGCGCGCGGGCCGCGTCCGGCGAGGGCGGTGAGGTCCTGTCCGGCGACGCTCACCGTGCCGGCCGTGGGGCGCTCCAGGAGGTTGACGCAGCGGATGAGGGAGGACTTGCCGGCGCCGGACTGGCCGATGACGCCGTACACCTCGCCTTCGCGTACGTGCAGATCGACGCCGTCGAGGGCGGTCACCTCACGGCCGCGCGAGCGGTAGACCTTGGTCAGGCCCGTTGTCGTGATCACTGGGTTTCCGTCACTGTCGAGTGCAGGGCGTGGGTGTGCCCCGGCACGGGTGCATTCGGTCGGGAACGCGGCACGGTTCTCGCGATGGCGAGCGAACCGGGGAGAACGTGTGCGCGGGGGCCGGCTCCGTCACGCAGGGACTACGGACAGGGCACAGCTGTCTCGCTTCGGGGCGCGAGGCTCAGGGGTGGTGCGGGGGCCCTCAGAAGGCGCACATTCGACACATACAACGAGCACCGGGCGTCGTGGTCGCCTCGGTCGCAAGGATGCGGCTGCTCGTCGTGGTCATGGGATCAGTAAAGCAGACGTACGGACGGGTACCGGCACCCCTGTCCGAATAGCGGACAGCCGTGGACGGTGGTCCCGCGCGCGGCGCCCCTCCGTTCTCCCGCGCGTGACCAGCGGGGACGGGGCGGAGCGGCGCGTGCCGTGCCGGGAGCGCCGGGCCCGGCCTCCGTCGGCTGTGGTCAACACCACGGCGGCTCCCGCCGGTGCGCCGCGCCCGCCCGGGCCTCGCCGGGGGCGGGCGCGGCGGGCCTTTTGGTGCGTAATAGGGTCACGGCATGCTTGATGCCCTGACGGTCTCGACCGCCGTCGCCGCGCTCGTGCTCGCCGCCTGGTGCGGCTGGGCCGCCTACCGCGACCAGCCGACCAAGGACTGGCACTTCATCGGCATGGCCGTGGTGTCGCTGCTGGCCCTGGTGCAGTTGGTTGTCGGCGTCGTCCAGCTCTCGCGCGGCGAGAAGCCGGAGCAGGGCACGACGATCTTCGTGGCGTATCTGCTGGGTGCCGTGGCGTGCGTGCCGGCCGCGGGGTTCATGTCGCTGGCGGAGCGCACCCGCTGGGGCTCGGTCACGGTCGCCGCCGGCGGCGCGGTCCTCGCCGTCCTCGAGGTACGGCTCTACGACATCTGGGGAGGCTGAGATGGCGGCCGCCGACGAGCACGGGAGCGTGCGCGGGCAGGACCCGGCACCGGGCGGGAAGCGGGTCCGGCTGATCCGCGGGCCGGGCATGCTGCTGGTCTGGCTGTACGGCGTGATGGTCGTCGGGGCGGTGTCGCGGTCGGCGGTGCAGATCTCGACGGAGTTCGACAAGGCCCCGCTGGCCTACTCGCTGTCGGCCGTCGCCGGGCTGGTGTACGGCTTCATCACGTACTCGCTCGTGCGGGGCGGCGAGACGGCCCGCCGGGCGGCGCTGGTGTGCTGCGCCGCCGAGCTGGCGGGCGTCCTGATCGTCGGCACCTGGACGCTGGTCGAGCCGTCCGCGTTCCCGGACGCGACGGTCTGGTCCGACTACGGGATGGGCTACCTCTTCATCCCGGTGCTGCTGCCGGTGACGGCGATGTACTGGCTCCGCCGGGCCCGCACCGACGTCTGACCGCCGTCGACGCACGGGCATCCGGAGCCCCGGGCACCGCCCGTGACGGACGGCGCCCGGCGCGGGCGAACCGCTAGGCGCTCGTGACGAAGGCGCTCGCGTCTGCGCCCTTCGCGAGGGTGACCAGGGTGAGGCGCTCGTCGACCCGCTCCCGGGAGACCGGGGCGTAGCCGTGCTTCCGGTACAGGCGCAGGTTGTGCTCGCTGCGGTGACCGGTGAACAGCTGGTAGGACTTGGCGGCTCCGTCCGCGCCCAGACGTGCCTCGATGGCGGAGAGCAGGCGTCCGCCCAGGCCGTGGCGCCGCATGCGCGGGTGGACGATGAGCTTGGCGATGCGCGCCGTGCCGTCGGCGTCGACGACGCCGCGCACGGAGGCGACCACCTCGTCGCCGAGCCGGGCCACCAGGACCGTGCCCTGGGCCAGTTCGGCCCTCAGGGAGTCCAGCGGCTGGGTGAGGGGTTCGATGCTGTAGTCGCCGTACAGCTCGGCCTCGCTCTGGTAGCAGAGGTACTGCAGCTTGAGGATCTGTTCGGCGTCCTGCTCGGTCGCCCCCGAGATGGTCACGCTCATGCCCATGTGTGCATGCCTCCCGCTCACCTGTTTACCGGTTGTCCCCCACTCCTATCCCCGCGCTTCGAGAGCCGCAACCTCCGGTGTGAGCAATCGACGCAGACATCCCAGGCATCTGGAACGTTCCGGGCCCAGGCTGCCCTGTGAGATACCCAACTCGCCTGCGATCTCCTGGTAGGTCAGGTCCTTGGGCGAGAGCAGCGCCGCCAGGAGGCGCGGGCAGCGGCCGGGCAGGCGCCGCACCGCGTCGTGCAGGGCGCGGTGGCGGGCGGCGGTGAGGGCCACCTGCTCCGGGCCCGGCCGCCGGTCCTCGGCCGGCTCGGCGCCGTACGGCCGTTCGAGGCGGCTCGTACGGCGGCTGCGGCGGGCCTCGGAGCGCACGGCGCGGCGCAGCCAGCCCTGCGGGTCCAGGGGCGGTCCGTCCGTGTCGAGGCGCTCCAGGAGGCGGAGCCAGACCGCCTGTTCCAGGTCGCCGGGTTCCGCGCCCGACGCATATGCCTCCGCCGAGGCCTCGGCCGCGAGCAGCGGGCGCAGCGTGGCAACCATGTCCGATGTCATATGCGGCACGACGCCGCCGCCCCGGCGAGTGGTTGCCGGGGCGGCCGGGTGTCACCCCATCCGGGGTCGGTGGCTCAGCCGTTGACGAAGTCCTCGCGGGCGAGCAGCGCGGTGTCCGGGTTGTCGGAGAAGACGCCGTCGATGCCGGTCGCGAAGTAGGCCCGGAAGGCGCCGAACGCGTCGCCGTAGGCGTTCGGGTCGGTGCCCTTGCGGAAGTTCGCGGGCAGGAAGGTGTTCTCGTTGCGCATCGTGTACGGGTGCAGGATCAGGCCCGCCTCGTGCGCGTCGTCGACGAGCGTGGTCGGCGTGGTGAGGTTGCCGCTCGCGTCCTTCGGGATGATCAGGTCGAGCGTGGGGCCGATTCCCTGGGCGTACGACGCGATCCACTCCAGGCCGGCGGGCTTGACGAGGTCGGCGACGGTGCGCGGGTCGCCGGACTCGACGAAGTCGTAGGGGCGGCTGCCGGCGCTGGAGAGGAGCACGGCGAGCGGGTTGCCGACCAGCTTGTCCATGCGCTGGATGCTGGTGGGCTCGAAGGACTGGATGATGACCGGCGAGTTCTTCTTGTCCTTGCCGTGCTTGCGCAGCAGCCGGGCGAGCCGCTCCTCGGTGCCGAGGCCGAGCTTGCGGAAGTAGGTGGGGTGCTTGAGCTCGGGGTAGATCCAGACCTGCTTGCCGCGCTTGCGGGTCTGCTCGTCCTGCCAGCGCAGCACCTCCTCGAAGGTGGGGATCTCCCAGCGGCCGTTGTAGATCGTGTTGCGCTGGCGGGTGCCGGGGATGCGCTCGACCGCGCGCAGTGTCTTCAGCTCGGCGAGCGTGAAGTCCTCGGTGAACCAGCCGGTGGTGGCGACCCCGTCGAGCGACTTGGTGGTCTTGCGGTCGGCGAACTCGGGGTGCGCGGCGACGTCGGTGGTGCCGCCGATCTCCGGTTCGTGCCGGCACACCAGGTGGCCGTCCTTGGTGGGCACGAGGTCGCCCGCCTCCACGACGTCCGCACCCATGTCGAGGGCCAGCTCGTACGAGCCGAAGGTGTGCTCCGGCCGGTAGCCGCTGGCCCCGCGGTGCCCGATGACGGTCGGCGTCGGCAGGCTCCGGTAGCCGCCGCCGTGCCGCCCGTCGGCTCTGGCCGCGCCGGGCAGCCCGAGGACCGCTCCGCCCGCGCCGAGCACCGCCGCGCCGAGCAGTGCCCGCCGCGCCGTACCCCGTCCCTGCTCGCCCGTCTCCTGCGTCCCCATGAGCGCTCCTCCCGCCGTACCGCCCTGCACCTGTCAAAGCGGGACGATCGTAGGTGCCCGCGGGTGACGGGAGGGAGACCTCGGACGGAACACGTGGGTGACGCTGGATGTCCTGTGGGGTCCGCGAGTTGGCGTTTCGCCCGGTTGGGGGGCGCGGGTCCGGGTACCCGGTCGGCGGCGGTCCCGGACGTCACCCGACAGGCGGTACGTCCGCGACGTCCGTCACATGTTTCCCCGGCGCGGCGGCGGCCGCGCGGGACGCCACCGCAGGTGAACGCATGTCAACATCGCGTATCCGCTCGGTGAACCCGATGTGCAATCACCGGGCGCCCGCGAGTATCGTCCTCACCTGCACATACTTCATACCGATCCCTTGACACCGGAGGGCCCGTTGTCCCGCTTCGTGCTCATCAAGGCAGTGCTCGGACCGATCATGCGCCTGATGTTCCGCCCACGGGTGGAGGGCGTGGAGCACATTCCCGGCGACGGTCCCGTCATCCTGGCCGGCAACCACCTCACGTTCATCGACTCGATGATCCTCCCGCTGGTCTGCGACCGGCAGGTGCTGTTCATCGGCAAGGACGAGTACGTCACCGGCAAGGGCTTCAAGGGTCGCCTGATGGCCTGGTTCTTCACCGGCGTCGGCATGATCCCGGTGGACCGGGACGGCGCGAACGGCGGCGTCGCGGCGCTGATGACCGGCCGCCGCATCCTGGAGGAGGGCAAGGTCTTCGGCATCTACCCCGAGGGCACCCGCTCCCCCGACGGCCGTCTCTACCGGGGCCGCACCGGCATCGCCCGGCTCACCCTGATGACGGGCGCCCCGGTCGTCCCGTTCGCGATGATCGGCACCGACAAGCTCCAGCCCGGCGGCGCCGGCATCCCGCGCCCGGGCCGGGTCACGGTCCGCTTCGGTGAGGCGATGGAGTTCTCCCGGTACGAGGGCATGGACCGCGACCGCTACGTGCTGCGGGCCGTCACCGACTCGGTGATGACCGAGGTCATGCGCCTCTCCGGCCAGGAGTACGTCGACATGTACGCCACGAAGGCGAAGGCCGCTTAAGCACCGGACGAGCGGGCCGCGGGTGCCGGACGGTCGCGACCGGGCCGGCGCGCCCCCGTACCCGCCGGCCCCGCCCCCCGCGACCGGCGGGCCCTAGACCCAGGGGCCCCCGCCCCTGGACCCAGAGGC